>NZ_CP054258.1:1402870-2104305 GCF_024181585.1 Treponema socranskii subsp. buccale | reverse complement strand
ATGAAACCGAACGGACATTACCGGGGCGATTTAAAATAAAAAACAGCACCGAACCTTTTACCTTTCCGTTCATATCGCGCATCGTGTGTATGCGGAACGGATGAATCGTTTTGTATCCTTCAAAATCGAAGGCGATGCCGGTAAAGCGCGATTTCGCGTCGGCGGTAAAAACGACCGCACCGTCTTTTTCGTACGGGGCTGCGACGCCGCGGATTTCGAGAACGGTTTCGTCGTTATAATCCGCAGCAGAGACGGCGGAAAGCAGGGCTTGAATCGCGCAGAGCAAAAAAAGAAAGCGTTTCATATTACGATTATCGGCAAAACGGCGCCGAAGATTTACCGAACCGGCAAAAGCAGCTGTATACGCCGAGCGAGACTTTTCTAATGTACGCGCAAAAATCATCCGTTATTATAATAGGTCGAAAGTCGAGTTTCGAAAGTATTTCTAAATAAAGATATGCTTTCGGCGAGAACCCGTCCGCTAAGCCGCGGTCGAGCTTTTAGGGTACGCTTCCGTAAGCCTAACGCTCGAAACGGCACGCAGCCGGAACCTCGCCTCCGCATCATTTTATTTACTTTCGAAACTCGCCATTCAGTTGGTGAACGAAACGGATGGAAAATTTCGAGTTTTAGAAAACTCGAAATCAGACCTAATAGAGAATACGCAGGGCAAATACTTGTAAAGACGGGCGTTTTAGCGATACAATAAATTGGGTGGATTATGCCGGGGTTAAGCCAGCTAAAGAAATTCAATTCAGATATTCTCGCACTCGGCAATGAGATACATGCGCGCGCGTCCCGCGGCGAAAAGCCGATTATAATTCCGATTCCGAAAACGGTACGGGATGTCGATGATTCCGAAGATTTCGTTCTCGGTATACCGGAGAGCCCCGAGTCGACGATGCCGGCGTTGAGTTCGTCCGAAGCGGAAGATTTTTCCGATATCATCGGAACGGGCAAAAAGGGTGCGGCACCGAAAGAGAGCGCCGAATCGTCTTCAACCGGCGTTCCCGATCTTTCCGATTTGCTCAATCCCGTTATTCCTTCCGCGTCGGCAGGAGAGGCGAAAATGCCCGACCTTTCCCAATTTGCCGATGAAGCGGAACGAAAAATCGAAAACGCTGAGCACGAGGGAGTGTCGATTGCCGATATGAATCTCGACGACCTGCTCGGCGATATGGGCGGTAAGGAAGAGGAAGCGAGCGATGTGCTGCCGGAAGAGAGCGCATCCGATGTATTGTCCGGCAAATCCTCATTGAACCGAGGCGGCGTCGCATCCGAAACGCGAAGCGTGCCGCAGGATCCGTTTTCGCTTCCGCCCGCAGAAGGATTTTCATCTGCAGTACCGGATATCCCGCTTCCTCCCGATGTTCACGCTCATACCGTACCCGATCTTCCTTCTCTCGATGAATTGCCGCCGCCCGAGCCGGAGTTTGCGTCGCCTTCGCCGCCTGAAAGCAGTGTGAAGACGGCTGCCGCAAAAGTGCCCGCCGCCCCTTCGCGCGAAAAAATTCCGAAACAAAAAACGCCTGCGTCTTCTCCCGCAGCGGTCGACTCGTCCGTTGCCGATTGGACAGATGATTTCGATACCGCCGGTCGGACGATCGATATGAATATCGAACTGCCGGAGGATATGCCCGAAGTCGAAAACGGAGATGCGGCGCAGGATGCGGAAGCGGCGTCAAAAAGCGATGTCGATCGTGCATCCTCTTTCGGTAAAACGTCTTTTGAACAAAAGATTGCCGATACATCAGGCGAAGATAAAATACCGACCGACTCGGGGGCGGACCGAACGCAGGAGAATGCGTCCGATACAGATACGAACGCAGGGCAGCTTTCCTCCGATACCGACGCGAACAAAAAACCGATTTCTCCGCTTGATGCGGATGCGAACCGCAGTCCGATTTCTTCCGCCGATGCGGCTCAGGACGGTTTTGAACTTCCCGATTTCGATTTCGCGTCTATGGTCGATGATGACGGACTTTCGCCTGCTGCCGGCATTCCCGAACAGGAAAAAACATCTGCCGGATCTTCCGAATCGTCAGCCGATGCGGCTTCCGTTCCCCGTGAAATATCTCTCGGCGGCGATGCGGCCGAAGAAAGCGGAGAAGTATCTTCGAATACGTTTGCCCCTCATCCGTCGCCGGAAAGCTTTGATCCCGATACTTTCGATTTCGATTTTGATATGGGAGACGGAGAAGAGGGGGCGGCAGGCGAAACGACATCGGGCGATGGACGTTTCGGCGATGTGCCCTCGGAAGAGAGCGGCGAAGAAATCATTCCGATAGAACACTTCGATACATCCGAAATGGAAGGCCTCGACTTTACGGTCAAAGAGCCGGCAAAAGCCGAAGCGGATAAAAACGATTTCGAACTCGGCCTGCCCGGCGATCTCGGCGATTTTGAAATTCCCGGTTTTTCCGATACGGCGGAAGTGAAAACCGATAAAAGCGGTCGAATCAAAATCCCCATGTCCGATTTTCGCAGAGCCGCCGAAGGCGGAAAGGCGCCGAAAAATACGCTTACCGATGCGCAGTATGAAAAATTTCTTGCAAACCTCGCGCTCTATCCGCTCAACGTACGCCTCGCCGTCGAAAATCTGCTCGTCGCAAACGAATTCACGGACGACGCGCAGTTTGAAATCGTTGAAAAAATTCTCAACAAAGCGCCCGCGCGTCAAGTTGCTGCAAGCCTCGAAAAGATGCTCGACATCGCGATTCCCGTTCCGCGCGATTTTGAACGCCGCACCGCGGCCGAATACGATGCGTACAAAGCGTCTCTTGAGTATCAGCTGCGAAACAGGATCGTTCCGGGTATCGTACTCGGTTTGCTCTCTGCCGCCGCAGTATTCGGATTGATAATTTTTACGCTCAATTTTATTTGGCGTCCGCTGAACGCGAACGGTCTGTATAAACAGGGCTACGCGCTCATTCAAGCGGACGAATATCCTCAATCGGAGATGCTGTTCAATGAAGCGGCCGGCAAGCAGCTGCAAAAAAAATGGTTTTTCAAATATGCGCGCGCATACCGCGAACGAAAGCAATACTTGCGGGCGGAACGGATGTACCGCAATATCCTTTATTATTTTAATTACGATAAGGAAGCGGGCATCGAATATGCGCGCATGGAATGCGACGATTTGGCAAATTATGAAAAGGCCGAAGAGATCGCGCGGCGAAGCGTACTTGACTATCACGTAAACGATGCCGACGGTATACTCCTGCTCGGCGATATCTACCTCGAATGGGCGACCGAAAAAGATTCTGCAAAATTCGAAGAAGCGCGCAAACAATACGCATCCCTCGTGCAGCTCTACGGGCAGACCGATAAATACCTCGCGCGCATGATGCGCTATTTTGTGCGTACCGACAATCTCCGCGAAGTGCTGCAGCTCAAAGACCGATTTTACCCGAAAGCGAAATCGCTCGATGCCGAAGATTGGACGGAGATGAGCGGATACCTTCTCGATAAATTATACGGGCCGCTTCCGCCCAAAGACGAATACCTTCGCACGAAGATCGAAGACGTGCGCGATATGCTCGACCGCGCAGTAAATGCAAACCCGTCGAATCCCGTCGCATTTTACAATCTTTCGCGCTATTTTGTACAGATGCACGATTCGGAGCGAGCGGTGCGTATGCTCGAACACACGGTCAAGTTGTTCGAAGAAAAGTCGCAAACTCTCCGCCGCCGCGATATCTACAAGCAGATCGATTCATACCGTCTGCTCGGAGAACAGTACGTTTCGGGGAAAGAGTATTTGACGGCCGAAGAAAAATATACCGACGGGATTTCACTGTACGAACGCGAAAAGGAAAACAGCGGTTTTGCCGGAAATGAAAACATCGGAAAACTCTATGCCGATTCGGGCGACATCGATTATTTTATCCGCGGGGATTACGAAGGCGCATATAACGATTATCTTTCGGCGATCCGCACGCACTACGATACGGCGTCCCTGCATTACCGTGTCGGCTTTATTCAGTATTCCAAAAACGATTTGGACGGCGCGATCGGCTCGTTTATCAAAGCGGGAGCCGAAAAGCCGGAAGACGATCACTTGCTGCTCGCGATGGGCAATACGCTTTCGCTTCGCGATGCGAACTATGCGGCCGAGGGTTATTACAAACAGCTCGTAAGCAATCTCGATGCCGAGTTCGCAAAAAAAGGAATTGCGTTTACGCAGACAAAAGCCGCCGAAGACGCGCTCACGGAACTTTACCTGAAGGCGGCGAATAATCTCGGCGTTACGCTTTTCCGCCTTGCCCGCCGCACGGGCAACAGCAGGATGAATGCCGACGCGATGGTACAGCTTTCCGTGTCGATGCGCGCGTGGGATGCGCTCACGCGAAACGAAGCGACGATGGTACGCCTTCCGGGCGGCAATCTTGCCGAACAGAATATGCGCTATATGAGCCATCCGATGCCGGATTACGAACCCGCAATCTATACGGATATTCCGAAGATTCTCACCGGTGAAAAGGAACTGACGCAATGAGCGCGGACGAAAACAGAGCCGGCATACTGCAGGCGCAATATAAAAACAGCATAAAAAAAGAGCTCGTCCGAAAATCGATCCACATCTGCAGCGCGCTTATCCCCTCTTTTCTCACCTTTGCGTATTGGCCGGTTATCGCCTGCCTTACAGTTGTTCTTGTGTTCTATATCGCATCCGAAACGCTCAGAAAGTACGGCGTCTCCGTTCCCGTCGTATCGCACATAACCGAAGTCGCTTCTCGAAAGCGCGATGAAAATAAATTCGTGCTCGGCCCCGTGACGCTTGTGCTCGGTATCATCGTCACAGCGCTTTTGTGGAAACCGGAAGCCGCACGCATCGGTATCTACGCGCTTGCGTTCGGCGACGGACTTGCGAGCCTCGGCGGAAAACTCTTCGGGCGAACGGTCATTCCGTTTACGCACGGAAAAACGGTCGCGGGAAGCCTCACGTGCTTTTTTGCGGTGCTCTGCTCATCCTTTGCCGTGTGCAAAAACGGATTCGTATCGCTTGCTTTGGCGCTTTCCGCGATGGCGATAGAACTCATCCCTCTCGGCGATTTCGATAACCTCGTTATCCCCGTTGCGATCGGCGGACTATCAACATTATTAATGCGCTGATTTTACTGCCACAGGTATTTTCGGTGCAGACTTTTGAGGTATACCGCCGTTCCCCCGAAAAGCAATATGCCGCCCGCAGCTGCCGCCGCGTATGAGGTTGCATAACACGAGAGTTCGTATCCGAGTGCGAGAGACGCAAAGCCGAAGGGGGACGCATCCTTCGTTCCGAGCGACCATGCGTTGACGAAGAGCGAAAGAATCGCTGCGGCGAGGATGAGCGCGCGAATCGCGAGGAACGTTTGTCCGTTGCCCCATTTTATGCAAAAGTTCGGGAGTACGACTGCGGTGTCGAGCGGCATCAGCATCGAAACCATGACGGAAAGCACGATGAGTATGACGAGGTTCCGCTCGACGTGCTGGCGCGCTTTCGTTCCGCTGAAGACCGCGTCGAACAGCAGCGCCGTCGGAGCGAGCGTTCTCGCGAAGAGGACGACCCTTCCTGTAAAAAGCAGAAAAGCCGAAAGTTCGTGCCACAGATTGAACAGCGGCACGCACAGCCGCACCGTTTCCGCAAAACAGCCGATGAGAAACAGTGCGAAAAAGATCACTTCCGTTGACTGTGTTTTTTCGAATTGGACATAGAGATAGATGACGGCAAGCAGTGCATACAGCGCGAAGATAAAAAGAGAGGCGATCGTCGCGATAAACGAATAGCCCTTCGTATAAAAACCCGCTATGCGCTCGGCCGGAAAAACGTCGGGGCGGGTAAGCGTGTCGGTGTAAATCGAATATCCGAGCATCGCGGAAGCACCTAAAAGAAATACCGAAAAGACGATAATCAGAGCGAGAAAAAAATAATTCCGCGTTTTAATAGTCATAGAAACGATAATACCCGCAACGGAAATAATAGTAAAGACTTGCTTTGAAATTCCGACAATGTAAAAGACGGGAGGATGCCGTATGAAAAAAATTATTGCAGGCGGATTGATTTTTGCGCTCTGCCTATATTGTGCGCTTGCCGGCGACGCCGCGGTTTTTGTCGATGCGGGATTTTCATCCGACGGGTCGATATATCTCTTCGGTCAATACGGCAAAACCGATAAATCGTTTCGGGGCTGGGCGGAAATCTATACGGTCGATGTCGCAAAAAACGATTTTGTTAAAGGCGGCACATATAAAATACAGCCGTCTTCCGTTACGGCGGGAAAATCGGGACGCGAAGTATACGATTCTCTCGCTGCAAAAAGCTATTTCGATACGAAAAAATATAATTGTACGCCCGCATCTCCCGATCAAATCCTCTATATCTGCGGCGATGAAAACAAAGACGGAAGCGATGAAATCGTCTTTAAAGATTTTGCCGGAAAACTCGGAAGCAAATCGACATACCGCATTCGACTCATCCCGACGGTGCGCGGTACGGGCGAAAACGCAAAGTCGTCGTTTTACATTTTAATGGAAAAGCTCGATGAAAACGGCAGCGTCGTAAGCCGGCAAAAAATCGGCTCTCCCGATGTCGTCAGAAAAGGTGTGACGTCGTACAAGATAGAAAAAATACTGTGCAATAAAAGCGGCGACGGCATCGCCTTTATCGTCGCGAAAACAATGGAAGATAAAACGGGTGTACTCATCCGCTACATGGCGGAAACTGCAAAACTCTTCGGTTGAATATAGGGTTTCGGAAACATCGGCGGAAAAGCCGATGAACGGGGCATCGTACAAACGCGAAGTGCGATGTTTTTTCAGCCCCGCGTTTTGTATACGATGCTTATCGTTCGGCACGTTTGCCGCTTAATCAGCGCGGATGCTCGTGTTTTTGACGATAACGTCGTGCGCGGAACCTTCGCGGATCGACGCTTGACTTACGAGGGTGATCTTCGCTTTTTGCTGCAGTTCGGGAATCGTGAGCGCGCCGCAGTTGCACATCGTGTGGATCACTTTGCTCGTCGTCGTCTGCACGTTGTCGTGGAGGCTTCCGGCGTACGGAACGTAACTGTCGACGCCTTCTTCGAAGGCCATCTTTTTCGCCCCGCCCAAATCGTAGCGCTGCCAGTTGCGCGCTCTGTTCGATCCTTCACCCCAATATTCTTTTACGTAATTGCCGTTGATGATGAGTTTGTGCGTCGGACTTTCGTCGAATCTTGCGAAATATCGGCCGAGCATGACGAAGTCCGCGCCCATCGCGAGCGCAAGCGTTATATGATAATCGTGCACGATGCCGCCGTCCGAGCATATCGGAATATAGATGCCGGTTTTTTCATACCACTCGTTGCGCGCTTTCGCCACTTCGATCGTTGCGGTTGCCTGACCTCGCCCGATTCCTTTTTGTTCCCGAGTGATGCAGATGGAACCTCCGCCGATTCCGATTTTAATAAAATCGGCGCCGGATTCGGCGAGAAAGTTGAAACCGTCTCTGTCGACGACGTTGCCGGCACCGACTTTGACGTCGTCTCCCCATTTTTCGTGGATGTCTTTGAGCGCGCGGCGCTGCCATTCGGTAAATCCTTCCGACGAGTCGAGACAGAGCACGTCGGCGCCCGCATCCAAAAGAAGAGGTACGCGTTCCATATAATCCCGCGTATTGATGCCGGCTCCGACCGTATAGCGTTTTTGCGTGTCGTGAATTTCGAGCGGGTGCTCTTCGCGGTTTTCGATATCTTTTCGGAACACGAGCGCCTGCAGATTGCCGTTTTTATCGACGATCGGAAGCTGATTGATTTTGTGTTCCCAAATCAAATCGTTCGCATCGTCGAGCGAAATGCCTGCTTCCGCTTTTATTAATTTTTCAAGGGGCGTCATATAGTCGCACACTTTTGCGCCTTTTTCGCAGCGGTTGATACGGAAATCTCTCTCGGTGATGATGCCGGCGAGCTTTCCGTTCGGGCTTCCGTCTTCGGTGACGGCGACCGTCGAGTGTCCCGTTTTTGCGATGATTGCGGTGAGCTCTTCGAGCGTTTGATCCGGACGGATGTTCGAGTCCGACGGCACGAATCCCGCTTTGTATGATTTGACGCGGGCTATCATCGCCGCCTGATCCTCCGGTGTCTGCGAACCGTAGATAAAACTGATACCGCCTTCCTGTGCGAGCGCGATCGCAAGCGTGTCGTTTGAAACGGACTGCATGACGGCTGATACCATCGGTATGTTCATCATGAGCGGACAGGCATCTCCGGCTTTTTTGTTGTATTTGACGACGGGCGTACGCAGCGACACGTTTGCGGGAATGCAGGTTTCGGACGTGTAGCCGGGAATCAAAAGGTATTCGTCGAATGTGTGCGAGGGTTCGTCAAAAAAATATGCCATGGAAACGCTCCTTGGAAAATGAGTATATGTCATATCGTTTGAACCGTCAACGTGTCGCATTATGGAGCTTTTTCGCCGCATTATTTGCCGGAATGATAAATTGTAAAAATACAAAGACGGAACACACGAAAAACCTTTATGCTGAAACTCTGAAAAACGGCATTTCGCGCTCTTGCAAATCCCCGCCATCGGGTGTAAAATACAAGGTGCGAATTGATACTCGTTTCACATCAATACATTTCAAGAAAAGGAAGCTGCCATGGCAACAGAAGAACAGAAAGTAACGCTCGACGCCAACACTGCGGTCGGACGCGTTGCGCATGCGCTGAGCGAAGTAATTTCGATTTATCCGATTACTCCGTCCAGCCCGATGGGTGAGGTTGCCGACGATCTGTCGGCAAAGAACGAAAAAAATATTTGGGGCACGGTGCCGACGGTTGTCGAAATGCAATCGGAAGCGGGAGCTGCGGGCGCCGTACACGGTGCGCTGACGGCGGGAGCGCTGAGCTCGACGTTTACGGCTTCTCAGGGCTTGCTCCTGATGATTCCGAATATGTACAAAATCGCAGGCGAATTGACGAGCACGGTATTTCATATTGCGGCACGTGCCGTCGCAACGAGCGCCCTGTCGATTTTCGGCGATCATTCGGACGTCATGGCTTGCCGTCAAACCGGCTGGGCTATGCTCGCATCGAACTCCGTGCAGGAAGCGCAGGATATGGCGGTCATTGCGCATTCGGCGACGCTCCGTTCGCGTGTTCCGTTCCTGCACTTTTTCGACGGATTCCGCACATCGCATGAAATCCAAAAATACGATGAAGTGTCGTTCGAGCAGATGCGCGGCATGGTCGATGACGACCTCGTGCGCGCTCACCGTTCCCGCGGTTTGAATCCCGAGCGTCCTGAAATCCGCGGTACTTCGCAAAATCCCGACGTGTACTTCCAGAGCCGCGAAGCGGTCAACAATTATTATAAAGCGGTCCCGGCGATCGTACAGAACGAAATGGCGAAGTTCGCAAAGCTTACCGGCCGCAAATACAAACTCTACGATTACGTCGGCGCAAAAGACGCAAAATCGGTTATGATCATCATGGGATCGGGCGCGGACACGGCTCACGAAACGGTCGAATATCTGTGCAAACAGAAAGGCAAAAAAGTCGGCGTCGTGAAGGTGCATCTGTACCGTCCCTTCGCTGCGGATAAATTCCTCGCGGCGATTCCGGAAACGGCGAAAAAGATCGTCGTACTCGACCGCACGAAAGAACCCGGTGCTTTGGGAGAGCCGCTCTACGAAGACGTGTGCACGGCTTTCGAAGAAGCCGGACGCAAAGCTCTGATTGTCGGCGGCCGCTACGGTATCGGCTCGAAAGAGTTTACGCCTGCGATGGTCATTTCGTGCTTCGAAAATCTCGACGCGAAAGATAAAGTGAAAAATCACTTTACGATCGGCATCAACGACGACGTATCGAAGACGTCGCTGAAATACGATCCCGACTTTTTCATCGCCGAACAGGGCATGACCGAAGCGATGTTCTACGGACTCGGTTCCGACGGTACGGTCGGCGCGAACAAAATCGCAATCAAAATCATCGGCGACGCGCGCCCCGACCTCAACGCTCAAGCGTATTTTTCGTACGATTCGAAAAAATCCGGCGGCATCACGGTGTCGCACCTGCGCTTCGGCAAGCGGACGATCCGCCGCCCGTATCTGATTACGGCCGCCGACTTCCTCGCCTGTCACAAATTCGCATACATGGACGTGTACGACATGCTCCAGTATCTGAAAGAGGGCGGAATCTTTTTGCTCAACAGCCGTTTCGATAAGGAGCATGTTTGGGAGGAAATCCCCGTCGAACAGCAAAAGCGCATCCTCGCAAAAAAAGCGCAGTTCTACGTCATCGACGCGTTTAAAATTGCGGAAAAAGCCGGCATGGGCAACCGCATCAATATCGTCATGCTCGCTGCGTTCTTTAAGATTTCGGGCGTTTTGAAAGAAGACGTCGCCGTCGAATACATGAAGAAATTCATCGCGAAAACCTACGGCAAAAAAGGCCAGGACGTCGTCAACAAAAACATTTCGACGATCGAAATGGCGCTTGAAGCCGTCGAAAAAGTCGATCTCAAAGGCAAAAAGGTCGGCGGCAATTTCCACATGGAATCGGCGATGAAAAATACGAACGATTCCTTTATCAAAAACGTGCTCGGCGCTATGGCCGCTCAGGAAGGCGACAAACTGCCGGTCAGCAAATTGCCCGCCGACGGTACTTTCCCCACGGCGACGACGCAGTACGAAAAACGCGGTATCGCCGAACGGGTAGCGTGCTGGGATGAAGCGACCTGTATTCAGTGCGGCAACTGCGCTCTCGTGTGTCCGCACGCCTGTATCCGCATGAAAACGATGACCGACGAGGAAGCGGCAAAAGCTCCGGCGGGATTCAAGAGCGTCGAGATGAAGCCTGCAAAGCCCGGACAGAAATTCGTGCTCGCTATTTCCGCCGACGACTGTACCGGATGCGGACTGTGCGTATATACGTGCCCGACGCAGCCGAAAAAATCGCTGCACATGGAACTCTTTACGCCCGAATACAAAGAAGCCGAAAGCAAAAAGTGGGATTACTTCCTCACTCTGCCCGAAGTGGATGCTTCGACGCTCAACCTCGCGACGGCAAAGGGGCTTTCGATGAAGCGGCCGCTCTTCGAATTCAGCGGCGCGTGCGCGGGCTGCGGTGAAACGGCGTATATCAAAACGGTGAGCCAGCTTTTCGGCGACCGCGCGATGATCGCAAACGCGACAGGCTGTTCTTCGATTTACGGAGGCAATTTGCCGACGACACCGTACGCGCAGAACGCGAACGGACAGGGCCCGGTATGGAGCAATTCGCTCTTTGAAGATGCGGCGGAATTCGGTTTCGGTATGCGCCTTACGGCGGAAAAACTTGCCGAATACGCGCGCGAAGTTGCAGCCGAAGCGAAGGCAAAGGGCATCGCCGCCAAAGAGATCGATGCACTTCTTTCGAATACGCAGACCGACGATGCGGCGATCGAAGCGCAGCGCAAAAACGTCGCGGCGCTGAAAGCGATTTTGAAAGACAAAAAAGACGCTCTTTCGAAAGAGCTTTTGTCGCTTGCCGATCACTTTATTAAAAAGAGCAACTGGATTATCGGCGGTGACGGCTGGGGCTACGATATCGGTTTCGGCGGCGTCGATCACGTACTCGCTCAGGGACGCAATATCAATATCCTCTGTCTCGACACGGAAGTATATTCGAATACCGGCGGTCAGATGTCGAAAGCGACACCCTTCGGCGCGGTTGCAAAATTCGCGGCGGCGGGAAAAGACATCGCGAAAAAGGATTTGGGTATGATCGCGATGAGCTACGGCTACATTTACGTCGCAAAGGTTGCGATGGGTGCAAATGCCGCTCAGACTATCAAAGCGATCCGCGAAGCCGAAAGCTACGACGGTCCGTCTCTCATCATCGCCTATTCGCACTGTATCAACCACACGATCAACATGAGCGACGGCTTGAAGCTGCAAAAGCAGGCGGTCGAATGCGGACTGTGGCCGCTGTACCGCTACGATCCGCGCCGCAAAGAGCAGGGACTCAATCCCTTCCAGCTCGATTCGCGCGAACCGAACTACCAGCTTGCCGACTATATGTACGCCGAAGGCCGCTTCAAAGCGCTGAAAGCCGCGAACCCCGAGCGTGCGAATATGCTGCTCGAAAAAGCGACTGCAGCCGCAAAGCGGACGTGGCAGGAGTACGACTATCTTGCGAAGCGCCCGTTCTGATCGGCGTATGCGCAGAGTGCGCGTAAAGCGCATAAAAATCGTACGAATGTAATGTAACGAAAACGGCCGTCCGAAAGGGCGGTCGTTTTTTTATGATACGGGGCGTTGCGGAGTATTTATCGAACTCCGCATTTTTCCGGTGCTGAAACCAAAGATGTCACCGGCGAAGCCGACCGTCGTAATGCCGCCTATAGATTATAAGGGCATGAATGACTTTTTCGAAGAGTGGACTGTGTAACCGTTACCACAGCGCGGTGTCGGTGCTCATGAGGATAGTACCTTTATTTCCAACTATACCCCATGTGTTGCCGTTACAGGCGATGTCGAGTAAATATTGTGTCGTTCCGCTTGCTTTTTGCGCAAACCTATTGCCGTTATCGGTGCTCATGAGGACAGTACCTCCCTCCCCGACTATACCCCATGTGTTGCCGTTGCAGGCGATGTCGGTTAATGCCTCTGTCGTTCCGCTTTCTTTTTTTATAAACGTCTTGCCGTTATCGGTACTCATGAGGACAGTGTCCCCAACCCCGACTATACCCCACGTATTGCCGTTGCAGGCGATGTCGAGTAAACGTCTTGCCGTCCCGCTTGATTTTTGCGTAAACGTATTGCCGTTGTCGGTGCTCATAAGGATTATATCGTCATTCCTAATAATACCCCACGTATTGCCGTTGCAGGCGATGTCGGCTAACGTCTCTGTCGTTCCGCTTGCTTTTTTCGTAAACGTATTGCCGTTGTCGGTACTCATGAGGATAGTACCCCCAATTCCAACTATACCCCATGTGTTGCCGTTACACGCAATGCCGTATAACGCCTGTGTCGTTCCGCTTGCTTTTTGCGTAAACGTATTGCCGTTGTCAGTGCTCATGAGGACAGTACCTCCATCCCCGACTATACCCCATGTATTGCCGTTGCAGGCGATGTTGAGTAAATGTTGTGGCGTCCCGCTTGATTTTTGCGTAAACGTATTGCCGTTGTCGGTACTCATGAGGATAGTACCTCCCTTCCCGACTATACCCCATGTATTGCCGTTGCAAGCGATGCCTATTAAAAGTTGTGTCGTTCCGCTTGATTTCTGCGTCCAGTCCGCGTTGCCGTGATAGATATTGCCGCAGGAGGTGATATTGCCCAGTACGAACAGACCCGTGAGTCCGCCGGAAATCATAGTCCATAATTGCTTCTTTTTCATAATGCCTCCATCGCCGCCCATTATAACGAGTTCGCCGCCATTCGAGCAAGGACGCAAAACCAAAAATTGTTATCGTCATAACATAGCGGTTTTCGCCTCGATAAACGGTTTTCGCCGCCTTGACATTGAAGCGGTGAATTTATAGTATTAAATTTATGACTGTAAATGAACTTCGATCCAAATATATCGCGTTTTTTAAAAGTAAAGGGCATGCGGAAATAAGCGGTCAGTCGCTCATTCCCGACAACGATCCGACCGTTTTGTTTACGACCGCCGGCATGCAGCCGCTCGTTCCCTATCTTTCGGGGCAAAATCACCCTGAAGGAACGCGGCTCACCGATTATCAAAAATGCGTGCGCACCGGTGACATCGATTCGGTCGGAGATGCGTCGCACTTGACGTTTTTTGAAATGCTCGGCAACTGGTCGCTCGGCGATTATTTTAAAAAAGAATCGATCGCTTTCAGCTGGGAATTTTTGACGGGTAAAGAATGGCTTGCGATTCCGCCGGAAAAAATTTCCGTGACGGTGTTTGCGGGCGAAGATGCGGTGCCGCGCGACGACGAAGCGGCCGCCATTTGGGAAAGCTGCGGCATTCCGCGCGAGCGGATCTTTTATCTGCCGAGGAGCGACAACTGGTGGGGACCCGCGGGTTTGACCGGTCCCTGCGGTCCCGACACGGAAATCTTTTACGATACGGGGAAAGAAGCCTGTTCTTCTCACTGCCGGCCGGGCTGCCCGTGCGGTAAATACGTCGAAATCTGGAACAACGTATTTATGCAGTACAATAAAACCGCAGACGGTACCTTCGAACCCCTTTCGCGAAAATGTGTCGACACCGGCATGGGAGCCGAGCGCACGGTCGCGATGCTCGGCGGTATGAAGTCCGTTTACGAAATCGATGTCTTTGTTCCGATTATCCGCTGTATCGAATCGCTTTCGGGAAAAAAGTACGGCGAAAACGAAGACGTCGACATATCGATCCGCATCATTTCCGATCACGTGCGTACGGCGACTTTTATTTTGGGCGATCAAAAAGCGGTGACGCCGAGCAATGTCGGCGCGGGCTATATTCTGCGCAGGGTCATCCGCCGAGCGGTGCGCCACGGACGGAAGATCGGCATCGAAGGCGCCTTCCTCGCAAAGCCTGCGGACGTCGTCATCGGCGAATACGTTAAAGCGTATCCCGAATTCGAAGGCAAAAAAGATTTTATTTTCGAACAGCTCGGCGCGGAAGAAGATAAATTCCTCGCAACGCTGAAAAAAGGCGAAGCGGAGTTTGAAAAGCTTTTGCCGAATTTATTAAAAAATCCGCATAAAACGATTCCGGGCCGCGTCGCTTTCAGACTCTACGATACGTTCGGCTTTCCGATCGAACTGACCGAAGAGCTCGGCCGCGAACACGGTATGACGGTCGATATCGATTCGTTCAAAGAAGAGGAAAAAAAGCATCAGGAAGAATCGCGTACGCTGAGCGCCGGCGCTTTTAAAAGCGGTCTCGGCGATCATTCGGAGATTTCGACGAAATATCATACGGCGACGCACTTGCTGCACGAAGCGCTCAAGCGGGTGCTCGGGCCGGAAGTCGCGCAAAAGGGTTCGAATATTACGCCCGAACGCCTCCGCTTCGATTTTTCTTTTTCACGTGCATTGACGAAAGAAGAAGTGCAAAAAGTCGAAGACTTGGTGAACGAACAGATCGCGCGCGACCTTCCCGTTACGGTTGAAGAGATGAGCCTCGACGACGCCAAAAATACCGGAGCGCGCGCGCTTTTCGGCGACAAATACGGCGAACGCGTTACGGTGTATTCCATCGGAGACTTCAGCAAAGAAGTGTGCGCTGGTCCGCACGTCAAGCATACGGCGCAGATCGGGCAGTTTAAGATAACGAAAGAGCAGTCGTCTTCCGCAGGCGTGCGCCGCATCCGTGCGGTCATCTCGGGCGGGCTGCCGCTCGGAGCGTAGCAGCCAGCGTGTCTTCGTTCAGCCGGGCATCTCGTGTAACGCACTGCAGTGCAATTTGTTATTATTGAAAGAAGGACTTAGATACAATGAAAGTAAACCGTTTTACCATCTTCTGTTGTATGTTGATGATTTCGGCCGCGTCCGTTTTCGCGCAGTCGGATTTGCAAGTGCTTGCGGTTATAAAGCTCAACAAAAGCGAATCGATTACCGTCAAGCAGCTCAAAACGCGCGTCGGCATGTACGAAAAACAGGCGGGCAGGGTGCTGACCGTCGACGAGCGCAGACAAACGCTCGACGCTCTCATTTCCGAAAAGCTCATCAATCAGGCGGCGCAAAAAGCGGGCATTTCCATTCCCGACAGCGCGGTAAATCAAAACTTTCTTCAAACGATGTCGCAGATAATCGTCGGCAGAAATGATACTCTCACCGAACAGGAACTCAACGCTTTCGTGCGTCAGCAGACGAAGACGTCGCTCGACGAATTTATGAAGCAGCAGGCGGGCATGTCCATCGCCGAATATAAGGATTATTTAAAAGCGCAAATCACGGCGCAGCAGTATATCCAGCAGCAGCGTGAAGCCGAGCTTCGCAACGTCAAACCGACGGACGAAGATATCCGTTCGTTTTACGAAATGAATAAAGCGAATTTCGTGTGGAGCGATATGCTTCGTCTCTTCCTCGTTATTGTGCCGAAAGGATCGTCGCCGGACGATGCGAAAGTGAAAGCGACGGAGATGTGGAATACGCTCAAAAACGCAAAGGATCCGTCTTCCGTACGTACGCAGATCGGAGTCCGTTCGCAGGCTGAAAAATCCGGTTTTCAAGCGGGCGAAATGCTTATCAATAAAACCGAAACGAGCGCCGTACAGCTCGGCATATCCTACCGCGTACTGCTCGAACTTTTTTCCCGCACTCCCGGATATATTTCCGACGTGCAGGACAACGAAACGAATTATCAATTTTATTCCATCGTAGAAAAATACGATGCGAAACTGCTCGGCTTGAGCGACGTCGTCCGCCCGGGAACGACGATCACCGTCTACAATTACATCAAGGAGCAGCTCGGTCGGCAGCAACAGATGGCATATATGTACAAGGCCGCAAACGAGATTGCCAAATCGCTTGACGTAAGCGAAAACGTCGACCGCAAAAAAACCGGCGCCGAATTGGATAAACTTTTAAGCTGGTAAGGAAATCCCGTGTCGCGCAGAAAGGGCCGGGTGCTGGCATTTCAAACGCTGTATTCTTACGAAGTGGGCGACATCCCGCTTGAAGACCTGCTTTCATTTTCGTGGGCGTCGGAAAGCGGCGTCCCTGACGAAGACACGAACAAAGAAGAATACGCGTTTGCGCGTCTTTTGGCCGCCGGCACGGTCGAGCATCTTTCCGAAATAGACGAAAACATAAAAAAACACCTCGCTGCAAATTGGGATTTCAACCGCGTAAACAAAGTATCGCTGTCGATTTTGCGCATGAGCGTGTATTCGCTCTTATATCAAAAAGACGTCGGCGCTTCCGTCGTCATAGACGAAGCCATTCAGATCGCAAAGGAATTCGGAGCGGACGATTCGTTCCGCTTTATCAACGCGGTGCTCGATAAGATCGGTAAAGCGTCTTCCGCTTCGCCGTCACCGGCCGAAAAAATATCCGCGCCGTCTTCCGCCGAAAAACTCACCGAATAGCGGGCGGAACGAGGGGCGTTATGGAAAAAAAGTTCGTGTATTTCGGCGTACGCGATTTTTGCCGCCGGCGGAATTCCGCTCATCTTCCGAACGCGTTTTGTTTTCTTTTATTAATTGTTAATTTTTGTTTTGTCGTATGTGCCGCATCGTGCAGGATGAGCGCGTCCCGTTCGTCGTTTACCGGCATGCTCGATGAAATCGACGCGCTCAACGAACAGGGGCAGGACAGGGATGCCCTTTCGGAATTGAAAAAAGCCGAAAAATACGTATACGATTCGTGGTCGCGCATCGGCATATACCGCCGCTATTTTGAAATGGGAGAGACGGCTCTTGCGGAAAAGACGCTCGTGCGCGGATTGAAGCGCAATCCGAAAAACCCCGAAATGTCCGCGGTGTACGCGCAGTTTTTGATGCGCTCCGGAAGGGGAGCGGAAGCGGTAAAGATTGCCGAATGCCTTCGCGGTACGCGCTTCGGCTCCGTGTACTCCGAAGCGTACTTGCGCGAGCTTGCATCCGAAAAAGGAGCAAGCGCTTCCGAATATTTCGACAATCGATTTTTTTCGATCTTTTGCGACGCATACGCCGGCTCGAAAGACGGGTACTGGCTCCGAGATGCGGCGCTTATCTGTTTGAAAGACGGCAATTACGATACTGCGTATTCGATAAAACCCGCCGACTGCTTTGAAGTCGAAGACGCGTTTTTTTGGAGTCTCGTCATGTTCGATTCGCGCCGTTTCGGAGAAGCGGCCGCCTATGCCGAAAAAGCGCATTCACTCTACCCGACATCTTCGATCCGTTCCCGTCACAGAGTGTCGCCCGTCGAAATAGCCGCCGTTCTCTCCGATTCGTATATTGCGCTTTCGGAGACGGAAGAAGCCGAGCGTGCGAGGCGCAGCGTCATCGCCGAAATGGAGCGGAATACCGGCGGCATGAACATAGCGGACGAAACTGTGAGCTCTCTTTTACCTTCTCTCTTTGTCAACAGCGCGCTGTACGCCGAAGCGAACGGCAACGACGACGAAGCGAGCCGCCTTTTGACCGATACGGTAAACGCGTGGCCCGATTATGCGCCCGCTCTCATCGCGTATGCGGACTTTGCACGGCGGACGAGTATGCCTCCGGCGGAAGATATGCAGGAACTCACGCTCAGGGACAACGGCCTTGCGACGCTCAAAATGGAAGCGTACGACAGGCGCGCAAAGATTCCGGTGAGCGATGCCGAATACCGCATCGATCGAAGCCTCGAGAGAATTAATAATCCCGTATTGTATATCGCGCGCTTGCATTTAAAATACGAAACCGATTTTTCTCTGACAACGGATGAAAAAATATCCGACGTATGGAACGAACTCGAACGCAGCAGTGTCGGCGCAAACGTCTATCCCGACGTTATTTTCGAATTTGCGCTGAACCGCCTTTTAGCCTACCGGCGTTACGACGACGCTTTCCGTCTTTTTCGAAAGAGCATGGCCGCAAAATACGGTTTTGACCCGTCGCGCGATTTTTGGGAATCGTGCGCTTCGAATGTCCGCGACATGACGATCCGCGAAGCCGAATATGCGGCGTGGTTTGCAGCTTACGGCAGGCTTGCCGATACGGCGATACGACTCTACGAATACTGCGTGTACGAAAGCGGCGGCGGCACGGACGGCAAAACGATTTCCTCCCTCGTCTCCACGCCGTCGTGCATGAACCTCGCGATGCTATACGAAAGCCTCGGCTCGAACATACAGGCGCTCGATCTCTATGCGGCCTCTTCCGTCCGTGCGGCGGACGCTGTGCAGCGGGCTGAAATCCAATACCGCATGGCGCTCATCTACAGTGCACAGGGCAAAACGAGGGAAGCGCTCCGTTCGGCAGGTTACGCGCTCGCCCTTGTTCCGACTCATGCCCGCGCAAAATTGTTAAGAGACCGTCTCGCCGAACAAAATCGATAAGCGTTTCGATTGCAGCAAAGCCGATGTTCGCGCGGGCAGTTCAGTTAAGATCTAAATGCAGGATAACCGTTCTTCCGCCGTTGTCGCATACTTTATAAAAATATTCGGGAAAGCGTTTTGACGCATAAATCCGCGCCGCCATCGGGATAAGCATAGTATCGGCTACACCGTTAAATTCGTTCATAGATTTTTTATTGCACCTCCGTAAAATATTATACAAGTTAAAGTTCGGTTTAAGTCAAGGGGGAGAGAACGGAAAATCAGGGATTACGCATGAAAAATGTATACACAGAAAAGAAACAAAGTATAAAATAAAAAAGGCGGAACGTGAGGCAGCGGCAATGCCGCCGAGCCGCTCTGACCGGGTTTAAACGGTACGCTGAAATATCGCGTACCGTTTAATTGCAAGTTTGCTTTGCAAACTTGTACATACACATGCGCGCTTCCGCGCACAAGTGCGGCATTTTCGAAAATCGATATTTTCTGTAATGCCGCACTATAAGGAATGGCAAGCAAAATTTCGAAGAAATTTTGCGCAGTCCGATTCTAATCACGGTCAGCCGCGGTGAACGGCAGGGCTGCTGCCGGGAGTGCAGCCGATTTTTTACGGTAACGGTTATTTTTGGGGGATATAGATTCTCATGCGTAAGCCCTGCCGGAAAATTATCTTTTGTGTCGCATTATAAATCGATATACAAACAAGCTTACTGCAGCACTGAAAACTTTGTCGATCAGATTTGTGACTGTTCCGCCGAAGTAGGCGGCAAACTTTAAACTCTTTGTCACAACATATATCCCTTGCACAGCGTTGTCTACTTGCGGAATGGAGGTATTTGCCGAGTAGAAAAAATAAGAAATCGTATCGCCCAGCACCGAATTGGTGACGGCTGATATCAAACCTATCCACATAAAATTTTCGGTTGTATAAGAAAAATTTGTTTTTGAAAGGGATGCGGCTTTTTTTCGCTCGAAATAAAACACCAGATATGCGACTACTGCGGTAGAGATATGACACAACGTAAAAAGAATACCCGTGTTTGCAAAAATGCACAAAAGGACGTTGCTTCCAACTGCGCACACAATTCCCGGAACAAGACCGCATAAGGCCGTTACGGCGATAGTAAGCAGTGAATCCAAATACAGCGGAAAAGCGATGAGCCCTGCAAGATATGAACAAAGATAATTAATCGAAATGCCTGTAATCGTGAAAACGATTGTAAAAATTCTTTGTTTCATTGAACTTTTTTTCATTAAAATATCAACCCTAAAAACTTTGCTTTTTCAATCAAATCGTGCCGGTCGCGAATAAACATTTTTTCGTAAACCGCAGTCCGCTGATTCAGAATTGTCTTTTTGGTTTTTCCGAGCCGCGTCGCAATTTCAACGATATCAAGACCTTCGGCAAGATGAATGAAAACTTCCCGCTCTTTTTTTGAAAGACTTTTGTAATTGTCGAAAAGATAACTTTTTTCGTCACGAGCGATATGCTTGCCTTTATTCTGCGGTAAAAGGGCGTACAAGATTTTGCTTGCCGCGCTGTTATAGTACGTGTTCCCGGAACCTACTGCAAGAATCGCTTTTTCAAGTTCGTCGACCGAAGCTTCTTTTGTGATAAAACCTTGCGCGCCCATCAAAAGCGCATTTTCTACGTGAATATCATCATTGTACATAGTGTAAACCAAAATCAAAATATCGGGATTCGCTCCTTTTATTTTTGAAACCGATTCAAGTGAATTTTCACCGTCGAGATTCAAATCCAAAATCACAATTTTAATATCTTTATGTTTAGTAAGTTTTTTGACCGCTTCAGGGATTGTCCCCGCACCTGTTATGGAAAGCGACGGATTTTTGTTTTGAAGCATAAAAATCATTCCGTCCCGCAAACCTGTGTGGTCGTCAACGAACAGAATCTTTAACGGTGACTGCAATTGTAAATCCTCCTTCGTTTATAAAATCGGCATTGCCGCCGATAAGCTGGGCACGTTTTTTGATATTGGTAAGTCCGTAATGTTTTACGGCATCTTTTTGATTTTTAGTTTGAACTTCGGTTTTTTCAAAACCTTTTCCGTTATCGCAGATTATAAAACGGAAGTCATCGATCCCGTCCACGATTTTTATTTCGACTTGTGTCGCATCGGAATGTCGGGAGATATTGCTCAACGCTTCCTGCAGAATTCTGATAAGATGTGTTTTTTGCGTTTTTTCAAGTTTCAGTATTTTTTGACTTGCAACGTAAAGATGCGTTTTTATTCCGAAATTCGCTTCAAACGCAATGCAAATCTCACGTACGATTTTTTCAAAATCTTCCGTAAACGCAATACTTCCGGAACCGATCATATACCGGATTTCGTTCAGCGCCTGATTCGCATAGAACTTTGATTTTGAAAAATCTTGTTTTTCAAGGTAGATTTTCAGTGCGGCAAGATTTTGTGCAACTCCGTCGTGAAGATCGCGGCTGAAATTATTCTGCTCTGCCTGCATTGTTTTAAGCTGTTCGAGCTGCATTGCATTTTTAAAGAATTTTTCAAGGATTATAAAAGCTGCAATCGCAATCAAAAAAAGCGCGCTGTATAAAAGCGAGTCGTAGCCGAGATTCAGCCTTGTCTGCGTCTCATGAATGCGGTTTTGAAAGGCGATTACGGCATCAGGGTTCCGCTTACCGCTTTGCAGGTTTTGAATGATCGCTTCAAGTTCTTTTTTTAACGGTGCGTCAAAATAGGTGAAAGCTTGGTAGTCCGATCGCAGTTTACGCGCTATGTCTTCAAAGTCTATCGGATTATCTGCCGAAATGCCGAAGTTATCACCGCCGCCGACCATGTGCTGCGGGTTCATCTGAAACAATAACATCTGCGTGTCGAGTTTTTGAATAAGGTTGTTGCTTGTCCTCTTAAAAAGAATTGTGCAAAAAAAGATTGCGAGCGCTATGCAGATAAATATCGACTCGATTTTAAAAATTTTCTTAATAATACCCGGCAACATGATTTTTGAGTATAACACGAACTTTTATTTTTGTTTTGGGAAAAATTCCCGAAATTTTTAGGAAAAAAGACCAAAGGAATATGTAGAAGGTGAAGTATAATACGAACGAAAAATTAGCCTATGATGCCGATTGGCGGAAAAACGGAAAGCTTAAAATAATTTGCAAGGAGAATGTAAAGATGGAGAAAAACGCCTTAATTACTATCTTAAAATCACAGAAAGAAGAAGAACTGAAGTTCTTAAAGGATCTTGATTTTGAGAACGATTTGGAAAGTCCTAAAGAAATAACGGGAAATCAAAAGAAAATAGAGGCTGAAATCAAGAAATTTGATAAGAAAGAATGGGCAATTTATTTGTTTTTTGTCGGTGAAAATTTTAAATTCGACCTTGCAGAATACAGCAGGGCAAAAGGCAATTATCAGATGGCACGCTGTCCCGGAGAAGAAGATTTAAAAGAACGTCAGAACGAAGCAAAAGACGGGTGTTTATATGTAGGCAGTTCTCAAAATCTGATTTCCAGACTTGAACAACATTTAACAGCTAAAAGTAAAACCGTATATGCGCTTCATCTTTCGGAGTGGTTTCCCCAAGATGAAGAACTCAGGCTCATCGTAATTAAAATGAAAAATCAAGATGCAGAGAAAATGCAAAAATACGAAGATTACCTTTGGAATCACTACAAACCCTTGTTGGGTAAACAGGGGAAAAAATAAAAATCCGGGAGATTTGTATTAATGATTTTGGAGAAAACATATGAAAACAAATAATACACAACACAAAACATTTGCCTTTTTGGGAGCGGCTTTTGCGCTGCTCATCGCACTGCTGTTTACCGCTTGTCCGAACAATGCGGGTGATTCCGGCAGCGGCAACTCAGGCGGAGGCGGCGGGACGCCCGTTTCCAAGTACGCCGTCACCTTCGGTGTAGAAGGTACCGGCGGAACGCTTAAAGCAAAGGCAGACGGAGTTACGGAAACGGAGACGAGCCCCATAACGGTTCAAAAAGGCAAAACCGTAACCTTTACGGCAACGGCGGCCGCGGGCTATGCGGTAAAAGAGTGGAAGGTAGACGGCGCAGTTGTTACAGACAACACATCAAACACTTATACCTGCACCGTAACAAAAGCGGTAACCGTTAAGGTAAGTTTTCTTGCAGGCGAAACTTCGTATACGGTAAAACATTATCAGGAAAAAGCGGAAGGCGGATACCCTACAGAACCGACGGAAACCGAAAATAAAACCGGTACGGTCGGAACAAATGCCGCATACACGCCGAAAACCGGCGGAGCCTACGAAGGCTTTACCTACAAATCGAATCTTACCAAAGTAAACGGCACCGTACAGCTAAACGGCACAATAGCCGCCGACAACAGTACCGTCGTAGAACTCTTTTACGAGCGCAATACGGTAAACGTAACTTTTAATCTTGCAGGCGGCAACGTTTCAGGCAATGCCGGGCCTATCGTAAAAACAGGCAAATACGGGGCACCCTTAACAGCCCCCGCTCCCGTAAAAACGGGTTTCGTTTTTAAAGGATGGAATCCCGAACCGCCTACACCGTTTCTCTATCCTGCAGCTAATGCCGAATACACCGCACAGTGGGCACCGCTTTATGCAATCACATTCGGGGTAACAGGTACGGGAGGTACGCTTAAAGCAAAGGTCGACAGCGGCACGGCAACCGATACAAGCCCCATAACAGTCGAACAGGGCAAAACCGTAACCTTTACCGCAACGGCAGCTGCGGGCTACGAGGTAGATACGTGGACGGTAACGCCCATATCAGCCTTGCAGCCCGGTACGGGAACAATCGGCAGCGCAACGGCAGCAATAACGGTAAGCGCCGCAACGGAAGTGAAAGTAACATTTAAGAAATTGGCATATTCCATAACCTTCGGGGTGGACGGTACACCGGCGAACGGTACACTCAAAGCAACAGTCGACGGCAACGAAATCCATACGGGCAGCAAGGTTGAGCACGGCAAAATCGTTGAGTTTACGGCAGTTCCGAATGCGTATTACTATGTTAATCAATGGGCTGTAAGCGGCGGCGAGTTTGAAGCAGGAACCGGAATAATCGGAAGTACGGTTGCAAAAGTGAAAATTACCGGAAACGTAACGGTAAGTGTGAGTTTTAAGGCGGAAACTCCTCTTGTCGAAATTTCAAGCGTAATTATACCAAAGGCCGGCACCTCTTACGGCGGAAATAAGCTCCCTGTAAAAATTACCGGCAAAAACTTTAAAGCATACCATGTAAGCCAAGCGAATTTCAGCGGAAGCGGAGCAACTTTCTCGAATTTCAATATTGTAAGCGACACTTTTGCAATGGCAGAAGTGGAATGTCCGTCAGTTGTCGGAGATACGACTGTTACGGTAACGTGCAAAACGGCAAGCAAGACGGGAGTTTTGAGCGTAAAAGACTACAGTACCGGCTACGAGGCAGGAAAGATTGTGCTTGCGGACAAGAGCCTTGTCGAAAAAGACTCCTATACAATGGTAGACCATGCTAATCCGCCGGTAGGCGTTATCTGTGGTTATACCTACGGAGTGCCGAGAATGATTTCACTGAAAAAACACTATGAAAGATTGAAATGGGCAGAAGAGAGTACCACTGGTTACTCTGAGAAGCTTGAAGGCATCATCTGTAATCCGAGCCAAACGGGAGACGGGGCTGCTTCAACTGCAACGTTCACGGGTGACATAGACGGAAGCGACAACTGGGAGTACATAAAGTCAATAGACCCCGTAGGAACGGCGGATGCTGCAACGAACTATCCTGCGTTCAACTGGGTTAATGAGTACAACACAACTTACGCTTCACTACTCGGCGGAAAGAGTTTTGCATGGTATATGCCGAGCCTTGCGGAACTGTGCGAGGTATATAAAAACCGTACTGCAATCAATGAAAGTTATAAAAAAATACGCAATCTTAGCTCTGCTTATGTCTCGGGAGAGCTTTTTGATTATCATTGGTCGTCGTCACAGTATTTCGACTCGTCGTCGTATTACGAACACCGCGACAACGCGTGGCTTGTGGGTTTCATGACCGGCAAACTGAGCTACCAGCAAAAGAATTACTATTTTAGTGTCTGTTGTCTGGCAGACTTTTTAAATGAGTAATAGACATATTAAGGCATCGATAAGCCGATAGTGGGTCTTATGTCCGTCTCAAGTTTTGCATGGCGGCAAAATTTGTAAACTTGTGGCAGACTGGGAAGAAGTAAAAAGTGAAAAACCGATTATCCGGTCTGCCGCCTGCTACCAATAGGATGGTGTGTATGGGCTTACGCACGGGCGCATACACACACTCGTTTACGTGCGGAATGCTCTGCGCTCAACACGGGGCGGCGCCGTCCCACACAGCGTTAGTATCGTATTTTTACTATACAAGTTAAAGTTCGGTTTAAGTCAAGGGGGAAGAATGAATTTGCCGCGGCAGTCGCATTATTACCGGCTGTTTGTACTTGTATTTTGTGCAAAAATATGTACACTATCTGCGGAGGAATCGACAATGATTACGCCGATGACAATTACGGAAGCCAGAAAAAAAATCACTTCCCTTGAACATACTATGGATTATGACGATACAATTTCCATTACCAATCATGGTAGAGAAGTGTTTGCTTTAATAAAATGGGATACCTATGAGAGTATTCGCGAAACGCTCGAAATTTTATCCGATAAGGAGCTTTCCGAACAGCTTGCTGTCGGTATTCGGCAAATCAATCAAAATAAATTAGTCGATTTCGATTCATTTAAACAAAAGCTTTTATGTACTCGATAAAACTGACGCGGATTGCAGCCGATTATATTGCGTCATTGGATCAAAAATCACAAACGCTCATTTTGGAAAAAATTGAAATTTTAAAATCCGAACCGCTAAAAGTCGGAAAACCTCTGAAGGGTAATTTACAAGGATATCGTTCAATCCGTTCGGTCGGACAGCGGTATAGAATTATTTATCGAGTGCGAGAGACGGAAATAGAAGTCATTGTTGTTGCCGTCGGAATAAGACGCGGCGGAGACCGAAAAAACGATATTTATGAATTGATGAAAAAATATATTAAGAGCGGCTTATTAAAGGATGAATAATATATGTCATCGTCGGACAATGGTCATCTTGTCCCTAATTCCTTCACCTTAAATGCTATCGGCGCGCCCGTTTGCGCAGCAGCGATTTCGCCGATTATGCTTTGCACAAAGTGTACCGCATCTTCTGCGGCTTTCCGCATTGCGTTTCCGTAAAAGACGTGACCTGCGCCGTCAAGCGTTATGAGTTTCGCGTCGGGGAAGGTTTTAATCGCCCGTTCCGAATACGACAGCGGTACAAGCGAGTCGGCGCTTCCGTGGATGATAAGCGTTTTGCCGGAATACTGCGGCATGAGCGCATAAATATCAAAGGACAGTACATCTTTATTATAAATGCGCCCGACGGTTTTTCCGAGCAGCTTCATTGTGTCGGGAATTCGTTCCGGATCGGGTGTGCGCCGCCGAACGTAATCATGAATCACAAAAGCGGGATATAATAAAACCAAGCCCGCGACATCGGCGGGACGCAGTGCGGCAACATAGGTCGAAACAAATCCGCCTTGGCTTTCTCCGAACAAAAAGATTTGCTCCGCCTTAAAACGTGTGTCGGTTTTTAAGTTATCAAGAATGACGGCTAAATCTTCGGCTTCGGTGAGAACCGACATGTCGGTCATTTTTCCGTCGCTTTTGATATGCTCGCCGCCGCCGATAAAGTCGAAAATATATGCCGCAATACCGTGTTCCGCAAAAACTTTCGCATAGCTTTTAACGCCTCCGCGGTTTCCGCCGAATCCGTGCGCAAGAATGACCAAGGGCACCGGCGATGCGCGATCGGGAATAAAAAGTTCACCGTATATTTTCATGCCGTTTCTTTGGAAGCTACGTTCCTGCACCGTAAAGGCCGCCGCAGGCACGCCCGCTTGCGCCGCCGCGATTGTTCCGATGCCCCCGATGCAGAGCAGCAGCGTTAACAAACAAAAGGATTTTTTCATGATTAAGCCTCCGTAACGGTTTTAATGATTTTTGCAGGTACTCCGCCTGCAACCGTATTCGGCGGGCATTTCACACTTTTGCGGAATACCGATACGCGTTTTCTTTTTTACCATATTTTGATTTCCTTTTTCTCTCCGTCCTTCATTTTTCCTGTTGCTGCAAGAATAAAATCGATCCAATTCCAAATGACGACGGCAAAAATAAAAACGGCGCCGGCTATCTTACCGGCTATCTTAAAAAGAGGAAAAGCAATAAATAAAAACAAGAATTCTTGAAAGAAAAAATACTGCGACAGCAGCCCCGCGATCAGCACTAAGCCGCATAGCGCTTTCAGCGTTCCGATCGTTTTTCTGCCTGCATAAAAACGATCGACGCCCAAAAGTCCTAATAATGCCGAGAGGCATACCAATGAGTTTCTGCTCTTCGATGAAGCGTTTTTCGCTTGTGTTTCCGTAACGGGCGCGTCTTTACAATACGCAATAGAGCTTCCGGCGGACAGGAGAAACAGTGAATTTGACAATAATAAAAAGGGGAATGATACATGGGCAAAAAACGAAACGAGCGCATTGTAAACAGCGAGGTAATCGGCGCCGTATGTTTGCGCTTTGAACGTTGTGATAAGGATATTCGTCAGCGGATTTGTCAGCAGCACCGTTATATGCATATAAAAATAGAGAATAAGGAGTACGGTCGTCTTTGAATTTTTTTTACCGGTAAAAAGATACGATCCGATAATAATGGTCGTAAGCGTATACTGAATGAGCTCTCTCCATGGAATAATAAAAATATGCTCAGGCTGCCCGCTCGCATGAAAATAATATGCCAAACACGCTTTTTGAAAAATCACGATAAAAACGGCTGTAATCAATAAAGCGATGCCGCTCCAAAAGGCAATAGCGGCCGTCATTTTTGAAAATCTGTTCATCGGCTTTCTCCGAAGTTTCGAATCGTGCCCGTAAGGCATCCTGTTTATTTTATCGATTTAATACCGGCCGGACAACTGTCGCCTTTACATTGTCGCCTTCGCCTTTACATTATTTTGCCGATTTTTACATCCGTACCCCCGTCGCGCCCCCGCGGGGTAATTTACAAAAATCGGCATTCGCGGTATACCGTGACTCTATGACCTATACGGAAAAATTCCTGAGCGATATCGCGCGTGCGACAAAGCGCGAACGGGCGGAAAACGCCGGCCGTTACGACGCGAAAAAAACGTGCGAAAAAATCGCGCGCTCCCTCGAAAACGCGATCCGCGACCTCGGCGATCTTCCCCGCGCGGCCGGGGACTATTGGCTCGCCGAGTATATCGATTCGTCTTCCGATATCGAAAACGAGCCGACGGGGGAGCACGCCGAAAAACTTGCCGCGATACTTTCGTTTTTGCGCGGCGAAGGCGACACGTCGAGCCTCTCTCCCCGCGACTGGAAAAATCTTGCCTCTCTCGTACAGGATGAAGCCGAAACGCTTCCGATCGAATCGCTTTCGTCGCTCATGGCTTCTCTCGTCGAACAAAAAGCGGTGTAGCCCTATGTCGCAATCCTCTCGGACGGAACGGGTCGAAGATCCCGCTTTGCAGGGTTCCGCTCCGCTTCATTGCTCCGCTTCGCTCCGCAACGGCGTTCCGCCGCCCTTACAATCGGGCGTAGGCGCGTATGCTCCGTGCATGCAGTGTCCCAGAAAATGCGCCGCCGACAGAAAAACCGCGCGCGGATTGTGCGGAGAAGGAGATGCCCTCCGTATCGCATCCGCGTGTCTGCACTTCGGCGAAGAGCCGCCTGTTACCGTGTTCGGCGGAAGCGGTACGATTTTTTTTACGGGCTGTACGCTTCGCTGCGCTTTTTGCCAAAATTATCAGATTTCGCAAAACGGCATGGGGCGCGCCGTCGACAGAACCGAATTTGTTAAAATCTGCCGGGCGCTCGAAGACGCGGGCGCTGAAAACATAAACCTCGTCACCGGAAGCCACGCGATCCCGCTCATCGCTTCGTATTTGAAAAGCGCGCGCGAAGAGGGCGTGTCGATTCCGTTTTGCTGGAATTCTTCGGCATACGAATCGGTCGAAACGCTCGAACTGCTCGAAGACCTCGTGTCCGTATGGCTGCCCGATTTGAAAACGCTTTCGCCCGAACTTGCAAAACAGCTCTTCGGTGCGGAAAATTATCCCGAAGCCGCCGCTATCGCCGTCCGATGGATGATCGACCGTTTTCCGCTTACTCTCGTGCAAAAGACAAAAGGCGGAACCGAAAAGGAAAAGATCGAGCGCGGCGTCATCGTGCGTCATCTCTTTTTGCCCGGACGCTTTTCCGAAACGGCCGATACGCTCGCATGGCTCAAGCGTTATGCCGACGGCAGAGCGCTCGTTTCGCTCATGTCGCAGTATACGCCCGTACCTTTTGAAGAAAACGAAAGCGTGCGTGCAAAGCGGCTGGGCGCTTTGTCGGCGATCGAAAACCGCCTCGTAAGTAAAGCCGAAGACCGCGACCTCCGAGACCTCATCGAAGCTCACGGTTTCGAATACCTTTTTTATCAGGAACTTTCCGACGATACGAGCTGGCTCCCCGATTTTAACCGCACGCAGCCCTTTTCAAACGCGCTCGCAAAACCCGTGTGGCATTGGAAAACGGGTTTTGCCGTGTAGAAAAACCGCAGGCAGGCGGCTGTCGATTGCCGAGCGGGCATCACATCGCTATGATGAATTGTAAGGAAACCTATGGCACCGCTCGTATTGAAACAGCTCGTAATTATGCTGTGTATCGTTTCGGTATCGTTTTTCTTTGCACGGAAAATAAAGCCCGGAAAAACCGAACAGCAGTTTTTAAGTAAAATTCTCCTCTATCTGGTCGCCCCGTGCCTTTTGCTGCACATACTCGATGCACCCTATGACGGCGAAAAAATAAAGCAGTTTATCGTTATCGCCCTCGTGAGTGCGGCCATGCACGTGCTCTCGGCTTTTGTCGCGCGTATTTTTACACGATCGAAAACGGCGCAAGGGAAAGCGCTCGACGGTATCGACCGCATCGCCGTCGTGTTTACGAATTGCGGTTATATCGGTATTCCGCTCGTACACGGAGTGTTCGGCGATGAAGGCGTTTTTTATCTCACGGGATTTATCGCCGTATTCAATATCGCTATGTGGTCGTACGGAAGTTTCGAAATGTCCGGCAAAATCGAACTCAAAAAAGTGCTGCTCAATCCGAGCGTGATCGCCGTCGCGGCGGGCTTTATTCTTTTTTGCCTGCCGTTCAGATTGCCGCAAGTCATCGCTCATCCGGCGGCACTCATCGCGAGTATGAATACGCCGCTTTCAATGGTGATTCTCGGAATATTATTTGCGGACTTCCGCATTCCGTCGGAAAGCGCATTGTACATCGTTCACGCCGTAAAAGTCGTACTGCTTCGCCTCGTGGTATCTTCGTTCGTCATGCTCGCGTTTATGTTCATCGTACTCCGTCTTACGGCTGCCGTTCCCGACGCGAAAAAAATCGCGTTCGTGCTTTACATCGCAAGCCTCTGTCCGTCGGGTATGGTCACGACAATGTTCGCCGCCGTCTTTGAAAAAGATACGTCGTATGCGAGTCTCGTCGTTTCCCTTACTTCCGCGCTGAGCCTTGTCACCGTTCCTCTTTTTGTGCGTTTGGCGGAAGCGGTGCTCCGGTAACGGAAGCGCGTGCAAGTACGCGGCAGGCGATAACGCGGAATGCGTTTGTTGCGGCGCTGTACAGGGCAGTGTAAGGGCGCGAAATCCGCCGCACGAAACGATCCGATGCGGAAAAATCAATCGCGCTCTTTTTTCGTGTACAGGATATATGTGTAGGGCAGGGTATCGTCGTCTACCTTTTTAATAATTTTTTTTTCGAAAAGCGTTTCGTCGAATTCCGGGAAAAAAGTGTCGGCATCGACGTATGCGTCGATTTCCGTTATATAAAGCGCGCTGCAAAGCGGCAGGGCTTCTGCAAAAACCGCTTCGCCTCCCGCAAAAAAGATATCGGCAGGGGGATCGCTTTTTGCCGAAAGCGTTTCCGCAAGCGAAAGCGCTTCCCTCATGCTTCGCGCTTCGTAGAGCTTTGCTTCGGGCTGCCGTTTTTCGGAAAATATTTTGTTTTTTGAAAGGACGATCGTCGTTCTGCCTTTAAGCGGTTTTCCTATGGACTCAAATGTCTTTCGTCCCATGATTACGATATTGCCCGCGGTTATATCGCGGAAATGATGCAGTTCGTTTATTAATTTCCACGGGAGTTTGCCGTCTTTTCCGATCGCGCGGTTTTTTGCGTACGCTGCGATGAGTGCGATCATGCCCTCTTACGCCTGCACTTCGACAAAGCTTCCGACGCTTTGCTTTTGCGCGTACACGCTTCTGTTGCCGCGGTAGGGGTTTTTAATACGCTCCATCTGCTTTTGAATATCGGCGATGTGGACGCGGAGCAGGCTGCGGTTTTTTTCGTTTTGAGCGAGGACTTGCGACTGCAAGTGCGCGAGGTCTTTTTGAATCGATTCGAGTGCGCGGGTTTCGCCTTCCGGAGCGGAACTTCTGATCGACGAATACATTTCCGCCATCGGCACGATCACTTTTTGCAGGCCGGCGATATTCGAAACGACCTGCTGTTCGAGTTCCGTGTGCGCGATGAGCGCGTCGGTATTTTCTTCCGTAATCGACGTTTGCTGTTTTTCAAGCACTGAAAGATATTCGCGGAATTTGTCGCGCTGCCGTTCGAGCAGCGTTTTAAATCGTTTGAGTACGGCAACCCGTTCGTTTATTTCGTTTTGTGAAAGTTTCTGCATGATCACCTCTCGGTTCAGCCTTCTATATTCAATGCATTTGCGACCGTCGCCGCCGGCGCATTTGCCGTGCTGCTTGCCGCCTGCCGCCACGCGCCGGAAAGTTCCGTCATCATCGACAATACAAAATCGATCTTTTTTTTATCGCGGTTGATGTTTGCCGACATGAGCTCGTTATTGAAAAATATGTACAGCGACATGAGATTTTTTGCGATTTCTCCGCCCCTGTCCATATCGAGCGACACTTGCAACTCCGTGATGATCGCCTGCGCTTTTTGCAGACAGTTGTTGAACTTTTCGATATCGCGCGCTTTTACGGTGTTCGCGGCATCGAACATATCGGCAGCGGCCGAGAGCTGGCGCACCGCTCCTTCATAGAGCAAAACGACGAGGTGCCCCTGACTGGCCGTGCGGATATTGGTATTTTTATATGCATTATACGCTTGATTATAGCCCATGTTCAACCTCCGTGTACCCATGCAGCAAATAATTTCCCTGAAATAACAGTCATCCGTATATCAGTATCGGTATTTAAAAATGAAACTTTATATAAAATTTATTCGGCGGGAGTATTTTTTCTGTCGACAAACCTGATGATATTTCGTATATTTAAAGTACCGGAATGTATCCCAGTGAGGTTTTTGATGAGCGATAAAATCGACGATAAAAAAGACGACAATAAAGACGATCCGTACAATTTTTTTAAATTTGCCGGACCGGATAATAACGATAAAAAGAAAAAAGACGACGATAATAACCGTTCCCGTTTTCCGTTGTGGGCGCTTATGCTCCTCGTGCTTGCCGTCCTCGCGCTGGTCAATATGTTTGTCATGTCGAAGCCGGATAATCTCATCGATTTTTCGGAATTCCGCAGTCTCATCGAAGACGGAAAGATCGTTTCGGTCGAACTCGGCGAAACGTATTTTACCGGTTACGGTCCCGAGCGCGCCCTGTCTTCCGAACAGAGCACAAAAGGCTATATGCTCTTTCCCGTTCAAACGCGCAGCCGGCAGGAATATAAAACGCTCGGCGTACTGGGCCTGAGCGAAGGGCTCATTGAACTGATGAACGAAAAGGGTGTCGATTATAAATTCGTGCTTCGGCAAAACAGTTATCTCCTTCCGATCCTCGCCAATCTCATACCCATCGTTTTTATTTTCCTTATGTACTTTTTCGTGCTCCGAAAGATGGGAAGCGGCATGGGCGGCGGTATGGGAAGTATTTTCGGTGCGGGGCAGTCGCGCGCAAAAGCCGTCGAAGAGGGCAAAGTGAAGACGCGCTTTTCCGACGTCGCGGGCGTCGACGAAGCGAAAGAGGAGCTCGTCGAAGTCGTCGATTTTTTAAAGCAGCCGAAAAAATACACCGACATCGGCGGTAAGATCCCGAAGGGCGTGCTCCTGGTCGGGCCGCCGGGTACGGGTAAAACGCTCCTCGCGCGCGCCGTAGCGGGAGAAGCGGGCGTACCGTTTTTCCGCATTTCGGGTTCGGACTTCGTTGAAATGTTCGTCGGCGTCGGTGCGAGCCGCGTTCGCGATCTCTTCCGCCAAGCGCGCGAAAAAGCGCCGTGCATCATCTTTATCGACGAACTCGACGCGATCGGCAAAAGCCGCATGAACAACCTCGGCGGCAACGACGAACGCGAACAGACGCTCAACCAGCTCCTCGTCGAAATGGACGGTTTCGACAACGAAAAAGGATTGATCATTTTGGCGGCGACGAACCGCCCCGACATACTCGATCCCGCGCTTTTGCGCCCCGGCCGCTTTGACCGCCAAGTGCCCGTCGAACGTCCCGACGTCAAGGGCAGGGAAGAGATTTTGCGCATCCACGCGAAAAACGTCAAACTCGATTCCGACGTCGATTTCGAATCCCTCGCCCACGGTACGATAGGTTTCGCGGGGGCCGACCTTGCGAACGTCGTAAACGAAGCGGCATTGCTCGCCGTACGCAACGGACACGCGAAAGTGACGATGTCCGATTTTAACGACGCGATCGACAAAGTGAGCATCGGTCTCAAAAAAAAGACGCGCAAGGAAAACGAAAAAGAACGGCGCATCGTCGCGTTCCATGAAACGGGGCACGCGCTCGTCGGCGCTTTTACGCCCGACTATCCGCCGGTTAACAAGATCACCGTCGTTCCGCGCTCGCACGGTATCGGAGGCTTTACGCAGTACCGTGAAGAGGAAGAAAAAACGATGCAGACGAAACGCGATTTGATCAACGAAGTCGATGTCCTCCTCGGCGGACGTGCTGCCGAACAGGTCATCTTCGACGAGATTTCGACCGGAGCCGCAAACGATATCCAGCGGGCAACCGACACGATCCGCAAAATGATCACCGATTACGGTATGAGCGACCGATTCAAAAACGTTACGCTCGGAAAATCGGGGCAGGGATACGGGGCTACCGAACCGCAGCTTGTGCGCGAATATTCGGAAGAAACGCAAAAATACATCGACGAAGAGATCGCCCGCGTTATGGCCGAACGCTATAAATCCGTCGTCGCGCTTTTGAAAAAACACCGCGAGCTGCTCGAATACATCGCGAAGTATCTGCTCGAAAAAGAAACGATGGAAGGCAAAGAATTCGAAGATATCGTCAAAGCCGAAGCGCACGCAAAAGCGATCGAAGACGCGTCAAAGCCCGCCGCAAAAAAATCGGCAAAACGCGTGTAAGCTCAGCGGCGGGGTGCGGCAGCTTATCGTAGCGCGTGTGCAAGCCCCGGCGGATTACTGCGGTCGTGTGCTGTGGCCCTATGCAATCGGTGCCCTTGACAGACTTCAGTATTTTTGAATATATTTACTCATACTTAAGGTTATACCTCGGAGGTATTCGATATGAAAGTGCTCGGTAAATGTGCAGGTTTTGCGCTTGCTGCAGCTTTGGCGCTTTTTGCAGCGGGCTGTTCCAAAAGCGAAAGCGATACGATTGCGATAGGCGGCATCTTTCCGCTGTCGGGCGACGTCGCCGTATACGGCGTCGAATGCAAAAAAGGCATCGACCTCGCTATCGATGAAATAAACGAAGCGGGCGGCGTAAACGGTAAAAAACTCGTTCTTATCGGAGAAGACGATGAAGGCAAGCCCGACAAGAGCGTCAACGCGTTCAAAAAATTGACGACAAAAGACAAAGTGAAATTCATTATCGGTTCGCTGACGTCAGGCTGCGTACAGGCGGTAACGACGCTCGCGCAGGCGGGCAGAGTCATTCAAATCGCACCGGCGGCGACGTCCCCCGCGATCACCGAGGCGGGCGATTATATTTTCCGTGCGTGCTTTATCGATCCGTTTCAGGGAACGGTCGGCGGCAAATTCGCAACGGATACGCTCGGTGCAAAGCGCGCCGCCGTTTTGTACGACATTCAAAACGATTATTCCGTCGGGCTCGAAGAAAATTTCGTCAAAGCGTTTGAAGCCGGCGGCGGAACGGTCGTCGCGCGCGAATCGTATTCGACCGGCGATAAGGATTTCAATGCGCAGCTTACGAAGATTAAAAACGCGGCACCCGATGTCGTCTATATTCCCGATTACTACGGTACGGTCGCGCTCATCGCGCGCCAGCTCCGTATGCAGGGCATAACGACGCCGATCGTCGGCGGGGACGGATGGGACGGACTGGCCGGAAATGCGGGAGACGAAGTGCTCAACGGATTTTATTCGAATCACTATGCGGTCGATTCGGAGGTTCCTGCGGTGCAGAAATTCGTTTCGTCCTTTAAGACAAAATACAATTCCGCGCCCAACGCGTTTGCGGCTCTCGGCTACGACAGCGTGTACATGCTGCGTGACGCGATCGCGAAAGCGGGAACCCTCGACGTCGCTTCCGTCCGCTCGGCTCTTGAGCAGACGAACGGCGATTACGTTACGGGGCATTTGACTTTCGATGCGCTTCATAATCCCGTCAAGTCCGCCGTCATGCTCGAACTCGTGCGAAGCGGCGACGGAAAGTTGACGAGCGTGTATAAGACGACGGTCAATCCCTAAAGCTTTTTTGCACGGCAAGAGGCGCCCCTTCCTTTGCGAAGCGGCGCCTTTTTTTCATCTGTACGCAGTATGCAAGTTATTAATGCAGGCAACCGTCTCGGAAATGCGCGCATATAAAAAAAGTGTACAGACAGACAAAAAAGGCGGAACGCGAGGCAGCGGCAGTGCCGCCGAACCGCTCTGACCGATGGCAAGCAATCTTTTTGTTAAAAAAGATTGCGCAGTCCGATTCCGATTACGGTCAGCCGCGGTGAACGGCAGGGCTGCTGCCGGGAGAGCAGCCGATTTTTACATTGCACGCTATCTTTTAAAAGGCATAGTTTCCGGGACGGTTGCCATGAATTATTAATGAGCGTTTTATTGAATAATCGGCGCGGATATGGTACTGTAAAACTTATCGTTTAATACAGAAAATAAAAAGGTTGGAAAAGGTTTGGTAATCGGCTATGAATAACGGTTTACTGTTTTTACAGCAGCTCATCAACGGGCTTTCGCTCGGCAGTATCTATGCTCTCATCGCGCTCGGTTATACGATGGTCTACGGCATTGTAAAACTTATTAATTTTGCTCACGGAGATGTCGTCATGATGGGAGCGTACGCGGGCTACTTCGTGCTTGTCGCGCTCGGATCCGCGCCTTCGGTCGCAGCAAGCGTCACTCCCGTAAGCCTCGTGCTCGCCTTCGCCGCGGCTATGGTCGTTTGCGCCCTCCTTTCGCTCGTCATCGAGCGCTTTGCCTACCGACCGCTCCGCTCGGCTCCGCGCCTCAATTCGCTTATCACGGCGATCGCGGTCGAACTCATTTTGCAAAATACGATGCGCGTGCTGCCCTTTGTCGGTCCCGATCCTCGTCAGTTTCCGACGATTGCGGTAAAAAACTTTTTGCTCGGCTCTCTTGCCGTATCGAATATCCAGTGTATCGTCATCGCATCGAGCGCGTTTTTGATGATCGTTTTAAATTATATCGTAAACAGGACGAAGACGGGCAAAGCGATGCAAGCCGTTTCGTTCGATATGCAGGCCGCTTCTTTGATGGGGATCAGCGTCAACCGTATCATCGCGGTCACTTTCGTTATCGGCTCGATCCTCGCCGGTGCGGGCGGCGTTTTGTATGCGACCGCCTATCCGCAAGTCGATCCGATGATGGGTTATATGCCCGGTCTCAAAGCCTTTATCGCGGCTGTTCTCGGCGGCATCGGTTCGATCCCCGGTGCGATGTTCGGCGGTATCCTGCTCGGCATCGCGGAAACGCTCACGAAGGGCTTTCTCTCTTCGCAGTACGCGGACGCGATTTCTTTTTCGATTTTAATAATCGTCCTTTTGGTAAAGCCGTCGGGCATATTCGGAAAAAGCCGTACGGTAAAAGTGTGATGCGCCAAGCGTAGGAATACGGCTTCCGCATCGCATAGGAGTTATTATTAATTATGAAAAATACACTGCTGAAAAATATGCTCGTTCCGGGTGTGTGCGCGCTGCTCGCCGTCGCGCTTCCCGCCCTCCTCATACGCTTGGAAATCATCGATGCGTATACCGCGCAGATACTCACGCTGTCGGCGGTCAACGCGATCATGGCGCTCAGCGTCAATATGATCTGCGGCATTACGGGGCAGTTGTCGCTCGGGCAGGCGGGCTTTATGGCGATCGGCGCGTATGCGACGATTTTGCTTTCGACGAGTGCGCATGTGCCGCTGCCCCTTTCGATCGTTTTAGCCGGTATCCTTACGTCGTTTTTCGGATTTCTCATCGGCTTTCCGACGCTCAAACTCGAAGGTGATTACCTTGCGATCGTAACGCTCGGCTTCGGTGAAATAATCCGCGTCGTACTCGTCAATTTAAAACGATGGACGGGCGGCCCGAACGGTAAACAATTTCCGACCGCGCTTGCCCTCAATCCCGCGCTCGCGTATACGGTTATCGTCGGAACGCTTGTCGCCCTCATCATTTTGGTGCAAAATTTTATACGATCGACTTACGGTCGCGCGATCCTCGCCGTGCGCGAAGACGAAATCGCCGCGAATGCTGCGGGCATCGACGTGTTTAAATATAAGATGCTCGGTTTCGTCGTCGCCTCTTTTGTCGCGGGTATCGGCGGAGCGCTCTATGCGCCTTTTATCGGATTCGTAAAACCCGACCAGGCGTCGTTTACGAAGAGCATCGATTATCTCATCTTCGTCGTACTCGGCGGCATGGGGTCGACGACCGGAAGCGTGCTCGCGGCCTTTGTGCTCACCTACGTGCAGGAGTTTTTACGCTTTTTGCAAAATTACCGCCTGCTTATTTACCCTGTTATCCTCATCATCGTGATGATATTCCGCCCGCAGGGACTCATGGGGATGAAAGAATTTTCATTTGTCCGCACCTTCGATAAAATCGCTTCGATTCTCGCGCGCGGCAAAAAAACGGAGGCGCACAATGGCCGATGAAAAAAAACTCGTGCTCGAAGCAACCGACGTTTCGATCATCTTCGGCGGCTTGTGTGCGGTGAGCGAATTTTCGTGCGAACTGCGTGAAGGAGGGCTCTACGGTTTGATCGGCCCGAACGGCGCGGGAAAGACGACGCTGTTCAATATGATCAGCGGTATCTATACGCCGACTTCCGGACAGCTTTCGTTTTGGGATAAAAACGGCAAAGTCCGCATCATAAATAAAATGAAGCCCGCCGAGCTCAACGCGATCGGCATCGCGCGCACCTTTCAAAACATCAGGCTTTTCGGAAATCTTTCGGTGATCGACAACGTGCGCATCGCGCTGCACTCGTCGCGTACGGTTTCTCCTCTCGACGTGCTGCTGCGTACTCCGAAGTACAGGCGCGACGAAAAAATGATGAGCGAACGGGCGATGCATCTTTTGCAGCTGTTTAAAATCGACGGCAAAAAAGACTCACTCGCGCGCAACCTGCCCTACGGCGAACAGCGCAAATTGGAAATCGCGCGCGCCCTTGCATCGAAGCCGAAGCTGCTTTTGCTCGACGAACCGGCGGCCGGAATGAATCCGCAGGAAACGGCGGAACTCATGCGTATGATCGATTTTATCAGAAAGGAATTCGATTTGACGATTTTGCTCATCGAGCACGATATGAAGCTCGTCATGGGAATCTGCGAACACATCATGGTGCTCGATTACGGCCGCGTCATTGCAGAAGGAAAGCCCGAAGAGATTCGGACGAATCCGCAGGTCATCAAAGCTTATCTCGGCCGGGACGCGTCATAAACGAGAATCGATTTTTATTAATTGTCAGCTTGGATTTCGAGTTTTCTAAAACTCGAAATTTTCCAACTGTTTCATGTATCTATGGATGGCGAGTTTTGAAAATGAATAAAATTATGCTTACGGCGAAGTTTTCATCTGCGTGCAAAATTGCTTGACGCGTGCGTGACGCGGCGTAGCAGCGGGAGACACGCGTGCGACTTTGTGCGTTCAGCTTGCGGAAGCCTTGCTTAAAAGCACAACCGGAGCGTAAGCGGGGATTCCGCTGTGAGAGCCGCGTTCACATACGTCTACAAAGATTGTACGTCGGTCATTTTCGCTGAAAGCATCGCTTTATTTCGCTGGTATTTTCAAAACTCGACATTTAACCTATTATAAGGGGGCACGATGAGTACGCTGCTCGAAGTTAAAAATCTTACCGTCTCATACGGCGCGATCAAAGCGCTGCACGATATTTCGTTTTCGGTCGAAGACAAAGAAGTCATCACGCTGATAGGATCGAACGGCGCGGGAAAGACGACGACGCTGCACGCCGTTTCGAATATTTTGAAAAAGGATGCGGGAAGCGTTTTTTTCGACGGAGAAGACATCACCGATTGCGCGCCCGACAAAATCGTCGAACGCCGCTTGATTCAGGTGCCGGAAGGCCGGCGCATTTTTCAAAACCTTTCGGTACGCGAAAACCTCGAACTCGGCGCCTATTTGCGGCGTGACAAGGCGGAAATCCGGCGCGATACGGAAAAAGTGTTCGCTCTTTTTCCGCGGTTGAAAGAACGCGTAAAGCAAAATGCGGGAACGCTTTCCGGAGGCGAGCAGCAGATGCTTGCGATGGGCCGCGCACTTATGGCTTCTCCGAAACTGCTTTTGCTCGACGAACCTTCTATGGGGCTTGCGCCGATCCTCGTCGACGAAATCTTTTCGATTATTAAAAAAATCAGCGCGGAAGGGACGACGATTCTGCTCGTCGAACAAAATGCGTATAAAGCGCTTTCCGTTGCCGACCGCGCGTACATCCTCGAAACGGGCGCAATATCGAAGAGCGGTAAGGCGGCCGATCTCGCTGCCGATCCCGCAGTAAAAGCGGCTTACCTCGGCGGTTAGCTCATCGCGCGGCGGCGGTTGCAGCGTATGGGGCGGATTTTTTTTGCGGTACCGGAGCATAGCGGCTCATAAAAAAAATCGCAACGTGGCGGTAAAATCGCGCGGAATGTGTTATAATACTAAGGAAATGCAGAACAGGGCAACCGAGTCGGAAATGTATTAGGTATGAAAATAGTGTATGCGGGTACATAAAACGCGGCGGAACGCGAGGTAGCGGCACTGCCGCCGAGCTGCTCAGACCGATGGCAAGCAATCTTTTTTATAAAAAAGATTGCGTAGTCCGATTCCGATTACGGTCTGCCGCGGCGAGCGGCAGGGCTGCTGCCGGGAGTGCAGCCGCTTTTACATTACATGTTATTTTTTAGATGACATAGTTTCCGGCTCGGTTGCCTTGGGGTGCAGGAGGATTTGTATGATTGTAAAAGATGTGATGACGCGAAACCCGGTGTACGTTTCTCCGGAGACGACGCTTACGGAAGCCAAAGCGCTTATGACGAAAAAGGCCATCAACAAGCTGCCCGTCATCGATAAAAACGACAGACTTGCCGGCATCATCACAAAAAACGATTTGGCGAAAGCCGGTCCGTCCGACGCGACCACTCTCGATATGTATGAAATCGGCTATCTGCTTTCGAAGCTTACCGTCGAAAAAATCATGACGAAAAAAGTCGTCACGGTTTCCGAAAACGAAATCGTCGAAGAAGCGGCGCGTATCATGGTCGACAATCAAATCGGATGTCTTCCCGTTATGAAAGACGATATCCTCATCGGTATCGTAACCGAAAGCGATCTGTTTCACCTGTTTACCAATATGTTCGGTGCCCGCCACGAAGGAGTGCGCGTGACGATAAGCAGCGCCGACAAGCCCGGTCAGCTCGCAAAGATCGCCGAAAAGATCGCGGCGCTCAACGGCAATATCGTTTCCGTCGTTACCGACGAACTGAAAGAGCCCGGCGTGCGCCGCCTTACGATAAAAGCGACCGACATAACGCTCGAGCGGATGCAGTCGATACTTTCGGATTGCGGCGTTTCCGTAGAAGATATCCGCGTCGTGTGACAAAGTGCGCAAAGATTTGCTTTTGCGGCGGACTGTCAGTATTTTATAAACGATGAAAGCACAGGCGAAAACGCTTATCGACAGATTTCTCAGAACCTACCGCGACGTTTTTTCCGATAAGGATTTTGCACGTATCCTCGGCAAAATGGGTATGCGCGCGACGCGTACGATGTGCGAAGATTACCTCGTGTCAAGCGATTACGTTTTTATGATCGACGACGGGCTCTATATCACGCGAGCGGGAGCGTTTTCGAACCGTTGGTTCAGTTTTAAGCCGACTCGCCGCGAAGTCGAACACAAGTGTTTTGCCGCGGGCGCGAGGTGTATGCCCTTCGTCGATCCCGAAATGCTTCCGTCCTCGCTCACTTTTACGTACAAAGGTGAACTGCTTTCGCGCCGCGTCGCTGTCTTTGCAAGTACCGATGCGGCCGATCTCTTTGCGCTCTACGGTTCCGAATTCGCTTCTCAATATATCGCTGCCGATCCCGCGAACGAGGGGATGGATTTGGCGTCGCAGGATTTCGAGCTGCCGCCCGAAGTGCGTCTTACGGTCAATTCACTCGAGCCGCTCGTCAAATACTGCGGATTCAAATACGGCGATCGTCTCTTGTGCCGCGTCGTCGATTGGGATTTCGGGCAAATCGAAGTCGTGCCGGTAAAGCGCGATGAAAATTCGATGCGTATGCAAGCCGACGATCTTGAACGGCAAAATTGGTATAACAGGATCGAAGCCGACCTTCTCGAAAGTTTCGACGCTACAGGTCCCTGCGCATCGATCGAAGAGCAGCTCGCCTGCATTTTCCTCGACGACGGAGATGCGCTGTGTACGACGCACTGCGGTTCGGTCGAAGAGTTTCTGCTGCAAAGCCGCAAAGTCGCATATGAGCCTTTCGGCGTTGAAACGCGCTTATGGAAAGCCGGAGAAGAAGTTCCCGCCGTCGGGAAATGGAATAATTTTTTGAACGTCGATACGGATTCCGATGGTCCGATATTTGAAGATATGGCCGCTCCCGATTTTGTTTTCGACGCCTATATCGAAGATCAGCTTTTCGAAAAAAAATACGACCCCGACATTGTTCTCGACCGAATTTTGCCGGACGGCGTTCATTTAAAACCGGAAGAGCGAAAAATCCTTTTATTGCATATCGATTCGTGCCACGCCATAATAAAAAAAGATTACAACTGGTTTGCCGATTTTCATATCGGGCCGCTGCGCCGCCGCGCGCTTGCACTGTACCGGAAGGCGAGCCGGCTCGTGTTGGAGATCGATCGATCCGCCGTAAACCTTGCTCGCTACCCGCAGCAGGAGCTCGTCATCCTGTCGCAGATATACAATCACGTTTTGCGCATGTTGGAGATGATCGAACGGGAGCCCGCAGCTGCAGCCGAAGATGCCGATGAGATCGCGGCATCGCTCGACGGCATGGAATGTAATTTTGAAGATATCAGCGGCGAACTTACTGATGCCGTCAAATCGGAAAGCGGCAACGGCTTTATCGTCGTAAAATAATAATTATTAATTATTTTTGATAGGAGCGATTATGAACGAAAAAGCGATTAAGGCCGTTGCGGCGAGCGTACGCAGCCTTTCGATGGATGCCATTCAAAAGGCGAATTCGGGGCATCCGGGTATCCCGCTCGGAGCTGCGGAATTGGCGGCCGTTCTTTACGGCGACATATTAAAGCACAATCCCGCCGATTCGAAGTGGGCAGACCGCGACCGTTTTTTGATTTCCGCGGGACACGGCTCTATGTGGCTGTATGCGATTTTGCATCTTGCGGGCTACAAAGTGACGCTCGACGACATAAAGAGTTTTCGCCAAGTAGGTTCGAAGTGTCCGGGTCACCCCGAATACGGCGCGACGGACGGCGTTGAAAACACGAGCGGCCCGCTCGGACAGGGTATGGCGATGGCGGTCGGCTCGGCAATCGCGGAAACGATGCTTGCCGCGCGATTCAATACGGCTTCTCGTAAAATCGTCGATCACTATACGTATTCGCTCGTCGGCGAAGGCTGCCTCCAGGAAGGCGTCGCCTCCGAAGCGTCGAGTCTCGCGGGACACTTGAAGCTCGGAAAGCTCATCGTATTTTACGACGAAAATAAAATCAGCATAGACGGTTCGACCGATATCGCTTTTACCGATGATATCGAAAAGCGCTACGAAGCGTACGGCTGGCAGATTTTGAAAGGTTCGATGTACGAACCTGAAAACATTATTAAATTGACTGAAGAGGCGAAACAATGCACCGATAAGCCGACGCTCATCATGCTTACGTCGGTCATCGGAAAATACGCACCGAAGCAGGGCACGCCCGACGTACACGGCGCTCCCCTCGGTGCCGATGGCGTAAAGGCTGCGAAGGAAGCGATCGGTTTGCCTTCCGACAAAGACTTTTACGTGTTCCCCGAAGCGTACGATTATTTTGCCGCAAAAAAAGCGGTGTACGCGGAGCGCGAAGCGGAATGGAAAAAAGAGTTCGAAGCGTGGTCTGAAGAAAATCCCGAACTTCGAAAAGAGTGGGATGCTTTCCATACCGACGCTCCCACGAGCGACGTTCCGGACGTTTCATTCAAAGTCGGAGACTCTCTTGCAACGCGCGATGCGAGCGGTAAAGAGATCGTCGTGATCGCAAAGCGCTACGGAAATGTCGTCGGCGGCTCGGCGGATTTAACCGGGCCGAATAAAACGAAGATTGACGACTTGGACGGAGTTTATTCGCCCGAAAATCGAAAAGGGCGCATGATCGAATTCGGCATCCGCGAGTTTGCGATGTCGGCGATCAGCGCGGGCATCAGTCTGCACGGAGGTCTTCGCCCGTTCTGTGCGACTTTCCTCGTGTTCAGCGATTACCTTCGTCCCTCGCTGCGCGTCGTCTCCCTCATGAAGCAGCCGGTCATATACGTTTTTACGCACGATTCTATTTACGTCGGCGAAGACGGACCGACGCACCAGCCGGTCGAAACGCTCGCTTCTCTCCGTGCGATCCCCGGCGTACAAGTGCTCCGTCCCGGCGATGCCGAAGAGACGGTCGAAGCGTGGAAGATGGCCTACGAAAGCAAAGATCATCCGGTTTGCCTTGCGCTGACGCGGCAAAAACTTACGGTATACGAAAAAGCCGACAAAGACTGGAAAAAGACGATCCGCACGGGCGCCTACGTCGTGCAGGAAGGAAGCGCCGCTCCGGATATTACCGTTCTCGCATCGGGCTCCGAAGTGAATACGGCGCTTGAAGCGGCAAAGCTCGTTCCCGAAAAAAAGATACGCATCGTATCGGTTATCGATTTGAAGCGATTTTCCGAAGCGGACGATGCGGTGCGAAACAAAATCATCGGAAGTGCGAAGCGCGTCGTCGCCGCAGAAGCGGGTATCGGTACGGAGTGGTTCCGCTTCGTAAAAGATCGCAGCGATATCTTCTGTATCGAAACCTTCGGCGAATCGGGGCCGGCGGAAAAAGTTGCGGAGCATTTGCACTTTACCGCTTCCGATCTTGCAAAACTGCTGAAGCGCTAACGCGGTATCGCGGGTAAAAACGCCGCTTACGCTGAAAGCGCAAAGTAAAAATTGCGAGGCGGCAATAAAACGAATTTCGATTTTATTAAATTAATTTCGAAATGCAATCTGTTTGTGCAGGTGTGATGCGAAGTACAGTCTGCAATATCGCACGTGCTTTGTACGGGAGTATGTATGAAAAAACTTGTAGTATCGTTTGCCGCTGCGGCCGCATTCGCGTTTTTGGCGGCGGGCTGTTCCGGCGTAAAAGCGGGAACTTATTCCGCTTCCGAAAAAGGTTTCGGCGGAGAGGTTACGGTATCGCTGACGCTCGATGCGTCGGGCAAAATCACCGATGCCGTCATCGCGGCTCCGAATGAAACGCCGAACATCGGCGGAGCGGCGGCGGAAAAGCTTGCGCGTTCCATCGTTTCGTCACAGACGATTGCGCTCGACGGCGTTTCCGGTGCGACGCTTACGAGTAAGGCGGTGTTTTCGGCTGCCGAAGCCGCGCTTAAAAAATCGGGTGCAAAACTTGCCGCGTATAAAAAATCCGTTGCAAAAAGCGGTGCCGACGAAGAGCTTACGGTCGATGTCGTCGTTGCAGGCGCGGGAGGATCGGGAACGGCTGCGGCACTTGCCGCTTCGGAAGCGGGGGAGCGTGTTGTGATTCTCGAAAAGCTTTCGAATTACGGCGGCAACAGCCGGCTCGCTTCGGGATTTTTTGCAGTCGATTCGAAACTGCAGCGGGCAAAGGGTATGCGCCTTTCCGAAGACGTCGCCGTGCACCGTCTCCTCGAATTCAATCAATACCTTTCGAACGGGCCGCTTACCCGCGCCGTCGTCTATAAATCGGCCGATACGATCGATTGGCTTACGGGCTACGGCATGACCTTTCACTTGCAGGATAAAACGACGCAGTTTGCGCACGAAGGCGATGCGTACGAAGCCTTTTGCTATCACAAATACGACGACAGCGCTCAGGGCTTCGACAATCTCTATGCGAATCTCAAAAAGATGGGAGCCGAACTCCGCACGAATACACGTCTCACCGAAATCATGCAAAATGCCGACGGTACCGTTACCGGCGTAAAAGCCGAAAAAGAAGACGGGGGCGTGCTCACCGTTCACGCGAAAGCGGTCGTCATCGCAACCGGCGGCTTCGGCGGAGACGTCGAGCGCGTGCGGCGGGAACTCAAAACGCCGTACCTCAATTTTATCGGCATGCCGAGCATGGGCGAAGGCTTGGATGCTATGCTGAAAGCCGGAGCGAAGGATTGGGATGCGACGCCGCTTTTGCACGGCTGTCAGCTTGCCGAAAGCACCGTTGCGAAAGAGTCGAGCAGCGAACACCTCGCAGGTTATTCGTCATCCGCGCTCACGTGGCTGTTGCAGTCGCCGCTTTTGTGGGTCGACGGAGAGGGCAGCCGCTTTGTGAACGAAGACGTCGTCTACGATACGGCGTTTTGGGCGAATGCCGGCTATGCCGCGGGCGGACGCTATTTTATCGTCGCGGATCAGGCGACCCTCGACAGTTACACGAACGGCGATACGCTTCGCCTTTCGTACAGCGGACCAGGACCGAGCAAAGAAGGCGGAAACTTGACCGAACTTGCGGAGCTTGCAGTACAGGGCAAAACGGCGTGGAAGGGAAATACGCTTTCAGAGCTCGCATCCGCAGCAGGTTTCGATGAAAGAAGTTTCGCTGCTTCCGTCGACCGCTACAATACGATGGTTTCGCAGAGGAACGACACGGATTACGGAAAGTCCGCAAAGTCGCTCCGCTTCGGCGTATCGCAAGGACCCTTTTATGCGTTCGACTGCCGCGCCGTATTTCTCGGAACGATCGGCGGCGTAAAAGTCGATGAACATTTGCGCGTGCTCGACGTCGAACAGTACAAACCCATTCCGGGGCTCTTTGCCGCGGGAACGAGCGCCGGCGGCTACTATGCGGGCAGGGGCTATCCTCCGTATGAAGGACTTGCGTGCGGATTTGCATGGACATCCGGGCGCATCGCAGGCGAAAGCGCCGCTTCTTACGCTAAAAGCGCAAAGTAAAAATTGCGAGACGGCGATGAACGAAAATTTCGATTTGATTAATAATTAATCAAAATTATTAAACCGCAGGGGTTTTTCTCTGCGGTTTTTTCTTATCGGATAAAGTTCCGGCTTGGGGCGTTTTCTTTCTTTACTTTCTATAAAAATTTATGTATATTCAGTACGGTACTTTGAATGTTCCGGCTTTTGCCGAAAAATAATCAAAGTACGAATATTTTTTCATTAGGGAGGAGCTATATGAAAAAACTTTCAGCCTGTTTAGCGGTGGCAGCGTTGTTTTGGGCGCTGCCTCTTTCATTTGCCGCCGCCGATTCGGCAACGGACGTCCGTATCGATTACCGTATGAACATTGCAAAATCCGACTATACGGCAAATTATTTTAACTGGACGGTCGGAAAACAGCCTGCCGTAAAAGACAAATTCGATACGGCATCGAGCGCAAGCGTAAAAGGTTCTACAAAAGCGTTTAACAGTGTCCGTTATGCGGAACCCGAAGCCGACAAAAAAGCCGCAATTCCCGCAGGTTTGCGCAATTTGTTTTTGTATCCCGTTGCGAATTTTGATGTTGCGCAATTCGATAATCTTACCGTAACCGAAAACGGCGGTGTCGTGACTGTTCGTTTTGTGCACCGCGGCACGGCGTATGAATTGACAACGGACAAAAAAGGAAACTTCGACGTTTTAACCGGCGCAAAAATTGCACGCAATGTCGGCGACAACAACAAGAACGTCTTTACGGTAAAACCCGAATACTTAAAAGCGGGCGGAAATGCGGCAAAAATGTCCGATATGGATTGGAGCAAGGTGCAGCTTGTAAGCGACACGTTCAGCCCCGAATCCGCCTATCATTACGAAGGCACGTTAAAATTTACTTTTAAAAATAACATTTTAATCGTTACCGGTACGCTCAAGCGCAGCAAGTAACGCTTTTGCAAAACGCCCCCGAATCGAAAAAAGTTCCGTCGGGGGCGTTTTTATAAAAAACATGCTCGACGCGATGATCGAAAGGGGAGATATTAAGCCGTTGATTGTCGTCGCCGCAACATTTGACAACGAAAATGAGGTGCAGGATTTTGCCCGCAGTGTCGAAGAATTAAGCGTGTTTCATAACGATCTTATCAAGTATTTTCTCCCATTAAGCGGCGATTGCTGGATTATGGGAACCTACGGCGGGCGCTATCGGCCCGAGGAAACCGCCGACCGTCTTGAACAAATTATCCGGGAAAAAAGATATACCGCTTCGGATTATGAAATCTACGCCGCAGTCGGTACACGCGATCCTATCTGGGATCAGGTAAACAACCGGCTGACCGAAATGTTAGCTCGCCGCACATTCAGCGGGGGCAATGTACGCTATGCCGTTAAAGAAGGCGGTCGCCACGACTATGATGCAATCGCCGAATACCTGTACAACGCACTGCCGCTGTACTTTAAAATCTAACCCTCTGTACGGAACAAGTCGCCTGCGTGTTATTTGCAACGGGAACTTGGCTTGTAATTTTTATCCATAGCCTTGCCCGATATTTTATTTCATTATATTATAGACGCTATGAATCTGAACGATATTCGGGCGAACGCATATAAAAACGGTGCGCGGAAGGGAGAGCGTTCCGCGGATGAGAGTACGATGAAAGCTGCGGGGATGCAGGTGCCGAACGAAGAAGACAGCGTACGGCTCTCACAATCGGCAACCGGCAGCGGATCGAACAAGCCCTTTGAAGGCGTCAATCGAAAAATTGCAAATATTTTTTCCGAAAGTAAAACGCTTTCGAAACAGGCGGCTTTGCAGAACGCGCGTAACGGAAACGCAAGCGGAAACGAAGGACTTTCCCGTGCGGCGGACACGCTGAAAAAAGGCGGCTTGTTAAAAATACCGGAAAGCTCGTCGGGCGACAGCGTCTACCGCCGCGTTGCAAAATTTCTTTTAATAATCGGCGTCGATGAAGCTGCAAAAGTCATGCGGCACTTGACCGAAGAGCAGACTGAAAAAATCATTCCGGAAATCGCGTCGATCAGGAGCGTCGATCCGAAAGAAGCGTCCGAAATACTTTCCGAATTCGAAGGCTTGTTAAAACAGGCGCGGCAGAGCGGAGGTGCGGACATCGCGCGGGAAATGCTCGAAAAAGCCTACGGTGCAGAAAAGGCCGAATCGATGCTGCAAAAGGCGGTTTCGCTCTCGGGCGGAAAACCCTTCGAATACCTCAACACGGCGGACGACGAGCGCGTGTATTTTTTATTAAAAGACGAATCGCCTGCGGTACAGGCGCTCGTGCTCTCTCGCATAAAGCCTGAAAAAGCGGCCTCCGTTATCGGGAAAATGGACGTCGATGTAAAGCGCGATGTGATTTCGCGCCTTGCGAAAATGCAGCCGATTTCTCCCGATGTGCTGGCCCGCACCGACAAAGCGATATACGAAAAATCGCTTTCGATTGCTGCGGAAAAAGCGGAATCGATCGACGGGAAAAATGCGCTTGCCGAAATCCTCAGGCGCATGCCGCTCGCATCGGAAGACGAAATCATCGAAACGATTTCCGGAGAAGATGCCGATTTGGCAAACGACATACGGAAGCGGCTCTTTACGCTCGAAGACGTCGAAAAATCGGACGACCGTTTTATCCAAGAGCTTTTGAGATCGATGAGCGAAAAAGAAGTCGCCTATCTCATCGCGGGAAAACCCGAGCCGTTTCGAAAAAAAATTTTATACAACGTTTCGAAGGGCAGGGGAGATACCGTTCTCGAAGAAGAGCAGCTTGCAAAGCCCATGTCCAAGCGCGACTGCGACGACGTAACCGGAAAATTTTTGGCTGCGATGCGGAGCGCGTATGAACAAGGTACATTTAAAATCGACGGCCGGGACGACGGCGAATACGTGGAGTAACAGTTGAAACAATTTTATAAAGGCTTCGACCTCATATCGATTTCCGATATCCCCGACTGCGAATCGAAGGGATTATATCTCCGCCATAAAAAGACGGGACTCGAAATTTTTCACCTAGTAAATAACGATGAAGAAAATCTCTTTGCCTTTGCGTTCCGTACTCCCGTCGCCGATTCGACGGGAGCTCCGCACATACTCGAACACTCTGTTTTTTGCGGTTCGGAAAAATTTCCCGTCAAAGAACCTTTTGTCAATTTGATGAATCAAAGCGTGTATACGTTTTTAAATGCGATGACTTATCCCGATAAGACGGTGTATCCCGCGAGTTCGGCAAACGAAAAAGATTATTTTCATTTGATGGACGTATACGCCGACGCGGTGTTTTTTCCCTTGTTAAAAAAAGAAACATTTTATCAGGAAGGGCACCGCCTTGAAGAAGACGGGAAGGGCGGCTATTCGATTCAGGGCGTCGTGTATAACGAAATGAAAGGAAATTATTCGTCGTTCAATTCCGTCGCTTTCGACGAACAATTCAAAAGCCTGTTTTCAGGCACATGCTATGCAAACGATTCCGGCGGCGACCCTCTCGTCATTCCGTCATTTACCTATGAGCGCTTTAAAGATTTTCATCGCTCGTATTACAGTCCGGCTAATTGTCTTTTGTTTTTATACGGAAATATAAAGACGGAAACGCAGCTCGATTTTATGCAGCAAAGCTTTTTCGATCGCCTTGAAAAAATCTATCCGATCCCCGATGTGCCGAAAAGTTTTCCCGCGTTCGGCGAAAACTTCCGAAAGCTTGAAGAGCCGAAAGCGATGAGTGAAGAAGCGATCGTCTATGCGGCCGGCCCCGCGTCGGACGCGAAAAAATCGAACGTAACGCTCAACTGGCGATACGGTCTTTCATCGAATATCGACGATACGATGGAAGTGATTTTTTTGCTGCAGCTTCTCGCAGGAAACGACAGTTCTCCGGTCGCAAAGGCTTTGACCGATTCGCGCTTGGGCGAACGCTTGGTCGCAGGCGGAGGCGCCGAAGCGTTTTGTCAAATGCTCTATTTCGGTTTGAGCGGCGTCGATAAAAAAGATGCCGATGCGGTAAAAAAATTAATAATTTCCACACTTGTCGATTTGTGCAAAAACGGTATTCCGAAAAACGATATCGATGCGGCAGTCCTTGCCGTCGATTTTGCAAACCGCGAAGTCGTGCGCGTGCGGGGCGATCCCTTTTCTCTCGAACTCGCCGATCGTGCACTGAACGGCTGGAACTACGGCGCATCTCCCGCATCGACGCTCGGCTACCGCTCAGCTTTCGATAGGGTCAAACGAAAAATCGCCGCAGATAAAAACTATATCGCGTCTCTCATACGGCGCGTTTTTTTGGACAACACCGCCCGCTCTTTCGTCGTCGTAACGCCCGCTTCTTCGTTTTTAAAACAACGTGCGAAAAAAGAACGCGAGCTTATCGCGTCTCTTGCAAAAGGCGCGGACGCCGGTGAAGTGCGGCGGAACACCGAAGCGCTGCACGCCTATCAAAAACGGAAAGAGACGGAAAAAGAGACTGCGTGCATTCCGTATATTCTTCCGTCGGATTTGAAAAAGAAAGTCGAGCCGATTGCAACCGACGTGTCGTCATGCTTAGGAGCGGACGGAAGCGAAGTAGCGCTTTTTGTAAACCGCGAAGCGACGGGCGGTATCGTCTATATCGATGTGTGTTATCCTGCCGATGCGCTTCCCATAGGTGCATATCCCTATATTCCGGCCTTTGCCGCCTGTACGACGAATACCGGCTGGAACGGAAAAAAATGGGACGAGTGCGCCGCAGCCGCTTCCCTGTGCTCGGGCGATATGGGAGTGCGCACGCTGACCGGCGACTCGTATAAAAGCGCGTATGCGCAAAAGGCGGCTTCTTCGGTTCGCGACAAACACTATATCGGCCGCGATTGGCTTTCGTTCAGCATCAAGCTGCCCGTCGAAAAAACGGATGAAGCGCTTGCGCTTTTCGGAGAAGCGATCGCGTTTACGGAATTTTCGGATGAAAAGCGGGTCAAAACGATTTTGGATGAAATGAAAAACGATATCCGTTCGTCCGTCATTCCCTCCGGTTCGCGCTACGCAAAACTCAGAGCATCGCGGAATCTCGGAAGGTCTTCCGCCGTCGAAGAAGCGTGGGGAGGTGTCGCGCAGGTTTTGACGATCGAAAAGATCTGCAAAGAAAATCCCGGTTCGGTCGGAAATCGTTTTTCCGATATGGCAAAATCGATTCGAAATGCGGGAGGTCTTATTCACATCACGGCCGACGAAGCGTCGCTTAAAACCGTGCTTCCGCGTATTCCCGAATTCGCACGGAAGGCAGGCTTGCATGCGCTCTCGCCGCTTGTCCGCCCGGAAAACGGTGAATACTATGCGCTTGTAAAAACGGCCGGCGAAGAAGACGGCGAACGCTTTGAAACGTGTACGCTTTCGTCGCAAGTCGGCTATGCGGCGCAGTCGGTATATCTCGACGGATTGACGATGCGGGAAAAAGCGGCGCTTACGGTGCTCTGCCACTGGATGCGCGGCAATATCCTTTGGGAGCGCATACGGACAACCGGCGGCGCATACGGCGCATCGGCGCTCTTTGATATTTCAACTGAAATCTTTTCGATGAGCACCTACCGTGATCCGTCTCCACTTGAATCGATAAAAACATTTAAAAGCTGCCTCGAGGACGTGTGCGCTATGCGTTTCAGCGATACCGATGTTTCCCGCGCGGTGACGGGAACTTACGGAGACGTGACGAAGCCTCAGTCGCCTCAATCGCGCGGTGCGCGCGGGTTTTTGCGGAAGCTTTACGCGATGACGCATGAAGAATGGAGCGAATACATAGCGGCGATCCTTTCGGTCGATGCCGCTTCTTTGCGTACGGCGGCCGAAAACGCCCGTGCGATCGCCGAAGGAAATACTGCGGTAATCTGCGATAAATCGGTAAAAGGCACTGGCTTTATTATCGATTTGTCGCTATAATACTCAAAACGAGGTGTCGTCTATGATGGACAAAAAGACAAAAGAATGTATACGGATGCTGCGTAATCTCGTCTCCGACGTGCAGGGCGCCCCGTATCCCGGTGATGATATAAAGTCGGAATTGTATACGATATGGTACGAACACGCACAACGCGCAGCCGTCGAATGCTTTGAATTTCTCGACGCCAATTTTCCGCGCGACAAAAAAGCGATTACCAAAAGTATCGAAAAAATTCTCGGATAATGTAAGACCGGAGATTTGCAATGACAGCTCCGAAAAAAATTATTAATTTCAGCAGATTTAAACCGCATTCGGCGCTCAAAAAAAACGGCATCGTGTGGGCGCGCTATGTTTTTACCGGTATCGATGCGCTCTCCGGTGCGGAGCAGCTTTTTTTTATCGAATGGGAAATGCTCAATGCCGCTCTCTCTCCGGACGAAAGCGTACTCGGTTTTAAATCGCGCACTTCTATCTCCGAAGACGATCTGCAGTATGCGCTTGCGGGAACGGAAGCCGCTCTCAATCTGCGCGCCGAATCGATTGTAACGCCGTCGTACGTCGCCGTGCGTGCGGGAACTTTCGGTGCAAAACCGAAACAGATTTGCGGCTATTACTCGCTGAAAGATGCTGCGGGCGGATTTCGGCTTTCTCCGGTTGCCGTCGGAAACTGTTCTTTCGACGACGGGAGACTTTCCGGCTCTCTTTCGTGCACGGCAAAAGAGCGTGCGGCTCATCCCGAATACTTTTGCAATGCGGGAGAGATTTCGTGGGAGCTTCGCTATGAAATCAAAAAGCAGTTTGACGCGGGCTATAAAAAGAAAACCGAAGAGTGGATTCCCGCAGGAGTGCGTACGGCATTTTCGGGAAGCGTTACGCTCGACGGCCGCGAATACAGTGTGCTTCCGAAAAAATCCTACGGCTATATCGACGCTCATTTTCTTCGTACTCTTCCGGCTCCGTATTTTCATATTTCGTCGTCGAATTTGACGAGCCGAATCAGCGGAAAGGCGTTGTTCAATTCAAGCTTTACCGTGCAGGGAATTTTTGAAGACAGCCTTGCCCTCGCGCTGGAGTTTGAAAATACGGACATCGCGCTTGAGGCGAAAAAAAGAGGCGCTTCGGAAAAAATTTTATGGGATTGTATCGAAATGCCCGCCGACGAAGAAGGCGAGCGGCTGCATTGGTCGGTGAGCGCCGATACGAAAAAATGGGTTATCGATATCGATATCGTGTGTCATACGTCGAAGCTCTTTGTCCGCAATATCGAACTTTCCGAAGGAAATCGAAAAGTGATGAAATTGCTTTCAGGCGGAAGCGGAACGGGAGAAATCAAATTGTACCGCCATATCGGCAAAAACCTCGAAATCATCGAAGACGCGCACGTCGCTTTCGCGCTGTGCGAATTCGGACAAGTCGAAGCAGGAGAAATCTGAGCCTTGCCGTCTTCTATTATAAAACTGATGGGGAAGAGAAACTAAAGGAATAAAATTTCTCGATAATTTGATACAAAGTGAAGAGCCTTTCTGTATTAATGAGTTTATTTATCAGGAAATTTTGCAAGGTTCAAAAGATGAAAAAGAATTTTCAACCTTAAAATCTTATTTGAAATATATCCCCTTGTATTCGCTTAAACTTGGCGTACAATCATTTGAAAATGCCGCCCAATTGAATTTTAGATGCCGAAGAAAAGGCATTACAATCCGCAGCACAATAGATTTGCTTATTGCAGAAACTGCGATTGAGAATAACATTGCTCTTTTGCATGATGATGAAGATTACGTAAATATGTCGAAAGTCATTACTGAACTTAAACTCGCTGTATAATGGCTAACACGAAGTTCAATGCCTACACCGCAGTCAAACTGCAGTGCGATTTCGATTACGGTCTGCCGCGGCACTTGCAACGAACGCGAAGCGCGAAGTTCCCCGCGCCACTTGCAACGAGCACGGAGTGCGAAGTTCCCCGCGCCACTTGCAACGAGCACGGAGTGCGAAGTTCCCCGCGCAAACGGCAGGACTGTTGCTGCCGGGAGTGTCGCCGATTTTTTATGTGCACTCTATTTTTTAGGGAATACAATTTCCTATATCGTTGTCATAGATAAATTCTTGCTTTATTCGCAATTCATGAGTATGTTTAAAGCATGGATTACGAACATTTTACACTTAAAACGCAGGACGCGCTGCAGCAGGCGAGCGCTCTTGCGCAGCAAAACGATCACAGTGAAATAGGACTCGAACACATACTCGACGCGCTTTTAAAGCAAAAGGACGGTATCGTTCCGCCCCTTGTCGAGCGTATCGGCGTGCCTGCCGAAACGCTGCTTCGGGAAAACGACGCATTGCTCGCTTCTTACCCGACGGTGAGGGGCAACGTGCAGATGTCGCTTTCATCCGAAGCGCAGAAAGTACTTGCAAAAGCCGAAAAAGCGATGGCGGATCTGCACGACGAATACCTTTCGACCGAACATATCTTCCTTGCGATGAGCGAGTCGGACGGGCGTGTCGGCGATATGCTACGAAGGCACGGCATCGACCGAAAAGCGGTTTTGGGAGCGCTGAAAGCACTTCGCGGCAATCAGCAGGTGAACAGCAACGATCCCGAATCTTCGATGCGCTCGCTCGAAAAATATTGCCGCGATTTGACCGCTCTTGCACGGCAGGACAAAATCGATCCGGTTATCGGACGCGACGAAGAGATAAGGCGCGTCATGCAAGTGCTCTGCCGCCGCACGAAAAACAATCCCGTACTCATCGGAGAGCCGGGTGTCGGAAAAACCGCCATCGTCGAAGGACTTGCGAGACGCATCGCGGCGGGAGATGTTCCCGAAAGTTTGAAAAACAAGCGCCTCCTCGCCCTCGATTTGGGTTCGCTTGTCGCAGGCGCGAAATTCCGCGGGGAATTCGAAGAGCGGCTTAAAGCCGTCATCACGGAAGTGCAAAAAAGCCAAGGGCAGATCGTGCTCTTTATCGACGAACTGCATACGATCGTCGGTGCGGGCGCGTCCGAAGGTTCTATGGACGCTTCCAATTTATTAAAACCGGTGCTTGCTCGCGGAGAGCTTCGGGCGATCGGAGCGACGACGCTCGACGAATATCGGAAATACATAGAAAAAGATGCGGCGCTCGAACGGCGCTTTCAGCCGGTTTATTGCTCGGAACCGTCGGTCGAAGATACGATCGCGATTCTTCGCGGTCTGCGCGAAAAATACGAAATTCACCACGGCGTGCGGATCGACGACGAAGCGCTTGTCGCGGCGGCAGTCCTCAGCAACCGCTATATTACAAACCGCTTTATGCCCGACAAAGCGATCGACCTCGTCGACGAAGCGATGAGCCGGCTCAAAATGGAAATCGAAAGCCAGCCGACCGAACTCGATCAAATCGAACGGAAGATCATGCAGCTGTCCATCGAAAAGCAGTCGCTTGCAAAAGAAGACGATGAAGCGTCGAAAGAGCGGCTTGCAAAGCTCGAAAAAGAACTCGCCGATCTTTCGGCGAAACGCGATGCGATGAAGCTCCAGTGGCAAAATGAAAAAGCCGATATCAACAAGAGCCGCGATATCAAAGAAAAACTCGAACAGGCCCGCTTCAATGAAGAAAAATATACGCGCGAAGGAGACCTTGCGAAAGCCGCCGAATTGAAGTACAGCATTATCCCCGATCTGCAAAAAAAGCTTTCCGCCGCAGTGGAAGCCGGAAGAAAAAACGAGAGCGGGCGCGAATCGCTTTTGCGGCAGGAAGTGACCGAAGAAGACATCGCGCGCGTCGTCAGCGAGTGGACGGGGATCCCCGTCGCAAAGATGCTGTCGAGCGAAAAGCAAAAATATTTGCAGCTCGAATCCGTACTGCACAAGCGCGTCATCGGGCAAAACGATGCGGTGCAAGTCGTCTCCGACGCGATCCGCAGAAACCGCTCCGGCTTGAGCGATCCGAATCGTCCGCTCGGAAGCTTTTTGTTTATCGGCCCGACCGGCGTCGGAAAAACGGAGCTCGCGAAAACGCTTGCGGACTTTTTGTTCAACGATGAAAAATCGCTTACGCGAATCGATATGAGCGAATATATGGAGAAGTTTTCCGTTTCGCGTTTGATCGGCGCTCCTCCGGGATACGTCGGCTACGATGAAGGCGGACAGCTTACCGAAGCGGTGCGCCGCCGTCCGTACAGCGTCGTGCTTTTCGACGAAATCGAAAAAGCGCATCCCGACGTATTCAACGTGCTGCTCCAAGTGCTCGACGACGGACGCTTGACCGACGGACAGGGGCGCCTCGTTGACTTTAAAAATACGATCATCATCATGACGAGCAACCTCGGAAGCGACGTGATCCTCGATGCCGATACGCCGGAAAAAATGCATGAAGCGCGCATAAAAGTGAGCGAACTGCTTAAATCGACGTTCCGCCCCGAATTTTTAAACCGCATCGACGAAATCGTCATGTTCGGCCGCCTCGATCAAAGCTGCATTTCGGGCATCGTCAAAAACCAGCTCGAGCGCGTATCGCACAGGCTCGATGACAGGCGGATCAAAATTTCGTTCGACGACAAAGCTGTCGCCTTCCTCGCCGATAAGGGCTACGATCCCGCGTTCGGTGCGCGGCCGGTAAAGCGAGCGATCCAAACCTACGTGGAAAATCCGCTCGCAAAAGAGCTGCTCGAAGGAAAGTTCCCGGACGGGGCTGCGATCAAAGTGACGGCAAAGCCGGGTGCGAGCGGGCTTTCGTTTGAATGACGGAAGCGGGCGGCAGCGTAAATGTGCCGCTGCTTGTGAGAGGGCGGCTGCCGTGAGTGTGCTGCTGCCTGCGGCGTAGCGGTTGAGTGAGTTTTCCGCTGTGCGAGAATGCACTGCAGGCAAGCTCGCGCTTGAATGAGGTGAGGGGTATGACTGAGATGCTGCAGGGGGTGTGAGTATGTGCAACGGGACAACAAGAGGCGCGGTGCGGCAACTCGCACTATTGCATATAGCGTGTGTTGAGAACGGGGGAAATCCGCATTTTCGAGCCGTGATTTTTCCACCGGTATTTGAGAGGGAGTGGACTTTCTTAAAAAACTCAATTTTTGGGCAGGCTGTCGAACAACTAAGCGTCTTTTGAGATCGTCCCCTCTCTTTAATCATCATTTTTCATAACATAGTGTGCAGTATGCTCTTTTGTTGATACTTTTTTCGATTCACGTTCCGGGTCGGTATTTCTTCCGGCGACGGTTAAAATAAAATTGATAATCGATTCGCGTGTGCCGGCGGGAAGCTTTTCGAGATAAGCGATGATGCTTTCGTATTTGCGGTAGAGGGCGATATCGTTTTTGCGGAATGATTTTTTTAATTTTAAAACGCTGCATTCACTTTGAAGCCGTGCCGTATCGCACATAAGAGACTCGATCGACTTATTCAACGCCGAAGCGATTTTAGATGCCGTTTCGACCGACGGCTGCCGTTCTGTGTTTTTTCCGTTTGTGACCGTCGAATACGGTACGTCCGCAAGAGACGCAAGCATCTTTAAAGTGATCCCACGATAATCGATTATGCTGCGGACGTTTTTCCAAAATATGTGCATGGGAAAGGTATATCATAAAAACGAGGCGCGTTTAATCGGTTACGGCAGTATGCTGAAAATAGAATCGGAAAAAGTTGATATTTGGGAAGATTCGTGCTACATTAAAATAGAGCGAGACGGATATGTAACGATACACGTTTATATGAAAGATTAAACGTTTCGTGATAGATGTTACAGATTTAGAAATTATATTTGATAAAAATAGTATATGCGGTCATTGTCATACTTTTGATAGAAATATTACACCGTACTGGAAATCTGTTATGGAATATTACTGTATAATGATTTTTACAGGAGAAGAAGAAAAATTTAAGGAAAGAGCAACCGAAATATTAAAAGCGAAATATCCTTCTGTACATTTCTATTTTTTTCAAAGAAAAATGTATACCGAAAAAAGAGGTTGGTTTTTAGGAACCCTTTTTTCGGTATATCTGTTTTTCCAAATCGAAGAATTGACGGCAGATTTTTTTACCGAACTCCGTGCGATAAAAGGTTTTTGCAGAATTTTGCGGGATAATCAAAATCCGACCAGAATAACAGGATCCGCATTGGAAGAATTGAAATTTCTGATACATAACGGCGAAGTCTTAGGAGTTTCAAAGATACGGTTTCTTCCCAATCAAAAAATAAAAGCACTGGCAGGACCCTTCGTGGGATATGAAGGTAATATTGTCAAAGTCAATAAAAAGCAAAAACGAATTACAGTCCGTTCTTCACTCGTAAATAACAGCCTGTCATTTGATTTAAAATATGAAGAGTTGGAGTAGTTTTTTTCAAATTCCGATAAATTGACGATAAGAATAAACCGTGCTATGATACTCGCAATTCAGTTGCAAACTGTTTACGTAGGGAGCTTGTCCCATAAATAAGCGCAATGTCTACACATCTCGGAAAATGTACGGAAAAAACCGCGCCGGTATATGGAGATACCGTGTTCGTTGACTTTTTATACGGGAGGAATATGATTTTCAAAATTACTATATATGCGATTTTTTGGGGGAATAACAGAAATCACATCGTAGACACTCTTGAAGGTATCTGTATTATTTTTGTGATTTTCCGCCATTATAATTCGACCAAACGAGGACTCGTTGATTTATGAAAGTCGTTATTTTAGCCGGAGGTTACGGAACTCGAATCAGTGAAGAGTCTCATCTAAAGCCCAAGCCGATGATTGAAATCGGAGAGATTCCGATTATCGTGCATATCATGAAAGTCTACGCTGCTCAAGGTTTTAAAGAATTCATTATCTGTGCCGGATACAAACAGCATATCATCAAAGAATATTTTTCAAATTATTTTCTCTATAACAGCGATGTTACGTTTGATATGAAGGATAATGCATGCATATTCCATAACAAACCGAAAGATGAATGGAAAGTCACTGTTGTCGACACCGGTTTACAGACGATGACCGGCGGACGAGTTAAACGCATAAAAGAATATATCGGAAATGAACCGTTTATGCTCACTTACGGTGATGCAGTAGGCGATATCGATATGGCGGCATTGCTCGCATCGCATAAAAAATCCGGCAAGCTTGCAACGATGACGTGTTACAATCTAGGTCAGAACAAGGGAATCGTTGAAGTTGCGAACGGATCCGTAAAATCATTCCGAGAAAAAGACGATGAGGATGGGGATCTTATCAATGTCGGCTTTATGGTATGCGAGTCCGGAGTGATGAATTATATCGAAGGTGATGCGACCGTTTTTGAGCAGGCGCCGTTAAAATCGCTGGTTGCGGATAATCAGTTGAATGCGTATATTCATCGCGGTTTTTGGCAATGCATGGATACTCTGCGGGAAAAAGAAAAGCTCGATCGGCTTTGGGTAAGCGGCGCCGCACCGTGGAAAATTTGGAAAGACTGAGCATGAATTTATCGTTTTACGATGGAAAGAAGATATTTATAACGGGACATACGGGCTTTAAAGGAACGTGGCTCTGCCGTATTTTACTCAGCGCGGGTGCTCGTGTTGCAGGGTATTCTCTTGAACCGCCTACAGTACCGAGTCTCTTCGTATCGACAGGGACAGCGAAAGATACCGACAGTATAATCGCCGACATCCGCGACGGAGCGAAGCTCCGCGATGCGGTAAATACCTTTCGTCCGGATATTGTCTTTCACTTGGCCGCCCAACCGATTGTTCGTACGAGCTATAAAGAGCCGGTCATTACATATGAAACAAATGTGATGGGGACGGTAAATGTTCTTGAAGCCGTGCGCAGCTGTGACAACGTGCACTCATTTGTAAATGTCACAACCGACAAAGTGTATCTCAATAGAGAATGGGCGTGGGGTTATCGTGAAAATGAAGAGCTGTGCGGCTTTGACCCCTATTCCAATTCCAAGTCGTGTTCCGAGTTGGTTACTTACAGTTATAAAAATTCGTTTTTTACGGAGCGGAACAGTGCGGCCGTAAGCACAGCCCGAAGCGGTAACGTCATAGGCGGCGGAGACTATGCGCCGGATAGGATTATTCCGGATTGTATCCGCGCTGTGGAAAGCGGTAAAGAGATAATACTTCGCAATTCAAACAGTATACGCCCCTATCAGCATGTTCTTGAATGTTTGCGCGGATATCTTATGCTTGCCGAAATGCAATACGAAAACAAAGAAAAATACGGCGGAAGCTATAACTTCGGGCCCGATGATGAAAGCTGCATTACGACGGGTAAGCTTGCGGATTTGTTTTGCGGCGCGTGGGGAAGCGGCGCATCTTGGAAAGTTATAGAAGAAGTTGATGCTCCTCATGAAGCTAATTTTTTGAAACTCGATTGCTCAAAATCAAAAACCGTCCTCGGTTGGTATCCGAAGTGGAACATACGAACGGCAGTGGAAAAAATTGTCGAATGGGAAAAAAGCGTTTCAAGCGGCAATTCTGCAAAGGAAATGACCGATAGACAGATAAAGGAATATTTCGAGGAATACCATGTTTGAAAACAACACAAAAGAACAAGCGGCGGAGCAGATTCTTTCAGCCGTAAAAGAATATTACAAGAAATTCATGGTAAAACCTGAATACAAGGACGGCGACCGTATCAGCTATGCAAGCCGCGTGTTCGACGAACAGGAAATGATGAATCTTGTGGACAGTTCCCTTGAATTCTGGCTTACGAGCGGACGTTACACAGACCGATTTGAAGCGCAGCTTGCAAAGTATCTCGGCGTGCCGTTTTGCTCCCTCGTCAATTCAGGGTCAAGCGCCAATCTCTGCGCATTTATGGCACTTACATCGCCGCTTTTAAAAGAACGTCAGCTGAAACGAGGGGACGAAGTGATTACTGTTGCGTGCGGATTTCCTACGACCGTAACGCCGATCATTCAATACGGTGCGGTCCCCGTTTTCGTCGACGTAACAATTCCTCAATACAATATCGACGTAACAAAACTCGAAGGGGCGTTGTCCGATAAAACAAAAGCCGTGATGATTGCGCACACACTCGGAAATCCGTTTGACTTAAAAACCGTAAAAGAATTCTGTACCGAACACAACCTTTGGCTCATAGAAGATAACTGCGATGCACTCGGCTCGGAATACACGATTGACGGTAAGACGTATAAGACCGGAACCGTCGGCGATATCGGTACGTCGAGTTTTTATCCGCCGCACCACATGACGATGGGCGAGGGTGGAGCCGTATATACCCGCGATCCGTTACTGCATAGGATTATTCGATCCCTGCGCGATTGGGGGCGCGACTGTATTTGTCCGAGCGGGGTGGATAATAAGTGCGGACATCGTTTTGACAAGCAATACGGAGAACTTCCGCTCGGATATGATCATAAATATACATACAGTCACTTCGGCTATAATTTGAAAGCGACGGATATGCAGGCGGCGATCGGCTGCGCGCAGCTTAAAAAAATTCCCTCTTTTATAGAAAAGCGCCGTTGGAATTGGCAGTATTTATACGACGGTCTTAAAGACCTTGAGGATAATCTGATTCTGCCCCAGCCCGTAGAACATTCCAAACCGAGCTGGTTCGGGTTTATGATAACCTGTAAAGAAAAAGCTGATAGAGATAAACTGGTACAAAATCTTGAAAATAGCCGCATCCAAACGCGGGCTTTGTTTGCAGGAAATTTGATTAAGCATCCGTGCTTTGATCAGATTAGGGGGTCGGAACTGTACCGTGTTGTCGGCGATCTTAAAAATACCGACACTATAATGAATAATAGCTTTTGGATCGGCGTATATCCCGGTATGACAAAAGAAATGCTCGATAAGATGATACGGGTGATTTGTAAAAATACCTGATGTTAAGTGGAAATTGAATTTATGAGTAAATATAATAATATTAAAGTTCTGGATTGTACTTTACGGGATGGGGGACATGTTAATAATGCAGATTTTGGGAAAAAAATTATTTCGTTGATTATTGATTCATTGATTAAGTCACGTATTGATTTAATTGAATTAGGTTTTTTACGAAATGGAGTATTTACAGAAGATCAAACAACTGGTAATACCATACAGGAGACCGAGTCATATATAAAAATAGGAAACCCTAAGACTGATTTTTCTGTGATGATTCGACCGGATTGGTATGACATCAGGCAATTAACCGAATGTACAGGTAAAATAAGATTTATCCGGTTTGCATTTTATTATAAAGATATTGACCTTACTGAGAAATATACAAAATATGCACGAGATAAAGGCTATAAAGTAATTTTGAATCCCGTAAATGTAATGGGATATGATGAAAAAACACTTATTGATTTATTGAAGCATATCAATGATATCCGGCCGTATGGTACAACAATTGTAGATACATTTGGAGCACTCCAACAACCGGATTTGATGAGAATATACAACTTTTATGAAAAATATATATCAGAAGATATGACAATCGGTCTACATTTGCATGAGAATATGTCGACTTCTTTTTCGTTAGCACAATATTTTCTTTCTGTTCTAAATCCGAATAGATCTATTATTATTGATGCTTCGCTGCTTGGTATGGGGAGAATACCGGGAAATCTTTGTATTGAAATTTTACTTGATTTTCTCAATACGAATTATTCAAAAAATTATGATTTATTGCCTATATTAGCTGCCATTTCATCTTATATACAGCCTATTAAAGATAAAATTCCTTGGGGGTATTCTCCTGCATATTATTTTACGGGGAAATATGCAATGCATAGATCTTATGCTGAATACTTATTGACAAAATCTGATATTGATTTAAGTGATATATTTATTATCCTTAATGAGATAAAGAATTCGGCTTATGCAAGTAGCTATAATGAAGCATATGTGAAAGACGTATATACAAAATATAAATCGCGATCGGAGAAATAATATGAATGTAAAAGTTTCGGATTATGTTGCTGATTTTTTTGCAAAAAGAAATATAACACAAGTGTTTACCGTTACAGGCGGCGGTGCAATGCATCTTAATGATTCATTTGCACGCAATCCTGCTATTAATTGTATATATAATCATCATGAACAAGCATCTGCAATGGCTGCGGAAGCATTTACACGATTGACCGGAAATGTTTCCGTTTTGTGTGTTACTACAGGCCCGGGCGGAACAAATGCGTTGACTGGAGTAATGGGGGCGTGGCTTGATTCTATTCCTGTTTTTGTAATTTCGGGACAGGAAAAGTGTAGTTCTATTGTGAGTTCTACAATCTTACCTCTTCGTCAGTTGGGGTTTCAGGAATTTAATATTATAAATTGTGTAAAAACAATGACTAAATATGCTGTTGTAGTTAAAGATGCAGAGCTTATTGCTTACTATCTTGAAAAGGCTCTTTATATTGCTACCCATGGCAGATGTGGTCCTGTTTGGTTGGATATTCCACTTGATATACAAGGTGCCGTGATCGATACTTCACAGTTAAAATATTATAATGAAGTTGAAGATATAAACATTTTACCACCTAAAATTACTGCAGAAAAAATAAATCATATTATGCATGCAATAGAAAATGCAAAAAGACCGGTTATTCTTGCAGGAAACGGAATACGTCTCGGTAATGCGCTAACCGAATTTTATGAAGTTATTGAAAATATGCACATACCGGTAGTTACTGCATGGAATGCCCATGATTTAATCGCCGATGATCATCCCTTGTGTGCCGGTCGTCCCGGTACAATCGGTACGCGAGGGGGTAATTTTGTAATTCAAAATAGTGATTTATTATTATCGCTTGGTTGTAGAATGCACGTAAGATTAATAGGATTTCAAGAAGGCAATTTTGCAAAGAATGCTTATAAAATTGCCGTTGATATAGATAAGGCTGAGTTATATAAACCAACATTGCAAATAGATTATCCGGTACATGCTGACGTAAAAAATGTATTGGAAGAGCTACTTATGCGAAAGAAATGCTTTTCTCCCAAAACAGACTGGATCCAATGGTGTAAAACAGTAAATAAAAAATATCCTGTTGTTTTGGAAGCATATAGAAAAACTGTCGGATATGTTAATCCCTATTTTTTTATGGAACGGTTATCTTCCTTTTTAAAAGATTCAGATGTTACTGTAGCAAGTAACGGAACTGCCTGTGTCTGCGCTTTGCAGGTAATTGAATTGAAAAAAGGACAGAGAATGTTTACAAATGCAGGAGCTTCCAGTATGGGATATGGATTACCTGCAGCAATTGGTGCTGCACTTGCAACCAAAAAAGCAGGGCATATTATTTGTTTGGAAGGTGATGGAAGTATCCAAATGAATATACAAGAACTTCAAACGATTAGTCATCATAAGTTTGATATAAAAGTATTTTGGTTAAACAATGGAGGCTATCATTCCATACGACAAACCCAGAAAATACATTTTCATGGGGAAACGGCAGGATATTACGGTATTGATGCAAAAAGTGGATTAAGTTTTCCTGATGTAGAAAAAATTGCGTATGCATATGGGTTAAGATATTATTTGCTTGATAGTCAAACAAATATTGATAAGATATTAGCGTCTGTTTTTAGTACAACAGAGCCTGTTTTATGTGAAGTCGTGTTAGATACTAAGCAAGAGTTCGCTCCGAAGTTGACATCAAGAATATTACCTGATGGCAAGATTATATCTCCATCTTTAGAAGATATGAGTCCGTTTTTATCTGAAGAAGAATTAAAGAGTAATATGCTCAATTAGAAATAGATATGTTATGACAGAAAAAAAAATACTTATACTAAGTTATAAAAATACTGATATTCTCTCTCTAAAATTATATGAAATATTGAAAAAGAATTTTTCAATATTAATTACTCAGAATATTACACTTGATTCTGTATTTTATAATCCATCCTTAAATGATAAAGAGGATGTTTTTATTTTTTTAGAATATCATAATATAAATTTAGTATGTTTTACCTCTGAACTTATCGACTACTTAATTTCTCTGAATAAGGAAGCATATCTTTTTCAGATTATAGACTATTGTGATCAGAAAAATAAAAGAATCTTGTATGTGCACATTAATAATGAGGTGAGCATACAAGAAAATACAATATCGCTTAAGTTTAATTTTTTTGTACATCAAAATATATACTCATATATATTAAATAAAAATCGTAATAACTGTTGTATAGTTGTTTCTACAGTTTATGGAAAAAATGATTTGTTTCCTCAAAAAACGGTATTTGAAAATTTGTTGGAAGTTGTTAAAAGAAGAAGTATACGGATTATTAATAATAAAATTAAACTTATTCCATTGCTTATCGATGAAATTGCTTTAAAGATATCCGTATTACTTAAAAACAATGAACTTTTTGGTGTAATTTTATTTAAAAGTGATATATCTTTATCTTTGTATGACTGGATTGTAGAAATTTCAGAAGAAAATGATTTAAAAGTGGAAATAATCGAAGTTCGAGAAAATCAAGTAGATAACCATGTTGAAAATAATATCTATCCATTTATTAATAATGATCGTCGTGTTATTAGTTTTACCGATTTTTCGGATGTTACAAAAGGGATGCGGATTATCAAAGAGCAAGAGGGGTGTTGCTTTAAAATAATTTATAAAATGTCTCCGACTGATTATTTTAATAATAGAGTAATTGCAAATTTTAGAATAAAATTAGGACAATGCCTGGCAACTTATATTGATAAATCGTTAATAAACAGGATTGATTATGTAGTGCCTGTGCCGGAAACAGGAATCTATTATGCGATTGGCCTTGCAGAATCCCTTAAGAAACCGTATATGCAGGCATTATCAAAACAAAATAATGCGATGCGCTCTTTTCAAATTCAAAGTACTGATGTTCGTAAAAGAATTGTATGGAATAAGATTCATCCTATACGAGAATTGTTGGAAAATAAAATTGTTGCAATTGTTGATGAAGCAATCTTTACGGGAACAACTCTAAAAATTGTCTGTGAGTTATTGCATCAATGCAAGGTAAAAGAAATTCATTTAGTAATACCAACTCCTCCCTGTATGAGACAATGCCCGTATTATGTTTTACCTGAAAGGGCAATGCTGTTGGAGTATGTGAGACTGGATATGCTTTGTGAATATTTTAATGTTGCTTCAATAACTTTTCAGCGATTCGAGCAATTTAAAACAATTGTAGAGCAATATTCATGTTCGTGCTATAAATGTTTTGAACCGTATCAAGAGAAGGGAGAAAATGGAGATGAATAATATAGCTGCAATAATACCGGCACGTGATGCTTTTTTGCACAATACATCATTATGTAAAGATACATTGCCTTTTGCGGATAGTAACTTACTTGAATATAAGATTAAACAATTAAAAGAAGTAATCGGTCTGGATATAATTGTAACAACGGCAAGTGAGTTGATTGCGAATATCGCTGCACAACAGAAAGTTGATGTATTATATAGACCGAGGGAAATTGCTTTAGAAAATACACCATTCGCCGAGCTTGTAGATTTTGTTTGTTCTCATATATCTCATGAACATATATTATGGGCATGTGTTACCTCACCATTAGTCGGGCCTACACTATATCAAAAGGCTATAGAGTTATATTTTCGTAAATTACAAGATGGGTTTGATTCTCTGGTAACCGTACAAAAATTGCAAAGATATTTATTTGACAATAACGGCACACTTAATTTCCGTATAGGAGAATTAAAAGCTATCGAAAATCTACCTGAGCTATATGTTTTTACTAACGGTATTTCTCTTGCACCAAGATTAAAAATGAAAACATGGAAATATACAAGCGGTTATCGGGCATATAAAATGGTACTTGATAAGCGGGAAGCAATTGATATTTGTGATCTTTTTGATTACGAGTGTGCAAAATACTTTTTAAATTTTCAAGAAAATAATTATTAAGCGTGGTATCTTAAATGCGAAATGTTGTGATTACAGGTGCAACTGGTGCTATCGGTATGGCTCTTATAGAAAAACTTATCCAAGAAAAAGTCAATATACTGATTCTTGCTCATAAAAATTCTAATCGTAATTTCTATATAGAGGAGTATAAGTCGACAACAGATTCTTTTTCGATTGATATACAATATTGTAACCAGAATGAATATAAAAACTTTGAATCAAACAAAAAGTATGATGTGTTTTATAATTTTGCGTGGGAAGGTGGTAGAGATAGAGATAATGTATTATTGCATTATAGTAATGTGCAATATGTTTTGGATGCTGTTGATTTAGCCAAGCGATTAGGTTGCCATACTTTTATCGGAGCTGGTTCTCAAGCTGAGTTTGGTAATGCCGGTGTACCGTTGAATGACTCTATAGCTCCATTCCCTCAAAATGCTTTTGGAGCCTCAAAGTTATATGCGGGTTTGATGAGCCGATTTTATGCACAACAACAAGGTTTAAGACATATTTGGGCAAGGATACTTAGTGTATATGGCCCTTATGACGGCTTAGAAACAATGATTATATCTACTATACATAAATTATTAAAAAAAGAAACGCCCGTCTTTACAGCGGGTATTCAATTATGGGATTTTATATATAGTTCAGATGCAGCCAATGCACTATATCTTTTAGGAGAAAAGTCGAGGGGAGGGGGGGGGTATTGTATCGGAAGCGGCCACGTATTGCCTTTAAGGTCATATATAGAAATGATACGAGATTGTATTGATCCGGAATTAAAGTTGGTATTTGGTGAAATACCCTATAAAAAAAATGATTTAATGTACCTTTGTGCGGATATTACAGATTTAGAACGAGAATTTGGGTTTCAACCGGTAATATCCTTTAAGGAAGGGATAAAAAAAACTATAGCCTGGGTACAATCTGTAATTGAATAAATTATTAATATATCAGAGAGTATATAATGAAATTTTTAATATGGGATATGGATGGAACACTTATTGATTCAAAGAAGGATATACTTCTATCACTAAGAACTGCTTTTGACATATTAAGAATAGACACGAGCACACAAAGTAAGGAGTTAATAATAGGACCGCCTCTGCGAGAGGCTTTACTTCAAGCCTTCCCTAAAAACTTTCTAAGTAATACCGATATAGAAAAAATACTGTCTGTATTTAGACATATTTATGATACGTGTGAATATCCGAATACTCATCTGTATGAACAGATTGATACCATTGTAAAAAATACCGAATTCTATACGCATTATATTGTTACCAATAAATCCGATGTGGCAAGTAATCGGATTATAAAAAAATTAGGTTTAACAGATTTCATAAAACAAGTTATTACACCCTATACTTTTCCGAACAAGCTGAGGTCAAAATCAGAAATTTTTAAATATCTGATTGAAACAGAAAATTTAGTAAAAAATCATACCTATGGTATTGGTGATATGTATACTGATTATCTTGCAGGTCAATCTGCCGGAATACAAACAATCGGTGTACTGTGGGGTAACGGAACAAGAGAAGAATTGACTGCTGCCGATTGTCTGTGTTCTACGGTATCTGAATTGAAGGTGTTATTGGAAACGGTATGCAAAAAATAGTTATATCAGGGGCTACCGGAATACTCGGCTCTGCTCTTATACGCTGTGCGAAAAAATGAGGATAGGATATTGTTTGTATAGATAAAGGATATCTTAATAAACTTTCTGCTTTTTTTAAGTTTACTTTAAATTGGCAAGTTGTTACCTGCGAATTTTTTCTTTTGCGGGTTTTTAAGTATGCAGATATTAGAAGCCCTATTGCATATTTAATTTTTAGACATTGTAAAAACGCTTGGTATAGTGCAGAGGTGATAAAATGAGAGAAAAGCCATTGTTGAGTATTTGTATACCTACTTATAATAGAGTTCAATACCTTACAAAAAGTTTAGATTCACTTGTATGTCTACTGGAGTTTAACTCATCTGAAGTTGAAGTTATTATTTCCGATAATGCATCGACAGATAATACTCAGGAAATGGTTAAAAAATATACGACCGAATATAGTAATATTCATTATTATCGGAATAATGAAAATATTAAAGATAAAAATTTTCCTACAAGTATAACACGTGCTAATGGAAGGTTTAGAAAGCTTTGTAATGATACGTTAATTTATTCTGGCGGTTACCTAGCCTATTTACTTAATAATATAAAGCTTTATCAAAAAGATAAGCCATTCCTTTTTTTTCCAAATTACAATTTAGGGAAAAAACAGAAAGATAAGTATGACTGTACTAATATTAATGATTTTTTAAGGGTGTGCTCGTTTTATATTACATGGATTGGTGCATTTGGTTTTTGGGAAAATGAGCTTTTACTTGTTGATGATTGGTTTGGGGGATGTGAGACCTCTTTATGGCAAGCAAAGGTATTATTGGAAATACTCAGCAAAAAAAATAAAATAGTTGTCTTAAACGAACAAAAGGTGTCAGTTCAAGAGGTGAAAAAAAAAGATATTTCTTATGGTTTATATAACGTTTTTTATAAAAATTACTTAAAATTGATTAGTGATAAAGTAGAATCCGGTGTTGTAGATCAATCATGTTACAATTTTCTACGGAAAGATATATTGTTAAATTTCTTTTCTATATGGGTTGTTAATCATAAGTTGAATAAGCAGAAATATCGAATGTCCACATGTGAAGAAAATCTTGAAGATTTAGTAGCTGAGGAATACAAAAACGAGAGCTATTTTATCTTTTACTTTTGCAAAGTAAGATTCTTACTTTATAAGCAAAAGCTAAAAGAATTGATTCGTACGAGGGGTTATCTCACATGCCGCGTCGGGGTTGTTGATTAAGAGATAAAGTGCAATAATTATGCTATTAGCTCTTTTGAAACCATATTTTTGAGGTTCCTATGTTTATAAATCGTATAAAACTCTATCTTTTTAAAAGGCTCTATAGAAAACATAATACACATAATGAAACGTGTATTGCTAATTTTTGTGATATTTCCAGAATACATGTAGGCAAAAAAACATACGGAACACTGCATGTTGTTGATTCTACTCCTGAAGATGTAAAATTGGTTATAGGAAGTTACTGTTCTATTGCCGAAGGCGTACAATTTTTACTTGGCGGTGAGCATGAAGTCCATACTATTTCAACTTATCCCTTTAAGGTAAAAGTGTTTGAGTATACATCTGAGGCTGGTACAAAGGGGAGTATTATTGTGCAGGATGATGTATGGATAGGTATTAATGCTATTATCTGTTCAGGAGTGACGATAGGGCAGGGTGCTATTATTGCTGCGGGGGCTGTCGTTGCAAAGGATGTTGCGCCGTATACGATTGTCGGCGGTAATCCGGCAAAGGTTATAAAGTATCGGTTTGATGAAGGAATAAGAAACAAATTATTGGGTATAGATATAGTTAGGTTGTTTGATGGATTTGTTAAGGATGATATATCTTTTATTTATCAAAAATTAGATGAAAATAAATTGGATATTGTATTGAAGAAATATGGTGTTAGATAATAGAGCAAAATTGATTGCAATAAAAGATTTACTATTCAATATAGAGTTCTTTTTATGATTCCATTGTATGCTTATTTTTTCATATATTTATTTGTTTCTGTTCTTACTAATCATAGTAACGAGTATGTTTCGATGGTATTTCCTAGAAAATTTGGATCAGAAATTAATGTAGGAGTAAAAAGTGAAAATTACGATCTTGTTTCTAGGGAAATCCGGTGGAACTTGTATTTACATTAATGGAAGTTTGTATCAACCGGGTAATAAGCGCGATTTTATCAATAAGATCAGGGATTTATACAAAGATAGAAAAAAATGCTTGAGCATAGCTGAAAATAATGTAGAAACTGCTGAAAAGTATTCAATGAAACATGCAGTAAAAAAAAATGGCCGGAATTTATGCAAGCATTTTCCCTCCGATGCATTTTTCCTCCGATTGACGCTCTCCCCCCGCTTCCGCTATAATAAATCTTCGCACCGATGGGTGCGCTATTTTAGGACTTGACCCCGTTCGGTTCGAGTTCTACGGAGGATTACAGTGGTCAAAATCAGACTGAAAAAGTTCGGTACGCAAAAACGTCCTTACTATCGCGTCGTTGTCATGGATGAGCGTTCTCCGCGCGACGGCCGGGCGATCGAAGAAATCGGTACCTATATGCCGATCGAAGCTGCTGAAAAGCAGATCAACATCGACGTCGAACGCGCAAAGTATTGGCTCGGGGTCGGTGCACAGCCGACGGACATTGTCGGTAAGCTGCTCAACAAACAGATCCGTTCCGCAAAGTGATTGCATCGAGGCGGCTGAATGGAAAAGGATTTAATCGAATATATTGCAAAGTCGCTTGTCGATGATCCTTCCGCGGTTTCGGTGACCGAAGCGGAGGGCGAACGCGGGCCTGTTTTGCAGCTGAAAGTGGCCGAAAGCGATATCGGTAAAGTGATCGGCAAATACGGCCGTATCGCAAAAGCGATGCGCACGGTGTTGAGCGCATCGGCGGCGAGGGACGGAAATCACTACAGTCTCGATATCTTAGACTGAAGGCCGATGAAAGATCAGCTTGCAGTCGGCTTTATCCGCGGTCCGCATGGGATTACGGGTGAATGTAAAGTGGAGAGTGCTTCCGGCGCGTACGAACACATCGTTTCGCTCAAGGATGTCACTTTACGGCACGGCGAGAAAACCGAACGGCACAGAGTCGAATCTGCCGACCGGGGCGGTACCTGCGTGCTTATGAAATTGGCGGGGATCGATTCTCCCGAAGCGGTGCGAAAGTACAGCGGATGGGAAGTGGTCGTGCCGCGCGAGTATGCATATCCTTTGCAAAAAGGAGAATGGTACATCGAAGATTTGAAAGATTGTTCTCTCGTATATGAGAGGAAAAACGGATCGGCGGCTTCGGCCGCGCCTGTCGAAACGATAGGCAAGATCACGGACGTATTGGAAGGCGGAGCGGCGCAGCTTTTGGAAGTGCGCATCTCCGAGGCTTGCAGCGTTCTTGCGGACGATGTCAAACGCACCGTTTCGGGAAAACCGAAAACGGTCTATGTTCCTTTTACAGAGGAGCATATCGGCGCGGTCGATATCGAAGGCAAAACGGTGGAGCTGATGCACCTCTGGATTCTGGAGTGATTCCATGCAATTTACCGTGCTGACCTTATTCCCGGATATCCTGCGCGCGTACTTCGAAAATTCGATTATGGCGAAAGCGGTTGAAAAGGGAATTGTTTCCTGCGTCTTGACGGATATCAGGGATTTTGCCCGCGATAAACACCGCTCCTGTGACGACGGTCCGTACGGCGGAGGTGCGGGGCAGCTTATGCTCGCCGAGCCGCTCGGAGAAGCGCTGGACAGCGTAGAGGCGTACAAAAAGCGCGTCATCTATGTGACGCCCGGAGGAAAGCCTTTTACGCAGGCGAAAGCGCTTGAGTTGAGCAGGGAAAGCGAAATCGTCATTATCTGCGGACGGTACGAAGGGATCGACCAGCGGATAATCGATCGATATGTCGACGAAGAGATTTCGATCGGGGATTACGTTATGTCGAGCGGAGAGGTTGCGGCGGAAGTCGTCATCGACACGGTGTACCGCCTGATCGACGGCGTCATTTCGGCGGAATCGCTTGACGAAGAAAGCTATTCGGGCGGACTGCTTGAATATCCGCAGTATACGCGGCCGCAGAATTATCGGGGAGAAGAAGTACCCGAAGTGCTGCGGTCGGGAAACCACGAAGCGATACGCGCGTGGCGGCTGCGAAAGAGCGTTGCGAAAACGCTTGCCAATCGGCCGGACTTGATAGCGTCTGCGCGCAGCGCGGGTACGCTTTCATCGGAAGCCGAAAAAATTATTAAGGAAATTACGGAGCAGGTTTCGCTTAAAACCGCCGGAAAAAAGAAGCAGGCGAAACGGACTCGGAAAGCTGGAGACTGAGATGGATATCATTAAGGGTATTGAAGAAAAACAAAAGCGTGCGAGCGCTATGGGATTTAATGTCGGCGATACGGTAAAAGTTTTCTTTAAAATCGTCGAAGGTAAAACGGAACGTATTCAAGTGTACGAAGGCGTCGTTATCGCGAAAAACGGCGGCGGTACGCGTGAAACCTTTACGGTCCGTAAAGAATCGTACGGCGTCGGAGTCGAGCGCGTATTCCCGATGCACTCGCCGCGCATCACGAAAGTAGAGATCGTACGTCCGGGTAAGGTCCGCCGTGCAAAACTCTATTACCTCCGCGATGCGGTCGGTAAAGCGAAGCGCATTAAAACGCGCGTCGGCGGAAACATCGCCACGGCTCTTGCCGAACGCAACGCTCGAGCCGAGGCCGCGGCCGCAGCTCAGGAAGCCGCAATCAAAGAAGAGCAAAAAGAAGAACACGCAGCGGAAGCGGCTGAAAAAGCGAAAAAGAAATAACGTGTCGCTTTTGAAAACTCAAGCGGTTTTTAGAAGCGGATGGGGCTGTCTCAAAAGTCGGTTGCTTTTTCGACAGCCTGTCGATAATTTTTCCGGCGCATGGATACGATTTCCCGCGTATATGTTCAGACGGCTTCCCCTTCCGGTATGCCGAACCGGTACGAGCTTCGCGAAGGGGATGTCGTTTCCGTGCGTATCCTTTCACAGACGGGGCAAAACTCGTATATCGCTTCTTTTGCGGGCGGCAGGTTTTCCGTTACGTCGGAAAGGGCGTTTGCCCCCGGCACTGTTTTTTCCGCTTCCGTTTCGCTCAAAGACGGAACGCTCGTCCTTTCACCGCTTATCGCGGATGCGCCATTTTCAAACGAACATCTCGTAACGACGTTTTCGACGGCGCTCAATCCCGACGGAACGCTCTCCGATGCGGAGCTTGTCCGCTATTTCGCCTCTCTCAATCTTCCCTCCGATTATATCACCGCAGCTTTGTTCAGTACGATGCAGTCGCTCGGCATGAAATTCGACGAGAAGATTTTTAACGATGCGCGCCGCATCGCGTTATCGTTTCCCCGTCGTGAAAAAGAAGCGGCTCAAGCGGCCCTTGTTTTGGAGGAAAAAGGTATCCCTATGGGAAAAGATGCCGTCGCTGCAATCGTCGGAGCAAACGAAAAGAGCGATAAGGGTTCCGAAAGCGATGCGGATTCTCACAGCGGCGGACGTGCAAAGAGAGGAGGGGCGGACGGAAAGGACGATGGCGATCGACGTAACGGCGGAAAAAACGAAAGTGCGGAATCGAGCGATTTTCCGAAAGGCGGAGCTGCGCACGTGCAAAGCGGGCGGAAAAGCGGATCCGATGCGGGGCGGCCGCTGAAAGCGCTCGTTTCGGAAATAGAAGCGGAAGTGCGGCGATTTTTTTTCGGCATACTGTCGGGATCGAGAACTGCAAACGGTGCGGTGCAGGGCGAAGCCGCAGTGACCGATACGGAAGCGTCCGATGCGGCATACGATGTGAGCGCGAAGCCGGCGCTTGAACGACGCAAAGGCGGCGTCCTCACTCTTTTCAATCATCGCGGATTTTCTCCCGGCGCAAGCTGGATTCAGCTCCCCTTCGAGATTTCCCTCGACGGCGGTGCGGAGACGGGAAGCGGCGTGCTCCGCTTTTTTTTAGACGTGCGGCAAAAAAAAGCTGAAAAATGTACGGCGCTGCTCGATTTCGGTGGGAAATTTTATTGTTTTGTGATATACTTACATAAGGGACGCGTGCTCTATGCCGTATCGGGCGAGGAGCGTGCGGGCGAAAGTGCATTGCTCGAAAAAGCGCTCGAAGCGGCGTTCGGCGGAAAATCGTTCAGCGTCGAACGGGCGGAAGCCGGCGTGCTTTCGGGCTTTTACGAAGAAGACTGTATTTCCGCCGCGAGGGGCAGCGTATGAAAAAAGCGGTCGCGCTGAAGTACCCTGAAGGAGCGCCTTCGCCTTTTATAACGGCGTCCGCTCGGGGCGAAGCGGCTGAACGGCTTGCCGAAATAGCAAAAGAGAGCGGCATCGCCGTCGTTGAAAATGCGAACCTCGCCGATGTTTTGACGCTTGGGGAAATCGGCTCCTATGTGCCGGAAGAAACGTGGAGCGTACTCGCGGGGATATTCGCCTTTGTGCTGCAAGCGCAGGCTAAAAAACGATAAAAGAGCATCGCTGAAAATCGCTCGGTTTTTTAGCGTGGAGCGTAAATTATTAAAGGCTTCGATTTCGAGTCGATGTTTTCAAAACTCGAGGTTCGGTCTGAAAGAAATACGGGGGGAGATGTTATGGCCGGTTTTTTAAAACTTACGCAAAACGATATTAAAGAGGGTATGCGTTTTTCCGCGCCGGTATTTTTTGACGACGGAAGAAACATGTTTCTCGCCGCGGGAAAGCCGGCGAAACCGTATCATCTTGCCGCGCTTAAAAATTGGAAGGTTCCGTTTTTGCTCACCGTGGGGCACGTGCTTTCGCAGGCGGAAATCGACGCGCAGGCGAATGCGAATCTCGAAGACGTGGACGAGCTCGAACCCGTCGACGACGATATGCCGGTAAACGCGTAACGGGGATCGTATATCGTTCAAAGCGAGGCCAATCCGTCCGTGAGCATTTCAAAAAAATCGATCGGAAAAGCGGGAGAAGCAAAAGCCGCGCGTTATTTGACCGAAAAAGGCTATTCGATCGTCGCGCGAAATTGGCAGACAAAAAGCGGCGAAATCGATATAATAGCTTTGTCGAACGACGTGCTCGTTTTTGCCGAAGTGAAGACGCTTCCGAACGGAAACGCCGATATGTTGTCGCACGTACTCGACGGCCGGAAACAAAAAAAAATTATAGAAACGTCTAAACGTTTTCTCGCAATCAATCGACAATATAGTAAGCACTATATCAGATACGATGTGATTGTTGTGGATATGCCGTCTTTGCCGGCCGTATATCACATTGAAAACGCTTTTTCGGAGCTTGTATGATTTCCGGTCTGAAAACAACTACTCTCGTCCTTGAAAAACAAAAAGCGGACATACCGCCCCGCCTGCTTGCGCTGCGGGAGATGATTCGGGACTCGGAGTATATCGATACGGCCGTACAGAGGATCGCTCAGGTTATCAGCAAAAAATTGATCGAAAACCCGGAAGACGATCCGCTGTTTATGGACTAACGGAGCGGATATGGGAAAAAATACGAAGCGCGGACGTGTAAAACGGGATTGGAAAAATCAAAACGCTCAAAATCTCCGCTTATCCGCTCTCAAACGGACGGACAATAAGAATACAAAACTCCGAGATGCCGCCGTTCAGCGTCATCTCTACGAAAATATCGCCGCACAAAAGGAAAAAGATGAAGCTATCCGCCACCTCAAGCAGCGCCGCGTTGTCTGTCCCGTGTGCGGAAAGGATATCGAAGATATGGCGAGCGCCGTCGTCGATAAAGCGTCGGGAAAGCCCGCACACTTCGATTGTATTTTGGATCAGCTGCAAAAAACGGAAACGCTCGGCGAAAACGAAAAGATCGCATATATCGGTCAGGGGCGCTTTGCGCTTTTGCGCTACGAAGATCCGCGCGACGTAAAATCATTTAAAATTATTAAGACGATAGAGTGGGAAGGGCGCGACGCAAAACTTCCGTGGCGCAGCGAACTGAGCGGTCTCTACAGTCAAGTCTGACGTACCGCGTTTAATTTTTATTCATAAGATATCTCAAAAAATCGGTTGCATTTTTCAGCGCTTCCCGATATTATTTTCGCGGGGGTGTCGATATGTTTGAAAAAGAATACGATGTATTGCATAAGACGGGTATCGTTCCCGTCGTAGCGCTTGATTCGCCGGATGACGCAGTTCCGCTTGCGACGGCTCTCCTCAAAGGCGGCATCACCGCGATGGAGATCACGTTCCGCAACCCGTCCGATTATGAAGGGACCGCACGCGCGATACGCGACGTACACGAAAAAGTTTCCGCGATGACTGTCGGAGCCGGTACCGTGACGAGCGTCGATCTTGCAAAAGCTGCGATCGATTCGGGAGCGAAGTTTATCGTCTCTCCGGGATTTAAAGAAGACGTCGTCGATTATTCCATTGCGCACGGTATCGTCACGTACCCCGGAGTTTCTACGGCGAGCGAAATTACGGCGGCCGCTGCAAAAGGACTTTCCGTGCTCAAATTTTTCCCTGCAGAAATTTCAGGCGGCGTCGCTGCGCTCAAAGCCTTTGCCGGTCCCTTTCCGCGTATAAAATTTCTTCCGAGCGGCGGATTGAATCTCGACAATATGGGAAATTATTTTGCGCTGTCGAACGTCGCGGCCGTTTCCGGCAGCTGGATGGTGAAAGGCAGCCTTATCAAAGCGAAACAATGGGATGAAATTACGCGCTTGTCGAAAGAAGCGGTCGAAGCTTCTCTCGGATTCGGTTTTGCTCATGTCGGCATCAATTTTCACGGAGACGGTGAATGTGCGGAAGGTGTCAAAGAATTCGAAGCGTTCGGCTTTAAAGGCGTCGAAGGAAAATCGTCGTGGTTTTGCGGAACCGAATTCGAATTGATGAAAAACGGCGTAAAGGGCAAAAACGGACACATCGGAATTTTGACCTACAATATTGAACGCGCTCTCGCATACCTTGCCGATCGCGGTTTTAAACCCGTCGCCGACAGCGCGCAGTGGACGGGAGAGGCGGAAAAGTCGCCGCTGAAATTCATCTATCTCGACAAAGAGATCAACGGTTTTGCCGTCCATTTGAAAAAGCGCTGACGCGCGATGGCTTCTCATCCGAAACTGCAAAGTCTTATCGATAAAGCCGTTTTCGATTACGCGATGATCGAAGACGGCGACCGCATCCTCGTGGGCGCGTCGGGCGGAAAGGATTCGACCGCGCTCGTTGAGTATTTTGCGCTCCGCTCCCTGCGCCCCGATTGTAATTTTTCATATAAAGCCGTCGCCGTACAAAGCGATTTTGCACCCGCTTTTCCCGAAGGCATCGCGCACTTATTTTGCGAGCGGGGAGTGCCCTTTGAAATCATCGGCGTCGACGTGCTCGCTCGGCTCAAAAAGGGACAAAAGATGAACTGCTGGTGGTGTTCGACGCAGCGGCGGACGGAACTTTTGAATTATGCGATCGAACATAAATTTAATAAAATCGCGCTCGGTCATCACCTCGACGATATCCTCGAAACGCTTCTCATGAATATGCTCGAGCGGGGCGAACTTTCAACGATGCCGCCGAAACTTTCGTATAAAAATTATCCCGTTACGATTTTGCGCCCGCTGTGCTATGTCGGCGAAAAAACGCTCGTCGATTATGCCCGGCTGAAAGGTTTTGCATCTTCCGTCTGTACCTGCGATTATCAGGATAATTCGGGAAGAAAAAAAGCGCGCCTTTTGCTCGAAGGGCTTACCGACGGAAACGATGCGAAAAAGATGCGCCTCTTTTTATCGCTGAAAAACATCCGAAGCGAATACCTGCCGTAGAGTATACTTTGCGGAACATCCGCTGCGGAACATCCGCTGAGGGGCGGCCGATTTTTTCGTTATATGCTATTTTTTAGAGAATATAGTTTTTGATGCGGCTGCTTTGTTTTCCATAGATGTCCGCCGCCTTGAGCGCGAAGCTCTTATGCGCTATACTTATGTGTACTATGGCATCATCCGCATCTTATCAATTGAAAAAATATGCGAAAAATATCGCGCCCGTCACGGGCGAAAAAATAAGTATCAGAGGCGCGCGCGAGCACAATCTGCAAAACGTCGACATCGATTTGCCGCGCAATAAACTCGTCGTGCTTTCCGGTCTTTCAGGTTCGGGAAAATCTTCTCTCGCGTTCGACACGCTCTTTGCCGAAGGGCAGCGGCGTTATATGGAAAGCCTTTCGTCGTACGCGCGCCAGTTTTTGGGTACGATGGACAAACCCGACGTCGATTTGATCGAAGGGCTTTCGCCTGCGATTTCGATCGAACAAAAATCGACGAACAAAAACCCCCGTTCGACGGTCGGCACGATCACCGAAATCTACGATTATTATCGCCTTCTCTTTGCACGCATCGGGCATGCACACTGTCCGAATTGCGGACGCGAAATCGCCGAACAGTCGATCGACCAAATCATCGACACGATGATGAGCTGGCCGGAGGGTACGAAGGTGCAGATACTTTCGCCGGTGGTGCGCGGAAAAAAAGGCGAACATCAAAAAGTGTTCGAAGACGCGCGAAAGGCGGGTTTTGCGCGCGCGCGGGTGGACGGCGTTATGGCCGATTTGGAAGATACGGTCAAACTCGACAAGCAAAAAAAACACACGATTGAAATCGTCGTCGACAGAATTATCATTTCGCCTTCCGTGCGCAAGCGTTTGGCGGATTCGGTTGAAACCGCGCTCAAAAGTTCGAACGGTACCATCATCGTCACGAAAAAAAACGATGCTGCAGGCGGGGAAGCATCTTCGGAAGCCGAAGTGTTTTTTTCGCAAAAGAACGCGTGCCCCTCCTGCGGTATTTCGATTCCCGAACTGCAGCCGCGCCTCTTTTCATTTAACAATCCTTTCGGTGCTTGTCCCGAATGCACCGGTTTGGGCGAAAAGATGGAATTCGATTTGAATCTGATGATTCCCGACGAATCGAAATCTTTCGACGAGTGGGCTATCCTTCCGTACAATCCTTCGTCCGCGTGGAATACGGCGCGCATGCAGGGGCTGGCGGACGCGTATAAATTTACGCTGTCGACGCCGATCGAAAAATTGACAAAAAAGCAGAGAGATGCGCTTTTGTACGGCACGAAAGACGCTATCCACTGGGAATACGAAAAGCAGAGCGGGGAAGGGTATTCTGTGTACGATCAGGCGTGGCCGGGTCTCTTCGACGATATGAAGCGGCGCTACACGGAAGCGTGGGGCGACCAGATGAAGACGAACCTCGAAAAATACATGTCGCACCGCGAATGCGCCGCGTGCCGCGGAAAAAGACTGCGCCCCGAAGCGCTCGGAGTGACGGTCGGCGGAAAAAATATTTGGGAAATCACCGAACTTTCCGTCCTCGATTCGATCGATTTTTTCGACAAGATACGATTGACGAAATCCGAAAGTGAAATCGCGTCCCAAGTTTTAAAAGAGATACGCTCGCGCCTGCGCTTTTTGAAAAACGTCGGACTCGATTACCTCACGCTTGAGCGTGCGGCGGAAACGCTGTCGGGAGGCGAAGCGCAGCGGATCAGGCTTGCCACGCAGATCGGAAGCGCCCTCGTCGGCGTCATGTACATACTTGACGAACCGTCGATCGGACTGCATCAGCGGGACAATCAAAAACTGATCGACACGCTGACATATCTCCGCGACGCGGGCAATACGGTTATCGTCGTCGAACACGACGAACAGACGCTTCGAACCGCGGACTACCTCGTCGACTTGGGACCTGCGGCGGGCGTGCACGGAGGCCGCGTCGTTGCGGCGGGAACGCCCGAACAGGTTTCGCGCGTCGCCGAAAGCGTTACGGGGCAATACCTCGCGGGAAAATTGCGCATGGCGATTCCGGCAAAACGGAGGGGTGGCAACGGGAGCTGTATCGAACTTACGGGAGCGGCCGAGCACAATCTGAAAAACGTTTCCGTAAAGATTCCCCTCGGCACTTTTACGTGCATAACGGGCGTTTCGGGATCCGGCAAATCGACGCTGCTTTCCGACGTGCTCTATCCCGCGCTCAGCAATAAGCTTATGCGCACAAAATACTCTGTCGGCAAATTCGAAAAGATCGAAGGCGTTTCGAATATCGACAAAGTTATCAATATTGATCAAAGCCCCATCGGGCGCACGCCTCGGTCGAACCCCGCGACATACGTCGGGCTTTTCAGCGGCATACGCGATCTCTTTGCATCTCTTCCCGAAGCGAAAGCGCGAGGCTACGGCCCGGGGAGGTTCAGCTTTAACGTAAAAGGCGGCAGGTGCGAAAATTGTCAAGGAGCGGGGACTATCGTTATCGAAATGAATTTTTTGCCCGACGTGTACATTCAGTGCGACGTCTGCGGCGGAAAGCGATTTAACAAAGAGACGCTCGACGTAACGTATAAGGGCAAAAACATCAACGACGTGCTCAATATGACGATCGAAGAAGCGTGCGATTTTTTTGCGGGCATCCCGCACGTCGCGCGCAAACTCGAAACGCTGAAGTCGGTCGGTCTCGGCTATATCCGGCTCGGACAGTCGGCGCTTACACTTTCCGGCGGAGAAGCGCAGCGCGTAAAGCTTGCGACCGAACTCGCGCGCACTTCGACGGGCAAAACGATGTACATACTCGACGAACCGACGACCGGTTTGCACTTTGCCGACGTCATGCTGCTCATGGAAGTGATTCAGCGCCTCGTCGACGCGGGCAATACGGTGATCATGATCGAGCACAACCTCGACGTTATCTGCCAAGCCGATTGGATAATCGATTTGGGGCCGGAAGGCGGTTTCCGCGGCGGCAACGTTATCGCGACAGGGACGCCCGAAGAAGTCGCCGAAGTCAAGCAGTCGTATACGGGTTCTTATATCAAAGAGATGCTCGAACGTGAAAAGCGCCGTCCCGCCGTAAAAAAATCGACACGGAAAAAATGATTGAAAGATGATTGCGCCGAAATGCCGTATTATAAAATTATTAATTTTTTCGCTTATCTTTTTTTCTGCCGGCGCGCAGCGTGCGAGGGCGGCGGATGAGGCATCCGTGCCGCGTACGGCGCAGGATGAAAAGACCGTCATCACGATAGAGCATTCGCAAGCGACATCGTACGAAAAAAACAAAGAGACGGGAAACGATACGATCGTGCTTTCGGGAGCCGTCCGTATTTCCGTTGCAAAGGGAAACACGAAGACGACGATCCGCGCCGAGAGAATCACCTACGACAGAAAGACGCAGATGATGTACGCATCCGGCGGCGTGTCGATGGAACAGACGGGAGGCGCGGCCGGCAACAGTACGGCGAGCGCGTCGTCACTCATGTTCAACACGTCGACGCTCGAAGGCGTGTTCGACGACGGGCGCATCGTGCAGACGCAGACGGATTCGATCAATTTGCCGTCTGGTTCGACGCTCATCGTCGCATCCGACATGTTCGGCAGAAGCGAATCGAATACGGTCGCTTTTAAAAACGGAAGTCTCACCTTTTGCGACGACGAAAATCCTCACTGGCACATCGATGCGACGCGCATTTGGCTGCTTCCCGGCGGCGAGTTTGCGTTTTTCAACGCGCTGCTCTATGTCGGCGTCGTGCCCGTGCTCTACCTTCCCGCATTTTATTATCCGAAAGACGAACTCATCTACAATCCCGTATTCGGTTACGACGTGCGGCGCGGATATTTTATTCAGACGACCGCCTATCTTTACGGGCGAAAGCCGCTGTACGTTCCGAAAGATACATCGAAAAAGAAAGAAGAAAGCGATGACAGCGATAATCTGAAAGCGCTGTTCAATTTTATACGACCCTCGACCTTGAAAAAACAAAAGCTCGAAGGGATTGTGCTGCACAATCTCGACGAAGACTATACCGGCAGTACGGCGAATTATTTTAAGATTACGGGCGACTGGTATTCGAATCTCGGATTTGCGGCCGGTTTCGAAGGCGCTTTTAAACCGAACGATTATATCACCGAAGTTACTTCATCGGTTCGTCTTGCGTTCAGCAATACCGTGTTTCGGGATTCCCGAGGAAGTTATATTCCCTATGCGGCTTCAGGGAAAAAATATTCCGACGGATCTAATTTTTTAGGACTTACGCTGCCGTTCCGTTACGGTGCGAACTTCAAATTTACGCTGAGTAAACCTTTTTCGCTTGCGCTGTCGATGCCGCTGTATTCCGATCCCTTTATCACCGATGATTTTTCGGAGCGTAACGAAACGATGGATTGGATCGGCTATCTCACGTCGATGGGTACCGATACGGGTGAAACGAAAACCGTCAACGAAATATCGTCCTTTTCATGGACGCTCGCGAGTTCCTATTCCCTGCCGTCTTCCGTTCCCGTCGCCCCGTATATTTCATCTCTGTCGCTTTCGCTCAACTCATCGGTCGTATACAGTTCCATTGTTAATAATTCGCTTTCAAGTACGGACAAGTTGGATACATATTCTCCCGAGCGGAAATTTTATTATCCGTCGCAGATTACGCCGGCCGCGGCTTCTCTTTCGCTTTCGGGAACGATTTTTTCGTATCCGGCGAGGGAAACGAATGCGGCAAAAAAGAATGCACCTGAAGTGCCGCTCATCGCTCCCGACGAATTGAAAACGGCAAAAGAGATCGCCGAAGAAAAAGCGAAAGTCGAACAAGCGGCAAAGGCTGCAGCAAAGGCGGACGGCGCGGCTGCCGATACGGCGGATGCCGCGCTCGCAGTTTCGGATACGGCGCAAACCGAAAACTCGGACGGCACGAACGCGGAAGACGATGCGAAGTTTTTCGAAAAAGCGCTTCCGTCTCTTACGGTTCCGTCTCTTTCAGTTACGGCGATTCCCGGCTTCGACTATAAACTTACATATTCGCTGAAACCTTCTTTTACGTCGCAGCTTGCCTATTCGTCGACGGGTTTGAATAAAAGCGAAGATTTCAAATGGGATGCCGTGCGATCTTCGATGTATACATTTAAAACTCCGTTTTCGATCGATTCGGCTGCAAGCTACGGCGGCGGTTTTTTCAATCTTACGAACGGCGTGTCGTATAATCCCGTTATACAGCGTCATCCGTATATTTCGACCGATACCGCAAAGGGCGGTTATACGTCTCAGGCGGCGGATTCCCTGAAAGTCGCGGATTTGAAAGCGTCGACACAGGAAATCGTCAATACGAATGCGCTGAGCGTCAAACCGTTTTATTATATCGGCATGTTTAAAAATACGAGCTTTACGTACAACTCGACGATTAAACTGCTCAGAAACGAATTTACGGGCGATGTCGACAATCCCGCATGGGAATATCACGGGCCCGATTTTACCGATAAAAATTCGGTAACCGCTCATCAGCTTGCGTTCACTTATGCGATGAACGAAGGGGAGACTTTTTCGCAGTCGCTTTCGCTTTCAATGACGCTCCCTCCGCAAGTCGACGAATATACCGGTACTCTTTCTCTCGCCTTTCCGTATACGACGTTTTCGCTTACGACGGGATTTAAGAAAAAGAGCGCTGCGGATGACGAGTGGGAACGAAAGCTTGTGCAGCAGACATGTACGCTTTCGCTTTTTAACAATACGTTGAAATTTACGCAGTCATATAACTATAATTGGGATAAATATCGGCATGATGCGCTGCGACTCTCTCTTTCGTGGCGGGGCTTGCAGGCTTCGTATGCGATGTCGTATACGAAGGGCTACGATTTCAAGAACGATCCGTCAGAGAAGGGATGGAAAGTGCGTTCCGAAGAAGAGTTTTTGCCGTATTCTCTTTCGCTTGCATATACTTTGCCTCAGGATACGTTTTACTTTTGGAAAAACCGCATCAAAATCGCACCCGGACTTTCGACGAGCATAGTTGCGGATCTCCTTCGTCCGACAAACAGCTATTTTCTGTTTACTCCGTCGATCAATTTCGAAATTAATAAATTCGTCAAATTCACGTTTTCTTCGACATCGCGCAATTCCGTGCTGTACCGCTATTTTCAAAAGATGTTCGGAGCGGAGGGACGCATTCCCGGAGAATCGAATATCTTTATCGACTTGCTCGATTCGTTCAGGTTCGACGACGAAAGCAAGCGCAAATCTTCCGGATTCAAACTGCAGAGCTTGAACTTTACGTTTACGCACGATCTGCACGATTGGGATTTCAATACGACGTTTAAAGTTGCCCCGCGTCTTGTGACGGATAGCGGTAGAAAACATTACGATTTCAATCCCTACGTGACCGTTTCGGTCGTGTGGCGCCCGATGGAAAGCATGAAAACGAAAATCGTCGATAAATACGGAGAGTGGGAGTTGAACCCGTAGGCCGATTGTCATGGTCGGCAGGGCAGGACGGACATCGGCTGTTTGCAAAATCGTACCGGGCTTTTTTCACCCGTTTTATGCATCAACTGAATGGCGAGTTTCGAAAGCATATTTTTTATTTAGAAACACTTTCAAACCCGCCGTTGCGCTACACGATTTATTTTACACGGGAGAGCGTGCCTGTGATGCGAAGCACATTATTTTTCAACGTAAACTTTACGTTGCCGTCGTAGTGATAGGCGGCGTCAGGACTGAACGCGTCCTTTTCAAGCGGGATCTTGCTCCAATCGATGTCGGCCATATTGCTTGCGTCTCCGCCTTGTTTTAAGTATTCGGGTTTGACGACAAAAGCGTCGTCTTTTTTGTCGGTGACGTTTTTTGCGATCTTCGATCCGGTCAGCAGGTTGAAATTTCCCTTTTTATCGGTTTTCAATTCGAACGCGTTCGTTTTGCGGACGAAACGTACGGTTATGACACCTGCGTCTTTCGTCACTTGGAGTCCGTGACTTTTGACAAACGACGGATTTGCAATTGCAAATAAAAATACGCTGCGAAGCCCTGCGGGCATGGAAGCTTTTCTGTCCTTCGTCGGTTCGGCGAAGCGGACTGCGTTGAACGCTCTCGTGGAGCCGTTGAGACTCGCGCCCGATGCGGCGTCGAATTTGTCCTGCACGGTTTCGTTTCCGACCGTCCACGTAAAATAATCGGCATCGTGATTTTTTAAGGAAAGATCCATTTTGTAATCGATCTTTACATCCGTCGCAGGATCGGCTGCGGCAAACGAAAGCGCCGTCGTTAAAAGCACTGCCGACAATATGCCGGTAATCGCCGTTTTTTTCATATAACCTCCGTAAAACTTGTGTATCAAGTTTCGACTATGGTATAGCGAATTTTACAAATGTTAGCAATAGGTAACATTGCCGATGTATACAAGCCCGAATATCGGATGAAATTCCTTTACAATTTTTTTGACACAATTTTTTTGCCGGTTATTGACACGGAAGGGAAAAAATAATATAGTAACCTCTATGTTATGCGCGGGCTATTAGCTCAGTAGGTAGAGCAACGCCCTTTTAAGGCGTGGGTCTGCAGTTCGAATCTGCAATAGCTCATTTTTGCGCGCTTCGGTTGTTTCGAAGCGCGTTTTTTTTTGAGCAGCACCGTTATATCGATCGTTTTCTACAGAGCGTATTTTCGGATTATTTATTTACCTGCGTTTTTTGCAGCGCTTTCACCCGCGATGCGTCCCGAACCGATCGCCCATGAATTCATCATCGCGGTCATCGAGTCGCGGCCGTTTGCACCGCCTACAACGCTTCCGGCTCCGTATAAGTTTTTAACGGGTTTTCCGCCTGAGAGCAGCTGCATGGAAGCATCGGCTTTTAAACCGCCCAAGGTCGTGGAAAAGCGCGGACGCTGTTCTACGATGTAGTATGTGCCGCCCGATGCAAGAGCGACGGGGTTTTTCTTGCCGAATTCGGGATCGGCTCCCTTTGCACAGTTGTCGTTGTATGTTGCGACGGTTGTCTGCAATGCTCTTGCGTCTATGCCCATAGTTTTTGCCAGCTCGTCAAGATTTGCGCTCTTTGCGATTACGGGTTTGCCGTCGTTTGAAATATTGTACCAATTGTCGATATCGCTTTCGGATGCGACGAGTTTGTCTTCAAGGCTCTTTGCCACGTATGCGCGGTATGCATCTTCGTCCATTAAGAGATACAGGATTTTGTCGCTCTGCGCTACGGTCGCTTCCGTCTGTGCCGCGAGCGTTCCCGTTTCATTTACGACGCGAACACCCTTTGTATTTACGTATATCGTTCCGTGCCCGTTGGAAGCGGCCGTAGAAGATGCCGTCGCCGCAAGCGCTCTTCCGGGAGTTGTTTCTACGCCCTGTGCGTAGACTTTTACGCAGTCGAGGTTAATCGTATCTATGCCGATCGCTTTTGCCATCGTAAAACCGTCTCCCGTGTCCGTACTGCGTCCGTAAAACATATACCCCGTGAGGGTATTCGGAAGAAGCTTCGCGTTCGCTCCGTAACCGCCCGAGGCGATAACGGTGGAAGCCGCTTTGATCGTAATTTTCGCGCCCGATTTGTCGCTTGCCGTAACGCCTTTTACTTCTCCGTCTTCGAAGATGAGGGATTCACCTTTTGTTTCCAAAAGCAATGTTCCGCCGAGGTTTTCAAAATTTTTTTGCATTGCGGCAAAGAATGCCGGAGAGCGTCCTACAACGCCGATCTGTCGGTTAGCCGAATGATCGGGGTATTGTGTTGCGGCAACGTTGTACGGCACTTTCATGTCGTCGATGAGCCAGTCTACCGTTTTGCCGATGGTTTTGGTGATCATGGAAACCAAAACGGGATCGTTTACGTTTTTTCCTATACGCATGATATCGCTGTATGCCAGTTCCGGAGAATCTTTGGTTTCTTTTAACTGTTCTCTTTGGAATTTCGAACCGGTCGCGATGAGCGTGCCCGCATTCAGAGCGGTGTCGCCGCCTACCTGTCCGTTCTTTTCGATGAGGATAACCTTTGCTCCCAGCTCTTGTGCCCGTGCAGCCGCGGTTATACCGCCGCCTCCTGCTCCGATGACGACGACATCGCATTCGAGCGTTTTGTCTCCCTCGTTTGCTTTGGAAACCTCTTTAGCGTAATTGCTCGGCTGTCCGCCTGCCTGTTCGATCGCGTTCTGTACGGCCGTTTTAATTGCATAAGAAGTGATCGTCGCGCCGCTTACGGAATCGACGTTTGTAGAATTGTTTTTTACGATCGCTTCGGAAACTTTTGCGATAGCGTTTTCACTTACGCCTGCCGTTTCAGTGTGCTGCGTTACGGCTACCGACGTGATGGCGCCTTTTACAAAATCGACTTCGACGGTGAGCGGGCCGTTGTGGGCGATTGCGGTGCCGGTATAAGTGCCGTCTTTCGCCATGCCTTTTTTTCCTCCGCAGGATGATAAGGCCGCCGCTAAAAATACAATGCCCGAAATACAGGCAATGATACGGAATTTTTTCATATAACCTCCAATAAAAAATAACTATATCTATGAATTATAAAAGATTTCAATAACCGGTACAATCAATTTTTTATTTCCCCTGTTGAAAAAAATATTTGTTGACAATCAATAAAACACGTGTTAATCTATACTTGACGTTGTTAAGTATTACTCGTTTTGCAAAACTTGCTTATACATGAACATTGTAAAGGAGGATTTTCTATGAGTGAGAAGAGGCTTGAATTCATCGGCGGAAACGGAATTTCTTTATTACCGTTTATCGTATTTATCGTAATTACGATAGGATTATCGTTTGTCAATGCAGCAGATCTCAATATGATGATTGCATCGGGGGTAATCGGTTTAATCATCGGTATGTTGTTCTGTAAAAACAAAGATATGTATTGGGAACGAATTCTTGTAGGTTTAGGCGATAAAATGGCAATGACAGCCGTTTTAATCTGGCTTATCGTCGGTATATACGGTACGATTTTGCGAAAAGGGCAGTTGGTAGAAGGACTTGTATGGTTGTCCGTCAGGCTCCATTTGTCCGGTTCCGCATTTTGTGCCACTGCATTTTTATTTTCTGCAGCTTTTGCTTTAGCGACAGGAGCCGCTTTCGGAACGGTTGCCGCAATGACACCCATTTTATATCCTGTCGGAGTGATCATGGGATGTAACCCTGCCGTGCTCGGCGGCGCGATTATTTCCGGTGCCTTATTCGGGGATAATATTGCACCGGTTTCCGATACGACAATCGTTTCGTCTACAGGACAGCTATACAGTAAACGCTCAGGATCCGCTGAAATCGGCGGGACAGTACGAAATAGGGTAAAATATGTAATTCCTGCGTTTATCATTTCGATTATACTATATTTTATTTTTGGAGGGGCGGTCGGTTCTTTAAGAATCGGTACGGCTGTTGCAGAAACGCTGGTGGCAAGTCATCAAAACCCTGCAGGCCTTTTAATGTTGATACCTACGGTTATCGTTATCGGTATGGCTGTCAAAGGGCATAACTTATTTGTTACGCTTCCCGTCGGAATCATTGTTGCAACCGGAGTAGGATTGATCGCAGGTCTTTTTGGATTCAATGATCTGTTCAGTATTCAGAACGGAATCGTTTCCGGTGCCCTTCCTGCAGGGGTTGCCGGAATGTTGAATGTTTGTATCCTTCTTATGGTTATCGTTTCAATGGGAGATTTATTGATTTCAAGCGGCTATATGGAAGAACTTGTTGAAAAATTGTCAAAGAATATTAAAACAACAAGACAAGCGGAATTTTTAATATTTCTATTTTCAACCGCTTTTTCGGTTTTAATCAGCGCCATCAATACGATACCGAATATCTGCGCTTCGCCGTTGGTCAATGCGTTGGGCCAAAAAGCAAAATTGCATCCGTATCGCAGAGCAAATTTTTTGGCTGTTGCCTGCGATTCATTTAATGCATGTATGCCTTTCGGCGGTTCCGTATTGCTTTTATTGGGCTGTATCAAAACGCTGTCGGCCGATGCTTCATACATTACCGTTCCGGCACCGAGCGATTTTTTGGCAACTTGTTTTTATCCGTGTATTTTATGGGTCGTCATGTTTGTTGCGATTTTGACCGGCTGGGGTCGTATTTACGAAGGCGAAAACGGCGAGCCCGTTAAAACTATGCCGAACGACTAATCCGAATTATGAGAACTATGAGGAGCGTTTTATGATCAAAGCAAAAATTATAAACAGCCGCGGACAAGATATGGTTTGTTTGATTGAATATAAAAATGAAAAAGATAGGGGTAAAAAAACGATCATTTACAAGCACGGTTTTTGCGGAATAAAATTACTCCTCATAGAATGATGGTAAATCTCGGGCATGATCTCGTGGAAGAAGGCTACACCGTCGTTCGTTTCGATTGTGCCGGTGCGGGCGACAGTGAAGGCGATTGGACATACATGACAATTTCCGGTGAAACCGAAGACTTCAAGAAAATTCTTCACTGGGTAAAAGACGTATTGACTCCGGAAAAAACAATGATACTCGGATATAGCATGGGCGCTCTTGAAACCGCCCTTTGCTGTAGAGAAATTTTGCTGGACGGAATATTATTTTGGAGTCCTGTCAGCAGAGCATACGAATGTTTTATGCATTTGCTCGGAAAAGAACGATTTACCTACGGTATGGCGGGGAATAATGTGGATTTTATGGGTGATAGAATCGGAAAAGAATTTTTTCGAGATATAAAAGACAATCCGTTGGACGGCATAGCTGCAATTAAGGATTTTGAAAAGCCCGTATATTTTATTCACGGTGATGCGGATACCGATGTTTTACCCGAAAATTCCGAACGCTATATGGAAGTGCTGCCGCATGCCGAACGTAAATTCGTGCGGGGCGCGGGACACGGTTACGACGGTTGGGAAAAGCAAGACGACCTTTAGAAATATTCGAAAGAGTATATCCGTAGAATTATGAAATAAACTATAAACATCAACAGGGATCGACATGGACATTACGGAATTAATTAAAAAAAATCCTATCATAAAAAATATCTCCGAAGGGGAAGAAGTCTGCTGGATTAATCCAAATGCAACGAATTTCAAATCGGCAATAGAAAACCTTTCAGTACATGAGGCCGATATAGACGATGCGGAAAAACGCTTACAGAGATTTTCATCGTTTATTCAAACATGTTTTCCGGAAACTGCCGAAACGAACGGACTGATCGAATCTCCGTTACAAGAGATCGGTGCGATGAAAAAAAGATTGCATTGCGATTACGGCGTTCGAATTTACGGAAAATTGCTGCTCAAAAGGGATAGCGATTTGGCTGTTGCCGGTTCCGTTAAAGCGCGAGGCGGTATATACGAAATTCTTAAATATGCTGAAGATCTTGCCCTTCAGCACAATAAGATACACGTAAACGATGATTACTCGAAATTTGCCGATTCTGCGATGAAAGCCTTTTTTTCAGAATACACAATCCATGTCGGTTCCACCGGGAACTTAGGTCTTTCTATCGGAATTATCAGCGCAGCGTTAGGCTTTACCGTTTTTGTTCACATGTCTGCCGATGCGAAACAATGGAAAAAAGAACTCTTGCGCTCGAAAGGCGTCAATGTTATCGAATATGCAGGAGACTACGGCAAAGCTGTCGAAGAAGGAAGACGACGCGCCGCTTCCGATCCGAAAAGCTACTTTGTCGATGACGAAAATTCAAAAAACTTATTCCTCGGTTATGCGGTTGCGGCAAAAAGACTAAAAAAACAATTGGAAGAAAAAAACATAAAAATGGATTCGGATCATCCGCTTTTTTTGTTTATTCCCTGCGGCGTCGGAGGCGCTCCGGGAGGACTGACATTCGGGATAAAACATATATATAAAGATAATGTCCATGTTTTCTATATTGAACCGACCCAAGCATGCTGCATGTTGCTGGGATTGATAACAGGTATGCACGATCGAATCTGTGTTCAAGACGTACATCTGTCGGGTAAAACGGAAGCTGACGGCTTAGCTGTCAGCAGACCGTCAAAATTCGTCGGTAAAACAATATATAAAATGGTAGCCGGTGAATGTACGGTAAAGGATGAAAGACTGTACCGATACATGAAAGCGCTGTCGGATACCGAAAATATTTTTATCGAACCGAGTTCCTGTGCGATATTTGAAGGCGTAGTTCAGCTGGCAAAATCGTCTGTTTTTCAAGATTACCTCGCAGAACAAAGATTATCCGATAAAATGGAAAACAGTATCCAAATTGCATGGGCAACCGGAGGACGTCTCGTACCGGAATCGGTTAAAAACGAATACTATAAAAAAGCATCCGATTTGGAACATCGATCAAAAAGTTAAAAAAGGCAGCTGCATAAAGCGCATCCGGTCTAAGTTTTTAAAACGACGGTGGTGAAACGGCAAAAATGACTTCCACTTTTTTGTCGCTTTGATTAAACCATTTGTGACGGGTTTGCGGAGGAATACGAACGGCATCTCCCGAATGAAGCTGATAGCTTTTTCCGTTTATATATACCGACACGCAGCCTTCTATGATATATGCCGTTTCTTCTCCTTTATGCGAATATTCCTTATCCGACGAAACCGTTTGGGGAGGAATCGTCATAAGTACAAATTCGATCATTCCGCGCGTATTCGGTGTCAATAATCGATAATCGACTTCCTCGCCTTCTTTTCCGATTACATGGTAATTTCCTTTTCTTACGATCAGTTCATCTTCCATCGAAGTATTTTCTTGAAACAATGCATAGAGTGGAAAATCTAATGCTTCTGCAATTTGTCGGAGCGTATTGATAGAAGGATTGACGTTATTATTTTCTATCTGACTAAGCATAGAAGCCGTAACACCGGTACGGGAAGCCAATTCCCGCAAACTTATGCCCTTCATATTTCTGTACTCTTGGATTTTTATACCGAAATTAAAATCTTGCATACATTCCTCATCTGTTTTCAAAATATAATACATTTTATAAGAAAAATTAAGACCAGAACATCTGTCCTTTCACATCGTAAGAATTGCGGAGCGGCATTATGTGTACGGCATCGTATAGGCGCGTGCCGCGTTTTCAAGATTACGCGTTTTCAAAATCATTGACTTTTCCGATGTATGTTTATACAATCGACCGCATACAAACTTTTAGGAAGGCGTATGCCGAAATCGACCGAAGCTGCCCTTGCGCAAAAATTGCTTGAAGACACGGATACCGATTCCCGAACCAGAGTGTATACCGGTCCGACGGAAAAGATCATTACGGTTTTGCTCTGCGTTTGGGTCGTCTTTCAGCTCTATTTCAATACCGTCGGAGTGATGAGCGCCGTAAACCTGCGCGCGTTTCACAGCATCTTTTTACTTTTGTTCGCGTTTCTGTTATATCCTGCAGCAAAAAAAGAAAACAGAAAGCGCCGCTTTCCTCCCGTCGTCGATTTTTTTCTCATCGCTTTTGCTCTTTTTACGTTCGGTTATTTTATACTTCACTATACGGCGGTCGCTCGAGGCGGCGGCCGCGTTACGCCGTTTCAAATTGCAGTTGCCGCTCTTGCGCTTGCCGTCGTTTTTGAAGCGGCCCGCCGCACTTCGGGAAATCTTGCCTTTCTTGCGGCGCTCTTTCTTGCGTATAATTTTTTCGGGAAATATATTCCGGGGCAGCTCGGACACAACGGCTTTACGATAAAGCGCGTACTGGTCACGCAGTTTTGGGGCACTCAGGGAATCTTGGGCGTCGGAGTCGGTGTGTCTGCGACGTATATTTTTTTATTCGTCGTCTTCGGCTCTTTTTTAAAGCACAGCGGTTTTTCAAAATTCATCAATGATTTTTCTTTGACGCTCGTCGGGCGTACGCCGGGAGGGCCTGCAAAAGTCGCCGTCTTAGCCTCCGCCCTCATGGGCATGATAAACGGATCGGCCGTCGCAAACGTCGCAACAACCGGTACGATTACGATTCCGCTTATGAAGCGGACAGGCTATAAAAAAGAATTCGCCGCGGCGGTCGAAGCGACGGCGAGTACCGGCGGCCAATTCTGTCCCCCGATCATGGGCGCCGTCGGCTTTGTCATGGCGGAATTTTTAAACATAAGCTATACGACCGTCATGCTCGCGGCGATCGTGCCCGCGTTTTTGTATTACTTGGGAATTCTGCTCGCCGTTCACTTTGAAGCGAAGCGCATGGGACTTCCCGGTCTTTCGAAAGAGCACATTCCCGATGCCGTAAAAGTGCTGAAAGAGCAGGGGCATCTCGTGCTCCCGCTCGTGCTGCTTATCGCGATGATGGCGAAGGGATTTACGCCGCTTCTTTCGGCAGTCGCTGCGATTTTCGCGGCCGTCGGCGCGAGCTGGCTCCGAAAAGACACTCGCATGACACCCGATAAAATAATCGCCGCCTGCGTCGAAGGCGCGAAGGGTGCCGTCGGAGTGGGTGTGTCCTGCGTTATCATCGGTGTCATTATAGGAACCGTGACGCTGACAAGCCTCGGCCTAAACATGGGCTACGTGATTTTGAACGTCGTACCGAACAAGAGCATCTATTTAACGGGGCTCCTCGTCATGGTTATGTCGACGATATTGGGGATGGGTGTTCCGGGCGTGGCGGCCTACGTCATCGTGCAGGCTGTCGCCGTTCCCGTTTTAATAAAAACAGGCGTACTTCCGATAGCGGCGCACTTGTTTTGTCTCATCTATGCATGCCTTTCGAATATCACGCCGCCGGTCGCAATCAGCTGTTACGTTGCAGCCGGCATCGCAGGTTCGGATCAGCTTAAAACCGGACTGCTTGCCGTGCGGATAGGGCTGGTCGGATTTTTGATTCCGTTTTTCTTTTTGGCAAATCCGGTGTTGCTCATCGGAAGCGGAAGCGCGCCTCTTGCGATGAGCCTCTGGTCTGTGTTTACGGCATCGGTCGGAACGGTCACGCTCGTCGCGGGGCTTGAGGGATGGCTTTTGCGCCGCGCATCCCTTTTCGAACGGCTCTCTCTCATCGCGATCGCCCCTCTTTTGCTCTATGCGGGCGTCGTCTCCGATGCGATCGGTTTTGCGCTCCTCGCTGCGGTGAGCATTTATCAATATGTAAAAAACCGAGTGCCGGCGAAAAAGATTTCCGATTCGGAAAAGCGCTCATAAGCGGAGTTGCTTAAGAATACGGTTACGCGGATGATAGTGCGCTTGCATGTGTTCTGCAAAGCGCGCGGTTGAATTTTTTGAAAATTTTTTGGTTTTTTATAGGAGGTATGATAAAAAGGAAAACGAACAAGTGGTAATGTGATAAGCTGAACAAAGAAAGAGTTCAGCGGGAACCAGGCAAGAGTTCGACATATTTAGTGGAGGCTATGACCTTCGGTTAGGAGAATGAAGAGCTATTGCCGCACCATACGATAGTCGTAAGAGACTGAATGGGAGAATGGGACACATTACCGAATAGACTTTCCGCTGAGTGAGAACGGAGGTCAAGATGACAGTTTACATTGGCGTTGATTTGCACAAAACACAGTTTACCGTGCATGAGCGGACAGAGGAAACGGTTGAAAGCTTTGAGCAGATCAAACAGTATCCGACGACAGAAGTTGGGTATGCGGCATTTCTTGCGAGAATAACGGAGTACAAGATAGGCGGTTTCACTGTGAAAATCGGAGTTGAATCAACCGGCAACACAAGATTCTTCAAGGCTCAGGTAGAAAAAGTGGGAGCGCACGTGACGGTAATCAATACGTTGAAATTCAAGGTAATCAACGAATCGACGAAGAAAACCGACAAGCATGATGCTTCGACGATTTCAGAGTTTCTATCAAAGGATATGCTTCCGGAAAGCTATCTGTGCAGTAAGGGAACGGAAAACTTGAGACGGCTTTTGAAATCAAGGGAGCGGCTGGTTCATTCGATTGTCGGACAAAAGAATGAAATTCATGCGCTTCTGGTGAGTATGGGGCTACAGGATGAAAGTCGAAGCCTCCAAAGTAAAAAAGGGCGCCAGGAAGTTCTGGACACCCTGTCGTCGCGTAGCGACCTCGTGCTCGAAGCACAATCAGTAAAACTGATGATTGAAATTATAGAGCAGATGAGCCAATCGGTCAAGCTGATTGAAAAGCAGTTAAGCGAATTAACGAAAGACGATGAAATGGTTAGTCGTCTTATGACGATTCGAGGCTGCGGAAAAATCACGGCATGGATAATCCGCTCGTACACAGAAGATATAGGTAGGTTTGCCAGTGCGAAGAAATATGCGGCCTTTTGCGGGCTTGTGCCATGGGTACAGGATTCAAATGAAACGGTGAGACATGGCAGAATAACCAAGCGCGGTCCTCAGGAATTGAGAACGGCGTACGTACAGTTGGTGTTGGGAATTCGTCGTTGCAAGGATACTTCGGGATGGAGGATCATGCAGCGACTGGATTATATGAAAAAGAACAAAGGCAGCGGCAAATCGATTGTTGCAGCTGCAAGGAAGATGGCAGAAATCGTGTGGGCGTTGCTCACGGAAAAACAGGACTTTGATTCAACAAAGATGATGGGCAGATATAAACCTATGAGTCTTGCTGAACAAGCCCTCGTTGCCATGAATTAAACAGCTTAGAAAGTCACCTTGTTCATTGACTTTTTATGGGAGTTGTTATGAAAAACGTATCTATGAAGATCGGTTTTGTTGTAATTTTTGCGGCTGCCGTACTTGCAGGCTGCAGCGGGAAAAAAACTGCGGCGGGCGGACACGAAAAAGTGACGATTAAATTTCCGACGGCATCCGCGTCGGGCGCGCTCTATGCGGTAGGAGCCGCGATCACAAACGTGTGGGACACGAAGATCGATTTTGTGAGCGCGTCGAGTCAAGCGTCGAACGGCGGCATCGACAACCTCAATCAGATCGCCGACGGAGAGTCGCAAGTGTCGATCGCCGTGAGCTCGAACTGCTGGCAAAGCTATAACGGCACCGACAGCTTCGATGGCGCTGCGAATAAAAATCTCCGCATCATTGCGGGTTTGTACTTTAATCCGAATCAGGTCGTCGTTACAAAAAAGTCCGGCATCGCATCTCTTTCCGATATCAAGGGTAAACATTTTGCCGTCGCCGCTGCGGGATCGAGCGTTGAAGGCGAATGTAAAAACCACTTTACCGCGGCGGGCTTGAATTATCCGTCCGATATTCAAACCGAATACATCGCGTTCGGAGATGCTGCCGATATGCTCCAAAACGGTACGCTCGACGGCGCATGGATTATGAGCGGCATTCCCGCAGCCGCCGTTTCTCAGGCCTGCTCGTCGGGATGCAATCTCGTCGGAATCGAAGACGATATTTTGGAAAAGCTTCGTTCATCTTATCCGTGGTATGCGCGCTATACGATTCCCGCGGGAACCTATCCCGGACAAAACGCCGATGTCGGAACGACGGCTATTAAAATGTTGATGTTTTGCAATTCGACGCTCGACGATGAAACGGTGTATATGCTTACGAAAACCTTTTGGGAAAACGTCGACGAGCTCGGAAACGCGCAGCGTAATTTAAAAGGCTTGACGGCGCAGGATGCGGTAAAAGACATTGCAGGGTTGCCGCTGCACGAAGGCGCGAAGCGCTATTACCGCGAAATCGGCGTTTCCGTCGATTGACGGGACGGCGAGATATAAGCATACATTGATACAACGTACGTTTGCAAAGCATTTGGAAAAAAATTAAAAATGCGTTATATTATAAAAATACGATACGGCGCCCGTAAAGCGGGTGTGTTATCTACATTCAAAACAATACCAGGAGGTGTTTATGAATACGAAAAATTCAAGACTGTATACAAAGGTATACAAGGGTTGGGTATTGCTCGGCAGTATCCTGTTGGTTCTATGCGCGTTGACCGGCTGTAAAGGCCCTTCTGACAGCGAGGGCGGCACACCCGTTGTGACTTATTACCATGTAATGACGGATGCCCAAAACGGTACGCTTACGGCGGTGCCCGCAATCCCTTCGGACGGCAAAGTTTTGAAAAATACGGAAATCGAATTTACTGCGGCTCCTAATCTGACTTACGAAGTTCGTTCATGGGAAATTTCGGGCGGACAAAAAATATCCGGCGGAGACCCCGGTGATGTTAAAGCGAAGATAAAGGTTACTTCGGATGTTACGGTACGCGTTATAATCGGTAAGGCGTATACGAGAGTTGCATACAGCGATTTGGCGACACATCTTGCAAGCGCTTCTTCGACCGAAGTCAACTATATCGAAATAACGGGAACCATACCGGCGACGGATTTAAAAGGCAGTTTCGATACAGTTGACGATGTTGCCGTACACGGTGAATTAGGTAAACGATTGAAGGATTCCGGTAAAAAGATCGCTCTTAAATTGCCGGCAAATATTGCGGCGGGGACATCCATGGAATACTGTTTTGGGGGGTGCACGAATCTGGTTTCCGTTGAAAATATTCCCTCCGGTGTTGTTAATTTGATGGGAAGCTTTGAAGGTTGTACAGAGTTGACGGGAGCGCCGAGCATTCCGAACGGTATTACAACGATGCAGGGTTGTTTTAAGAAGTGTATCAGTTTGACGACGGCACCCGCCGTACCGGAAAGCGTTACGATTCTCAGTTTTTGTTTTATGAAATGTACGGAATTAAAAACCGCGCCCGTCGTTCCGGCTGCAGTCAATACGATGTTTCACTGTTTTAACGGCTGTTCGAAGCTCCCATCCGTTACACTCAAATGTAATTACCATGCAGGAAAGTTCAACGACGCCTTTTATAAGTGTCCCGCTTTGGGTGTGGGCAGTATTACCGTACCGAAAGGAAAGCTGAGCGCTTATACCGCCGCCGCTTCGGTTATGGGGACGACTGAGGACAAATTCAAAGAAGCGGCCGACTGAACGCGGCTGAAAACATAGTTTACAAAATCGCGCGGCATCGGAGTTCGAAACTTCAAACGCCGCGCGATTAAAGATTTTGGGCATCTCAAAAAACCGCCTTGAGCGATTTTTTTCGAAAATTCGGCATCGATCGATTCCTTTGCGAACCGGTCGGCGTTTGGGAGAAACTGTGATTCAATTTAAAGTCGGTTTATATAATTTAAACAATGATGCAAACTATAATTATCAGCTTAACAGGCTTATCAACTGGGACGGAGGCGACTTGGACGAAACGGCTGCGGTGTCACACGACATTCGTACGCACGACGACTGGAAACATACGCTCATCCGCTTGGGAGACAATGCGCTCAAAGAAGGCAGAACCGAAAACGCGATCGCTTATTACCGCATGAGCGAATTTTTTATGTCGGACGGAGACGGCGACAAGCTTGCGTATTATAAAAAAGCCGTCGATTTGTTTTACACGTACTATGCCGATTATTTTTCGTCGGGTACGGTTGAACGCTTCGACGTTCCGTTCGGTTCGATCCGTCTTCCGGTTATGCATGCAAAAGCCGGCGTGGACGCTTCGCATAAAACTCCGAAAGGGACGATACTTTTGCACGGCGGAAACGACAGTTATTTTGAAGAGCTGTTTTTTCCTATGCTGTATTTTGCCGAAAACGGTTACGATGTGTATCTTTTTGAAGGGCCGGGGCAGGGCGGCGTTTTGCGCGTGCAGGGAGCGACTTTTACGCACGAATGGGAAAAACCGGTTACGGCGATCGTCGATTATTTCGGCTTGGACGACCTTGTTATCGTCGGCGCTTCGTTGGGAGGGATGCTTGCGCCCAGAGCCGCCGCATTCGAAAAACGCATTAAGCAGGTTATCGCATGGTCGGTGTTTCCGAATTTTTTACACGTATCTCTCTCCGATTTACCCGATACGATGCAAAATTTTTTTAAAACGCTGCTGCGTCTTCGCTTAAAGGGCATTATAAACGCCGTCTTGTACGGCCACGCAAAAAAAGATCCCGCTTTACAATGGGCGCTCAATCACGGCATGCACGCATACGGCGTAAAAAGCCCGTACGAGTGGATACAAAAAATGAACGATTTTCAAATGCTCGATATTGCGGACAAAATCGATCAGGACGTATTGATTTTGCAGGGCGCAAAAGACCACTTTATCGATTGGCATTTATACCGAGAAGAAATCGATGCGCTCACCGGTGCAAAATCGGTAACGTTCAGGCTGTTCACCGACAAAGAAGCGGCGTCGAACCACTGTCAATGCGGAAACACCCGCCTCGTGCTGGACACTATGCTGGGCTGGCTGGAAACCGTACGCACATCAGGATGAGTCTGTTCCGCCTGTATTATCTTCCGTAAGGTGCGCCGATCGATTCCTTTGCGGACAGGTCGGCGTTTTTTGCGAAAACGGAATTCGCGTTTTAGAATCGCGTTTATTTTCCCTGTGACTTCGTTTTGTTCAGCACGAAGTGATTTTTTCGAAACGTGATGAGACCGTCGTTTTGCATTTTTCCGAGTTCTTTCGAAAGCGCCGTCCGTTCGAGGTTGAGATAGTCGGCGAGCTGCTGTCGGTCGAAGGGAATGTCGAATTCGGTGCTTTTCTTTTTCAGTGAAATGAAATTCAGATACGACAGGAGTTTTGCGCGGCTCGTTTTGCGCGCGGTGTGAAAACTCCGCTCCGACAGCGCGATGTTTTTGCGGACGGAAATCGCAAGGAGATTCGACAAAAGTTTTACGAGCCACGGCTCTCCGCTTGCCGCCATGCTCCGTACGGCACCGATTTTAAAAAATACGATACTGCTGTCTTCGTTTGCGCACGCATCGACGAGGAGTACGGTGTTTTCCAAAAGCGCATAGGTTTCGCCGAAAAACTGTCCCTTGCCGATGTAACCGAGTATCGTGCGGTTGCCCCACAGATCGTTGTTTTCGATGATGACGCTTCCCGAAAGCACCATGCCCATCGTATCGGTCGTCTTTCCCGCATGAAAGATGATTTGGCCTTTTTTATATGCGCGCTCGCATACGCCCAGCGCCTCGGCCGCGCGCGCCGTTTCTTTTTCGTCCATGCCGTTGAAGATTTTCAGCGAACGAAGCATCGCCGTATCCACTTACGTCTCCTGCGCCGTATTTCCCGATAAAATCAATTTCGAGTTTAATAAAACTCGCCGTTCAATCCGGTAAAATCGATATAAAACCGGCGTGGTTTTTACCACATCATTCCGCGCCCCATTTTAGTATACTCGAACTGTAAACGCAAGCGTTTGGACTGTAAGGCAGGGCAACCGCAGCGGAAATGTGTATGTACGAAATTATACAGAAGAACAAGGAGTGTCTTGTATGGATGCTAAGATGTTTTGTTTCCAATGTCAGGAAACTGCGGGCGGCAAAGGCTGCACCGTTTCGGGTGTCTGCGGTAAAAAGCCCGATGTGGCGGCGATGCAGGATTTGCTTATCTATGTGACGAAGGGGCTTTCGTGCGTAACGACGAAGATGCGCCAAGCGGGGCTTCCTGTAAGTAAAGACGTCAATCATCTCGTAACGCTCAATTTATTTACGACGATTACGAATGCGAACTTCGACAGAGAGTCGATTATTAAGCGGATCGAAGAGACGCTTGCTGTGACCGAGCGTCTTTTGCCTTCAGTATCGGGCGGGGAGGGTCTTCCGGAAGCTGCGACATGGAAAGGCGATGTTTCGAGTTTCGATGCGAAAGCTTCGACGGTCGGCGTTCTCGCTACGAGCGATGAAGACGTTCGCTCTCTGCGCGAACTCATCATATACGGTTTGAAAGGGCTTTCGGCGTATTCGAAGCATGCGAACGCGCTCTTGCAGGACGACGAAGAAGTCGATGCCTTTATTCAAAAGGCGCTTTCGAAAACGCTCGATGAAAGTCTTTCGGTCGACGATCTCGTCTCCCTTACGCTTGAAACGGGAAAATACGGCGTTCAGGGTATGGCGCTTTTGGATAAAGCGAATACGGGCGCGTACGGAAATCCCGAAGTGACGACGGTCAATATCGGTGTGCGGAAAAATCCCGGCATTTTGATTTCGGGGCACGATATGAAAGATATGGAAATGCTTTTGGAACAGACGCAGGGGACGGGCGTCGACGTGTACACGCATTCCGAAATGCTTCCGGCGAATTACTATCCCGCATTTAAAAAATATCCGCACTTTGTCGGAAACTACGGAAACGCGTGGTGGAAACAAAAAGAAGAATTCGAAAAATTTCACGGACCCGTTTTGATGACGACGAACTGTGTCGTGATTCCTCCCGACAGCTACAAAGATCGCTTGTGGACGACGGGCGCGACGGGTGTTCCCGGCTGCCGTCACATTCCCGGTTCTTACGGCGAAAAAAAAGATTTTTCGGCGATCATCGAACAGGCGAAAAGCTGCGAGCCGCCGGAAGAGATCGAAAGCGGAACGATCGTCGGAGGATTCGCGCACGAGCAGGTTTTTGCGCTTGCCGATAAAATCGTCGCTGCGGTAAAATCCGGTGCGATCAGAAAATTCATCGTGATGGGCGGCTGCGACGGAAGGATGAAGTCGCGCGAATACTATACCGAATTCGCAAAGCGGCTTCCGAAAGACGTCGTCATTTTGACGGCGGGCTGCGCAAAGTACAAATACAATAAATTGAATCTCGGCGATATCGGCGGCATTCCGCGAGTTCTGGATGCGGGGCAGTGCAACGATTCGTATTCGCTCGCGCTCATCGCGCTCAAGCTCAAAGAGATTTTCGGTCTCGACGATATCAATAAACTGCCGCTCGCGTTCAATATCGCGTGGTACGAGCAAAAGGCCGTCATCGTACTCCTTGCGCTTTTGTACCTCGGCGTAAAAAACATTCACGTCGGGCCGACGCTCCCGGCGTTTTTGTCGCCGAATGTTTTGAACGTGCTTGTAAAGAATTTCGGTCTTGCGACGATCGGCACCGTCGACGACGATTTGAAATTGTTTTTGGGCGAATAAATCGAATACCGTGCGATTCGCTTGCGCCTTATGCGCGCGGCGGATCGCGCGGATCTTTTTCGGTACCGTATGGCGCATAGGATCGCACCTGCCGTCAATTTGTAAAATCGTTCAACTTGCCTATTTTATGCTTTACTACTATTATAATAGAGAGAGCTAAAACGGGAGAGAATTAACAAGGAATTTATGGCAGTAACACAAAGTGCTTTACATAATGAATTGCTTCCGATCCGTATCGGCATCGATGTCGGCTCGACGACCGTAAAGATCGCCGTACTCGACGACGACGATACGCTCATATACAGCGCCTACGAACGTCACCGTGCCGATATCCGCAGTACGATCATATCCGTCGTAAACAAAGCTCTCGATTTTCTCGAAAAAAATATCGCGGGAGGAGCGGAGCGGGCGGTTACCGTCAAAGTGACCGGTTCGGGAGGATTGTCCGTGTCGCAGTGGCTTTCCGTTCCGTTTATTCAGGAAGTTATCGCGGCGACGACTGCCGTCAAAACGATTATACCGCTCACCGATGTCGTCATCGAACTCGGCGGCGAAGATGCGAAGATTACGTATTTTAAAGGCGGGGTCGAGCAGCGCATGAACGGTACGTGCGCGGGCGGTACCGGCGCCTTTATCGATCAGATGGCCGCTCTCCTTGAAACGGACGCCGACGGTCTCAATACGCTTGCAAAAGACGCGCACACGATCTACCCGATTGCCGCACGTTGCGGCGTTTTTGCGAAAACCGACGTGCAGCCGCTCATCAACGAAGGCGCCCGCCGCGAAGATATCGCCGCATCCATTTTTCAAGCCGTCGTCAACCAAACGATTTCCGGTCTTGCGTGCGGAAAACCGATACGCGGTCATGTCGCGTTTTTGGGCGGCCCGCTTCACTTTATGGATCAGCTGCGTGAACGCTTTATCGTTACGCTGAAATTAAAAGACGACGAAATCATCGTCCCGGAAAATTCCCAGCTTTTCGTCGCGCAGGGCTGCGCGTATTCGGCCGACCGCCGCTATTCGGGTATGCCGGATTTTGCTTTTCCGACGGTTGCCGATTTCAGAAGCAGCCTTTCGAACCTCGTCGGTGCGGAACTGAGCGAAGTGCAGCGCTTGGAGCCGCTGTTTAAAAGTCAAAGCGATCTCGACGAATTTGTCAATCGGCATGCAAAAGAAAAAGCGAAGCGCGGTGATTTGGATTCTGTCAAAGGTCCTGTTTTTCTCGGCCTCGATGCGGGTTCCACGACGACCAAAGCCGTGCTTATCGATCAGGAAGGAAGGATCCTGTGGGATTTTTATGCGGCGAACGCGGGCAATCCCGTAGACCTTGCCGTCAAAGTTTTAAAAGGCTTGTATGCGCGGCTTCCGAAAGACGTGTACATCGCGCGTGCGGTTTCGACCGGTTACGGAGAAGCGCTCTTTCAGGCGGCGCTCAACGTCGATGCGGGCGAAGTCGAAACGATAACGCATTTCCGCGCGGCGGACTTTTTCGTGCCGGGCGTCGAATTTTTGCTCGACATCGGCGGGCAGGATATGAAATGCCTTCGCATGAAAGACGGCGCCATCGTTTCCATTCAATTGAACGAAGCCTGCTCTTCCGGCTGCGGCAGCTTTCTCGACAACTTTGCGCGCACGATGGGTATGGATGTACGCGAGTTCAGCAAAAGGGCGCTGCTCGCCGAAAAGCCCGTCGACTTGGGAAGCCGGTGCACCGTATTTATGAACAGCCGCGTCAAACAGGCGCAAAAAGAAGGCGCATCCGTCGCCGACATCTCCGCGGGTCTTTCGTATTCGGTTATTAAAAATGCGCTTTTCAAAGTTATTAAATTGCGCAAGGCGAGCGACATCGGCACGAAAGTCGTCGTGCAGGGCGGTACGTTCAACAACGACGCCGTGCTGCGCGCGTTCGAAAATATTTCGGGCGTGCACGTATTCCGTCCCGATGTTGCAGGTCTCATGGGCGCTTACGGTTCGGCGCTCATCGCCTACGATCAGTGGCTCGACCTTTCGGCTCCGAAGCCCGAAGAAGGGCCGGACGCTCCTCGTCATGAAATCCGTTCGGGCATCGCCACGCTTTCGGATCTTGAGTCGTTCAGCGTCAAGCTCGATCTCCGCCGCTGCGGCAAATGCCAAAACAACTGCCTTTTGACGATCAACACGTTCTCTACCGGCGGCTTCGAGCGAAAGTTCGTAACGGGCAACCGCTGCGAGCGTGGAGCCGAACTCGACGGCAATGTCCTCGACGCGAGCAATAAAAAAGCGACGAATATCGAAGCGGGAAAAGAAGCGAAGCTTCCGAATATGTTCGCGTGGAAATACGCGCGGCTTTTTAACGATTACGTTCCGCTCCGCGCCGAAGATGCGCCGATGGGAGAAGTCGGTATCCCGCGCGTACTCAATATGTACGAAAATTATCCGCTGTGGTTTACGTTTTTCACTTCGCTCGGTTTCCGCGTGCGCCTTTCTTCCCGATCGTCGCGTACGGTTTACGAAAAAGGGCTTGAAACGATTCCGTCGGAGTCGGTGTGCTATCCGGGAAAGATTTCTCACGGACACGTCGAAAGCCTTTTGCAGCAGGGCATAAAATTTATTTTCTATCCCTGCGCGCCCTACGAACAGCAGGAAGATTCGACTGCGGGCAATCACTATAATTGTCCCATCGTCACAAGCTATCCCGAAGTGCTGCGCAACAATATCGATTCGCTGAGGCAGGACACTTCCATTTTGTACATGGATCCGTTTTTGCCGATTTACGATAAAGACCGTCTGGCCGTGCGCTTGGCCGAAGAGCTTATCCCGCACTTTCCGGAATTGACGAAAGAGCGCATCTCGCGCGCGGTCGACGAAGCGTGGGCGGAACAGGAAAAGTTTCGGCGCGATACGGAAGAAAAGGGTGTCGAAGCGATCGAAGAAACGATCAGGCGCGGCGCAAACGGCATCGTGCTCGCAGGCCGTCCGTATCACCTCGATCCCGAAATCAATCACGGCATTCCCGAACTGATAAACGATTTGGGACTTGCGGTCTTTACCGAAGACAGCGTCGCGCATTTGGGCAGCATCGAGCGGCCGCTTCGCATCATCGATCAGTGGACGTATCATAATCGATTATACCGGGCGGCTTCCTTTGTCGCCGGCATGCCGAATCTCGAACTCGTGCAGCTCACGAGTTTCGGCTGCGGGCTGGACGCGGTTACAGCCGATCAGGTTGATGAAATCATGCGCGCAAAGGGACGCATGTATACGCTTATTAAAATCGATGAAGGTGCGAACTTGGGCGCGGTACGCATCCGCATCCGCTCGCTCATCGCCGCGGTAAAGGAGCGCGAGAGGCGGCATCAAAAGCCCGTCGTAAAGAGCGCCGCGTACCGAAAGCAAGTGTTTACGAAAGAGATGAAGTACACGCACACGATCATCGCTCCTCAGATGTCGCCGATCCACTTCCGCCTCTTTCAAAAAGCCTTCGAATATTCCGGCTATAAATTCGTCGTACTCGATGCGGTCGATCCGCACGCCGTCGACATAGGTTTGAGATTTGTCAACAACGACGCGTGTTATCCGTCGATCCTCGTCACGGGGCAAATGATAGCCGCTCTCGAATCGGGCAAATACGATTTGAATCACACATCCCTCATCATTTCGCAGACGGGAGGCGGCTGCCGCGCGACGAATTACATCGGCTTTATCAGGCGCGCTTTAAATGATGCGGGCTGGGGTCACATCCCCGTCCTTTCGCTGAACGCGAACGGTCTCGAACAAAATCCGGGATTTAAAGTGACGCTTCCTCTCCTCGAACGGCTCATCATGAGTTCGATGATAGGAGATGTGCTCATGCGCGTTTTGTACCGGACGCGCCCTTACGAAAAAGTGCAGGGCTCGGCGAACGCGCTGTACGAAAAATGGAACGGCAGGGCGGAGATTCAGCTGCGCTCCCTTTCGGTCCGCGGTTTTCACAAACTTGTCAAAAACATCATCGACGATTTCGATGCGCTGCCGCTTTTGCCGATCAAAAAACCGCGCATCGGCATAGTCGGAGAAATCCTCGTCAAATTCCATCCGACGGCGAACAATCAGATCGTCGATACGATCGAGCGCGAAGGCGCGGAAGCGGTTATGCCCGACATGGTGAACTTTTTCCTGTATACGTTTTCGACCGGCATTTTCCGTCACGAAAAACTCGCGTTCCCGAAAAAGACCGAAACGATTGCGCGCCTTCTCGTGTGGTTTACGGAGTCGTTCAGAAAGCCGATTGAAAAATATCTCCGCAAAAGCCGGCGCTTCGACGCGCCCGAAACGATATACGAGCAGATGAAAAGCGTCGACGACATCGTCCAGCTCGGAAACATCACGGGCGAAGGCTGGTTCCTCACGGCGGAGATGGTCGAACTCATCAAAACGGGAGTGCCGAGCATCGCGTGTGTGCAGCCCTTTGCCTGTCTTCCGAATCACGTTACCGGAAAGGGTATGATAAAAGAGCTCCGCCGGCGCTTTCCCGGTGCGAATATCAGCGCGATCGATTACGATCCGGGTTCGAGTGAAGTCAATCAGCTCAACCGTTTAAAGCTTTTGCTGTCGAACGCGCCGATCGGAAAGCATCCCGACGAAAACGAAGAGGGTATGATCGTGATGAGTGACGGCTCTCTCGTAAAGCCCGAAATACGTTTTGCCGAAGGGGCCGTAAGCTTTACCGATTTCGAACCCGTTGCAGCAGGGAACCGTCCTCCGGTGCTTGCGCCGGTGCATGCATGAGGGGATATAGAGGAGGAGCAATGCGCAGTGCTGCCGGAAAATTATTAATTTTACTGTCATTCGTCTGGGGGGCGGTGAATGTGCTTTTCGCTCAGACTCTTGTCCCCGATTCGTCCGACATACGAAAAGAACTGCGCGAAACGTGGTTTGAAGCTCCGCTTTCATCCGTCAGAGAAAACCGTACCGAAGTGCGTACGGCAAAAGACGGAAACCGCTTTCAGATCCGCCTCGAAGAAACCGATACGACTTTTTCCGTCGTCGTCGCTCCCCGCACGGAAATGCCGGTCGACGTATACTCCGAAAGCGGCAAAACGACGGCGGTGCAGGACATCTATTCGTCGTCGGCGCCGGGCAGCTGGCTCCTCGTTCGGGATAAGCGTTCGGGAAATCCGATTTGCGTGCGCTGTTATTTTGCACCCGACAGCGGCGTGTACGTCCAATTTTCTCCGCACGGAAAAAGCGCGTACGGAGATTTTGTCATTTTCGGAAACTATTGCGCGTGTCAAGTTCCGACGGGTCTTCCTTTCGAGCGCTTTTACGCGATGTCGTTTTCCGATGTCGTAAATCTCACAAAGCATACGCTTCCGTGGCGCTATACCGTCCGGCGAGACGGCGCATACGATACGACCCTTTCGATGATACGGGTCATCCGTTCGCGCCTTGCGAATCTCGTCTATGCCGACGATGCGATGTACGACGAAAACGGAAATCCCGTGTCGATTTTAACCGGCGCGCCCCGCCGCATGCACGCCGAAGATGCGGGTAAAATGTCGCTCTCTTCCGCGGGCTTCGTCAAATGGATTGCCGACGGCATCGTCTATCCGATGACGAGAGGCGGACTCAAGCGGCGGCCGCTCCTCGAGCCGACGGTGAGCTGCGATCCCGTAGGTTTTCAAGGCATAGTTTCGGAACAATACAATATATCCTTTGCGCTCGACTGGACGCGCAATTTGGCTGCGGCAGTGTTTTCCGTCGCGACGGGCAAAACCTACCGGTATCCCGAATCGGGCGTCGATATGACCGAAGATCCGTTTGCCGCGGAGATGACGGCGGACGGCGTAAAGAATACCGTCGGGTACGTTAAAGATTCAGGCTATCCCGCGTCCGCACTCGCTTCTCTTTTGTACGTCTTTGCAGCCGAATATCCCGGTGAATGCTACCTCGCGGCGATTCGCGAAACCGATCGCAAAAGAATTCCCGAAGTGCACGCGTTCAATCAATGCGCGATTTTCTTTCCGTATTTCGACGACGCCGGAAAATTTCAGTGCGCCGTATTCCGAAACAATGCCGAATCGACGCTTGGAGAATTCTCGCGCATGTTTCAAGGCGATTTTATCCATCTCGTGCGCGTGCGTACGACGGCGACTTTCAATCCTCAGTAAGACCTTTTCGGATTTCAGCGCCGCCTCACAGTAAATCGTCGGTCTCCCGCAATCTCGATAAAAAAATTATTTGCGTTTTCACAAATACCGTAGTACAATATTCGTATATATTTATAAAAATTGGAGGAAAATGCATCATGAAGGTCTACACAACCGATAAGATCAGAAATGTTGCCGTTCTCGGACACGGGGGGGCGGGAAAAACGACGCTCGTCGAAGCGATGTGTTATTTGAGCAAATTGACGACGAGGCTCGGCCGCGTTGAAGACGGAAACACCGTCAGCGATTTTACAAAAGAAGAGCAAAAGCGCGGCATATCGATCAGAACGTCTCTCGTTCCCGTCGAGTGGAACGATTATAAATTCAATATCCTCGATACTCCCGGTTATTTCGATTTTTCCGGCGAAGTGGACGAAGCGATGAGCGTCGCCGACGGCGCGATCATCGTCGTGTCGGGTAAATCGGGCATCGAAGCCGGCACCGAAAAAGCGTGGGAACTGTGCGAAAAATATCATCTGCCGCGCATGTTTTTCGTAACCGATATGGATATCGACGACGTTTCCTACAGAAAAGCGATCGAAGATTTGACTGCGGTGTACGGCAAAAAGATCGCACCGTTCAATATGCCGATCCGCGACGACGGCAAGTTTACCGGTTACGTCAACGTCATCCAGCAAAAAGCGTTCCGCTATAAAGCGATCGGCGTCGTCGAACCGACCGACATACCCGATTATTCGAAAGAGCACTTGGCCGCCTATCACACGATTTTGATGGAAGCGGTTGCCGAAACGTCGGAAGATTTTATGGAACGCTTTTTTGCGGGCGAAGAATTTTCCGAAACGGAAATACGCGAAGCGGTGCGTCTTTCCATACAGGACGGCTCGATCGTACCGGTGTGCATGGGGTCGGGTACTGCGGTGCACGGCGTGTATAACCTCATGGACGATATCGAAAAGTATATGCCGGCGGCGGAAAGCCGCAAAGTGTCCGGCATCAATACGAACACGAACGAAATTTTCAAAGCTAACTTCGACGTGCTCAAGCCGAAGACCGCTTTCGTATTTAAGACGATTGTCGATCCTTTCCTCGGCAGATACAGCCTTATTAAAATCCGTTCCGGCATCTTTAAAACCGACGATCTCGTCTACAACGCATCGACGGCTTCCGAATTTAAAATCGGAAAGCTTTACATCATGCAGGGTAATAAAACGACGGAAATTTCCGAACTCCATGCCGGCGATTTGGGCGCCGTCGCAAAGCTGGGTGACGTAAAGACGGGCGACACGCTTTCGACGAAGGCGACGCCGATCCAGTATCCGAAACAGGATCTTCCCGTTCCGTATACGTACCTGCGCTATCACGCGGTCAATAAAGCCGACGTCGATAAAATCTCGCAGGCGATGGCAAAAATTTCCGCGGAGGATCCGACGTTTAAAACGGTCAACGATTCCGTCAACGGACAGATGCTCATGTACGGCATGGGAGATCTGCACCTCGACGTCATTCAAAGTATTTTGAAAGACGAATATAAAATCGATTTGCGGATCGAAAAACCGAAAGTCGCATTCCGCGAAACGATAAAAAAGAATTCCGACGTCGAACACAAATATAAAAAACAAACCGGCGGGCACGGGCAGTACGGCCACGTCAAAATGCGCTTCGCTCCGACCGGCGATTTTACAAAGCCGTACGCGTTCGATCAAAAAGTCGTCGGCGGCTCCGTGCCGAAAAATTATTTTCCCGCCGTCGAAAAAGGCATCGCCGAATCGACTGTTCGCGGTCCGCTTGCCGCTTACCCCGTCGTCGGCGTGCAGGCGACGCTCTACGACGGTTCGTATCATCCGGTCGATTCGTCGGAAATCGCATTTAAAACCGCAGCGAAGTTTGCGTTTAAAAAAGGCTTTATGGAAGCAAGCCCCGTGCTGCTCGAACCGATCGTCAATTTAAAAGTCGTCGTCCCCGATGCGTATACCGGAGACATCATGGGAGATTTGACGAAGCGGCGGGGCCGCGTGCTCGGTATGAATCCCGCTCCCGGCGGTAAACAGATCATCGAAGCCGACGTTCCGCAGATGGAACTTTTCGATTACTGTACGGGACTCCGCTCCATGACCGGAGGACGCGGAGAGTACAGCTATGAATTCGCGCGCTACGAACAGGCGCCTTCAGACATTCAAAGCAAAGAAGTCGCTGCGCGTGCCGAAAAAGCCGCAGCCGGATTCGCAGAAGAGTAGGGGATATGTACCGCCGCGTGCGGTATTTTCAGAAACGCAAACGGAAAAACCGTTTAGGAACTGTCCGAAAGTTTCGATTTTCGGACAGTTTTTTTACCGGAATCGGGCTTGAACATTACCCTAACGATAAAAAAGATGCTTATAAATAAGATAACTTTATCTGCGGCGGGAAACAATTCGGAGGAAAAATGAAAAAGCTTTTGTTATTGATTTTACTGGCAATCGGATGCAACGGCATCTTTGCCAATGAGTATGAACCTGAAAAAATATTTGCGGAAGTGAACAATGAAGTCGCCCTGTTTTTTAAAGACATGATCATAAAAGATCTGGGCATTACCGCCGTTCAAACAAACATCATCCCGAATGAAAATGCGGATTTAACAATCGCTTCGGCGAATAATAAAAAATTTCACATTACGGGATTAAAATGCACTTCGATGGTGCAGGCGCTTGACGCGAGCGGCGGCGAATTCGCATATACGGTTACTTTGTATAATGTAAAAAAATCGGCTCTGAAAAAATTGAACAATGCGATAAAAAAGAACCGTATACGGTTTTCAAAAATGCTCGACGTGATCGACGAAAAAGATCTTGATGCTGAAATGCACGGAACGCAGGAAGCTCCGGATCCTCAATGTTTTCTCGGCTGAGGAATGTGCAGGTGTACGATATTTTCGTGACGACCGAAGAAAATAAAGATGTTCATCTGCAAGTCTACGCGGAATATTTTCAAGATGCAAAAGATTTGTAAGGGTATTTTGCCGCATGACAATTTGTAAACAGTGTGCGATGTATGTGTGCGAGGTTTAAAATCGTATCGTGAAATATGAGTGTAATCGATTTAAGATTTTTGCAAGATGGAATTAATAATTATTATCGTAATACAGATCGTTTTTTACATGCTTACCGCTTTTGTTAAAGCAAAAAAACGGTCAAAAGGAAATATACGCAATGTGCTGCTCGGAGTGCTGCAAGCCCTTGTATTATACGTATCGATTTTGGTGATCGTAAAGATAATCGATATACGACTGGAACAAAGATTAAACTCGTTTGATTTGGACGGCGACGGTTTTTTCGGAGGCGCTGAAATAACTCCGGAACAGCAAAAAGCGATGTCCGATTGGATAAACGATACGGGGAGAAGTTTTGCGCCGTTCACGGGCGGCTTTTTAGCTCTTATATACATACCCGTTGCGATCGGAACGGAATATATCATCGATTTAATAATTAATAAAATGGGCGGATTGAAAAAGCTGCGGGAAAAGGAGTGATATATTGCTTTCGGTTTTGCGGTACGCCGAAAATATTTTCGGATCGTGTTTTTCGGATTATTTTTTTTATATCGGCCGTCTGCGCTTTCGCTATTGTTAATCGTCGAATTTTACGGTAAGCTTGGGTGAAGAGGTGCGGATTGCTTACAGCGAACATCGGAGACATACAGGCGGTTGCATTCGATATCGACGGCACATTATACAGGCCGCGCGATCTGCATGTGCGCATGATGTTTCATTTTTTCAGATTCAATCAATTCTTTTTGCAGTACGGGATCGTGCGCTCGAAGATTCACGATATGGGTGTGCTCGACGATTTTTATGCGGCGCAGGCCGAAATGCTTGCGAAGCGGATCGGATGCAGCGTCGATACGGCGAAAGAGCGGCTTGAGCGGATCGTGTACAAGGGACTTTCATCGCTTTTCGAATCGATTCCGCTGTGCGCTCACGTCGAAGAAACGTTTCAAGCGTTCCATGCTGCGGGTTTGAAAATTGCGCTCATGTCGGACTTTCCTCCCGAACAAAAAGGCGGCCTATGGGGACTTAAAAAATACTGCGATGTTTTGCTCGGTACGGAAACTACCGGTGCGCTGAAACCGTCGCCGCATCCCTTTCGCGTGCTTGCCGAAAAACTGGGCGTGGCGCCGGAGCATATTTTATATGTCGGAAACAGCGTCAAATACGATGTCGTCGGAGCGAAAAATGCAGGCATGAAAACGGCACATTTCGGACCGCGCTGGCGGAATCTTTTAGGTATGTCTTGTCGAAAAGCCGATATTTCTTTTTGCGACTATCGTCAATTGCGGAAAATTGTGTTACAATAGAAGATGTGATATAATCGATAAAGCGGTTTAGTCCGCGCGGGTGGGAAAAGTGGATATCGTCACAATTTTGATAGCGGCTGCTGTCGCTGCGGTAATCGCCGTCGTATTCAGAAAACTGGACAGCGATAACAACTCGATGGAAAAAGTCAAGCGGTATGCCGATAAGCGGCTCGAAGGCTTTGATGAGTATTTTAAAAAACAGGATGCGAATATAGCGGGTGCGGGCGCGGAGCTCGAAACGAAATATCTTCAGGCGACTGCAGGAATCAAACGCCTCCAAAAAGAACGCGACGATTTTTTGGCAGGCGCCGACGAGCTGCAAAAATATAAAAATGCGATCGCGGCCGCAGAAGCGAAAATCAACGGCTACGATAAATCGCTCGCCTCCCTTGCGGAGATGACGGCGAACGTCGAAGAAAATTTGACGAGGCTGAAAAAAGAAGCGCTCATCGTCGAAAAACTCGACGCGCGTATCGATGCGCAAAAAAACTCGATCGACGAAATCGAAAAGAGAATTCCGAGTATTGCCGGAGAGTTTTCGCAAAAAAACGGCGAACAGCTGAAACTGCTCGGAACGAAATTGCTGCAGGAATACGATGCGCGCTCGAAGGAACTCGCCGAACATATTGCCGAGCTCGGAAAGCAGGCTGACGATGCGCTTGGCCGCTTTCAATCGGAGATAGAAGGCGTATACGATTCGGCGGCAAAAAAAGCGGATGCGCTTGAAGATACCGCATTCCGTCATTTGAGCGAACAGGCGCAGGCGAGAAGCGATGCATACGTGCAGACGATCGAAGACAAGGTCGCCGAAATCGAAGCCATTGTTGACGAGCGTATCGATCGGGCGCAAAAAGAGATCGCGGCCAAAACGCTTTCAATCGATGCTGCGATCGGAAGCCGTACCGCAGAAATGATAAAAAAATACGACGCACAGTATATGCAGTTTACTGATGCGTATAAAAAGAAGCTTGAAGATTACGGTGCAAAACTCAATCAGCAGTATGCGCTCCTTTCCGAAAAGCACACGAAAAAAGCAGGCGAAACGGACGCTGCTCTTGCCGCGCAGTACGGAGCGCTTTCGGAAAAATATAAAGAGCTCGCGGCGAAAACGGACGCAGCGCTCGGCGAGCGGTACGCCGCTTTGTCCGAAAGCTATAAAGCGAAAATTGCCGAAATCGATAACGCCTTTACGCAAAAAACGTCCGAAACGGTTGCGGCGTTTAAAGATTCGACGGGCAATATCGTTTCGAATATTAAAAAGCAGCTTTCTTCTCTCGATGAAAAATACAAACAGCATATCGACGAATTCGCAAAGCGTTACGACGAAAAAATCGATTCGCTGCAGGGAAAATACTCGAAGCAGCTCGAATCGATAGACGGAAAGAACGACGGACGTATCGCTTCGCTCGATGCGAAATTCGATGAGCTCTTTTCAAAGCTGAACGCGTCATACGAAGAAAAAGCTTCGTTGCTTGAAAAACAGGCGGCATCGATCGCGGCGGCATACGACGAAAAAGAAGGATCGGTTGCAGCCGACATCAATAAACGCATCGATTCTCTCGGCTCAGAATACGCTTCGCAGATCGAAAAAATCAAAAAAGATCTTGCGGCATCGCTTTCGGAAGCGAAGGCGACGTCCGATTTTATTTCGCAAAACGTTTCCGGAAACGCAAAGAGCCTTGAAGGACTGCGTGCGATGCTCGAATCGGAAGTGAAAGATATCGAGTCGCGGTACAACAACCTCTTTGCGAACGCCGTTTCCGCCGCCGACGAAAAGGAAAAGGCTGCGTTCGAAAAATTCTCGGCCGTTTCGGGTGAACGTCTCGAAAAATATCAGGGGCAAGTGCAAAATAAAATCGACGCGTTCAAAACTTCTCTTTCCGAAACGCTTGTCGAAATTTCCCGCCGCACGGACGATTCGGTACGCGATGCCGAAGATGCGATCAAAGAGTTGCGCGCAGCCTGCGACGAAGCTCAGAAAAAGGCCGATGACGCGGAGCCCAAACTTGCGGAAAAGATTCGGCTCATCGATGAACGGATCGAGAAATTCCGCGCGCAGTCGGAAGCGAAACTTGCGGACTTTGACAAAACGATCACCGAATCGATTTACAAAATGGCGAAACAATGCGAACAGCAGCAATCCGATGCGCTCAATGCGATCGATTCTCAGTTCGGTTCGTATAAAAAAGATTTGGCGTATCAGTTTTCGAGGCTCGAAACGTCGGGCAAGGATATCGATTCGCTTGAAGCGAATTTGCGCAAAGCGATGGACGAAATACGAAAACGCGTACTTTCCGATTTCGATTCGTTTACCGCGGGTCAGCAAAAAGCGCAAAAGGAATTTTCGGATTCCGTACAAGCGGATTCCGAAGCGCTGCAATCGCAGCTGCAAGCTCTGGAACAGACCGTAGATGCGCTCAAAGAATCGGCGCTCGGAAACGTAAGTGCAAAGTTGAAAGATTTCGAAGAAGGCATCGACGACGATTTGAAAACGCGCAGCGATAAAATCGCCGAAGATTTGGCGGTGTGGAAAAATTCGTTTGACGGAAAACTCGCGCTGTTTACGGATGATTATGAAAACGACCGCCGTGCGCTTGAAATGAAGTACGGCGAAGATTTGAAGGCCAAGCTCGATTTTCTTCAGGAAAAAAACGACGAACAGCTTGCCCGCATCGCTTCCGGCATCAATGAGGCGAACGGTTCGCTTAGTGAGCGTATCGACGGCATTGCAAAGACGATCGACGGTTTTGAAGAAGAAACGCGGGAGCGTGTAAACAAAACGCAGACGATTTCGGACGAGTATTTAAAAACGGTCGCCGCCCAATACGAAGCGAAGATGAACGACGAGCTCGAGCGGGTACAGGCGGAATTGAGCGACGGATTGAAAAAAATCGAAGAAGCCGTAAGCGATCAACAGGAGACGAGCGCGTCCACGATCGATGCCGCACGTTCCGAAGTGAATACGTGGAAACAGCAGCTTAAACAGCAGCTCGACGAATCGCGCGCCGTTTTTAAAGATCAGCTCGATACGCTGAAGTCGTCTTCACAAAATAAAATCGACGAAGCGCGCGAATCGCTTCTCGCGGATTTCCAAAATTATTCCGCGGATATGAAAGAGCAGCAAGCCGCTCTTTCTTCTTCGGTCAGTGAGCTGCAAGCGAAAACCGACGAATCGCTCGATATGTATGAGTCGCGTTCCGAAGAAATGCTTGCACGTCTGCAATCCATGTACGAAGAAATGCTCAAAGATACCGAGTCTCGTGTGAGCAGACAGAGCGCCGATTCTACGAAAGCGCTGAGCGAGCTTCGCGGAAAAATCAATTCGTTTGAATCTCAAGCGAGCGAAAATCAGGCTAAGTTCGTGCTTAAAATGCAAAGCGATCAGGATGAAATGCAAAGCCGTTTGGGTGAGCTGAATCGTGAAATCCAAAACGTGCGTTCGCAAATGCAGCTCTATGAAAGAGCGGAAGCGATGAAAAAATCGTTGGACGAACGTATTTCGGCTCTCGACGAAGACTTCAGCCGGCTCGCATCGTACAATGAGACAGCTCTTTCTCTTGCCGACAATTTCAAAGCGCTGCATAAAATGTACGACGATATAAACGGACGTCTGAAAGAATTCGATGTGCAAAGAGCGCGTGTCGATTCGATCGGGCAAAAATACGAAAAGATGGTAAATCTCTCAGGGTCTATAGACGAAAAGATAAGCGGTTTACAGACGTCGTACGATGAGCTTCAAAACTTTGAAGTTGCGGTGCGTGATTTTCAGGAAAAGCTGCATTCGCTTACCGGTTCTTACGACAGGCTTGAACAAAAACAGACGATAATCGAGCGTGTGAACGAAGACGTCAACCGATCGTTCGATTCTTTGAAAACGCTTGAAGACAAATTGAAGCAGTGCACACGTCAAACCGAATCGCTTCCCAAAGAAATCAAAGATGTGCAAAAAGACGTCGACAAACTTTTGAAGAGCGGGCCGAAGCTTGCTCAGGCGGTGGCGAAGCTCGAATCTCTCGATGCGATTCTCGACGAAGCCGACAAACGCATGGATGCGCTCACGTCGGCTCGGCAGGGTATCGGCAGAAGCGAAGCGCGCCTTGAAGAGCTTAAAACCGATATCGAATCGAAGTTCAAGCTGCTCAATCAGCTGACAAAAAAAGATTTGGAAAAGCGTCCGGCAAAAGAGGATAAACGCCTGTCGCCGCAGGACAGGGACAATATCAAACAGCTTAAACAGCAGGGATGGACGGTAAAAGAAATCGCGAGGTCAATGAAGCGCACGCAGACGGAAATCGAAATGGTGCTCGAGATGCCCGAATAAAAAAACGCGCCGCATCGGTAAAGTGCGGCGCAGACAAAACGCGAACGGTAAGTTTTTCGAACCGAATAATGCTTCGACTTTTTGCCGTCGGCGCGTATTCAGTTTTTACCGAGAAAACAAGTGCACCACGCTTCTACGGTCTCTCCTTTGCCGACATCTCCGAGCGCTTCACCCGTTTTCGCTTTTACGAAAATAGAAGAGCTTTCGACTCCGAGAGCCTGTGCAATCGAATCGATTACCTGCCGGCGATACGGAAGAAATTTCGGACGTTCGAGTTTTATCACGCAGTCCATATTGATAAGGTGCCAGCCGTGCTTTTGTATTTTTTTCCAAACGGATTTTAATAAAAAAACGGAATCGGCGTCTTTCCATGCGGCATCTTCAGGCGGAAAAAAACTTCCGATATCGCCGAGCGCGGCCGCTCCGAGAAGCGCATCGGTTACGGCGTGGAGGAGGACGTCGCCGTCGGAGTGCGCATCTTCGCCTTTATCGAACGGGATGACGACTCCTCCGATCATCAATTTTCTTCCCGGAATAAGGCGGTGCATATCGTAGCCCAAGCCGGTTCGAAAGGCCGTCATCCGTATATCCTCCGTATAGGTGATCTTTTTATTTTCCGGCGAGCCCTGCACCGTCATAACGTCTCCTTCGTATTTTCCCCAAATTTCCGTGTCATCCGTATATGCTTCTCCGTCGTTTTCCGCTTTGCGGTGAGAAGCGAGCAGTCGAATAAAACCGAAAGCTTGCGGTGTTTGAACCGCAGCCATACGTTCCCGCTTGAGATGTTCGACGATAAAACCTTCGGCGTTGATAATTTTTTGCGTGTCCGTCGGCAAAACGGCAGGGACGGCTCCTCCGTGTTCGATTGCCGCTTGTGCGGTACGGACGATGATTTGTTCGGTGACGAAGGGACGGGCGGCGTCATGAATCAAAACGATACCGCCCGTAATTTTTTCTCCGGTTTTTTCAAGCGCGATTTTTACCGAGCTTTGCCGCGTCGTCCCTCCGCGGACGAAGACGGGTTTTGTTTTTTGCAAAAGCGTTTCGATTTCCGTATCCGCATAAAGCGCATCGCGTGCAAGAGCGCCGTCTTCATCGGAGGGGATTGCGATAACGAGAGAAGCGCAGTCGAGCGCTTTTAAAAACGGCTTAACCGATTCGGAAAGAACGGTGCCGCATCCGAGCGGCCGGTACTGTTTCCGCACTCCTTTACCCATGCGTGAAGAAGCGCCCGCCGCGACGATGATGACGGCGGCGGGGATTTTATGCTTTTTATCCATTTTTATGATGCTTTACTTTCAAAACATTAAAAGGAATCGTCGTCGTAGGACGAATCGTCATCGCCTGAAGAATCTCCGTCGTCCGATTCGTTCGAGCCGGTGTTCATATCGTCCATGAGGTTGTCGTCTTCGTCATCGTCGATGTTGATGACGTGCTTGACTTTGGGTGCGGATCCCGGCGGCTCAAGTTTGATATGGATAAGCGTTTCGACTTCTTTGAGCGATTTCCCCGTCGCAAACGAAATTTCATCTTCGAGCAGTTTGCGTGCGGAATCGTAGAGCTTTCGTTCGAGGATCGGAAGTTCTTTTACTTTGCTGCGGTTGTACAGGCAGCGCACGATCGTTGCGATGTCGTTGATGCTTCCTTTTTTGAGCAGGTCGAGGTTCATCTGGTAGCGGAGCTTCCAATCCGACGTGATCGGTTCGAAATCGTCGGAAAGCAGGTTGAGCGCTTTTTCCGCTTCGGAAGCGGAAACGATGGCGCGGATACCGAGTTCTTCGGCATATTCAACACGTGCCATGACGGTCATATCCGACGCTTCGATATAGATATTGTAATACGGCACCATTTCGCCGTTAAAAAGCTGGTCATTGATGGCGATGATTTTTCCGACGCCCTGACTGGGGTAGACGATCTTTTGATTTACGCGGAATCTCGAAGATTTCGATTTTTTTGAAGACGCTTTTCCTGCAGCGGATTTCGGATGAGCCGCCTTTGCGCCTGTTTTTGCTCCCGTCTTCGGAGATGTGCTTTTTGAGACGGCTTTCTTCGTCGTTAAAAGTTTCGATGCGGATTTTGCCGCTACTTTTGAAGATGCCGCCTTCGCGGGTTCTTTCGCTTTTGTCGATGCCTTTGCTTTTGTTTCGGATGTTGCCGATTTTTTTACCGCAGTTTTCGTGCCCGTTTTTGCCGAGCTTTTCGCCGCCGGCTTTGCAGCGGATTTTCCGCTTTTTTTTGCACCGGTTTTGGATGCGGCTTTTGCAGACTTTTCGGGAGCTTTTTTCGCTTTTGCCGATGTCTTTGCTTTTGCTTCGGATGTTGCCGATTTTTTCGGATTCGTAGTTTTTGCCATATCGCTGCAGTATACCACAGGGCGGCAAAAAAATCAAACCGGATGCCGTAAACCGGATGCCGTAAAGCGTTTCTAAAAAACGGTAATATATGCGAACTATTTCAAATTATATCACGATTTTCACTTGTAATTGTTTGTTATTTACGCTATTGTGTCATTATGTGTGCTGTGTCTGATGGACGCATGCGCGGCATATAAAGCCGCATCTGTCGATTTTCCGGATCCTGTATAGTGCTTCCTGTCAGTCCCGTCACACAAATCAGGGGCGGGCGTTTGCCCGCAGGGTACAGGTATACACATGGATTCAGAAGACATCTCTTTCGAAGACCTCGGTCTGGACGAACAGACCCTGGCCGCAGTAGCCCGTAAAGGCTTTGTCACTCCTTCTCCGATTCAAGTTCTCGCAATTCCGCGCCTTTTGGACGGAGACGCAAATGTCATCGCGCGCGCGCGTACGGGAACGGGAAAAACTGCCGCATTCGGTTTGCCGCTCGTGCAGCGCTTGAGAGGCGGAAGCGATCACGTCAAAGCGCTCATCCTTGAGCCGACGCGGGAACTTGCCGTTCAGACGTGCACCGAAATGCAGTCCTTCGCCGACGGAAAATTTCCGCGCACCTGCGTCGTTTACGGCGGCGCGTCGATGCTGTCTCAGATACGCGATTTGAAACGCGGCGTTGAAATCGTCGTCGGCACTCCCGGCCGCATTCAGGATCACATCGAACGCGGTACGCTCGACATCGGCAAAATCGATTATTTCATCCTCGATGAAGGCGATGAAATGCTCGATATGGGTTTTATCGAAGATATCGAAGCGATTTTCGAAAAAGCCAATCCCGCAAGCCGCATCCTGCTTTTCAGCGCGACGATGCCTGCTCCGATTCTCAAAATCGCTTCTCAGTTTATGGGCGAATACGAAATCGTCGAAGAAGAAGGCGTCGTCGACGAGCCGCTGCTCATCGAACAGAAATTTTGGGTGCTCCGCGAAAGCGAAAAGATAGACGCCCTCGTGCGCCTCATCGATATTGCCGACGATTTTTACGGTCTCGTCTTTACGCAGACGAAGATGGACGCCGACACCGTCGCGCGCCAGCTCGACGAACGCGGCTATGAAGTCGCAGCTCTTCACGGAGATGTTGCGCAGAGCCAGCGCGAAAAAATCCTCGCGAGATTCCGCCGAAAAAAAACGCGCATCCTCGTTGCGACCGACGTCGCCGCCCGCGGCATCGATATCACAGGTCTCAGCCACGTCGTCAATTATTCCCTTCCGTTCGACGGTGCGACGTACGTGCATCGTATCGGACGCACGGGCAGGGCGGGAGCTGCGGGAACGGCGATCACCTTTGTTCGTCCCGAAGAGCGGAAGCGCAAACTCAGCTATATGCAAAATGCGATCCGAAAAAGCACGAAGGGAGAGCTTAAAGAAGAAGCCGTTCCGACGATCGAAGAAGTCGTCGCAAAAAAACGGGAGCGGCTTTTCGACAAACTTAAAAGCGATATCGGCTTGTCTTCGCGGCACGATCGCGTTTCGGAAAAAAGCGATGCCGATAAATTAATAATTAATAATTCCGATGCACAGACGGATATCTCCGCTTCGAATGACGAAAGCGATATGTACGGTGTGCCCGATGCGGAGGGGCAAAACGATGTGTCCGTTGAGGCTGCGGCATCCGACGCGAACGCAAAGGACGATACGGAAGTACAGAGCGATGCGGATATGCGGGGTGATACGAATCTTCAAAAGCCCGCGCTCATCAAAGCCGATGCTCAGTTTGCGGAAATGGCGAAAGAGCTGTGCAAAGACAACGATGCCGAAGACGTGCTCGCGGCTGTTATGTCCGTACTCTACGGCACATCGCTCGATGTTTCCCGTTACGGAAAGATTGCACGTCAAAAAGGCGAAGCGGGTCGAAACCGCGTTTCGTTCGGAGGGGCGGGCGATCAAGTGCGCCTCTACGTACAGATGGGACGGCGCGACGGATACGGGCCTCGCGAAATTGCGGATTATTTCAGCGATCTCCTTCATATTCCGGGGCGCTTTGTCGACCGCATCGATATGGCCGCGAATTTTACGCTTTTGAGTCTTCCCGCCGATTCGGCAAAAAAAGCGCTCGAACTGTCCAAAAGAGGCGGCGATGTTCCGCACATCCACGTCGATTCGAAGTCCGGCGGCTTTGAAAAAAAATCACGTTCATCGTTTCGAGGCGACGGCGAATCCTTCGGCGGAAAAAAGAAAGCGGGACGTTTTGAAAGGAGTGCGGGCGGCTTCAACGAAAAAAAATTCAGAGCGCACGGTAGGCCGAACGTACATACGCCGACGGAGCGGAGCGGAAGCGCGGGCCTGTATCGGCGTAAATCCTCCGGAAGAGCCGAACGCTTTTAGGTCGCTCGTCGAGTTTCGATTTCGGCTTTGCGTTCTCTCGGTGTTTTATTGCATTAATTCCCGCCGGATATCGTCCATGCGGTCGAGCCGCCCCTGATCGAGTGCGACGAAAATATTTTTTTCCTGTGTCGGAAGCACGAGGCCTTTCGGACCGTTTTTCGCACGTCGGAGATATTTTACTTTCGTATAATAGACGTCGGCTTTTCCCGCTTTGCGCCCTTTCGAATAGTAGACTGCAAGGTTTGCCGCGTCGAGCAGCACATCGCGCGGTACGGTTTTTCCCGGCCGGTTTTTAATAAAAACGTAGCCTCCCGGAAAGTCGCGCGCGTGCAGCCACATATCTTCGCCTCGAACGTGGCGGCGTAAAAGTTCGTCGTTTTCGTTCGCGTCGCGCCCTGCGATGATGTACCAGCCGTCGACCGTGTAATCGAGACCCGGATGCGCTTTTTTCTTTTGCTGTTCCGGTTTTGTGTTTTGTCTGAGCAGCTGTTCTATCTTTACGGGATTTTGTTCGCGCACGATGTCGCCGTAGCGTTTGTCGAGCGCTGCGATCTCCTTTTTTTCGATTTCGATATCGTGAATGAGCTGTTCCGCTCCCCGCGTTTCTTTTCGATACCGTTCGTAATATGCCGCCGCATTTTCCTGCGCGTTTTTTTTCGGATCGATTTTGATCCGCACCCTTCCGCCGGTATCGTAATCTTCACATTCGAGAAATTCGCTTTTGCCGTCGAGCAAGTGTCCGAAAGATAATATCAAATCGCCCTGATGTTTGTATTGTCCGGCATTTTTAAAAGATTCCCGTTTCGCTTTCAGCCGTTCGAGAGAGGCTTCTCTTTTCGATTTTTGTGCGGCATACCATTTTTCCGCCTGCGCCAAAAGCGCCGCGCGCGAAAGAGAGCGGGCATGCTCACCGTACCACATATCGACTTTTTCGTTAAACGAAAGAGGTGCTGCGTCGGGATGCTCTTTTGCATAGCGATCTTCGACATCGCCGAAGGTGCGGACGGGATGCTCTTTTTGCAAAAACGCTTTTTCGTTTTCGGGAAGCGCAAAGGTACCGCCCGCGATTTCGCCCTTTGCAGGACGGCGATACATCGTATCGAGGATTATGTTCGATTCCGTACACAATACGATATTTGCAGCTCCGCTCCACAAACGTATATACATGATAAAACTTTCGTCGGCGTGCGTAAGCGTCATTTTAATAATGCGCTCAAAACCGACTTGTGCGCAGGATGTAATCCGGGAGCCTTTTATGCGCGATTTTAAAAATTCCATAAAGCGCAGCGGCTTATCGTTCCGCGTGATTTTCCGTTTCGTCTCGTGTATGCGGCACGAAGCGTGTGCAGTGCAGATAAAGAGCGTGAGCGCCTTTCCGTTTTTATATGTGCAGAGCGCAAGCGTATCGTAGCCGGGCTGGATAATGTCTTGGATAAAAGCGCCTTCGAGATCGAGTTCCGCAAGGATTGCGTTTATTTCGTTGCAGTTGAGCGACACGGTATTGTCTCCGGTGATACGGCAGTGTAATTCGAAAAACTATTTTTTGTCTTCCTGCCGTTTTGCGATCTGTGCGTTCAGCTCGATTGTCCGGTGCGTTTGTTTTTCAAGCCGCTGTGCAAGCATTCGTGAAAGGAATAAGCCGTAGTGCGGATTTTTCCGTATCATCTGGAGAAAATCTCCTTTCGGAATTTTAATAAGTTTGCAGTTGCCGACGGCGAGAATCGTTGCCGAGCGTTTGTCGTTGAGCAAAAACGACATCTCTCCGATAAACACGTCGTTCGGCGACATGACGGTGACGAGCTTCCGTCCGGAATAGACCGCATAGCGTCCCGATACGATAAAGAAAAGATCGGTCGTCGGTTCGTTTTGGCGGCAGACGATTTGTTTGTCGGTGTAGGTCACCGTTTCGAAATTCGACATGACTTGCGGTACCGTATTCGATTCGTCGATCCTGTTATTGATTTCGAATACGACTTGATTGCCTTTTTCGTTGTACGCGATTTTCGAAACGAGTTCCGCCGCGATACTAATGCCTCTGCCGTGCAACGCTCCGTCACCTTCGTTTTTTTTGCCGATGTATTTCCGCCAATCGAACCCGTCGCCTTCGTCCTGAATCGATACGGTCGACTTATGCTTGCCGATCGCATACGTGATCGTAATCTGTTTGTTGGCGTATCGCGGGTCGGCGGCACGTTCCGTGATGAGGCTGAATATATCTCCGTGCGTTTCCATCCATTTTGTTTTTTCTTCATACGAGATATGCAAGTTGCCGTGTTCGAGCGCGTTTGTCAAAAGTTCGGTCAACGTCATCTGGAGATCGTTACGGTCGTCGCTGTTTATTCTGTTCGTGCTGTATAAATAATTAATAAGGAACGACGTGTAGAATCTGATGTCGAGAGGATCGTTGCCGCAAACGAAAGTACCGTTTTCTTCGCCTCCGAAATCTTCCTGCATACCGCGGTTGAAAAGAAATTTTTGATTTTGCCACAGGATGCGCAACAGATGAATAAAGTGGAATGAAAAGTCGTTTATCGTTTGAATTGAAAGGATATTGGAGTCTTTCAGCTCTTCGAGCTCTCGCATCTGTTTTCTGTCTTTACAAACCGCGATGATACCGCCGTAGTGCAGCCACGGATCGGTGTTCACTTCTGAAAGGATTTTGCCGCAGTCGATATTTTCGGAAGTGTAGTCGAGTATCTTGATTTCCGGCAGTTCGTAATTGATGTAACTTATGATATCGTCGGCATCCGTTCTGATATCCGTGCCGAAATCGTCTGAAAATGCGGCACAGCCTTCCCGCACCGTATCGATAATTTTTTTATTCGATGAGACGAGCAATATCTTTTTCATATCAATAGTATAACAGATATCCGCTTTTTTTCATAGATCTTTTTTTATACATACATATACGAAAATATCACATATTTGATACACGGAAATCAATTTTCAAGCCCCCTATTTAAAAAGTCGATAAAATGCTAAAGTAAGAGCATGAGGTGGGAAACATTAGAAGATGCACTTGCAGTGCTTGAGACGGAACGGGAATACGACGGGTATTTTTGCAGCGTACAAGATGCGGTTATCATCGTGATTTTGGGAAGCCTGTGCGATTTGCAAAGCGTAAAGAAAATCCACGAGTGGGCAACAACCGAACATGTCAGAAAGTTTCTGGAAGAAACCTTCGGGATCAAACGGATACCGTGCTATTGGTGGCTTTTGAGTCTGCTTGCAATCATACGGCCTGAATCACTGAATAAATGTATGAAACAATGGGTAGCTTCGGTTGTACCGAATCTTGCAGCAAAACTTGAGACGGAAGAGGAAGAACAAAGCAAGAAGAAAAAGAAGCAGCCGTTGACGATAGCCATAGACGGAAAAGCTATCCGCTCAACGGGAAAGATGAAAAAATACGACAATCCCTTGCATATCATCAGTGCACAGATAGGTGAATTGGGGCTGACACTTGCCCAAAGAACAGTCGAATCAAAGAGTAATGAGATTCCGGCTGTACCGGAATTGATAAAAGAGCTTGAAATTAAGGGCTGTATGGTGGTCGCGGACGCAATGAACTGTCAAATAGAGACTGCCGAAGCGATAATTGGGGCGGAAGCGGATTATTTGTTAAGTGCGAAGGGCAATCAGGAAGCACTTATGAACGATATCGCGGAGTATGTTCAGGATACAAAGCTGAGAGCGACGATGGACAGCATCACGCAAACGGAAAGAGGACATGGGCGGAAAGAAACACGGAGTGCATATACGAGTGATGATGTTTCATGGCAGCCGGGAGGACGAGTATGGCCGGAACTCAAATGTATTGGAGCAGTGCATACGCGATTTGAGACGAACAAAGGGGTGACGGAAGAATGGCATTATTATATTTCAAGTAAAGCGTTACGAGCGGAAGAGCTGCTCCATCATGCAAGAGAGGAATGGTCGGTGGAATCGATGCATTGGCTGTTGGATGTACATTTTGACGAGGACAGATGCAGGGTGCAGAGTAAGAACGTACAGCAGAATCTCAATATGCTGCACAAGTTTGCGCTGAACATAATCCGCATACACAAGCGGGAGACACAATCGAAGCTGCCGTTGAACGGTATTATGTTCCGTGCTCTTATGAATCCTCAAGCATTATTACCGCTTTTGGGCAAAACTTGATTTCCGTGTATTTGATATATATATAATTGACAAACGCTTCATAATACGTAAATATATAAATTTAGGAGTAAACACTATGACACAAACCTCTTTTTTCTATAAACTCCCTAAACTCCCTGCCGTAAAAAAACAATCGTCTCTCGTACGCAAACTCAGCAGCGTCAACAGGATCACGGTTTTTTTTACAGCGATCGTCTGCGGACTTGCGCTTGCCGTTTTCTTTTATCGCATACTGACCGCACAGCACGAGCAGTCGACGAAAGCGAGCGTTGCGGGTTTTCAGCTTTTGCTCGACGACTTCGGGTCACGTGCGGAGGGAGCGGCCGCATCGATCGCAGGTCGTCCCGATGTCGTGCAAGCCGCTCGCAGCCGCAGTCACGCCGATGCGTATAAAATCCTTGCCGAACTCATCGGACAGATGCATGTCGATTTTATCGTTTTAACCGACACGCGAGGCAATATCATCGCGCGGGGACACTCGGAACGCTTCGGTGATAACATCATCAATCAAAACGCCGTCAGGGAAGCGGTCAGAGGCCGCGCGACGTATTCGTATGAAAAGGCGGTGCTTGTTCGTTTTGCGATCAGAGCGGGATGCCCCGTATACGACAGCGAACGAAGGGTTATCGGAGCGATCGTTTCGGGATTCAACGTATCGTCCGCCGATTTTTTGAAAAAGGCGCACAAAATCTTCGGCTGCGACGTCATGCTTTACGACGGTACGGAAGCGGTCGCATCGACGATCTCGGACGAAAAAAACGACATACTTGCCGCTGCGGTCGGTGACGATTGCTCCGAAGCGGTGCTCGTGCGGGGCAAAAGTTATGCCAAAATGGATACGATCGGAAAGAGCCGGTACTACGTCATCTATTGGCCGGTTTTCGATGTCGCAGGTAAGCCTGCAGGCATGTGGGCGCTTGCAAGCAATTTTTCCTCAGCAAGAACGGAGCTCGCAAAAACGATCGGCATCAAGATGATCGAAATCCTCGCGGCGGTCGTCGTATTGCTCGTCATCCTCGTTTCGATTATCGCAAACCGCGTGTTCGGTTTGGTTATGCGGCCGCTTCAAAAAGTGTCGCAGGCGTTTATCGCGCTGTCGGAAGGAAACGCAAATCTCGCCGTCAAGATCGACGCGCCGTCGGACGACGAAATCGGCTTGCTCGTCACGGGATTTAATAAATTTATTCAAAAGCTGTATGCGATCGTTAAAGACGTAAAAGAAAGCAAAGCGACGCTCGTTACGGCCGGTGAAGATATGACCGGCAGCGCGGACGATACGTCGAGCGCGATCACGCAGATCATTGCGAATATCGGCAGCATACATACTCAGATGGACAAACAGGAGGCGAGCGTAGCGCAGACTGTCGGCGCCGTCAACGAAATAGCGACGAATATCGACTCGCTTGAACAGATGATTCAAAATCAATCGAGCAGCGTGACCGAGGCGTCTGCCGCGATCGAAGAGATGATCGTCAGTATCGCATCGGTCAATCAATCGGTCGATAAGATGGTCACATCCTTTTCAATGCTGCGCGATAAAGCGCAGGACGGTTTTATGAAACAGACCGACGTCAACGCGCGCATCGAGCAGATCGAAAGTCAATCCAATATGCTGCAGGACGCGAATACGATAATCGCGGACATCGCAACGCGAACGAATCTGCTTGCGATGAACGCGTCCATCGAAGCCGCCCATGCGGGTAAAGCGGGAAAGGGCTTTGCCGTCGTTGCGGATGAGATCCGTAAATTGTCGAAATCCTCCGCGACTCAGTCGAAGCGCATCGGCGAAGAACTCAGCAACGTACAGCAGGCGATCAGCAGCGTCGTCGGCGCTTCCGCCCAATTGAGTGAAGTGTTCAAATCGGTTTCCGACGAATTGAATGTTACGAATCGGTTCGTGCTGTATATCAAACAGGCTATGGAGGAACAGAATGAAGGTTCGAAACAGATAGATGCATCGCTGCGCGTCGTAAACGACAATACGACGAACGTACAGAACGCATCGCGCGAAATGGCGTCCGGCAATAAATCGATTCTCATCGAAATCAATAAATTGCAAAACAATGCGTTCGGCATGAAAGAAGGCATAAATGAGATGGCGACGGGCGCACGGCAGATAAACGAAACCGGTTCCGCGTTGGAAAATATTTCGGTGCGGATGAAAGAGGCCATACAAAAGATCGAATCGCAGATCGATCAGTTTGAACTGTAATCGACGTTTATGAAAAAGACGGGAAGCGAAATAATCGTCAAGCTGCTCGAAACGGAAGGGATCACCGTCGCGGCGGGAATCCCCGGCGGTTCGATTTTGCCGCTGTACGACGCGCTTGCGAAAAGTTCGATCCGCCATGTGCTCGCCCGTCACGAACAGGCTGCGGGTTTTATCGCGCAGGGCATGGCGCGGAGTACCGGAAAGCCCGCCGTTTGTTTTGCGACGAGCGGGCCGGGTGCGATGAATCTCCTTACCGCCGTCGCCGACGCCCGAAGCGATTCCGTTCCGATCGTTGCGATTACGGGGCAGGTGAATACGAGCCTTATCGGTACCGACGCGTTTCAGGAGGCGGATACTTTCGGCCTTTCCTTTCCGATTGCAAAGCACAGTATCATGGTAAAATCTCCGAAAGAGCTGCTCGTCGCGATTCCCGAAGCCTTTGCGATCGCGGTGAACGGGCGGCCGGGTCCGGTACTCGTCGACGTTCCGCGCGACGTACAGCTTTCTTCGTGTGAATTCGATTCGTGGCCCGATATCGCATCCGTTACGATACACGATATACGCTTTCATACGCCGCCGTCCGAATACGCTTCGAGTATGGATCGCATAACCGATGCGCTTGCCGAAGCTCGGCGTCCGGTACTCTTTTGCGGAGGGGGCTGTAATTCGGAAGCGGCGGCAAAAGAACTGCAAAAATTTCTGAAAAGTTATCGTCTGCCGGTAGTGACGAGTCTTATGGGAATAGGCTGCGTGCCTTCCTCTTTTGAAATGTTTGCCGGCATGGTCGGTATGCACGGTTCTTACGCGGCAAACGTCGCTATGCACGATGCCGATCTCGTCATCGCCGCGGGTGTCCGCTTCGACGACAGGGCGACGGGCGTCGTGTCGAAGTTTTGTCCGAAAGCGCGCGTCGTGCACATCGACGTCGATGCGGCTGAAGTCGATAAAATCATCGACGCCGATATTTCGGTTGTCGCCGATGTCGGATCCGTCTTTCCGATCCTCGTGCAGCTTGCGTCCCGAAAGCAGGAGCTTTTCGCATCGAATTGGCAAAACGCGGAAGCGCGCGCCGTGTGGCTTGAAAAGATCATAAAGCTAAAAACGGAAACGTTTTCACCCCTTTGCGGTGCGGCAAAAAAATCGTCCTACGGCAATCCCCGCGAGTGTATCGCTTCGATTCCGCTTTTCGCTGAAAAAGCGGGTATGAGGCGCGACAAACTCATCGTTACGACGGATGTCGGTCAGCATCAAATGTGGACGGCTCAGTATTATCCCGTCGAAAAGCCGAGAACATTTCTTACGTCGGGCTCGCTCGGTACGATGGGATTCGGACTGCCCGCCGCAATCGGAGCCTCTCTCGCGCACCCTGAATGCCGCGTCGTGTGTGTTTCGGGCGACGGTTCCATCCTCATGAACATTCAGGAGCTTGCAACGCTTTCCGAGCAAAACCTTGCGGTGACGGTCATCGTTTTCGACAACGGTACGCTCGGCATGGTATATCAGCAGCAAAAATATCTTTTCGGCGGAACCTACGCTGCAAGCGAATTTTCTCATCGCGTCGATTTTGTTGAAATCGCACGAGGTTTCGGCATAGAGGCGGTCGATGCGGCCGAAGATGAAAAGTGGTACGAAAAAGCGTTTTCTCCGAAGCGGGAACGAAAGCCGTTTTTAGTGCGCATCGAAATCGATTCTGCGGAAGATGTACTGCCCTTCGTTTTGCCGGGCAAAGCGAATATCGATGCGCTGCGATAAGATCTGCACGGAAGGGGGCAGTCTCAAAGACGGTTACTTTTTCAACAGCCCCTTCATCATAATAATATTAATGCACGAATAACGAAACGATAAATACGACGATGATCGTCGTGATGCCCTGTACGAGCGTTACCCCCGTTTGACACTTATACGCCTGCTGCGTGTTCATGTCGGAAAACTGCGAAACGACCCAGAAGTACGAATCGTTTGCGTGGCTCACCGTCATCGAACCCGCGCCTATCGCCATGATCACGAGCACTTTGCCGATTTCCGATGTAAAGCCGAGAGCCGGCATGAGCGGCGCGACCATTGCAGAAGTCAAAATCATCGCGACCGTGGATGCGCCCATCGCGGATTTTAAAATCGCCGCGATGATGAAGGGCAGGAAAACGCCGACGTGCATCTGTAAAAGAGAGGAGCTCAACGCATCCGCGAGCGGAAGCGATTTTAATATTTCGCCGAATGCGCCGCCTGCGCCGGTGATCGCGAGGATGCCCGCCGAATTAGTCACTCCGTCGGTGACCCACGAAAGCGTATTCTTTTTTTCCGATTTCGGAATGAGCGTCGTCGCAAGGACGATACCCAAGAGCAGCGCGATGACAGGGTTTCCGATAAACGAAAAGCACATCTTTACGGCACCGGTACCGAAGGGGTGCGACGGAAAATCGCCGATGCTCTTCAACGCGATGAGGATGATCGGTACGAGGATCGGAGCGAAGGAATGCAGCGCACCCGGAAGCTTGCCGTATTTTTCTACGAGCTCGTCTACCGTATATTCGGGATTCGCCGGAATATCGATTTTGCCTGCTACTTTGTTTGCATACAGGATACCCATAAAGGTTGCCGGCAGCGAGATCAAAAGACCGATCCCGATGACCAAACCGAGGTTCGCATTGAGCGTGCCCGCCATTGCGATGGGGCCCGGCGTCGGAGGGACGAGACAGTGTGTCGCATACAAACCCGCGCTGAGCGCCGTCGCCATAACCGCAAGCGATTTGTTCGACTGCGCCGCAAGCGCGCGGCTGATCGGCGAGAGGATGACGAAGCCCGAATCGCAAAAAACGGGGATACCCGTTACGTAACCCGTCAATCCCATTGTGAGAACCGACCGCTCTTTGCCGACGAGTTTCAAAATAGTGTTCGCCATCGTCAGCGCCGCGCCCGTCTTTTCGAGAATCGTGCCGATGATCGTACCTGCGAGGATGACGATACCGATACTCGCTAAAATGTTCCCGAAACCGGTTTTTACTTTGACGATAACGTCTTCCGTGTTCATTCCGCACAGCAAACCGACGGCGATCGCAATGACCGTCATCACGATAAACGGATGAATTTTCAATTTGCTGATCGCGAGAATCATGGCTATTACCGCAACGATAATAACCGCCAACATGTACGCACCTGACATTTAAAGCCTCCTGCTTATTAAATATTTCAAAATTATTAAATGCGATACGGTTTAATAATTTTGATAATGCTCTGCGATTACAGTACGACGACACTGCCGGTCGCAAGGCGGCAGTCGGTTACGGCGTTCGTCTCTGCGATGATTTCGTGGACGCGGTTTCCGCTGCAGTGACAGAACCCCGTTTTTCGTACGCCTTTTTTTTGCAGTTCTTCGATCGTTTTTCGGATACGTTCGTCGTCGGCTTCGACCAAATGCGATCCCCCGTAGACGGCGGATACGGGTTTGTCGAAGTGTGCGGCTACCGATGCCGTCATATTGAGTATACCCGGATGCGAGCAGCCGACGATGATCGTAAGCGATGAGCCTCCGTCGTATACGAGACAGACTTCGTCGTCGAAAAAATCGGGAACGGTATTGCCGACGACTCCTTTTACGAAGCGTTCGGGAATCGTTTCGAATGCATGCGTACGGGCGAACCCCGAAAAAGCGTACAGCGAATCGCTCAACTGCAGGCAGCCGTCGCATGTTCTGTGGGCGATACCGCAGCTGTCGAGCAGCGCTTTATCGAAACTCGCGCCGAGGTACGTAAACGCACCGTTTAGAAAATTGTATTTCGGAAGAAAAAAATCGGGACCGGTAACGAGTTCGCGTACGCGGTATGTTTCGACAAAAGAGGCAAAACCGCCTGCGTGATCGTAGTGCGAGTGACTTATGACGACGCACTCCACGTCGTCGAGCGGGACGTTCATCAATCGTGCGTTTTCGGTAAAGATGCCCGTCGCGCCCGTGTCGAATAAAAAAGATTTATCGTCGACGCGGAGCAAAAGGGAAAGACCGTGTTCGACTGAAACCGATTTCAGTTCAGCCTGCGTGTTTTCGAGCAGCACCGTAAGACTGTTCATAGCTTCTCCGTTTTTGAATATAATAATATTGTACATCGTCATTTTCAAAAGTCAAGTTTTTTAAGCGATCCGGCGGCGCGGAAGGTATGCGATTTTTCGTTTTCGCCTGCGGTCTGTTGACCGTGCTTGTGAAATTATATATACTAGTATTTTAGTAGGTTATTAGTGTTATTATGATTGTCTTACAAAACGTCAACAAAACGTATCGTCTCAAAGATGCACGCGTTGAAGCGATCAAAGACGTGTCGCTTCGGATTCGCGACGGCGAGATCTTCGGCATCATCGGCTATTCCGGTGCGGGAAAATCTTCGCTCGTCAGATGTATCAATTTACTCGAAGTCCCCGACAGCGGTTCGATTTCGGTAAACGGAACGGACATCACGCGGGACGAAGGCGGAAAGTTCAAACGGCTTTCGAATCACGAAATGAAAAAAGTGCGTAAAAAGATAGGCATGATTTTTCAGCACTTCAATCTGCTCGACCGTTCGACCGTGTTCGGAAATGTGGCATACCCGCTTGCGTATTCGGGGCTTGCAAAAGAGGAAATCCGCTCCCGTGTTTTCGAACTGCTCGAACTCGTCGGCCTCACCGATAAAGCCGCTGCGTATCCGTCGCAGCTTTCAGGCGGACAAAAGCAGCGCGTAGCTGTTGCGCGCGCTCTTGCAAACAATCCGAGCGTGCTGCTTTCGGACGAAGCGACGAGTGCGCTCGATCCCGAAGCGACCGAATCGATTCTTTCGCTTTTGAAAGAGCTCAATAAAAAATTAAATCTTACGATCGTTCTCATTACGCACGAAATGTCGGTTATCAAATCGATATGCCATAAAGTTGCGGTGATGGAAAACGGTCGCGTGGTCGAAGAAGGGGATGTGTATTCCATTTTTGCATCACCCGTTCAGGAGATTACAAAGAAATTTATCGCGTCTCAATCTTCTCTTTCAAAAATCGATATGCTCGCATCGGGCGGTGCTCTTATCGGCACGCAAGGCGGCGGTACGCTTGTTAAATTGCAGTTCGAAAAAGATGCCGTCGGAGATGCGCTCATTTCGGAAGTGTCGAGAAAGTTCGGCGTCAATTTGAATATCGTACTTGCAAACGTCGATGTCATTCAGGGCGAACCTCTCGGTGCGATTATCGCCGCAATAAAGGGGGATGCGCAAAACGTCGCCGCCGCTCTTTCGTATTTCCGAAGTAAAAACGTAAAAGTGTTTGAAAATATCATTCACGACGGAGGCAAATGATGGAATTTATGGAACGATGGTTACCGAACCTGTATTCCTATTGGTATACATTTCTTGCCAACTGTGCGTCGACATTTCAAATGTTTATCATATCGGGTACAATCTCGTTCGTGTTCGGTATGATTTTCGGCGTACTGCTTATCGTGTTCAAAAAAGACGGCATAAAAGAAAACAAGCCCTTTTACACGGTCGTCAGTATTTTTATTAATTTATTCCGATCGATCCCTTTCGTCGTGCTCCTCGTATTTTTGATTCCGTTTACGAGGGCGCTCGTCGGAACGGCCATCGGAGTGAAGGGTGCGATCATTCCGCTCATTTTCGGAACGGTGCCGTTTTTTTCGCGCCAAGTCGAAACCGCCCTTGAAAACGTCGATCCCGGAAAGGCGGAAGCGGCGCGCAGTATGGGAAGCGGTACGTTCGGTTTGATCTTCCGCGTGTATCTTCACGAATCGGTGCCGGAACTCATTCGCGTAACGACGATCACGGCGATTTCTCTCGTCGGCCTTACGACGATGGCGGGCGCCGTCGGCGCGGGCGGGCTCGGCGATTTTGCAATCAATTACGGACAGGGATTGAATCATCAGGATATCATCTATGCGTGTATCGTCGTACTGCTGCTGTTTATCTGCCTTTTGCAGTTTACGGGTTCGTTTTTTGCAAAAAAGACGACGAACCGCGAGCTCGTTAAAAAACACTATTGATCGTTTTTCCGGAATCGGGCGAAACGGAAAAACAAAGGAAACGATGGCCGTTTCAAAAGTCGCTCACTTTTTCGACAGTTCGATAGCATGTACAGGAGAATCGTATGAAAATTATTAAGAAATTGGTAAGTGCCGTTTTTGCAGGCGCTTTGATTGCAGGCGGCGCTTTTGCGCAAAAGAAGGGCGCGGCGACGGTAAAAGTCGGCGTATGCGGATCGTCAAACGATCAGTGGAAAGCCGTGCAGTATGTGCTCGACAGCGAAAAATCAGGTATCAAAATCCGGCTCGTCGAATTCAGCGCGTACAATCTTCCGAACGAAGCGCTCAATTCCGGAGACATCCATCTCAACGCATTTCAACACAAAGCCTATCTCAATAACGATGCGTCGAAAAACGGCTATAAAATTACGGCTGTCGGCGATACGCTCATCGCGCCGCTGACGCTGTATTCGAAAAAATACAAAAGCGTCGACGATATCAAAAAAGCCGCCGGTATGAACGGAACGAAGGCGGTTCGGAAAAACGCGCTTCGTCTTGCCATCCCGAGCGACGGAACGAATTTGAGCCGCGGTATCAAACTGCTTGAAACGGCGGGCTTTATCGAAGTGAACCCCGCCGCGGGCTATACGCCCGAAATGAAGGATATTACGAAGCTCGTGTACAACGTCGAAGTCGTGCCGCAGACCGCAAATACGCTGCCGCAGACGCTGAACGATTATGCGGGTGCGACGATCAACGGCACCTATGCGATTCCGGCGGGCTTCGTTCCCTCGCGCGACGGATTGATAATCGAAAAGCAGTCTTCTTCGGGCGACAATCCCTACGTCAACGTCATCGTCGCCCGCACGAAAGATAAAGACAACGCGCTCTATGCGAAGATTGTGAAAGCCTATCAATCGCAGACGGTTGCCGAATATATTCTTTCAAAGTACAAAGAATCGTATTTTCCGGCATTTGCATACGGTACGATCGATGCGAATACGGCAGCAGCGACGGTAAAAAAAGTCGACGCTGCAGTCCGTTGGTAAAAAGAATACGCGTATGGATGAAGTCGAAAAGCACTTGACGGCTGAAATACAAAACGATCATCGGTATGTCGTCGGTTTGCGGCGGTACTTCCACATGCATCCTGAAATCGCACGGGAAGAATTCAATACCGCAAAAAAGATCGAAGACGAACTCGACGCCGTCGGCATCGCGCATAAGAGAGTCGGCGAAACGGGTGTGTATGCCGAAATCAGGGGAACGAAGCCGGGTAAAAAGACGATAGTGCTCCGAGCAGACATCGACGCGCTTCCGATTCAGGAAACGCACGCTTGCGAATACATGTCGACCGTTCCGGGAAAAATGCATGCATGCGGACATGATGCGCATACGGCTTCTCTCATCGGTGCCGCGCGTATTTTGGCTTCTCATACCGATGCCTTCGGCGGTACGGTGCGCTTGACCTTTCAGGCGGGTGAAGAGATCGGATACGGCGCGCGCATCTTCGTCGACGGCGGCTTCCTCGACGGAGCCGACCGCACGTTCGGCATCCATGCGGCCTCAAACGTTCCCGTCGGTTCCGTTGTCGCAATGGAAGGACCGAATAACGCGAGCGTCGATTGGTTTAAAATAAGCGTGCAAGGCTATCCCGCGCACGTATCGACGCCCGAACTCGGAGTCGATGCCGTCTATATTGCAAGTCACATCGTCGTCGCTCTGCAGGCGCTCGTTACGAGGCGTACTTCTCCGATGGACAACGTGCTCATCGGCGTCGGAAAGCTTACGGCGGGGGATGCATACAATATAGTCGCGCAAAAAGCGGAACTCGAAGGGACGATCCGCGCGCTCACTCCGGAGACGAGAAAAGCGGTAAAGGGGCAGCTTGAAACGCTCGCGTCGAATATCGCTTCGTCGTTCGGCGGGACGGTGAAAATCGAATGGAAAGATTTTACGTCTCCGCTTATCAACAGCCGCGAAGCGGCTCTCGAAGTGCAGCGTCTCGCATCCGATATTTTCGGAAGCGATAAAGTGATTACGCAGCGAAAGCCCTCTCTCGGAGGCGACGACTTTGCCGAATATATTATTAAAGTGCCCGGAGTCTACGCCTATGTCGGAACCGGAAATCCCGAAAAAAAAGAAACGATCGCCGCTCATCACGATTCGATGTTCGATATCGACGAAGAAGCGTTGAACGTTGCGGTGTCTTTATATACGTTTTATGCTATACGATTTTTGAACGGCACGGTGTAAGCGAAAGAATGCAAACCCGTAAGTGCGTATGTGCGATTACGGGTTTGTGCATTGAAAAATCACATAAAGATATCGAGTATGAGCAGGGCGGCAAAGCCGACCGCCCATGCGATCGTCGTTGAAATCGACCACACGCGGATCTGCTCTTTCGTATCGGTGATGCCGCTCAAACGGTTTACGACCCAATAGAAGCTGTCATTGAAGTACGAAAAGAAGAGCGAGCCGACCGTCGCCGCGAGCGCGCCGAGTACCATATTGCCGCCTGAGGCCGCAACGATCGGAGCGGTGATTCCCGCAGCGGTGATCATAGCGACGGTACCCGAACCTTGTACGAAGCGCACGAGCGTCGCGATGATAAAGGGCAGGAGGATGACGGGAATGTGCGTCGCAGCGATTCCCTGTGCGATGTAATTTCCGACGCCCGCATCTTTGATAACCTGTCCGAGCGCGCCGCCGCCGCCGGTTACGAGTATGATGATGCCTGCACTTTTGATGCTCGCCTCAAGCGTGTTGATAACGGACTCTCTGCTTTGCCCGCGCGTCAGCGTAAAGATCGCAAGCAGCGTTCCGATCAGCACCGCGAAAATCGGCGTACCGACGACGAAAAAGAACGTCGCGATCGGTCCCGTCGCTTTCAATGCGGAAAGAACCGTATTTAATAAAATGAGTACGACCGGCAGGACGATGGGCATGAACGAGACAAATGCGTTCGGCAGTTTTTTCGCGTTCGCACCGCCGTTTGTATCGTATTGCGGTTTTTGATATGGCGGACGCTGCCATTCGCCTTCTTTGTCTCCCGGGATCTGATAAATCTTTTTACCGAGCCATTTGCCGTAAAACATAACCGCGAGCGTCATCGGGATGGATACGACGAGTCCGAGCAGTAAAAAATTACCGACATCGATTCCGAACGTTCCTGCGACACCGAGCGGACCGGGCGTCGGCGGTACGAGCGAGTGCGTGATGACCAAGCCGCCTGCGAGCGCGACGCTCAGCGACACCATCGATTTTTTCGTTTCTTTTGAAAGCGCGCGTGCGAGCGGTGAGAGGATGACGAATCCCGAATCGCAAAAGATCGCGATCGAAACGACGTATCCGGTAACGGCCATTGCAAATTCTTCCCGTCCCTTGCCGAAGAGTTTAAGAAAAACCCTTGCCATGCGCTCCGCAGCTCCCGACGCTTCGAAGATCTGTCCCATCATGACGCCCAAGCCGATGATGATACCGATTCCGCCGAGCGTTCCGCCGAAGCCCTTCGTGATCGTCCCCGCGATCGCCGTCGGCGCCATGCCGCCTGCAAGTCCGATGATACACGATGCGATAATCAACGCGATAAACACGTGGACTTTCGTTTTGAGAATGAGCAGAATCAGCACTAATAGTCCGATCCCGAGTCCTAAGAGCATCTGTGCTCCCGAAATGTCTCCCATACTTCCTCCTATAAAAACTTTTGCAGGAAATATCAATTTCCGAAAAAGTTTTTAGCCGTGCGCATAAGCGCACACGTTTAATAGTCGAGTTTGCAAATACAGTGTATTGTACTCATACGATTTTTATCGAGATAGCACTTATACACGGCTTCTGCAAACATCCACGCAAACTCGAGATAAGAACGCTGCGATTTCGAGCAATGCACAGAAATCGCGAGTGTTTCCGATAAAAGAAAAACGCTTCAGTGTTTTTCGGCTCTAGACTCCAGCGACGGCGCTATTTCGGACGGCGCTTTTTATCGTACCTCCTATAAAACGTTGTTATGTTATACGGCTCCAATCCGCATAATCACCCGTTAATAAAATTCGGCGAATACTTTACCGCGAGGCGGATCGCTTCTATCATACTCACCGCACTCGCCTTTCCCGTGCCGGCAATGTCCATTGCAGTGCCGTGATCGACGGACGTGCGGAGAATCGGCATGCCGCCGGTAACCGAAATCGTACGCTCGAAATCGAGCGTTTTCGTCGCGATGTGTCCCTGATCGTGGTAGAGCGAGAGGACGCTGTTGAATTTGCCGGTGAGCGCGAGATGGAAGACGGAATCCGCTCCGACGGGGCCTGCGACGGGATAACCCTCTTTTTGGAGCGCTTCGACCGCAGGCGTTACATCCGTCACTTCTTCGGTTCCGAACAGTCCGTGTTCGCCCGAATGCGGATTCAATCCCGCGACGGCCATCGTGCCTTCGGTCACGCCGAGTTTTTTGAGCGCGTCGAGACAGCGCTTTACGTAATCGATGATGCGCTCTTTTTTTACCATCTTGCACGCTTCGATGAGAGATACGTGCCGCGTCAAAAAGAAAACGCGCAGGCCGCGCACTTCGAACATCGTAAGCGGATCGCTCGTGTGCGTCAGCGCTCCGAAGATTTCCGTGTGGCCGATAAAGGGTACGCCTCCCGCTTTGAGCGCTTCTTTGTTGATCGGAGTCGTAGCGACGGCCGCGACTTTATGTTCCATCGCGAGCGAAATGCTTTTTTCGATATAATCGTATGCGGCTTTTCCGCACATGCCGTCGACTTTACCGATTTTAAACCTTGCCATATCGATATTGTCGAAGTCGATGAGGTTGAGTACGTTTTCGCGGTAGTCGCCGTCTTCGGGATTTTCGATGCAGCGTATCGAAAGCGGCACTTTGGTAATCCGTATCGCGCCTTCCATGATTTTTTTGTCGCCGATCACGACGCATTTTGCCGCGGCACACGTGTCTTTGTCCGCGACGGCTTTCGCAACGATTTCCGGCCCGATACCTGCGGGGTCTCCGATCGGAATCGCAATAAAAGGTCTTGCCATAGTATTTTCCCCCTTAAAATTGTTTTCAAATTAATAATTTCTCTACGGCTGCACAACGCTGCAGCTTTCCGAAGATGCGCCCGATCATGCCCGATGCGCTCAGGCGGCACCATTTAAATATGCGTAGTCAAATACGCGATGCAGTCTTTGAGCGCATATTTATCGCCGGCCATGCCGCCCTTTGTAATCACTTTCAAACCGTCGAATTCTCCCCCGCACAGTTCTCCGTAGGCGGCAAGCGGCAGCACTTCCGTATGCAGCTTGATGCTCGATACGCGAAGCGCATCGTAGACGGCGAGCGTTATATCGCCTCCGCTCGTGTAAAGCGCTTTGACGTCGTTTTGCCGTCGCAAAATTCCTGCAGTCATAGCTGCGAACGACGAGTTGACGATATCCGACAGTTCGTCGGACGTACGATTCGTCAGCTTTTCGTATTTTGTAAAATCGACTCGCTTGTCGGGATCTATACCCTCTCCGATAAGCGCGTAGATGCGGAATTGCTGAGCGGCCGCCGCAATCGATCGTATATTGCGCTCTATTTCCGCTTGTCGTGCTTCGTCGCTTTTTATAAGTTCTTCGATCTTTACGAGCGATACGAAGATATCGCGCGACGGAAGCACTTCGTCGATCTGCGTTTTTGCTACGGCGTTTACGCTTCCGATTACGAGCAGTACGGATCCGTCTTCATTTTTTGTCCGGGGGACGACGGTACTTTTGACGAGCGCCGCGGTAAACGGTCCCGGGCCGACGCTTATAAACGGAATGCCCGCAGCGATTCCCGCACCGGCGATCAGCTCCAAATCGTCGTCGGTGATGCAGTCGAACAGGATCGTACGTATACCTTCTTTTGCAAGCGCCGTTATGCGCTCGGCGACGTATGCTTTGCCTTTACGTAATTCCCCCAAATCGACGGACGCGACGGGATATTTCGACTGCCTGCGAAATATGTCTTCGACGCGGGACGTATCGATCGGGTTTTTCGGATCGACGGCCGCGCTCGTTTTATGGAGCGGTACCGAATTGACGAGCATATATCCGCCGCAGACGATTCGTCCGGACGACGGAAAACTCGGAGCTACGAGGGCGGTGTAGTTTCCTCCGAGCGCGTCGAGCATCGCATCCGTTTCCCGGCCGAGATTTCCCCTGAGCGTACTGTCGATGCGTTTGGCATATACTTTCGTATCGACGCTTTTTAATTTTTTTGTCGCTTCGAACACGCGCCGGTACGCTTCTTCACTCGTGCGGCTTCTGCTGTTTGTCGGATACAGAAGGCAGTCGCATTCATCCTGTATGCCTTGCGCTCCGTCGAGCTGTAAAACGGTGTATGCGCTGTAGCCCGCTTTATGCAACAGCACGCCGGTCGCGTTTGCTCCCGTCAAATCGTCTGCTATGATTAAACACTGCGGCATAATTCCTCCCTCATTATACGGCGATCACGCTGATGCGTTTTTTGCGCAGCGCGATCAGCTCCTTTTCCGTGAATTTTTTATCGGTGATGACACCGGTATAGTCGGCAAGCGTATTGATTTTGATCGTCGCCCGCTTATCGAATTTTTCTTTGTCCGCGACGAGATACGAGCGGTCGCTGTTTTCGACAATCTTTCGCTTCAGCGCGACTTTTTCGAGCGTCGGCGTACGTACGGTAAAATCTTCGTCGATCGCAGCCGTTCCGATAAACGCCGCGTCGATAAGAAAGTTTTCGATTATCCGTTCGGCAAACATACCCATCACACATCCGGTCGTCTTTTGAATATATCCGCCGCAGACGTATACGTTTGTCCTGCTCTGCGACAGCATCATCGCGATCTGTAAGTCGTCGGTGATGACCGTTACGTCTTCTCTGTCGGCGATGAGCTGTGCGATTTGATACGTCGTCGTTCCCGCATCGAAAAAGACGGTATCGTTCGCCTTGATGAGCTTTATCGCCGCATTTGCGATTCTGCATTTTTCGGCGGCGTTGGAAACTTTTTTGTTGTAATACGGCGTTTCCTGTTTGATGATCGCCCCTCCGTGGCAACGGTTGATGAGGCCGCGCGTTTTTAAACTCGTCAAATCTCTGCGAATTGTCATCGCGCTTACGTCGAGCTCTTTTGCGAGAGAATCCACTTGAACGGAGCCCGCCGTTTTGATTTTATCCAAGATATAGCGTTCCCGTTCTATTTCCAACGTTTTTACTGCATTTTTTTTCATCATTTTGTACGTTTCTTGTTGTTCGATTATGTTCGAACTTGTTTGATTATAAACCTGCCGTCAAAACCTGTCAAGGATTTTTTTACTGTATTTTTTTTGCTGTATTCAGCCGGTCTATGCGTGCTGATCGCTTTGTCCGCTCAAATTGCATAGCCTCTTTAATCGACTCTTGCGGTGGAATAGCCGAAAATCCGATTATATGCTATACTGAGCACGAGGTATTGTTATGGCAATGATAATTATTTTTACGATTGTAATCGGCGCGCTTATCGGATGGCTTGCCGGAATTTTTATGAAAAGCAAACACGGGTTTTGGATGAACTGTCTGATCGGCATCATCGGTTCGATTGTCGGTTCCGCCGTTGCGAATGCGCTTAACATCGGCGGAGGGGGATTCGCTTCTTCGATAATCATCGGCGTTGCAGGTTCGTGCATCTTTATCGCAGCTGTCCGCGCGATCATGGGTAAAAAATTCTAAACGTGGAAAAGTTTAAACGAGCCGCTGAAATGGCGCGTCTCGTTTAACTTCGAGTTTTCTTGCAGAAAACTCGCGGATGTACGTGTGCGCGCTCGCGCACCAATTCAACAGTCTCCAAAATTGATATTTTGTTCGACTGTTGAATTTTAAGGAAGGTTTAAACGAGCCGCTGAAATGGCGCGTCTCGTTTAACTTCGAGTTTTCTTGCAGAAAACTCGCGGATGTACGTGTGCGCGCTCGCGCACCAATTCAACAGTCTCCAAAATTGATATTTTGTTCGACTGTTGAATTTTAAGGAAGGTTTAAACGAGCCGCTGAAATGGCGCGGCGCTTTTAACTTCGAGTTTTCTTATGAAAACTCGCTCATATACGTGTGCGCTCTCGCGCACTAACGCGGCATTTTCGAAAATTGATATTTTCTGCAATGCCGCATTTCAAAGAAGGTTTAAAAGCGCCGCTGAAATAGCGCGGCTCGTGGATACGAACTTATCGAAACGCGCCCGCTATCGACTCGGGAAAATAAAAATACCGCTTTCCGATGCGCGATACTAGAATCGAACTAGTGACCCCAAGCGTGTCATGCTTGTACTCTAACCAACTGAGCTAATCGCGCACCTGAAAGCGGTGTAGTGATTACTCTATCGGATATCGAATGTTTCGTCAAGATGCGGATTTATTTTATCCGGAATTCAATCGGGTTATTTACAAAAATCGGCATACAAGTTATAGTGGAGCGCATGTGTCGCCAGGATGGTGGAATTGGTAGACACAAGGGACTTAAAATCCCTCGGCAGTTAAATGCCGTGCCGGTTCGATTCCGGTTCCTGGCAAAAGCCTTTATGTTTTCGGATACTCATTTTCATTTTTTCAAAATGTGCGAACGCACGGGCAGCGACGGCGCGGAAATCCTTTCCGAAATGGCAAAGCGCAATTGTCTTTTTGCGCTCGACATCGGTACCGAAAGCGGCGATTTGTCTGCGCGAAAAGCCGCACTGGAAAAAGCGCTTTCACTCGTAAGCGGAGAACTGCAAAAAAATGCCCGGCGCATGCTGCATTATACTGCGGGCTTGTGGCCTTCTTCCGACGCGATTATGCATCGGAAAGAGATGACGGAAACGCTCGAAAAAGATATCGCTTCGTTTTCCGAAAAGATCGCAGCTATAGGAGAGTGCGGCATCGACCGGCATTGGAATCCGTCCGCCGGCGGAAAATATGAAAGCGATTCCGATCGGGCGATGAGGGAAGGGGAGTGCGAGCTTTTTGAAATGCAGATCGAGCTTGCAAAAAAACTCAAGCTTCCGATTGTCGTGCACAGCCGCGACGGTTTTGAAGATACGTATCGGTGCATAAAAAATTCGAAATACGACAGAGGGATCATCCACTGTTTTTCGTACGGCATCGAAGAAGCGCGCGCCTTTCTCGACTGCGGCTGGTACATCAGTTTCAGCGGTTCGGTTACGTACGCAAAGCGCGGCAAAGCGGACGAAATGCAAAAGCTTTTGAGCTGCGTTCCCTCGGACAGGATCCTCTGCGAAACCGATTCCCCGTACCTTGCTCCCGTTCCGTATCGCGGCAAAACGAATACGCCGCTTTTTGTCGAACACGTTTACCGCTATGTCGCAAAAGCGCGAAACCTAAGTCCCGAAGCGCTGAGTGAAATCGTCGATGAAAACTGCCGCCGTCTCTTTGTGCTCGAAGGATAGGCAGCGCGGGACGATATCGCTTTTGTCGTATTTTGCGTTGCGTGCAGTAGTTTAAGTCCGACGTTTGCGCGGTAAAGACGACCGATTATTTTATCTGCATATTGTTCAATAAATCGATGTATCTCGATACGGATTCTTTATAAAAACCTTCGGCGGAATCAAGCAGAATGATATGTATAAGTTCCCCTTTATAACGATTAAATTCTTTTTTGAATGGCAAAATATGAAACCCTTGGGCATCTCCGGATGAGCTTGCTTTAAGCGGTTCTTCTATTTCCGTTTCCAGCGCACGGTTATAGGGCGCTCTTACAATCGCAAGAAGACCGTGCATACCGCCGAACCTTATATATTCCTGCATATTTGAATACTCATAGATTTCATATCGATCGGATACCGCAAGCGTAATCTTTTTTCTATTGGGCAGAGATTCAATGATGCGGGTAACTTTTTTATCATTTGATAAAAACGAAGTGATCATTATAGAGTAGGTAGAATCCGAATATTGTACCGCTTTTATCGGAACCCGTATTTGAATCGATACGCTGCCGTCGGAGAGGTTGGAAAAACGGGGTTGGTCATCGGAAGCGAGCGGAAGCCATAATCCGAGTAAGCGCGAAAAAAAGCCCTTGCCGCTTTCCCGTTCCACGGGAAGAAAAACCTCCGTAAAGGGAACCTCTTCTCCGTCCTTATAATCAATAAAATTACCTTGTAAATTCAGCAGCAGCTTATCTTTTGCCGGATCCAAGCCGGTTGCATCATAATAATACAGTAAATCCGAAATCGCTCTTTTGGGCATCAAAGCCAATAATTCAGCATATGCATAATCGGCGATAAAATCGGGATGAAGTTTTTCCCGCGGAATCCGTTCTAAAATATATTCAAATTGCTTTATCGCTTCAAAAGGTCTGCCGGCATGCGCATAAAATAAACCTGAAAACCACTTATAGCGGTAATCTTTGTCTTTCAGTTTATCTATTGCATTATAGGCTCGTACGGTTTCTTCATAAGAATCGTCGGCATCCAAATGATACAGAGCTTCGCATACATAAGCTTTTAAAAGCAAATATTCCTGATTTTTATTTTCCGGATATTCGGAAAGTATTTTGAGAATACCTTTAAGTTTTTCCCTGTACTCGGCTTTGGATATCGGCGCCTTCCAATATTCATCGGGAATGAACCCGCTTAAAAACGGCGCATTTTTGTACAAAAAATCGAGTTCATCGGCATATTTTTGCACCTTTTTTATTTTTGACGTATCGATATACTGTATGTCAAAGCAAAAAATCTTGCAAAAAGTAAAGAACAGGACGAAAATAAAAAAACGTTTTTTCATTGCGGCCTCCCGTACAATTCTATAGAACCACGGTTTTTACTCTTATAGGGAACCTCTAAAAACTGCAGTTTTTAGAGATGCCCTATAGTATGTCAGCAAAGCGGTATTTTTACAAGGACGAATGTTGAGTTTTGAAGGCGCAGTCCGAAAAGATAGCTTTCGGCAGATCGGCGATACCGTTTCGACTATGATCGAAGTCGTATACAAGGTTTCGATTTTATCGACTATAATCGAAATTGTGTTGATTTTATCGATTGTTTCGACTATAATCGAAGTATGTAAAATCGGATAGCTAAGGCAAAAACCGCCGTCCGAAAGGTTGCGCTTTTATGTTGTTGGAGGTTCTTTTATGGATCGCATTATCAGACCGAAGTATATAAAGCAGATTGCGCAATTCGTAGACAAGCCGGTTATTAAAGTGTTGACCGGTATGAGGCGGGTCGGAAAGTCCACGCTTTTAACGATAATAAAAGACGAAGTTTTAAAAAATATATCCGACAAAAATAAAATATACCTCAATTTCGAGTCGTCCGAACTTTTCGATATAACTACCGCAAAGGCTTTGCGCGCTTATTTGCAGCCTATAATTCAAAAAACAAAAAAGAAACTATATTTTTTCTTCGACGAAATACAAACGGTTGCAGGCTGGGAAAAAGTCGTCAACAGTCTCAACGTGGATACAAATTGCGACATTTACATAACGGGATCGAACTCAACGCTTATTTCGGGTGATCTTGCAACACTGCTTTCGGGGCGGTATACGACCTTTGAAATTTATCCGTTTACCTTCGGCGAATTTGTGCAGGTTTTTAAAAATAAAAAAATATCTAAAGAAGCGCTGTTCGACAAATTTTTGCAGATCGGCGGAATGCCTTTTTTGCACTATTTCGATTTGGATGCTTCTCCCTGTTTTAAATATTTGAACGATGTGTATAATACCGTATTGGTCAAAGACGTTTTGCAGTACAACAATATTCGGGATGTCGACGGGTTTAACCGCATTTTATCCTATGTGCTTGAAAACATCGGGCACACCTTTTCGGCAAACGGCATTAAAAATTATTTTAAAAACGAAAAACGGAACATTTCAATCGATACGATTTTAAATTATTTGGAATATTGCAAAAACGCTTTTATCATTAAAAAAGTTCCGCGCTATGATATGGCTGGCAAAAAAATCCTCAAAGTGGATGAAAAATATTATGTAACCGATCACGGGTTCCGACAGGCGCAGGGATTTTCCAACACAAAGGATATCGAACGAACGCTGGAAAATATCGTGTTTATCGAACTTGCGTCGAGGGGCTATGAGGTAAAAATCGGAAAACTGAAAGACAGGGAAATCGATTTTATTGCACAAAAAAACGATCGGATTTTTTATTATCAGGTCGCCTATATGTTGACCGACGAAAAAACGCGCGAGCGTGAATTCGGGATGTATAAATCGATTGAAGACAATTTTCCGAAATACGTGCTGTCCATGGATCGAGTCGATTTCGGCAGGGACGGCATTATTCATAAAAACATCGTCGATTTTTTATCGGAGACGGTGTAGAGAAAAGGGGATGAGGAAAGGAAGGTTATGAAAAAAATATTGACTTCATTATTTTTTTTAATTTTTATTTGCTCAAATTGTTTCTGCGGCGATTTGGAAAGGAAATTTGAACAAATTTTAAGTACCCAAAAAGAATATGAATTAAAAAAGATAAAAAACGATCCCTACAAGATGATGCGGTTTCCCTATGATTTGACGGATCAAAAAATTCGGGAAATGAGCGCTACGAAAGTTGTTTCTACAAAAAAGGTGATTTTATCATCTTTTGACAAAGATTTTTATTATATTGCCTGGTATTATGTTTATAATCCCGAAGTAATTTATAGTTATTTGTATGAATTATCTGATAACAAATTATTGGAGCAAAGTTCCGTTTGGATACAAAAAATCGAATTCAATACTGACAAATCCAATTGTATTTTTGATATGATGGATTATCGTTTTCCCGGATTTTTACACAAACCGAATTATTTCAGTAATTATTACGATTCAAATTTTTATTTTCAATGTGAAGCAAATAGAATTGAAAACACGCTCAGCTATATTAAAGATATTGATACAGATGGAAATGACGAGATTTTTTCATTAGAGAGTATACATGCAAGTTCTTTAGCTACATATTTTATTATTTACAAATATGTCAATCAAGAATGGAAAGAAGTTTTGTGTTCAGCTTTTTTTGGCTGGGAGGAATTCTGGTCAGATGAAAATTATACAAAAGAAGAATGGTACAACCCTAAGCCCTTCCCTTACGATTTCGTAGAATATAAAGGAAAGATAGGTCTAAGAATTATTTGTTATGATCGACCGAAAGACTGGCCGACGCATTATCATGCTCAGTTTTGGGCTTATGACGAAAAAATGCAAAAATATGAAATGCTGGAAGAAATCTGGGAAGCAGAAGAAGACACGCCGCCGGACGGACTGATTTTTGTACCTCCTATAAAGAGTTTCTCCGATTAATGAAATCAACAAATCAAGGATATGTTGTGATGGTATCTAAGGGAAAAAAACATGAAAAAAAACGATTATTTCCAGGGTGCAATAACCTAGAAAGTATTCTTAATGATAATTTAGAAAAAAAACATAAAAATTCTTTTTTTTATTATTATAAAATTAGTAACTATTGGTGCGATATTCTTGAAGAAGCAAGTAAAAACGAAACAACAGGAATAAAAGAAATAAATCTTGAACAGGCACAAAAACTGGCAAACCAAGGATATGTGGTAATCGCTTGTTATAAAAATAATAATTTTAGACATGGAAATAACCCAACATCCCCTCACTTTGCAACAGTTAGACCAAATTTTAATATAACAACATATGAACCTAGTGAGGTTCAAGTGGCAAATGTTGGTAGTGAAAATAAAGTTATGAATATTTCTGAGCCAAATTGTTTTGGCACTAGAGATATATCGTTTTATTACAACGAAAAACAACAGTTTAATAAAGATCTTGATTCTATTAAATCATTTTTAAGGAAAAAAACATGAAAAAAAAATTATTATTATTTATTCACTGCATAATAATGTTAGCATTATTTTCAGAAGAACCATTGAATAACGATATTTCATTTCTTAAGAAGATTTCCATTTCCGACTCAAAATATTCATTTTATATTAAAGAAGAGAAAAACCATTATTCCATAATAAAAAAATATAATAATATTAGTATAAAGACAACAACTACTAATCATTTTTCTTTCTCTATTTACAAGCAATTAATTGATGATGCTGACGTTTTCAATTACTTAGATCATGACGAACCTCTTTTTCTAAAAAAAACCGTTTTTTTTTCAAATTATTTGAATTCGAATTTACAAAAACAGTTAGAAAAATCCAGACTTCGTAATACATCTTCTTTTATTTTTGATATTAATAATGATAATGAAGATGAAGTCATTTACTTTGGTTATCCGTATACGGGTTCTAATCCTAGTGGATTGAGTATATATAAATATATAAATGGCGTATGGAAAGAAATCTTTAATGAGTGCTATTTCGGCTGGGATGATTTCTATTCAGATAAAAACTACTTAGCGGAAGAATGGTTCACCCCTAAGCCCTTCCCTTACGATTTCGTAGAATATAAAGGAAAGATAGGTCTAAGAATTATTTGTTATGATCGACCGAAAGACTGGCCGACGCATTATCATGCTCAGTTTTGGGCTTATGACGAAAAAACGCAAAAATATGAAATGTTGGAAGAAATCTGGGAAGCGGAAGAATACACGCCGCCTGACGGACTGATTTTTGTACCTCCTATAAAGAGTTTCTCCGATTAATGAAATCAACAAATCAAGGATATGTTGTGATGGTATCTAAGGGAAAAAAACATGAAAATTCTTTTTTTTACTATCAAAAGCCAAGTAACTATTGGTGCGATATTCTTGAAGAAGCAAGTAAAAACGAAACAACAGGAATAAAGGAAATAAATCTTGAACAGGCACAAAAACTGGCAACCCAAGGATATGTGGTAATCGCTTGTTATAAAGATTCTACATTTAGATATGGAGCGCCGCATTTTGCAACAATCAGACCGGATTGTAATGTAACAACTTATACAATAGACAAAGTAAAAGTGGCAAATATTGGTAGTTTTATTGATATTTGTTCTATATATCAGGCTTTTAATGCTAACCCAATTAAGCTGTGTTATAATACTAAACAGTTATTTCAAAAGGATTTGACATATATAAATCAATTTAAGTGAGGAATTTATAAATGAAAAAGAAGTTCTTATCAATAATTATTCTTTTCTTATTATTTTTTATTGAAGCACAATCTTATAAAAAAGAAATTCAAGAATTGATGGATAGCGGCGAAACGCTGGAATATACGAGGCCTTTAAAAGTTAATAATCAATTTTCAAACTATTATTTTGCTTATTTTACTAGCAGACATTGGGATTATACTTATAAAAGAAAAGGAATTACTTGTCCGATAGTAGTGAGAGAAAATAATAAATTTAAGATTGTAAACTCGATCTATCCTAATAAATACTTTTCAGAATTGGAAGAGCTTACAATAAAAAATGAAAAAATAATTGATACAGCGTTTTTTTATAATTATGAAAATTCAAACTTTTATAAACAGTTTAATTCATATAAATTAAATAATTGTTTGATTTTTATAGTAGATATCGATAATGATGGAAATGAAGAAATTCTAAACTTCGGGCAGGCAGAAATAAACTCATCCAGCGGATTCGTGATAACAAAATACATAGGTAATGAATGGAAAACTGTTTTTTCTCAATCGTATTTCGGTTTTTATGATTGGAATCCATCTATATTAACAGGGGAGCCAAATGATAAATCTATGTTTGATGATGAATGGTTCACCCCTAAGCCCTTTCCTTACGATTTCGTAGAATATAAAGGAAAAGTCGGTCTTAGAATCATCAGCTATGATCGACCGAAAGACTGGCCGACGCATTATCATGCTCAGTTTTGGGCTTATGACGAAAAAATGCAAAAATACGAAATGCTGGAAGAAATCTGGGAAGCGGAAGAAGACACGCCGCCCGACGGACTGATTTTTGCAGGGGCAAAAGAAGGTTTAAATTGAACGGCGCTATTTCAGACGTTCGATTTAAACTTTCCGTTTTTTTACAACGGCAAAATTATCGCGCGAACGGATGTATCGCCGTTTTCGCATCGCCGGTATCGCTCTTGACGCGCCGACTTCTCTCGTGATATGCTTATAAAACTGGCATTTTTGTCAAATTTTAATAAAATGAAGGGGCTATACAATGTCGTTTATTCCTTTTTTAATGGGCGCAGCCGAAGGCGGTGCGGCAGGCGGCGCGTCGACAACCGGCGGTTTTATGTCATCGATCGTGATGATGGTGCTGCTCGTCGTTATTTTTTATTTTTTCCTTATCCGCCCGCAGAGCAAAAAGCAAAAAGAAACGCAGAAGATGCTCGACGCGCTGAAAAAAGGCGATAAAGTCGTTACGATAGGCGGCATTCACGGCGTCGTTTCTTCGGTTGACGAAAAAAACGTCATCGTGAAAGTGGACGATACGACAAAGATCAAATTTACGCGGAGCGCTGTCGCCGCAATCGAAAATCCCGAAGCTCCTGCAAAAGACGCGAAAAAATCTTCCGACGCCGATGCGGAAAAATCTTCGGAAAAACCTTCAGAGGAAAAGAAATAAAACGGAGCTGTCAGCATGAATAAACGTACTCGTTTTGTAATCCTGCTTGCGGTGCTTGCCGTTTGTTTCGCTTTTCTGTGGCCGTCGATCAGCTGGTACTACGGCACGCCGAAAGAGATGAAAGCGCTCGCACTCGGCTCCCTGCAGAGCATTAAAGATTACGCGACCGTAAAAGCGTCCGACGATGTAAAGGCGTTTACGGATGCGGCGCGAAAAGATCCGAACGCCCCACTCGATAAATCCTACGGCTGGATAAAAAAGATCGTCGTGCGGAACTATAAAAATATGGACGTAAAAGAATCGTCGCCGAAAAGCGCGGTGCTCAATTGGATAAAAAAGATTGTCTCGCGGACCTATAGAAACAGGGAGTCGAAAGTGCCGTCGCCTTTGACGAAAAGCGCGGTACTCAACGCATTTTCAAGCGAACAGGAATTCCGAGAAGCGGTGCAGGCCCGCTATCGCGACACTATTTTAAAAGCGAAAAAGCAATATCAGAATTCGGTAAAGCTCGGACTCGATCTGTCCGGCGGTATGAACATCATCGTCAAAGCCGATCTGGACGCCGCCGTAAAAAATCAGGAAGGAGCCGATACGGCCGAATCGAGCGCGACGCTCAAAGCGAACGCGATGCAGCAGGCGATCGACTCGCTTTCGAGCAGGATTGACCGCTTCGGTCTCACGTCTCCGGTGATCCGACAGCAGGGCGAAGACCGCATCTATATCGAAATCCCGGGAGCTGCGGAAGCGGATGCGATCAATACGATCATCATGGGAAAGGGCATTTTGAATTTCCGACTCGTCGACGATGCGGCAACTCAAGCATTTAATAATTATTATTTGCAAAATCCCGGAAACGTCTTCGCTTCCGACGGTACGCTGCTCGACGCTTCCGTTATTCCCGCCGACTGTGAAGTGCTCGGCCTCTATCAAAACGACGACTACGGTCTCGAAGATCGGATCGGCTGGCTTGCCGTAAAAAAAGAGATTGCGCTCGACGGCCGGCATATCAAATCGGCGGAAGTCGGTTCGAGCAATTTAACGAACCGTCCCGAAGTCGATTTCGTGCTCGACGGCGACGGTGCCGTGATTTTCGGCGAGTTTACGTCGGCTCACGTCGGCGAGCGGCTCGCCATTGTAAACGACAACAGAATCCGCTCGGCGGCGACGATCGAAAACGCGATCACCGGCGGCCGCGTTGCGATAACGGGTTTCAATCTCGAAGAAGCGCAGACGCTGCAAAAAGTGCTGCAGACCGCGTGGCTTTCCGTGCCGCTTTCGGTCGAAAGCCAGCAAGTCATCGGCGCCTCTCTCGGACAGAAGGCGAAGCGGATGGGTATCATTGCGGTGTTGGTCGGCCTCGGTGCGATTATGTTTTTTATGCTCGTCTACTATAAAGGTGCGGGCGTCAACGCGTGCGTTGCGCAGATCCTCAACCTCTACATCGTATTTTCGGTGCTCTCGGCGTTCAATATGACGATTACGCTTTCGAGTATCGCCGGTATGATTTTGACGATCGGTATGGCGGTCGATGCGAACGTTATCATTTTCGAGCGCATCAAAGAAGAGCTTTCCGACGGCAAAGGACGTACGGCAGCGATCGCCGCAGGATTCCGCAATGCGTTTTGGGCGATCATGGACTCGAACATTACGACCTTTATCGCGGCGATGTTTTTGTCGCAGCTCGGCAGCGGTGCGATTCAGGGCTTTGCGGTCAGCTTGGCGATCGGCGTCGTTTCTTCGGTATTTACCGCCTTGTTCGTCTCTCACCTCATGTTCGATTTCAATACCGACGTGTTCCGTAAAGATACCGTGAGCATCAGCTGGAGGGTAAAATAATGACGCGAAAGACGATACATTTCAGCAAAGGTTTCCTTCCGTGCGCGATCGTCAGTACGATTATAATCCTTTCGGGCATCGCGGGATTTTTTATACGCGGCATCAATTTCGGTCTCGACTATCGTCCCGGTTTGCTCGAAGAAGTGCGCATCGCGCCCGCCGTTTTGGACGTGAGCTATTCCGGCAGCGCGAACGTCAGCCTCGACATGAGCGGTGAGGGGATCGATGTCGTCATAAGCGGAACGGGTTCGGAAAACAAAACCGAAACGCTTTCGTTCGCCGCGAACAAAACGGTTTCCGATCTCGCGTCGAGTCTCAATGCGATCGACGGAATTCACGCGCAAGTCAATTCGAACGCATCGTCTTCGACGGCGGATCTGTTCGTCGATACGAACGCGTCGAATAAACTTTCATCGACTCCGTACCGTTTGTATTCCGCCGGAAAAATCGATGTCGCCGTTTCGCAAGTGCGCGAAGCGCTTTCGTCGATCGAAGGCATTTCGATTCAGCAGCTCGGTGCGGGAGAAGCGGCGAGTTTTCAAATCCGCATGGCCGATAAGGGTGACGGAAAATCGAGCGCCGATCTGCAAAATACGGTTTTGACGAATCTGAAAAATAAATTCGGAGCCGATAACGTGGTCGTCGTCCGTACCGATTTTATCGGTTCGAATTTTTCGCGCGCGATTGCAGTGCAGTCGATCATCGTGCTCGCCTTTGCCGTTGCGCTTATATGGCTGTATGCGACGATCCGATTTCACTGGGACTTTGCGCTCGGCTCGGTACTCGCGCTCATCCACGATTCGCTTGTCATGATAACGTTTATCGTGTGGTCGCAGATGGAATTTTCGACGATGACGGTAGCGGCGATTTTGACGATTGTCGGTTATTCGATCAACGCGACGATCGTTATCCTCGACCGCGAACGTGCGCTTTTGCCGATCATGAAAGACACGAAGAAATTTACCGACATCATCGATCAGGCGCTCACCGATACGCTGAGCCGTTCGATCATCACGACGGTGACGACGATGTTTGCGGCCGCTTCCCTCTACGTGTTTACGCAGGGCGATATCAAAAACTTTGCGCTCGCGCTTCTCGTAGGACTTGTCAGCGGTTGTTATTCGTCCATATTCATTTCGAGCGGATTTATCGCCGCGACGCGAAAAAATTGGAAACCGGAATACGGCATTCACCATTCGCTGAAACTCCAAAAAGGCGTGTTCGACGTCGGAGTAAGCGTGTAAGCGCATTTCATTGACACAGTTTTGAAAAATGCCGCGCAGGAATGCGCGGTATTTTTTTATGGCCTTTGGTGTTGAGACGGTTTTTTATAACATTCTTATCGCGATAATCGTTATAAAACGATTTGCATTTCTTTCTATGCATAATTGATTATTTACTGTCATAAGCATACGGATAACTGTTTCAAATAATAAAAAAAACACTTGCTTCTTTTATAGAAAACGGAATAGAATATTGTTATGAAAAAAAAATGGATTATCATATGCAGTATATCGATACTGATATCGGCCGCAATTTTTGCAGATACGGAATTTGACGTATATTATTACGCAGTGCCTGTTACGGACACCTATACTGCAGTAAATAAGGATAAATTCGCTCATAAATCCGCATTGGGGATCGGCAATGATCTAGGGTTTTATTTTGTCAATTTTCCGCATGCGGATATCGGAATTGCATGCAATTACGGTGTGGAATTTTTTCGTACGGCGGAAGTACCGTTTATTTCGAAAATTATTTCTTCGCAATTTGCCGTATTCGATTGGGCTGTATGTGCATTTGTAAATGCCGCTCCGGTCGTGCGTTTTACCGTCAATCGATATCATTCATTTATCGTTTCGCAGGGGATACAATTTCGTCTGCTTTTTGCAGAAAAGTCGGAAAACGAGGAAATGGGTATGCTCGCATGGCAGATGGACGCATTTTTACACGGCGGGTATCGGTTGTGGGTGTTGAACAAAACGAACTTCCGTCTCGGACTTTCGACCGGTGCATATATTTTCGTTCCTGTCGGAGTTGCTTATGCGGCGGGAATAACACACGGAGGTATAAAGGCTTCTTTAAATGAGATGACAGGAGGCGGTTTCGGGGCCAGGCTGTATGCAGGGGTGTGCATGAATTTCAACGGTCGAAACCGAAATTGAATGTTGCAACGCGGAGAAGCGATCATCTTTTTATGAACCGATTATTATTCGCTATAATTTCTTTTTCATCATGCAGTGTACTAAATTTCCCGTTCGAGTTATACTGCCTCTATGACTGTCATCCGCTCCGATGTCCTCGGCTGCTGTTTCGGCGTGCGCCATGCCCTCGATGCGGCGCAAAGGGCGATTTCGGACAATCCCGGAAAAAAAGTATATACGCTCGGTCCGCTCATCCACAACCGTCTTGCCCTCGAAGCGCTTGAAAAGCAGGGGCTTTCGGTGCTCGGCGAAAACGATGCCGAAAAGGCCGAATACGGCAGCATCGTCATCATCCGCGCGCACGGCGTGCCGCCTGAAACGATCGAAACGCTTCAAAGCCGGAACTGTACGGTCGTCGATGCGACCTGTACCCGCGTTACCGCAAGTCAAAAGCTCGCTTTCGAATACGCGCAAAAAGGCTGCACGGTGCTGTTTGCAGGCGATGAAAAACACGGCGAAGTCGCAGGCATTGCGGGCTACGCGAAAGAGCGTTTCGTGCTCGTGCAAAACGCGGAAAAAGCCGAAACGCTTTCGCTTTCGGAAAATGAAAAAGCGGTGCTCCTTTCTCAGACGACGTTCAGCAAAACGGAATTCGAAAAAATTGCGGAATTGTTAAAACGAAAGTGTCCCTCGCTCACCGTCATACATACGATTTGCCCCGCGACGAAAGCAAGGCAGGATGCGCTTTTAAAGCTCTGTCCGAACGTGGACGGCGTACTCGTCGTCGGCGGCAAAAACAGCGCGAATACGAAGCGGCTTTTGCTTGCCGCAAGAGCACAATCGTGCCGCGCCGATTTGATCGAAACGGCGGATGAGATCCCGTGCGATTATTTTAAAATGAAAAGGGTCGGCATTACCGCCGGAGCGAGTACGCCCGATTACATAATCGATGAAGTCGAAGCCGCTCTTACGGAGCATAAAGATGCGTAGCAAAAAAAAATATACTGCGGCGATAATCGGTACGGGGAGGATCGGTTTTACGCTCGGTTTCGATAAAAAACGAGAGCAGCCGGCAAGCCATACGGCAGCTCTCCTCAAAAATCCCCGTATACGCATTATTGCAGGCTGCGACACCGATGCCGAAAAACTTGCGGCGTGGAAACGGTACTGCAGAGGAGCGGCTTCTTATCATACGGCGAGCTATCTCTTTGCCGCCTGCAATCCCGATATCGTCGTCGTTGCGGTCAATGAAAGCGCGCATGTGGAAGTAGCGCTCGAGGCGATACGGAGTAAGCCGAAATTACTGATTTTGGAAAAGCCCGTCGCGCTGTGCATGAAAGACGGACTTGCGATCGCAGACGAAGCGAAAAAATACGGCGTGCCCGTGCTCGTAAACCACGAGCGGCGCTTTGCCGACGATTACGCGGCGGCAAAATTCTACATAAAAAAAATCGGTGCAGTTCAGCGCGTGCGCGCGGAACTCTGCTCCGGTCTTCGCGTCTACGGTAAAAAATACGAAGCGTCCGGCGAGTACAGTCTCTTTCACGACGGCACGCACCTCGTCGATATCGTGCAGTATTTGCTGTCGGACGATTCGGATAACGCGGAAACGGAAACGAGACGGAGCGTGCTGTACAATATGTCGATTACGGGCATATACCGCGATAAAAGCGATCCCTCTGTCGTGCAAAATCTTTCCGCGCATTTCGCGTCCGATGTCTGTTCCGACATCACGCTTACGATGAGCGGGCGCTCGCGTTTTTTTTCGTTCGGCGTCGACATACTCGGAACCGAAGGGGCCGTCGCGGTCGGAAACGGCTATGCGAAATTTTACCGGCGCGAAAAAGCGAAGCTGTACACGGGATTTTATTCGCTTGCCGAAGATAAAAAAGTTTCCGTGCCGAAAAAGACACGCTGCTTTTCGAATATGGTGAAAAGCTGCGTCGATTTCCTCGACGGAATCGCTCCTCTCAAATCGACGCTCGAAGACGGATTGCAGACCCTCGACATCCTCGAACGGATCCGTGCGGAACTTTGCGCATAAGCTTATTGCATGAAAGTGCAGCCTACGCCCGCGCGAAGCGGTGCGAAGCAGCGACCGCAGCAAAGCGAGGACGCCGAGTGTGAGCGAGCCGCGAAGGGCGGGATGGCAAAAAAGTTTCGTCCGAAGTCCGTTCGTGTACCGGGATTTTGCGCGGCAAAAATACGGCACTCAGCGCGATGTTTTTAAAACGCTTCGCTCTTTGCGGCGGAGAATCGCTTCTTCGATCAGCAATTCGGTGAGACAGGTAAAACTCAAGCCTTCGCTTTCGCAGGCTTTCGGAAACATGCTGATAGCCGTAAAACCCGGCATCGAATTGATTTCGTTGAGATAGATTTCGCCGGAGTCTTTGTCGAGAAAAAAATCGATGCGGCTCAAACCCGATGCGTCGACGATTTTGTATGCGTTCAGTGCGATGTTTCGGATTTTTTCGCGGAGGCTCTCGCTTATGTCCGCCGGTATGCGCACGCCGTCGCTGTCTTTGTATTTTGCGTTGTAATCGTAAAACTCGTGCGTCAAAACGATTTCACCGGGTCCGTATACGCTAACGCTTTCGCGCACTCCTTCCGCCGCCGTCGTATTTCCGGTGACGGCGCATTCGAGTTCGCGGGCGTTTATCGCCTTTTCGATAAGCACTTTATCGTCCCACAAAAAAGCGTCCGCGAGTGCGACCGAAAGCGCCTTTGCGTTTTCCGCTTTTGCAGCGCCGTTCGAAGAGCCCGCCGCGGATGGCTTTACAAAAAGCGGAAAGCCGAGTGTACTGACGGCTTTTTCTACGAGTGCATCGTACGCGCGCGAATCGAGCACATCCGCTCTCCGCACGGTAACGTAGGGGACGACGGGAATGCCCGCCGCCTGAAGGACGACCTTTGTTTTTTCTTTGTCCATCGTGAGCGCGCTCGCCGTGACGGAGCAGCCGACATAGGGGATGTCCGCCGTTTCGAAGAGTCCCTGAATGGTGCCGTCTTCGCCGTTCGTACCGTGAAGGACTGCGAACGCGACGTCGATGTCGAGCATCCGGCCGCCCGCCGAAAAGGCCGCATTTTTCATTCCGGGAGCGACCCTTATTTCAGCGCCTTCTTTTTCCGTTACCCTAAGCGCCGCCTTTGCGTCGGCTTTTACGCGGTCGAGTTCGGCATCGTCCTGTAAAAACCATCGTCCGTCTTTTGTGATGCCGATGAGAATGATTTTATGCTTTTTGTCGATGTGCCGCGCGACCGCCGCGCCCGACATGAGCGATACTTCGTGCTCGCCGCTTTTTCCGCCGTAGATAAGTGCTATCGTCATAGAACGAGTATAGCACTTTCGGTGCGCCTCGGGAATGGCTTAGCGCAAAATGTGAAATGTAAAGGCACAGGCGCCGTCGTGCAAACGCGCACATCGCGCAGACGTATGAGAGTGCGTAAAGCAAACGTAAAGTAAACTGTTGTCTTTTCCTTTCACTCGTGATAGGATAGGCAAATCTGCGCATTTTTTGCGTTGTCATTTTAATAGGTCGAATGTCGAGTTTGGAGAGTATGAGCTAATAAAGCTGTGTTTTCGGTAAGAACCCGTCCGCTTAGCCGCGGTCGAGCTTTTAGGGCAGGCTTCCGTAAGCCTAACGCTCGAAACGGCACGCAGCCGGAACCTTGCCATAAGCATAATTTGATTTGCTTTCCAAACTCGCCATTCAGTCGGTGAGCGAATCGGATGGAAAATTTCGAGTTTAATAAAACTCGAAATTGAATTTAACAAATTGCAATCGGGAAACAATATGGGTATCGATAAAAAACTTTTGTGCCATTGGGCTGACCGCGTCGCGGACACTATCGTTTCGGAGCGGGGCGAGCGCGATTTATATACCTGCGCTTCGGGCATAACGCCGTCGGGTACCGTGCATATCGGGAACTTCCGCGAAATCATCACGGTCGATTTAGTCGTGCGCGCGCTGCGCGACCGCGGCAAAAACGTGCGATTTATCTATTCGTGGGATGATTACGATGTGTTCCGCAAAGTACCCGCGAATATGCCGAATCAGGACGAGCTGAAAAAATATCTGCGCTTTCCGATTACGATGGTGCCCGATACGACAGGACGCGATAAAAACTATGCGCGCCATCACGAAGTCGATATCGAGCGGGAGCTTCCGAGAGTCGGCATTCACCCCGAATTTTTATATCAGGCTCAACGCTACCGCGAAAATCGCTACGCCGAAGGTATGAAAAAGGCGATGCAAAATCGCAAGCTTATTAAATCCTGTCTGAACGAATACCGCGACGACGCGCACAAAATGAAATCGGACGAAGCGTATTGGCCCGTTTCGGTGTTTTGTTCGAAGTGCGATCGCGATACGACGGAGATCACCGGCTACGACGGCGAATACGGCGTATCGTACAAATGCGAATGCGGACATGAAGCGACCGAAGATCTCCGCACGTCGAAGGGCTTTAAGCTCGGCTGGAGAGTCGATTGGCCGATGAGATGGAACGAAGAAAAAGTGGTGTTCGAGCCGGGCGGAAAAGATCACGTGAGTCCCGGCGGTTCTTACGATACGGCAAAACTCGTTTCGAAAAAAGTGTACGGCTGGGATGCACCCGTTACGATGAAGTACGATTTTGTCGGCTTAAAGGGAATCCCCGGAAAGATGTCGTCGTCGAAGGGCAAAGTCATCGCGCTTTCCGACGCGCTTTGCGTGTACCAGCCGGAAGTGCTGCGCTATATTTTTGCCGTCAACAAAGTCGATCACGAATTTGCGATCAGCTTCGATCTCGACGTCATCACGGTGTACGAAGCGTACGACCGCACCGAGCGCATCGCATGGGGGCTCGAACAGGCGAAAAACGACGACGTTGCAAATCACGAAAAGCGCGTCTATTTGCTTTCTCAAATAGAGCCCGAGCTGCCGCGTGTCATGCCTTATCAAATCGGCTTCAGAATGCTCACGACGCTTTTACAGACCTATTCGGGCGATATCAATGCGGTTATCGCATCTTTGAGCGACGTACGTGACGAACAAAAAGATTGTTTGAAGCGGAGATGCGAGTGTGCGCGGTATTGGATTACCGAATGCGCTCCGGAAGATTTTAAATTTGCACTCCGGATCGAAAGCGGGGCGCTTGCGTTAAGCGATGCGGAAAAAGCGGTCGTCGAAAAGATAAAAGGCGATGTGCTGCCCTTTGTCGAATCGAGCGGAGAGCAGGAACTTTCGCAAAAGATCTACGACACGGCCGTCGGATGCGGCATTAAGCCGAAAGAGCTTTTTGGTATCATGTACCGCGTGCTCATCGGCAAAGAGCAGGGACCGCGGCTTGCAAGCTTTATGAAAATCATCGGAAAAGAAAAGCTCGAAAAGATTTTATCGAATTATTAATTTGCCGAACGAGCGCATGCCGAAAAACGTATGGTAAAATATTTTTTGCCGTGCTATACTTTCGGCCATGCCGGCGCTGCGAAATCTGATTAGAGGACTTGAAAAAAAATATATTGCATATACGTGTTTGTCTCCGTTTACGATGATCGGAGAGGTTGTCATGGAGACGGTGATTCCGTACATCATGTCGCGCATCATCGACGTGGGCATCGCGCAGGGCGATATCGCTTATGTCGTGCGTACCGGCGGCATTATGATAGGCTGTGCGATCGTTTCGCTTTTGTGCGGTGCGGCCGGAGCATTCTTTGCAGCTTCCGCTTCTCAGGGATTTTCCCACAATCTCAGGCGAAAGCTCTTTGCAAACGTGCAGGATTTTTCTTTCGCCGATATCGATGAGTTCGGAACGGCTTCACTCGTCACACGCCTTACCGTCGACGTGACGAATGCGCAAAACGTGTATCAGACGCTCATCCGTCCGAGCGTGCGCGCGCCCTTTATGCTCGTATCGGGTACGGTTATGGCATACGTTATAAATCGCCGCCTCGCTTCGATTTTTCTCGTTTCGATTCCGATTTTAATAATCGCCATCGCCATCGTTTCTTCGAAAGCGTATCCCCGGTTCGGAAAAATGCTTGCAAAATACGACGCGCTCAATACGATCATTCAGGAAAATCTCATCGCGATCCGAGTTGTAAAAGCTTTTGTGCGCGGAAAATTCGAATGCGAAAAATTCGCTTTTTCGGCGGACGGCGTAAGACGTGCGCAGGTTTCGGCGGAAAAAGTTGTTTTATGGATTTGGCCCGTCATGCAGATGACCGTGTACAGTACGATTATCGCTTCTCTGTGGTTCGGCGGCAATATGATAATTGCAGGCGATATGAAAACGGGAGAGCTCGTAAGCTTTCTTTCGTACATCACACAAATCCTCATGTCGCTTTTAATGCTCGGCATGATTTTCGTTTCGCTCGTGCTTTCCCGTGCGTCGATCGCGCGCATAAACGAAGTGCTTGATAAAAAAAGCTCCGTCGCACCTCCCGATGCCGGACTGAAAATTATTAAAGACGGTTCCATCGATTTTGAAAACGTATCGTTCCGCTATTCCAAAAAGGCAGGCAGCTTCGCCCTTGAAAACGTCAGCCTGCACATTGCAAGCGGACAGGTCGCAGGCATCATCGGCGGTACCGGCTCTTCGAAGACGACGCTCGTTTCGCTTATTCCCCGCCTGTACGATGTAAGTGCCGGTGCGGTAAGGGTCGGCGGAGAAGATGTGAGACGCTATGATTTGACGGCTCTCCGAGACGGCGTTTCGATGGTGCTGCAAAAAAACGTTTTATTCAGCGGTACGATAAAAGAAAATCTCAAATGGGGCGATAAAGAGGCGAGCGATGAAGCGATCGTTGCGGCGTGCAAAGCGGCGGATGCCGCAGTCTTTATCGAATCTTTTCCGTCGGGTTACGATACGGTGCTCGGGCAGGGCGGCGTCAATATTTCCGGCGGGCAAAAGCAGCGGCTGTGTATTGCGCGCGCATTGTTGAAAAATCCGAAAATATTGATTTTCGACGACAGCACGAGCGCAGTCGATACGGCGACCGAAGCGCGTATACGCTCCGCTTTAAAAAATTCGCATCCCGAGACGACGAAGATCATCATCGCGCAGCGCATTTCATCGGTGCGGGACGCCGACGTCATCTTCGTGCTCGACGAAGGCAAAATAAGCGGTTTCGGCACGCATGAAACATTGTTAAAATCGAATGCGATCTATAGAGAAGTGTACGAGTCGCAGCGGACGGTCGGGGTGTAGGCTATGCCGGAAACAAAGCGATTCGAAAAAAAAGGCTATGCGAAGCCGAAGCATACGCGCTCGACGATAAAGCGGCTCGCGTCTTATATGGCGCAATACAAAGCGTTGTGGATTGCGGTTTTCATCCTTATCGCCGTAAACGCAGGATCGAGCGTCGTCAGTTCGTATGCGATAAAACCCGCTCTCAACGACTATATCATTCCGCTTATCGGAAAACAAAATCCCGATTTAACGAAATTTATTAAAATGCTCGGCTTTGTTTTTTCGATTTTTGCCGCAGGCTCTTTCGCTTCATGGGGCAGTTCTCGTATCATGCTGCATATTTCGTCGGACGTGTTCTTTCGGATCCGAAGCGATCTGTTCGAAAAACTTGAAACGCTCCCGATAAAATATTACGATACCCGTACGCACGGCGAAATCATGTCGCGCTTTACGAACGATATCGATACGCTGCGCGATGTGTTCAGTCAGAGTTTGGGGCAGCTTTTTTCGTCGGCCATTACCGTCTCAGGCATATTTGCAATGATGATCGTGCTGAGTCCCGTGCTCACGCTTATCGCCGCCGCTTCGATTGCGCTCATCATGCTGCTCGCCGCTTTTGTCGGAAAAAAGAGCGCGGGCGCATTCCGCGATCAGCAAAAAAATATCGGACGGGTAAACGGCTATATCGAAGAACTCATCGAAGGGCTGCGCGTCGTCAAAGTGTTCAATCACGAACGCGAAGCGATCGCTTCTTTTGCTTCGCTCAACGGCGAGCTTTGCGCTTCGGGGATCCGCGCGAATGCTTACGCGGGTATGCTCATGCCGCTTATGGGAAATCTTTCGCACGTTCAGTACGCGCTCGTCGCGGTCGCAGGTGCGCTCTTCGTCATCGGCGGCAAGCTCGACTTGGGTTCCATCGCCGCCTTTTTGCAGTACACGCGAAATTTCAGCCGGCCGATAACGATGATGAGTCAGCAGTTCAACGGAATATTGAACGCGCTCGCCGGTGCGGAGCGGGTGTTCGCGGTCATCGATGAGGCGGGCGAAGCCGACGAAGGAAAGCTGTCCCTTGTCAATGCATGTGAAGCGCGCGATAAATTCGGGAAAACGCAGCTCGTGCAGTCTTTCGCATATACCGGCGAATGGGCGTGGAAAGATCTCTCCGACACGAAATTGATAAAGCTGCGAGGTGACGTCGCCTTCGATCACGTGAGTTTCGGCTATGACGAAGGAAAAACCGTTTTGCACGACATTTGTATACGCGCCTTACCCGGACGGAAGATCGCGCTCGTCGGCTCAACCGGCAGCGGAAAGACGACGGTGATAAATCTTTTGACACGCTTTTACGACGTCGCCGAAGATTCGGGCAGCATCACGTACGACGGCATTCCGATCAATAAAATCAGAAAAGACGATTTACGCCGTTCGCTCGGTATCGTGCTGCAGGACACGCATCTTTTTTCCGGAACGATACGCGACAATATCGCCTACGGCAATTTGGAAGCAAGCGATGCGCAGATTGTCGCTGCGGCTCGCCTTGCAAATGCGGACGCTTTTATCCGCAGACTTGAAAAGGGATACGATACCGTCATTTCGGGCGACGGCGGAAATTTGAGTCAGGGGCAAAGACAGCTCATCGCGATCGCGCGCGCCGCCGTCGCCGATCCGCCGGTGCTCATCCTCGATGAAGCGACGAGTTCGATCGACACGAGAACCGAAATGCTCATTCAAAAAGGCATGGACAGCCTTATGAAAGGCAGGACGGTGTTCGTCATCGCGCACCGCCTCAGCACCGTCCGCAATGCGGATGAAATCGTCGTGCTGGAACATGGTACGATCATCGAGCGCGGTACGCACGATGAGCTCATCGCGTCGGGCGGCCGCTATTATCGACTGTATACGGGCAGCGCGATTTTGGAGTAGGGGGATGGCGAAGCGTGCGGGCGTCGGCCGGGCTATGACAAGCGGCAAATCGGTCGGGGAATCGGTTGCCGAAGCGCTGAAGTAAATCGATTGTATTCTACGGGCTTCGAGAAACGATATTCGGCAACGCCCTTGACAAACGCGATTATTTTTCGCTAGAGTAAAATCATGAAACACGGTTTTTCCGTAAAAAACGATATGCGCTCATTTTGTGCAAGCGGCGCCTTGCGCGGGGTATACGCTTATTATTACTATCGTTTTTTCACTTTATGCGGAGAAGTCCTGCCGGCCTGATGCCCGGTACGTGTTTTACTGAAAGCAAGTAAACAGAGGGAACTCTCCGGAGTTCCCTTTTTTGTTTTAAATTATTAAAGTTTTTATAGGAGTGTGCTATGATTATTGTTTTGAAAAAAAATGCGACGGATGCCGAGATGCAGGATTTTATCCGGCAGTGGAAAGAAAAGGGGTACGGCGTACACGTTTCGCGCGGTGAAGAAGCGACGATTCTCGGTTTGCTCGGCGATACGACAAAGCTCGATACGGAAAGCGTCATCGCCGATCCGATCGTCGAAGACGTAAAGCGCGTTACGGCTCCGTATAAAATGGCAAACCGCGCCTTCCATCCCGACAATACGGTAATCGTCGTCGGTACGGGAGGATCTGCGGTACGATTCGGAGGCGATACGGTTCCGGTGATCGCAGGTCCCTGCTCCGTCGAAAGCGAAGAGCAGGTCGTTGCGATTGCAAAAGAAGTCAAAAAGGCGGGCGCAAAACTGCTGAGAGGCGGTGCGTTCAAACCGCGCACGTCTCCCTATGCGTTCCAAGGGCTCGGCGCGCTCGGTCTTGAATTTTTAAAATCGGCAAAAAAGGAAACGGGGCTTCCGATCGTCACCGAATTGATGGACGTGCGCCAGCTGCAGTATTTCGCCGACGTCGACGTCATTCAAATCGGTGCACGCAATATGCAAAATTTCGATTTATTAAAAGAGATGGGCAAAGCGGGGAAACCGATTTTATTAAAACGCGGCATGGCGGCGACGGTCAAAGAACTGCTTATGTCCGCCGAATACATTATGGCGAGCGGCAACGAAAACGTCATACTCTGTGAACGCGGCGTGCGCACTTTCGATTCCTATACGCGTAACTGTCTCGACGTGAGCGCCGTTCCGTATCTGCACAAAGTGAGCCATCTTCCCGTCATTATCGATCCGAGCCATGCGTGCGGCATGAGCTGGATGGTGCCGACGCTTGCAAAGGCGGCGGTCGCGGCGGGTGCGGACGGCCTCATCATCGAAGTGCATAACGATCCGAGCCGCGCGCTGTGTGACGGAGAGCAGAGCCTGCGCCCGGACGAATTCGCTTCGCTGATGAAAACGCTCGCCCGCGTTGCGGAAATCGAAAGACGAAGCGTGTAACGGCACCGTACATAATGCGCACAGTTTATGGGGGAAATTATGAATGCAATGAGTAGTCTTCGGGATGCCGTTTACGGCATCGTCGGACTCGGTATCATGGGCGGTTCCGTCGCAAAAGCGATACGCTCCAACGTGCTCGATATGCCTGATTCTCCGGGAAAAATTTTTGCGTGCGATGCGCTTGGCGCAACGCTCGACGCTGCCGTCCGAGACGGCGTTATCGACAAGGGCTTTGCTCCGAGCGAAGCGGGCGCGATGCTTTCCGAGTGCGATATCGTATATATTTGCCTTTATCCGCACGCGACGCTCGAATTTATTAAAGCGCACCGAGACGATTTTAAAAGCGCTTCGATCGTCACCGACATAAGCGGCGTTAAAACCTTTTTAGCCGACGGTCTTGCAAAATTTTCGAGAGACGACGTCGATTTTATTTTCGGGCATCCGATGGCGGGCGGAGAAAAAGAAGGCTATGTCAATTCGAACGGCGCGTATTTTAAAGGGCGAAATTATATTTTGATGCTGCAGCCTTCTAATAAAGCCGAAAACGTTGCGCTCATAAAAAGCCTTATCGCCGCGATGGGCTTTACGCGCATCGTCGAAACGGACTGCAAAACTCACGATCGAAAAATCGCATTTACGAGTCAGCTCTGCCACGTTATCGCGTCCGCCCTCGTCAAAAGTGCCGAAGACGAAACGATCACCGAATTCGGCGGCGGCAGCTTTGAAGACTTGACGCGCATTGCGATGATCAACGCGCCGCTGTGGACGGAACTGTTTCTCTCAAACAAAGACGAACTCCTTTCGCATATCGATTCATTTGAAAAGCAGCTTGCGCTTATAAAAAAAGCCGTCGCGGAAAGCGATGCCGCCTCGCTCGAAGCCTACCTCGAAGACGTCCGCACGCGGCGCATGAATATGGGAACCTTCGTCGTAAAAACGAGTAAGCGTTCGTATTGACGAGGTGAAGCCCGTTCATTAAAATCGATAATTATGACCGATCTTGAAGTGCTCGACGGCGCGATCCGTCGTGTTCCCGACTTTCCGAAGCCGGGGATTCTTTTCTACGATATCACCGGCATCTTCGTCAATCCGCAGGCGTTTTCGTTTTGTATCGACAGCATGGTAAACATATACCGCGATAAACATATCGATGCGATTGCCGGCGTCGAATCGCGCGGCTTTTTGTTCGCGGCTCCGTTTGCGCTTCGCATGGGTATCCCGCTCGTGCTCGTGCGTAAAAAAGGAAAACTTCCGGGCGATAAATATACGTGCGCGTATTCGCTCGAATACGGACAAGCGGAAATCGAAGCGCATAAATCGGACATCCGAAAGGGAAAGCGCTATCTCATCGTCGACGATTTGATCGCGACGGGCGGAACGCTCCAAGCTTCCCGTAACCTTATCGAACAGGGAGGAGGAATCGTTTCCGATTTTTTCGGCGTCATAGGACTTGCCGATCTGCACTACAAAGAAGCGCTTGAGCCGATACGCGTTACGACGCTCATCGATTATCACGGCGCATGATCGTGCATACGTTTAAGGAAGACCTCTGAGATTTGCAATTTTTGAAAATTATTAATTATTAATTACGGATATTTTATGAATGAATTGCCGTTGCATTACAAGCCGATACTGAATTCGAAAGAGACGGAACACGCGATCGTCCTGATAAAAAATTTTTTCCAAACGGCGCTTTCGACCGAATTGAATTTGACGCGCGTTACGGCGCCGCTTTTCGTACAGAGCGGACTCGGCGTAAACGACGATTTGAACGGCGTCGAACGGCCGGTATCGTTTCCGGTAAAAGATATGGAAAACAAGCGCATGGAAATCGTGCAGTCGCTCGCCAAGTGGAAGCGCTTGAAAGTGACGGAGCTCGGCATGCGATCGGGTTTCGGCATTTACACGGATATGAATGCGATCCGTCCCGACGAAACGCTCGATGCGATTCATTCTCTGTACGTCGATCAGTGGGATTGGGAAATGGCGATCGAGCCTGAAAATCGCACGGTGTTTTACCTGCACGAAATCGTAAAAAAAATTTACCGCTGCCTCAAGCGCGCCGAGTTTTATATTTACGATCACTACGCTTCGATTGCGCCGTCTCTCCCGGAAAATATTACGCTTTTGTATGCCGATGATTTGGAAAAGGAATACCCCGCTCTTACTCCGCACGAGCGGGAAGCGAAGGCTGCAAAAAAATACGGCGCGGTGTTTATAACCGGCATCGGCGGAAAAATGCCGAGCGGTTCCGTTCACGACGGGCGCGCGCCCGATTACGACGATTGGATTACCGAAACGGGCGACGGACACCGCGGCTTGAACGGCGATATCATCGTATGGAACGGCGTGCTGAAAGCGCCGCTCGAACTTTCGTCCATGGGCATCCGCGTTTCTCCCGAATCGCTGAAAGCGCAGCTCAAAGAGCGGGGCTGTACCGACCGCGAAAAATTCGAGTTCCACAAAAAATTATTAAAAGGCGAACTGCTGCAAACGCTCGGAGGCGGTATCGGGCAGTCTCGCTTGTGTATGTTTTTGCTCAAAAAAGCGCACATCGGCGAAACGCAGGTGAGCATTTGGCCGAAAAAAATGATTAAAGACTGCGCCGACTTGGGCATCGCGCTTTTGTAGCGCGGACATCCGCATAAAAGCGGCTCTGCGGTGGAAACGATTTTTTTTATCGCCGATGAAGCTTCCCGTCTCGACGAGCTTTTGCGAAAAAAACTGCCGCCGTATTTCGGTACTGAAGCATCCGTAAGCAATTCCAAAATACGGCGCCTCATCATCGCAGGCGCGGTATTTTCGAACGGTGCGCAGCGCCGCATCCCCGCGTATATGATAAAAAAGGGATGCCGCATCGCCGTAAAAATCGATCGGGAAAAATTTTTTTACGAAAAGCAAAACGACGACATATCTTTTGAACTTTCCGAAAAATCGATTTTATACGAAGACGATTTTTTAATAATCGTCGATAAACCCGCTTTCTTTCTTACCGAACCGACGATTGCGGGAAAGCGGGACAATATGCACGACGCCGTCATATCGTGGCTGTGGAAAAAAAATCCTTCGCTTCGAAACAAGCCGTATGCGGGTATCATGCACCGCCTCGACAGGACGACGAGCGGGGTTTTGCTTTTTACAAAACAGCGTTCGGTAAACGCGCGCATACACGAACTGTTCGAAAACGGCGGCGTGCGAAAAATATACCGCGCCCTCGCCGCAAAACCTTTTGCGCCGCCCGAAGCGTACTTCAGCGTCGAAAGCAGAATCGGCAAGCTCGGCGGAAGCGGCATGTGGGGTGAAGTAACGGACGGGCGAGGGCGCTTTGCGCGTACGGATTTTACGGTGCTCGGCGAATGCACGAGGGACGGAAAAAAATTGTTAAGAATTGAAGCGAAGCCCCTTACGGGACGCACGCATCAAATCCGCATTCACCTCGCCTCTCGCGGTATGCCGATTTTCGGCGACGAACGCTACGGCGGAGAAAGAGCGGAACGGCTTTTTCTGCACGCGTATTCGCTTTCGTTTGTGCATCCGGTAAGCGGCGATATGCTTACGGTGTGTGCAAAGCTGCCGGAAGGGTTTTAATTGGAGGTCGATATGAAAAAACTTGTATGCGTGTGGAATCTGACAGCGGAACAAAAGCGCGCGCTTGAAACGGAGGCGCACGATCGATATGAAGTAGCGTACTGCGCGGCGAATGACGCGACAAAGGAACTCATACAAAGCGCCGAAATCATCTTCGGAAATGCGGATCCTGTTTTATTAAAAAATGCTTCGAATCTCAAATGGATGCAGCTCAATTCCGCAGGCGCCGATGCGTACATCGCTCCCGGCGTTTTTCCCGTCGGCGCGAAACTTACCAATGCGAGCGGCGCATACGGACAAGCCGTCGCGGAGCACATGTTCGCCGTCATGCTCATGCTTATGAAAAAGCTGCACCTGTACCGCGATGCGCAAAATAAATCCGTATGGACCGATATGGGAGATGTGACGACGCCTGAAGGCGCGTGCGTTTTGATTGTCGGAACGGGCGATATAGGAACGTATTTTGCCCATCTCGTTAAAGGCGTCGGCGCTTACACGATCGGCATAAAACGAAAGGCCGCCTCCGCGCTTGATTTTTTCGATGAAGTGGCTGCGATCGACAAACTTGACGAAATGCTGGAGCGTGCCGATGTCGTTGCGTCCGTTTTGCCGTCGAATGCGTCGACCGAGGGAATGTGGAACGAAGCGCGATTTTCCCGTATGAAAAGGACTGCATTTTTTTTGAATGCCGGACGAGGCAGCGCCGTAAATTCTGACGACCTCTATGCGGCGCTTACGGAAAAACTGATCGCCGGTGCGGCAATCGACGTTACCGTTCCCGAACCGCTTCCCGCCGATTCGAAGCTTTGGAAAACGCCGAATTTGATTTTGACACCGCACGTTGCAGGCGGGTATCATTTGCCGGAAACTTTTCGGCGCATCTTTGCGATCGCGCTCGATAATTTGAAACGCTTTACAAACGGACAAGCGCTTGTCAATGAAGTCGATTTTACGACCGGCTGTCGAAAATAAAATGCATTGCTCAAAACACATAAACGTGCGATAATGCGTTCATCATTCGAAAATGCGAGGCGATTATGATACGGTTACGCGGTGCATTTACGGCGATGATTACGCCGATGAAGGAAGACGGTTCGATCGATTATGACGGATATCGAAAGCTGCTCCGTTTTCAAATGGAAGAGGGCATCGACGGACTCGTGCCGCTCGGTACGACGGGCGAAACGCCGACGCTCGATGAAGACGAAGAACAGCGTATCATCGACGTCGTAATGGAAGAAGTGCGTGCGTTCGAAAAAGCGAAGAGCGTCAAAGTGCCTGTCGTCCTCGGCGCGGGCAGCAACAATACGAGAGATGCCGTCCGTTACACGGAGCGCGCAAAAAAAGCGGGCGCGGATGCCGCTCTCGTCGTAACTCCTTATTACAATAAACCTTCGTCCGAAGGCATATTTCGGCACTTTGAAGCGGTTTCTCGCGTAGGCATTCCGATCCTCGTGTACAATATCGCCGGCCGCACCGGAAAAAACATCGATACGCCGACGCTTTCGCGCATCGCGGATTTGCCGAATATCGCGGGCGTAAAAGAAGCGAGCGGCAGCATTTCGCAGATGACGGACGTTATCGCGACGATTAAATCGAAGCATCCCGACTTTGCCGTACTGAGCGGGGATGACGCGATGACGCTTCCGCTTTTGGCGTCGGGCGGCGACGGCGTCGTATCGGTCGTTTCGAATGCGGCGCCTGCTCTCGTTTCGGAAATGGTAAGAGCGGCTCTTTCCGGCGATTATGAAGCGGCGCGGAAAATTCATTATCGCCTGCTGCCGTTTTTCAAAGCGGCTTTTATCGACGGAAATCCCACGTCGATAAAATATGCGATGCGCGTCAAAGGTTTGCCTTCGGGGAGCGTGCGTTTGCCGCTCGTCGACGTGCACGACGAGGCGAAAAAGATTATCGAAGAAGCGCTTTCGGCGTGCGGATTATAACGCACGGATTGTAAGGCGTGCGTTGCGCTCCGCCGAATTTACATTTGACGAATAAAATTATTAAGGAAATTGTTATGGAAAAGATACCGGTAGGCGTGCTCGGTGCGACGGGCATGGTCGGTCAGCGCTATATCGCGCTGCTTGAAAATCATCCGTGGTTTGAAGTGAGCTATGTTGCGGCAAGTCCGCGCTCCGCGGGCAAATCGTACGAAGAAGCGGTCGCAAACCGCTGGCTCATCGGAGCGGATATCCCTTCGGGCGTTGCAAAGCTTACCGTCGAGGATGCGAACGACGCACCGCGTGCGCTCGGCAAATGCGCCTTTGTGTTCAGCGCGCTTGAAATGAGCAAAGACGAAATCAAAGCGCTCGAAGCGCGCTATGCGGCGGAGGGTATACCCGTCGTTTCAAACGCGAGTGCAAACCGCTGGACGAGCGATGTACCCATGCTCGTACCGGAAATCAACTGGGCGCACCTCGACGTGATCGCGTTTCAAAAACGGCACTACGGCTGGGACAAGGGCTTTATCGTCGTAAAGCCGAACTGTTCGCTGCAAACTTATATGATGCCGATCCACGCCCTCATCCGGGCGGGCTATCCGATCAAGTGCATGATCGTAACGACGCTGCAGGCGACCAGCGGGGCGGGGTACCCCGGCGTGCCGTCCTTCGACATGATCGACAATATCGTGCCGTTTATCGGAGGCGAAGAAGAAAAAACCGAGCGCGAATGTTTGAAGATACTCGGTTCGGTCAAAGACGGCGAAATCGTCAATGCGGCGGGCCCTGCCGTATCGTCGACGTGTACGCGCGTTCCCGTCGTCGACGGACACACCGCCTGCGTAAACCTCGACTTCGATTTACCGCAGGAGAAAAAACCTTCGATCGAAGAGATCGCGCGCGTGTGGAAGAGCTATCGCTCGCTTCCGCAGGAATTGCAGCTGCCGTCCGCGCCCGTTCATCCGATCGTGCTTCGCTCCGAAGAAAACCGCCCGCAGCCGAGGCGCGACCGCGAAACCGAAGGCGGCATGGCCTGCGTTATCGGACGGCTCCGACCGTGCAACGTGTTCGACGTAAAATTCGTTTCGCTGAGTCACAATACGAAACGCGGTGCCGCGCTCGGCGGTATTTTGAACGCGGAACTCTTGAAGGCTAAAGGCTTTTTCGACGCGCTGTAAGGGGGGACGCTGAAGCGGACGAGGGTTTCGGAAGCGGTATACGCGAGCTTCGTGCAAGTGTATACGAGCGCTTCGCAGGGCGGTATACGAGAGATCCGAGTCGCGGCATACGAAAAGCGCGTATCGCCGTATACGAAAAGTTCGTAAGGCGCTATACGAGCGGTACGGAATATACGATCGGATCGAGACTGTGCACGAATAAAATATCCGCTCGAAAGGGCTTGCCTTTGAGCGGACAGCCGGATGCGATTGCTTTGAGATTATCTTTTGGCGGTGCAGCTAAGTTTACAGACGATTTCGCGGAGCTCTTTCAATACGGTTGCGCTTCCCGTGTACTTTGTGCGCACGATGACGGTCGTTTTGCCTTCGGGAAGCGATGAGGGAACGCGGGCGATGAGCTGACCGGGCTTATTGACCGAAAGGCGGCGGGAGGTTTTGTGCTCCGCACCGTCGGCTCCTTTGAAAAACACACCCTGAGCGGCATCGCTTTCATCGACTTTGATTTTTTCTCCTTCGATGATGAGGTCGTCTCCGATCGTGATTGTGCCGTCCGACAATCCCGTCGCCGTGTCGGTGACTGACGTGATGCGGAACGAATCGTCTTTTAAGCCGAGTACTTTTATGGTGATATCGTCGAGGACGGCTTTGAAGTCGTGCGTCGGAATGAGGTCTACGGTACGCTTATGTACGGCCGCGTTATAGGGCGAGTTTTCGGTTTTCCACACGCCCGTAACGCGCGGGGCGATCTGCACGATGCCGTCGATAAAGCTCATGCCGTCCTGAATGAAGTTTTTTACCGCTTCGTCGCGGAGGTTCAAAATATTGATGATGGTTTCGCGCCGGAACTCGCTTCTTTCTTTTGTGATGACGTCGGCGATGTCTTCGTTCCGTTTCGCTCCTCCGCGGAAACGGACGTCCGCGATGCAGTCGCGCTCGGTATCTTTTGAAAGCGTGTTCGGACGAAGGTAGACTTCCCATACGAACTTTTTCTTTGACATGGTGTTCTCCTCATAAGGGGGAGCCCTTAGACCCCGTCTTGCAGGGGCAGGACGACACCCCCGTTCAGGGCAGGGGTTTCTTCCTGCCCCTACGACCCCATCCTTCTTCCTCGCACTGCTTAGGGCTCCGCCTTAAGAACCCGAAGAATAAAGAGCGGGAGGCGCTTATGGAAGCTTCGGGCGGGGTGTCCGCCGGAAGACGCGGGTAAACCGTAAGAAGAGCGGCGCGTGTAACCGGGCGGTTTACCTTTTGAGTGTCTTTATACCTTCTTATGTAATTGATAATTTGTACTGTGTAACGGATTTATCAATTACACAGTACGGAAAATTATCCGTTGAAACGCCGGCCGCTTTCGGCAGTCCGCTAGGCTTTGATGCCCCGTTTTGCAAGCTCTTCTTTGAGCCAATGTAATTGACTGCCTATGCCGCCTATTTTGTGCAGGGGCGTTTTATATTTTTTAAGGGCGGGGATGAGGTAGTGAAAATACTTTTCCCCTGCGAGTATGGTGAACTCGTCTTTTTCCATGTCCGTCTTTTCCTTTAACGAAGCAAGGACTTTTTGCGCCCATTTTTTTCTTTCGGCGGCAGGTTGTGTCTTAAAATTACCCTCATGATAAGAGATTTCCCTTGACAGTTCGAGCAGATGATATTTATCCGAGAGGATGAATATCATATCGGGTTTTAGGACGTGTTTAGCATAGGCAAGCTCTTTTTTATATAAGCTGCCTATGTATAAATCTTCAGCCCTGTGTTTGCCCGGCTCTTTTTCTTTGGAACACGAAATCAATACGACCTTTTTCATTTTTCTTCCTTCCCTTAGGGAACTTCCCGTATTTGGCTTGCTTTTATGCCGCTGCGGCTGTTGAGCAACAAGTTCTTTATGTTGCCGCCCGCCTTTACCGTAAATACGGCATCCGCTTTACAGTTTCCGAACGCCGAGCTGTCGATAAAGGTAAGCTGGGTACACTGTGTAAAATCGAAAGCGTCGACCTTATTGCAGTTGGAAAAAGTACTGCTGCCGATAGTCTTGAGGTTTGCAGGCATGACTACCGTGCCTGCTATTTCCGTACAGCCGTAAAAGGCATTGTAGTTCAGCGTTTCGAGGCTTGCAGGTAAGGTCAAACTTGTCAATCCCGTACAACTATCGAAAGCATAGCTGCCGATAGTTGTAAGCGAGGCGGGAAAGTTCACTTGCGTTAAGCTCGTACAACCCGAAAACGCACTGCCGGCTATCTCAGTAAGCGTTGGCGGAAAGGTAACCTGCGTTACGTTCGGCGCACGGCACAAGAGCTTTGTTTTATTGAAATCGTAGATGATATTGTCTTCAGAAGACAAGTGCGGACTTGCCGCATCCACCGTAAGCGTTGTAAGATTTGTACAGCTTGAAAAAGCGCTGGCTGCAATCGTTTTAAGGCTTTTAAGCAAAGTTACCGCCGTTATCTTCGTACAGTTTCCGAACGCCGAGCTGTCGATAAAGGTAAGCTGGGTACACTGTGTAAAATCGAAAGCGTCGACCTTATTGCAGTTGGAAAAAGTACTGCTGCCGATAGTCTTGAGGTTTGCAGGCATGACTACCGTGCCTGCTATTTCCGTACAGCCGTAAAAGGCATTGTAGTTCAGCGTTTCGAGGCTTGCAGGTAAGGTCAAACTTGTCAATCCCGTACAACTATCGAAAGCATAGCTGCCGATAGTTGTAAGCGAGGCGGGAAAGTTTACTTGCGTTAAGCTCGTACAACCCGAAAACGCACTGCCGGCTATCTCAGTAACGCCTGCGGGTATGACGAGGGCGCCCGAAGGCGTTTCGTTATACCCTTTAAGCACGCCGCCTTCGATACGCAAGTTCGGATCGGGACCGCTCGGTATGTTCGGCTTATTTTCGATACTTTGCGGGCAGCCCGTAAGCAGCAGTGCCGCTGTCAACAGTGCGGCCGTGATGAGCGCCGCCGCTCCTCTGCACGTAAAAGCTTTTGCCTTCGTGTCTTTACGTTTTGTCATAGATGACTCCCATAAAAACTTTTGCAGGAAATATCAATTTCCGAAAAAGTTTTTAGCCGTGCGCGTATGCGCACACGTTCAATAGTCGAGTTTGCAAAATAAAGCGTATCGTATTCATGCGATTTTTATCGAAACGACACGTATACACGTCTTCTGCAAACATCCAAGCAAACTCGAAATAAAAAGTGTCGGCGATATTTCAGACGACATTTTTTATCGTACCTCCTTTTGGATGAGAAAATAAAAAACGCACGGAGACTTTGTCCCGTGCGTGCGGTATGCGGTGAGAAAATGCTGTATGCGGAGAGCGTATTATGTAAGCGTTTCGGGGACGGGCGGGTAGGGTTTACGCTGCGAACGAACGAACGAACGAACGAACGAACGAACGAACGAACGAACGAACGAACGAACGATGATGCACAATTCGGCGGCTTTGTCAAGTACCGGATCGTAGTTTTGCGTTACAGGTATATACGTTGTGCCGGCGTCGGCGTTCATGGCTCCCTCTCGTCCTAGGCAATCGGATTGATCAGGTTGTCCGCTATAGGTATTATAATCCGTTTTCGCGCATATTGCAACGCGGCGGTATAATGAGCTTTTTCGTTTGTCGCATATTTATCCGGTAGCAGACAAAAAAGACCTGATTTTATCTTTCTCCTTTGCTTTATACATGGCTAATGCAAAGGCAATCATTAGGATATACGCAAGCGTCAGTCTGAACGTCATTTTCTTCTGACCACGGATAGTGTGCCTTTCAAAGCCGAACATAGTATCCAGACGGCTGTTTACGCGTTCCAAAGCACTCCTCATAGCATACATCTTTTTCCATTTGAGGCTGTCACGAGGTACCGCTGTGAAAATTCTCCTGTCCGTTGCAAGAGGAATCCTGATTTCCTTCGGAATAGAACAGCTCTTGCTGTCCCCACAGGTTATCCCGTAATATTTTGCAGGACAGCCGTATTTAATTGCTTTCCTGCCCTTTTCATATCCGCGGCACACCATCTTTTTTTCCTTTCCATCATGCCCGCAGGAACAGAACACCTTTCCGTCGAATGTATGTGTTATACGCATATCCGCCTCAAGCGCTCGTGTCGTTTCCGGCGGAGTTTGCCAGCAGTTCCGTATATCAATTACCGCAGCTATTTCATGTTTCTCAAACTTCTTAATCAAGGAGCTGTCATCATACCCCCTGTCACCCGTAAAATACTCGCATCTCGTAAGGATTTCAGGCGTATCTTGCCCGATTGTATCAATCATTTCGTGGGCTTTTACTATTTCGCTTTCTGATGCCTTCGTAAGTTCAAACCATACCGGCAGTTCATACTGCGTGTCGGCAATCAGATGAAGGTTTAAAAGCCGCCGCTAAATAAGCGCGGCATCTTTTAACTTCGAGTTTTCTTCGAAAACTCGTTTATCAACAGTGCACAAAAAGCGCACGAAAACGGCATTCTCGGAAATTGAAATTTCCTCGCATGTCGTTTTTTAAGGAACGGTATAGCCGAACCATGTTTTTACGATTGCTTTCAGTTTATTGTAGTGGCTGTGATTTCCCCAGTTGGCATCGCTGTCGCCCCTGCGGTCATTACTTCCATCCTTTGTGTATTTGTCTGATTTTCCTTTTGCAAAGCTTCGAATCGCTTTTCCGTCTATTCCAAGATATTTTCCGAAATCCGGCAACACCGCGTAGCATTCTTCCCTCAGATGTATAAACACTTCTTTCAGCAAATCTATATGTTTCAAGATATTCTCTATGAAGCGGCTGTAAACTCCCGCTTTCGGTATGCACCCTTCTCCTTTGAGTACTGCAAAGCCGCAGATGTCGCACAGGGCAGGGTTCCGCTTTAGTTCACGACGCAGGCTTTCTATCGTTTCATGTTCGAAAACAATTCCTGCAATAATTGAATTCCAGACTGCCCTCACCGGATAATCATCCCGTCCATGTCCGCGTGCTGCTTCCAGGACTTTCATAAACGGTTCATCTTTTAGTACCGGCAACAGGATTTCCAGCCGACGCAATCCGTCAAAATTTCCGTACTGTTCCCACCCGAACAATGGTTTTTGTGCTATAATTGCCATAGTGTTTTTTGGGGGCGTTTTTCTCAGCTATTTGATTCTTTCGGGAAAAACGCCCTCCTTTTCCCCCTTTCATTGCTGTTTATTAGAATTTTATCACAGCTTTTCATTTTCTTGTGGGAGAAAATTTTTTTTCTACTACTCGTATTTCTTTATCTTATATGGATTTATTTACATACGAAATAGCTCATTCCGTATCGCGTCGCAAGACAGAAGTCCGCATTTGCTGTATACTGAAACGATATGGCATACGTAAAAAATCTTTTCGACAGCAATTTTATTCAATACGCGAGCTACGTTATCCGAGATCGTGCTATCCCCGAACTCGTCGACGGACTGAAACCGGTACAGCGGAGAATCCTCCACACGCTTCTCGAAGCGGACGACGGCAAATTTCACAAAGTCGCAAACGTCGTCGGTCAGTGCATGAAATATCACCCGCACGGGGATGCGTCCATTTATTCGGCGCTCGTCGTTCTTGCCAATAAGGATTTGCTCGTCGACCGGCAGGGAAACTTCGGAAACCTCTACACAGGAGACTCTGCTTCCGCGGCGCGTTATATCGAATGCCGTCTGCGTCCCATTGCACGCGATATCCTCTACAATCCGAAAATCACCGATTACGTTCCGAGCTACGACGGGCGCAATAAAGAGCCCGTTATGTTCCGTGCAAAGCTGCCTCTCGTGCTGATTTTGGGCGCGGAAGGGATCGCCGTCGGCATGAGTACGAAAATCCTTCCTCACAATATCCGCGAAGTCATCGAAGCCGAAAAAAAATGTCTGCGCGGCGAAAAGTTTACGCTCTATCCCGACTTTCAAACGGGCGGTCTCATCGACGTATCGGACTATCAGGACGGCTTGGGGAAAATCGTTACAAGAGCGAAGATGGATTTAAGCGACGAAAAAAAGATTACGATTACCGAACTGCCCTTCGGTTCGACTACCGAGTCGCTCATGGACTCGATCGAAAAAGCGGCAAAGAACAATAAAGTGCGCATCGCGTCGATCAACGATTACACGGCGGAAACCGTCAATATCGAAATAAAGCTTCCGCGCGGCGTGTATGCCGCCGATGTCGTCGATGCGCTTTACGCGTATACCGAATGCGAACAGACGATATACTGCAACCTGCTCGTCATCCGCGACAATATGCCGGTACAGATTACCGTAACCGACGTTATTAAATTTCACGCAAAGCAGCTCATCGGCGTGCTGAAAGACGAACTCACCGTCGAGCGTGCCGAACAATTCGAAAAGCTGCATTTGCGGACGCTTGAGCGCATCTTTATCGAAGAACGCATCTATAAAAATATCGAACAGATGAAAACGCAGGAAACGGTCGTCGCTGCGGTAAAAAAAGGTTTTGTGCCGTTTAAAAAAGAGCTCCTGCGTCCCATAACCGACGACGATGTCGATCACTTGCTGAAGATTCCGATCCGCCGTATTTCGCTTTACGATATCAACAAAAACCGCCAGGAAGTGGAAGCCGCAAAAAATCGCATCAAAGAAATCGACAAGCTTTTAAAGCACCTTGCCGCCTATGCGATCACGTGGCTCGACGGTTTACTTGCAAAGCTCGATGCGGAAAAGACGCAGCGTCTCACGACGATCGCGGACATCGAAAAAGTCGACGTCAAAGAAATCGTCAAGCGCGACATTCCGCTCAAATACGACGGTACGTCGGGCTATCTCGGAACGGGCGTTTCGGGCGGTGTCGAAGTGCTTAAAATTACGCCCTACGACAGGGTGCTCTTTGTCAGGCGGAGCGGCATATTCAGCGTAACCGATTCTCCGCAAAAAGTTTTCGTCGGGCCGGGCATGTTTTGGTGCGGGCTTGCGGACAAAGAAAGTCTTTCGAAAGTGCTCTTTACGGTCATCTACCGCGACCCCGAAACGAAATACGTTTTTGTTAAACGATGCCGCGTCGAAGGTTATATCATGAACCGCGACTATTTTTTTGCGCCCGACGGCAAAGAAGTGCTCCACGTCGATACGCGGAAAAATTTTACGTTTACGCTGCATTACGTGAAAAAAGCGCGGTTAAAAAAACTCGACGAAAGTTTTAAAGCGTCCGCATTCCCCGAAAAGGGATTGAAAGCGCAGGGTACGAGAGCAGCTCCGAAAGAAGTCGAATCTGTCGACGTCGAGCCTCCGAAAGAAGCTTAAGCGGAGAAAAGTTTTTTGGATGCGCTTACAGGCTATGCGGTTTTTGAAACGCTCGTAAAGCATTCGCGCTTTATTGCAGAGCTTTTGCCCTGCGCGTCGCAGAGCGAAGCGCGGGAATTGTTAAAATCGCAAAAAGCGAAGTATTCCGATGCTTCTCACGTCGTCCACGCTTTTGTCACGGGTCCTTCGGCCGAAATACGCGGCATGAGCGACGACGGAGAGCCTTCGGGGACGGCTGCGCGTCCGGTGCTCGACGTGCTGTGCGGAAGGAAGTGTACGAATGCGCTTTTGACCGTTACGCGTTATTTCGGCGGAACGCTCCTCGGTACGGGCGGTCTTGTTAAAGTGTACGGAGACGCCGCAAAGGCGGTTATTGAAGAAGCGGAAAGGCTTGGTGCCTTTTCGGAGCTTATCGAAAAAACGCGTTTTTCTTTTACCGCTTCGTATGCCGCCTATGAAAAGCTTCGGCACATTATGAAAGAATTTCGTCTTTTCGATATTGCAGAACGCTTCGAATCGGCGGTAAGCGTAAGCGGAGAAATCGAAAGCGGGGAATTGCAAAAATTTTCCGATGCGCTCCGCGATGCGAGCGGAGGCACGGTTTTGCTGCACGGGTGAATACGTGTGCGCTTTTGCGCATTAATGCGGTATTTTCGACAATTTCTTTGATTTTGTGTATTTTCCCGATAGTGTTTTTTTGCATTGCGGTTTTTCGATTATGGGGTTATTATAGTAAGCAGGGTAATTCCCAGACCAAACAACAGGATGGTGCAGTATGAAACAAGAGGTAGTAAGTACAGCGATTACAGGCGATATACACGAAGTTGTAAACAGTCTGTGTCGAGCGCTGCAAGCTCCGTTTTCGGCATACAGCGCGGTGATTTTTTTTGCGAGCTCGATCTATGATTTTTCCGCTCTCTCCGCCGAGATAAAGGCGCGTTTTCCCGATGCTGAGGTTATCGGGACGACGACGTGCGGTGAGATATCCATGAAAGGATTTACGAATCATTCTATCGTGCTGACTGCCGTCAGCGGTCCCGAAATACGTTTTTCAGGGGTATTGCTCGACGCCGTAAATAAATTTCCGATTATCCACAAAAAGAAAATTTTGTCCGCGATGAACAGATGCGGCATCGACGCGAACGATCCCGCTTGTCATATGCACGCTTTTGCGCTCGCTTTTGTAAACGGCATCTGTCAGGCGGAAGAAGCGCTGCTTTCCGTATTTTACGCAGTCGTGCCGAACGATAAATTCATCATCGCAGGCGGCGGGGCGGGCGACGATCTGCAATTTAAAAAAACCTATGTGAGTTATAACGGAGACGTCATTTCGGACGGCGCGGTTATTTTATTTTTTCATACGTCGCTCAAATTCGATATCAGAAAGGAAAATATCTACAAGCCGAACGGAAAGCAGGTAACCGTTACGCAGGCGGATGTCGCCTGCCGTCTGATACGGACGATGAATTATTCTTCACCGAGAAAAGAATATGCGGAGGCGGTCGGCTGTCCCGAAAGCGGCGTCGGCGACATGACCTTCGATCATCCGTTGGGAAGACGGATCGGCGATGAAATTTTTATTACCGCATTCGATAAATTCAATCCCGACGGTACGGTAAATATGCAGGGGCGAATTCTTCCCGGAAGCATTATCGATATCCTCGAGCCGGATGATTATGCCGAAATTACACGAAATACGTGCGATGAAATCATCCGTGCGATACCGCATCCGCAGTTTGTCATGTTTATCAATTGCGCTTTCCGCGCGCTGCTCTTTGCCAGAGATAAATCGGGACCCGTTATGACGAGCATATACAATGCGAAATTTCCCGTGTACTGCGGTTTTTCGAGTTACGGCGAATTGTTTCGAAAAGTGTACTTGAATCAGACATTGGTTTCAATCGTTATCGGTGAATAAGTACAGGGAGGTTTTTATGGCTACACAGGATATAACGGTAGATGCGGTATTGGACGGCGGTCTTGAGCTTTTGCGGATTTTGATGGACTATTGTAACGATACGACAAAAGACGACGCGGTAAAACGGGAAAATCTCGCGGTCATAGAAAACGAACGTGTTTTGCAGCAAAAGCAGGAAGAAACGCTTTTAAACCTTTCGGATATAAGCGATTCTATCGGCAAAAGCGCCGACGTTATGATCGGTGCGAATCAAGAGACGGTCGAAAACCTTGAGCAGACGCTCGAGCAGTTCAGCGATATTTCGATGCAGGTACAAAAGATTGCAGAAAGCGGCCGCACCTTTTTTAATCAATTTTCCCAGCTGAACACTGAAATAGTTTCCATAGAAAAATTTATCGTTGCCATTCAAAGCATCGCCATGAATACGCAGCTGCTCGCGTTCAACGCTTCGATCGAAGCCGCTCACGCGGGGCAAGCGGGTAAAGGCTTTCGCGTCATTGCGAATGAAATAAAAAAGCTTTCGAGCAGCACGGACGATATGTCGCGAAAGATCAGCGAAACCATCAATCGCCTCCGTTCCGATATCGATCGTTTGGTTTCCCTGAACGAAGAAAATACAAATAAACTCGTGACACTGCAGCAGTCGGCAAAAGGTTCGCTGAAAACTATCGAAGACATAAAAGAGGGAAACAGCGAAACGTTTCAATCGATGTCGACACTTGTCGGGCGCTTAAAAGAGAGCGGCGATTCCATTTCGGAAACGATTGCCAATATCAACGAAGTAGACCGCTTGAACCGGCAAAAAGAAAAAGCGATCAGCGATGATCAGATACAAGGCTTAATACAGATGAACGACCGTATTTCGTTTATCATTCAGCTGCAGCAAATATTCCTGTACCTCAAAGAAAAGCTTGCGGGTGCGGACAACCGCATTGCCGTCGATTCCTTTGCAAGTTGAGCGGAAAGCGCATCAGTCGTAGAATACGTCGGTAAAGTACCCTGCGGCCGAAGGCGCTTCGTTTCCGTCGTGCAAGTGATTCGTGTCGCCGAAAGTTTGCACGCGGAAAAATGCGGTGCCGGGAACGCGCTCTTCGGATGCGAGGGCGGTCACCGATGTCGGCGCGACGTAAAAGCCCTGCCACAGCTGCATGGGCGATATTTTTACGAGATGACCGATGATCGCGAACATGACGCCCAAGTGGCAAAAAAAGACGAGCGTTCGGTCGTCGTAGGATCGTTTAACGGGCGCGATCGAATCGTTGAATACGCCTTTTTGACAGTGCGTGCCGTCAGTCCGGTAGATGCCGCCTTCACGCACGAAGCCGTAGCGCGCGAGGATGCCGTCAAAGCCGGTGCACACTTCTGCAAAGTGCTGTGCGATATCGCCCGATTCCATGACGGGCGCGTGCATCCACTCGTCGACGTCGAGGAGCGCTTTGTTTGCGGGATCGGTATAAAAAGAGGGGAGCCAGTCCCACGCGATTTTGCTTTTGCCCGTCTCGGGGTCGCGCACTTTATAATGAAATTCTTTGAGCCAATCGCATATTTCGGCTTTGCGCCCGGTATCCTGCATCGCGATTCGAGCCGTCTCTTCGGCGCGTCCCATGGGCGAAGCGAAAAAATCGGTGACGCGCCATTTTGCGACGCGTCTTGCAAGCAGGGCGGCTTCGCGCTTTCCCTTTTCGGTAAGTATGTCCAAATCGTAATTCGGGTCGCCGTGCCGGATAAATAACAGGCGCATCCGTTATGCTCCGAGCCGCTTTACGAGGTAAGGAATAGCGCTTTCGAAATCGACGCCGTACCAATTGTAGTCTTTGTGCGAAACGGTCGCTTTGATCGATTCGACGACGAAGTCCGCCGCGAGTGCATAGGATTGTTCGAGCGAAAGACCGCGCATGAGAGCGCCGACGCAGACGCTTGCGAAGATGTCGCCGGTGCCGTGAAAGCTCGTCGCGCATTTTTCATGAAAGTAATTCGTGTAATCTCCGCTTGCCGAATCGTAGGACATGATGCCGATCTTTCCGGGTTCGGAAGCGAACTCGATGCCCTTTAAAACGATGCGCTTTGCGCCGAGGGCGGCGAGTTTTTTGAGCATATCTTTGATGTATGCCTCATCGTATGAACCTGCAGCTTTATACGGAACGCCGAGCATAAACGACGCTTCGGTCATATTCGGCGCGATGACGTCGGCGAGGCCTGCGAGCTTTGCCATCGCGAATGCGAACTCCTGCGTAAAGCCCGGATAAAGTTTTCCGTTGTCGGCCATACACGGATCGACGAAGACGAGCACGTCTTTTCCGCCGAAGTCGGCGAACATTTTTTTCATCAAATCGAGCTGTTCGAAAGAGCCGAGGTAACCGGTATAGATCGCGTCAAACGAAATCTTTTCACGTTTCCAATGATCGCATATCGGCGTGATGTCTTCCGTGAGATCGCGGAACGTAAAACCTTTGAATGCGGTGTGCGTCGAAAGCACTGCCGTCGGCAAAATGGCGGCTTCGACTCCCATCGCGGAAATGACGGGAAGCGCTACGGTGAGCGAGCACTTTCCCACGCATGAAATGTCCTGTACGGTGACGATTCGTTTCATAATATTTTCCATCCTTGTTTACATATCGATCGGATGGCAAGGTTTGAAAAACGGTACTTTCAAAAATTGCTATCCGACTGTTTCGTATGATCCTAGTGATATTGCATTTTGCTGTCAACGGCGCACTTCCCATTATCCGCCGTTTCCATTATAACTATCGGTATGCGTTCAAATACTAGGGTCGATATCCTCGACTCGACGCTGCGCGACGGCGTGCAGGGCGAGGGTATCAGTCTTTCGGTACAGGATAAAATTCACATCGTGCGTGCGCTCGACGAACTCGGTGTCGCGTATATCGAAGCGGGGAACCCCGGCTCGAATCCGAAAGACATGGAATTCTTTCAGGAAATAAAAAAAACGCCGCTTGCAAATGCGAAACTCTGCGCTTTCGGCGCGACGCGCAGAAAAGATATTTCGTGCGCGGAAGATGTAAACGTACAAAGCCTTTTGGCGGCGGAGACGGAAGACGTCGTCATATTCGGAAAGTCGTGGACATTCCACGTCGTCGATATTATTAAAACGACGCTCGAAGAAAACCTTTCGATGATCCGCGATACGTGCGCATTTTTAACGAAAAACAACCGCCGTGTCATCTACGACGCCGAACATTTTTTTACCGGCTACCGGCACGATAGAGACTATGCGCTGAAAACGCTCGCCGCGGCAATCGAAGGGGGTGCCGGCGTGCTCACGCTTTGCGAAACGACGGGCGGCTGCCTCATCGACGAATGTAAAAAAGCGGTTGCCGATGTGTGCGCGCATTTCGGACGTGAAGCCCTTGTCGGCATCCACACGCACGACGATTCGGGGCTTGCCGTTGCGAACTCGCTCGTTGCGGTTGAAGCGGGAGCCCGTCACGTACAGGGAACGCTTCTCGGCTTCGGAGAGCGTACGGGAAACGCAAACCTTGCGACCATCATCGCCGACTTGCAGTTGAAGATGGGCTATACCTGCCTTCCGGATGAAAAACTGAAATCGCTTACACCGATCGCGCGGCGAGTAGCCGAAATCGCGAATATCGCCCTGAATCCGCAGCTGCCCTATGTCGGCGCGAATGCGTTTGCGCACAAAGCGGGGATGCACATCGATGCGGTTATTAAAAATCCCGATGCGTACGAACACATCGCCCCCGAAAGCGTCGGAAACTCCCGCGTGTTCCTCATGAGCGAAGTTGCCGGGCGCAGCATGATCATCGAAAAGATTAAAAAATTCGATCCGGCGATTCAAAAAGACGATCCGGTCGTTTTGGAAATTATTAAAAAAATGAAAGAGCTCGAATTCGAAGGCTATCAGTTTGAAGGAGCCGACGGAAGTTTCGAACTGCTCGTGCGCAAAACGATCGGAAAATACCAGCCGTTTTTTACGCTGCATTATTATCAGACGAGCGGTATCAATCCGAGGCCCGAAAAGGGAGTCAACGCATGTGCGCAGATTAAAGTTGAAGTCGACGGACAGATCGCGGTGAGTGCGGGCGAAGGCGACGGTCCCGTCAACGCGCTCGATATCGCGCTCCGCCGCGCGCTCGAAAAATTTTATCCCGCAGTAAAAAAGATCCGGCTCACCGATTTTAAAGTCCGCGTCATCGACGGAAAGTCCGCGACCGCAGCGCGCGTGAGAGTCCTCATCGAAAGCACCGACGGGGTCGATTCGTGGACGACGGTCGGCGTTTCGGCGGATATCATGGAAGCCTCTTGGCTCGCCCTCGTCGATTCGTTCGAATATAAATTGATAAAAGATATCGAAAAACATTTTCGAAAAATGATATGAGCGCGCATGTCGGATTTTAATAATTAATAAAATTCGATTGTATGTGCGCTAAGTGAGGTTGATATGAAAAAAACGATTGCGCTTATTCCCGGCGACGGAATCGGACCGGACGTCGTAGCGGAAGCGGTGCGCGTGCTTGATGCCGTCGCAAAAAAATACGGACACGAGTTTGTATATAAACACGTCGTTGCGGGAGGGGCTGCGATCGACAGCCGGCAAAACCCGCTTCCGAAAGACCAGCTCGATATCTGTCTCGCATCCGATGCGGTGCTGCTCGGAGCCGTCGGCGGGCCGAAGTGGGACAACGTCGCGCCTGAAATGCGCCCCGAAAAAGCGCTCCTCGGTTTACGGGGCGGCATGAAAGTGTATGCGAACCTCCGTCCCGCCGTCATGTTCAAACAGCTCAAAGAAGCCTGTCCGCTTAAAGACTCCGGCGACGGTATCGACATCCTCATCGTGCGCGAATTGACGGGCGGCATCTATTTCGGCGAGCGGGGTACGTCGGAGGACGGAAAGAGCGCGTGGGATACGGAAAGGTATTCGTGGCATGAAATAGAGCGCATCGTGCGGCTCGGCTTTGAAGCGGCGCAAAAGCGGCGAAAAGTGCTCACGGTCGTCGATAAAGCGAATATTCTCAACACGAGCCGACTGTGGCGCAAAGTCACGGAAAGCGTCAAAGGCGATTATCCCGACGTTTCGCTCGGCTATATGTATATCGACAACGCGGCGATGCAGCTCGTGCGAAACCCGAAGCAGTTCGACGTCATCGCGACGAGCAATATGTTCGGCGATATTTTAAGCGACGAAGCGAGCCAAATCACGGGTTCCATCGGCATGCTCGCATCCGCGTCTCTCGGCGACGGAAGCGGGCCGGGACTCTACGAACCGATTCACGGATCGGCACCCGACATTGCGGGTAAAGATGCGGCGAATCCGCTTGCGACGATTTTATCCGCAGCGATGCTTTTGCGCTACAGCTTTCACGCGGAAACCGAAGCGCGCGCGATCGAGACGGCCGTCGAAAGCGTGCTCGACGAGGGTTGGCGCACCGGAGACATTGCGGGAGATATTGCGGCGGTAAAGGCTGCGGGAAAACTTGCCGGTACGAAAAAGATGGGCGAGCTCGTAGCCCGGCGCATCGCAGGATAGAGGACGGGGCTTACGGCGATTTGGCGCCGAAAGCGCGGCTTTGTCAGCCGGTATTTTCAAGATTTAACATCCGACCGAGGTATATATGATACGCAGCGAACTGCTGATGAAAAGCGGTGCGGTGAGAGAAGTTGCCGAAGCGTTCCGTAGAAAATTTCCGGGTAAAAAACCCTTAATCATAGAAGATACGAACACGCAAGCCCTTGCCGAAGATATCGTCGTTTCCCGGTTTGACGAATGCAGCAGTCATTGTTTCGATGCAAAAACGATATATGCGGACGATGAGCACGTTTCGGCTGTGCAGAGGGCGCTCGAAGAAAAGCCCGACGCTATCGCCGTTGCACTCGGAAGCGGCACGATCAACGATCTGTGCAAGCGGGCGTCCTATGTTGCAGGCGAGCGGCCGTATATGTGCATCGCAACCGCACCGTCGGTAGACGGCTTTACGAGCAACGGTGCGGCCATCACCGACCGCGGATTGAAGACGACGCTTCCGTGTCCCGCTCCCGTTCTCGTTGTCGCAGATACGGATATTTTGTCGAATGCGCCGATCGATATGATCGCAGCAGGTTACGGCGATTTGGCGGCGAAAGTCCCTGCGGGCGCGGATTGGCTTATTGCAGATGCGCTCGGTATTGAAAAAATCGTTGAAAGTGTATGGGATATGGTACAGCCCTCGCTTAAAGCCGCGATTTCCGAACCTGCAAAACTTCGCGCTCGGGATCCCGCCGCCGCCGCGGCCGTTTTTACAGGGCTCATTCAAACCGGTTTTGCGATGCAGGAGTATTTCGATTCCCGTCCGGCAAGCGGCGCCGAGCATCTTATGAGCCACGTATGGGAAATGCGCGGTTGCTGCACCGTCGGCGGTAAAGAAGCTTCTCACGGTTTTAAAGTTGCGATCGGTACGCTGACGACTACCGCAATTATGGAAGAATTATTAAAATTATCGAAACGCGATGTGGAAAAAGCGGCCGCATCGTATAAACCCGAAACGTGGGAAGAGCGGCAAAAATCGATCGCGCATTTTGTCCGAGAGCCGTCGGTGCGGGACAGACAAATCGAAATATGCCGGAAAAAGTTTTTGGAAGGAGATGCGCTCGCCGCACGGCAATCTGCGATCGCGGCAAAGTGGGATGAGCTGCTGCAAAAAATCGAAGGGCAGATTATCCCGTTTGCAAAGCTGAAAGAGATGTTTCAAACGGCCGGCTGTCCGACCGAACCGAGTGATATTTGCCTGTCGAGCGAAAACCATCGATACGGTATGCGCGTTGCTCAGATGATGCGGAACCGATATACTGTTGTCGATTTGCTGTACGAAACGGGACTGTTTGATGCGATGATCGAGCGCATTATCGATCCGGCGGGCGGCTATTTCAGCACATGGGACAAAGCCTAATATGCTGCCGCAGCGTGCTGTTTTTAAGATGAGCTTGCCGTCCGGCACAGCGTCCTGATATTTTTTGCAAAGGATGTGACGATATGGAATTGAATAACGGCGGATCGTGCGGCTGCGGGAAAAAACACGTATGCGACGTAAAAAAATTAATAATCGAAAAAGGTGCGCTCGCATCGCTTCCGTCGTTGCTTTGTGAAGCCGGCGCCGAAAAGCCGTTTCTTATAATGGACGGAAATACGAAAAAAGCGGCGGGCGATACGGTTTCGGATATTTTAAAAAATGCCGGCATACCGTTTTCATTCTATGTATATGAAACGACCGAACCGCTTGCGCCGACGGAGGAAACGTTCGGGCGTGTTATGATGTTTTGGGACCCGTTCTGCGATTGTATCGTCGCCGTCGGGAGCGGGGTCATCAACGACGTTTCAAAGCTCGTATCGCGCGTGAGCGGACGTCCGTATATCCTCGTTTTGACGGCGCCGAGTATGGACGGTATGGTTTCTCCGACTTCATCGATGGACGTGCAGTCGCTCAAAGTATCGCTTCCGTCCGCTACGGTGCACTCCGTCGTTGCGGATATCGACGTTTTGGCACATGCTCCCGTGCGCATGATTTTGGCGGGATTCGGCGATATGCTTGCCAAGTACGTCAGCGTAACGGAATGGAAGATTTCGCACATCATCACCGGCGAATACTATTGCGAAAAAATCGCATCTCTTTTGCGAAGCGCACTGCAACAGGTATTCGATGCCGCCCCTCGTTTATTGTCGGGGGACGAAGATGCGGTACGGTCATTGACCGACGGACTCCTGCTTGCCGGCTGCGCGATGGCGTATGCGGGCGTTACGAGGCCTGCGAGCGGCATGGAACACTATATTTCACATATCATCGATATGCGGCATCTCGTCTTCGGAACTCCTGCGGATTTGCACGGCATTCAAGCGGGCATCGGGACGCTGTATACGCTGAAATTGTATGAGGAAATCGAAAAGATCGATGCGATAGATATTGGAAAAGCCGAACGATATGTCGCCGCTTTCGATTACGATGAATGGAGCAAAACGCTGCGCGCCTTTGTCGGAAAATCCGCCGAGTCGATGATCGCGCTCGAAGCGAAAGAGCGCAAATACGATAAAGCCTCGCACAAAGTACGCATAAAAAAGATTGCCGAAAAGTGGCTCGAATTGCGCAGTGTGATGAAAGAGATGCTTCCGCCTTCGCAGAAAATCGAAGATACTATGAAAGCGCTCGGCATGCCCCTGCGTCTTACGGAACTCGGTGTCGCCCCGCGCGATATTCCGACGCTTGTAAAATGCACGAAAGATATCCGCGACAAATACGTCGGAACGCGCCTGCTTTGGGATATCGGCGAACTTGACGACATACTGCAGAAAGTTTCGGAAAATTATTTTGATATATAGAGAGGTTTTAAAATGCCGGTAAAAGCGGTGCGCATACACGGTGCAAATGATTTACGTCTCGATACGTTTGAACTTCCCCCCATTAAAGACGATGAAATCCTCGTAAAAGTGGTTTCCGACAGTATATGCATGTCCAGCTATAAGTGCGCCGTACTCGGAACAAAACACAAGCGCGTTCATCCCGATGTTGCGGATCATCCGGCAATAATCGGGCATGAGTTTGCCGGCGATATCATAGAAGTCGGCTCAAAGTATACATCCCGTTTTAAACCCGGTATGAAGTTTACGATCCAGCCGGCGCTCAACTACAAGGGTGAAATGTGGTCGCCGGGATATTCCTATGAATTTTGCGGGGGCGATGCGACGTACTGTATTTTGCCGCACGAAGTTATGGAGCTTGACTGCCTGCTCGAATATAAGGGTGACGCATATTTCGAAGCGTCTCTTGCGGAACCGATGTCGTGCTGTATAGGCGCTTTTCACGCGTGCTTTCATACGCAGATGGGAGTATACGCTCATGAAATGGGGATCAAAAAAGGCGGAAAGCTCGCGCTGCTTGCTGCGGCGGGCCCCATGGGACTCGGCGCATTGATGTATGCCGTTCACTGCGACAGACGGCCGTCGCTCATCGTGCTTACCGATATCGATGAAAAACGCATAGCGCGCGCAAAGAAAATTTTCCCCGAAGCAGAAATGAAAAAACTCGGTGTGCAGGTCGAAATAATCAATACAAACGGCAGCCCTGATCCAGCAGGGCAGCTTAAACGCTATGCGCCTGAAGGCTTCGACGATGTGTTTTGTTTTGCCCCCGTGGCTTCCGTACTGTCGCTCGGTTCCGCCGTTTTGGGACGCGACGGTTGTTTGAATTTTTTCGCAGGCCCGACCGACAAAAATTTTTGTGCCGACATAAATTTTTATGACGTCCATTATAATGCAACGCATATTATCGGGACGACGGGCGGCAATGTAAGCGACATGAGAGAATCGCTTCGCATGACGGAAGAAGGAACGCTCGAGCCTGCAGTGATGGTTACGCATATAGGCGGTCTTGCAAGCGCCGTAAAGACAACGCTTGAACTTCCGAAAATACCGGGCGGCAAAAAACTGATCTATACGCATCTCGATCTCCCTCTCACGGCGATCGAGGATTTCCGTTCTCTCGGAGTGAACGATTCCCGTTTTTGCCGGCTTGCCGATATCGTAGACGCTCACAAGGGACTGTGGAATGCGGAGGCGGAAAAGTATTTGCTTGCCAATTGGAATAACGAACGTTAAGCGATTTCAGCGGCAGCAGTATAAAACAATTTCGGCGGTAACGGTACGGATTCCTTTTGTAATTTACAAGATCCGGTATTCGGGTTATTATACCGGTATGAGAGGTGGTACTGAAAGAAGCGGATTGTTGCTTTCGGATGACCGTACTGCAGTCGTTTCGTTTATTCCTGCAGCGTCTATTGAAGCTGTCGATATTCCCGATTCCGTTACGGTCGTACCGGCATCGCTTTTTTCCGGCTGTGCTTCGCTTAAAAAGATAAAGCTTTCGGCTTCTCTCCGTTCGATTCCCGACCGGCTCTTTGAAGGCTGCTCTTCTCTTGAAAAAATTATTATGCCGCCCGAAATCGATTCGATCGGGCGTGCGGCTTTTTCCGGCTGTTCATCGTTAAAATCGATTCCGTTTCGCGCCGGTCTCACGGAGCTTTCGGAAGATGTTTTTTCGTATTGCACGTCGCTGACGTCGCTTATCGTGCCCGATACCGTCGAGCGGATCAAAAGCGGCGCCGCTGCCGACTGTACGAAACTTGCCGCCGTTGTATTGCCTTCTTCGCTCAAAACGCTCGAAGCGGGTGCTTTCGCCGGCTGCTCCTCGCTCCGTCATATCCGCATTTCGGAAGATAACGATGTTTTTTACGTCGATGAAAAGGACGGCTGTCTCTATCGCCGTAAGGATGCCGTCATCGTGCTCCGTCCCTGCGATTTTGAAAAGGCTGCGGCAAAATTGATAAAATCGGCGGAAGACGAATTACGCACCGACGAGCAAAAAAACGGCGGGACGCCCGAAATCGACCGATATGAAGAAAGTTTGCGCACAGCGGAAGACGGTGTCGAGGCGCAGGATGTATCGGAAGGGGCGGTTGCAAAATTTTTAAAAAAATCCGATAATTCGGATACCGTAGAAAACGATCGGAGCGAAATATCGGAAGACGTACCGGATGAAATCGAAATTCATAAATTTAATAATACCGAACCGAACGATGTAATGGAGAAAAAAACGATGGCGAATATCGATCAAGCAAGTGTCGATGAAATTTTCAAAAAGGCTTCCGAAATCAAATCGGAAAATACGGAGACGGCCGACGACGGATTTAAGCCTATTTCTCAGGACGAACTCAATCTGCTCGTCGCTGAAAGCGATATCCTCCGGCAAAATACGCCGGCCGATATAACCGCTTCCGCAAGCGCTCAGGAACACGAATGTTCGGTTTCGGGCGATTCGCTTTTGAAGCGCATCGCGGATGCGGCAAAAAAATACGAATGTATCGATCTTTCGAATCCGGACGGCAGAAGCGATTGGAACGACGGCCTCTACGTGTTTGCCGAAGGACTCGTGCTCGATTCATCCGGGAGCGGACACTTTTCGAAAGCGCTTGAAAACTGCTCGCGTCGGATCGCGGCGATCCGCAAGTATTCAAAGATTTTTATGTATTACGGGCTTCCGTTCGGAAACGATGAATTCGCTCATCTCTTTGCCGGCTTTATTGCCGAACGCAACACGGTATACGCGTGCAGCGCTTCGAAAATGTCGCTCCTTTCCGGAGATGCCGAACATTTTGCGTCTCTTGCCGGAATCAGCCTTGAGCGGGATCAAATCGAATGCACGAACGAGCGTGCGGGAAATCCCGAAACGAAGCTCATCAAACTGATGCTGCAGGATAATTATTCGGCGTAAGTTGCGGTTGAAAGCTTTTTATACGTGTAAAAATTGCAATAGGCGAAGCTGTATGTAGCCCGAATGCTTGTTCCAGCGTTAATTAATTATACTAAATATCTGAAATATTTGTTTAAAAATCTCTTGACTAGTATCGCCTCGATGGATTAGGATAGATCGGTATTTTATTCCGTCCGACGGAGGTGTACAATGGCACAGATGAAAAGCGATAATGCAAAAAAAGGTATGGAACGTGCGCCGCATCGTTCGCTGTTTTATGCGATGGGATATACGGACGAAGAATTGCGTCGTCCGCTCGTCGGCGTATGCTGTGCGAAAAACGAAATCATTCCGGGACACTTCGAACTCGACCGTATCGCCGAAGCTGCAAAGGCGGGCGTCCGCATGGCTGGCGGTACGCCGATAGAATTTCCGTCGATCGGCGTATGCGACGGTATCGCGATGGGGCACGAGGGGATGAAATACTCTCTCGTAACGCGCGAGCTTATCGCCGATTCGATCGAATGTGTTGCGAAAGCGCACCAGTTCGACGCGCTCGTGCTTATCCCGAACTGCGATAAAATCGTTCCCGGCATGCTTATGGCGGCAGCCCGCCTCAACCTTCCGACGGTCGTCGTTTCAGGCGGCCCGATGATGCCCGGCCATGTAACCGATTCTTCGAATCCGTACGCGGCAAAGGGTTTGAGTTTAAGCGATATGTTTGAAGCCGTCGGCGCCGTCGCTGCGGGAAAAATCGACGAGGCGCAGCTCAAAGAGCTCGAAGAGCGCGCCTGTCCCGGCTGCGGTGCGTGTTCGGGTATGTTTACGGCGAACAGCATGAATTGTCTTACCGAAGTGCTCGGTCTCGGGCTTCCCGGAAACGGGACGATTCCCGCGGTGACCGGGCGGCGCATAGCCCTCGCAAAAAAAGCGGGCATGCAGGTTATGGAAATGTTTGACAAGGGGATCACCGCACGCGCCATGATGACGCCCGCTTCGTTTCGCAACGCGCTCACGGCGGATATGGCGCTCGGCTGTTCGAGCAATACGGTGCTCCACGTTCCGGCGATCGCGCACGAAGCGGGCGTCGCGATCGATCTGCACATGATAAACGATATCAGCGAAGTAACTCCGAACCTCTGTCACCTCGCTCCGGCCGGTCACACGTTTATGAACGAACTCGACGACGCGGGCGGCGTTGAAGCGGTGCTCGCGGAGCTTGCAAAAAAACGATTGATAAAAACCGATTTGATCACGGTTACCGGAAAGACGATCGCGGAAAATATTAAAAACGCCGTCAACAGAAATCCTTCGGTGATTCGGCCGATCGAAAATCCGTTTTCGTCCAACGGCGGTATCGCCGTTTTGTTCGGCAACCTCGCGCCCGACGGCACGGTCGTAAAGCGGAGCGCCTGCGCAAAGGAATTGATGAAGCATACGGGACCTGCCCGCGTATTCGACGACGAAAAAGACGCGATGGCGGCGGTGCAGAGGCGCGACATTAAACCCGGCGACGTCGTCGTCATCCGTTACGAAGGACCGAAAGGCGGGCCGGGCATGCGCGAAATGCTCGCCGTTACCGCAGCTCTTGCGGGGCAGGATCTCGACAAAGACGTCGCGCTCATCACCGACGGGCGATTCAGCGGCGCAACGCGCGGCGCGTCTCTCGGACACTGTTCTCCCGAAGCGGCCGTCGGCGGGCCGATAGCGCTCGTGCACGAAGGCGATAAAATCACGCTCGACATAAACGCGTATACGATCAAGCTCGAAGTGAGCGACGAAGAGCTTCAAAAGCGAAAGACCGAATGGAAAGCTCCGCCTCCGAAAGCGACGGAAGGCTACCTCGTCCGCTACGCAAAGCTCGTATCGTCCGCGGACAAAGGTGCGATTTTACAGTGACCCTTTGTGCGCGTCTGCGCACTTTTGCCGGCGGCACGACGTGCGCAGCATACGAAACCGAAATTTAATAAAGGGATGATTGATGAACTATACCGGTGCGCGAATTGTCATAGAATGCCTTATCGAACAGGGGGTCGATACCGTTTTCGGCTACCCCGGAGGGGCGATCCTCAATATTTACGACGAACTGTATAAAAATAAGAATCGTCTGCGCCACATTCTCACCGCTCACGAACAGGGCGCTTCTCATGCAGCCGACGGCTATGCGCGTTCGAGCGGCAAAGTCGGCGTCGTCATGGCGACAAGCGGGCCGGGCGCGACGAATCTCGTCACGGGCATCGCGACGGCGTACATGGATTCGGTTCCGATCGTCGCGATCACGTGCAACGTCATAACGCCGCTGCTCGGTAAAGACAGCTTTCAGGAAATCGATATCACGGGCGTGACGATGCCGATCACCAAGCACAATTTTATCGTGCGCGATGTCCGACAGCTTGCCGACACGATACGCGAAGCGTTTTTTATCGCAAAGACGGGGCGACCCGGTCCCGTGCTCATCGATATTCCGAAAGACGTTACGGCAGCCTCCTGCGATTACGTTTCCGCAGATGCTTCTCCCGATGTGCAATTTTCGAAGCGCAAAGCGAGTCTGCACCGCATTATGACGGTATGCGATATTCCCGACGAAAAAATCGATAAACTCGCCTCGCTCATCAATGCGTCGGAGCGTCCCTTTATCTACGCGGGAGGGGGGGTGATCATATCGGATGCGTGCGAAGAACTTAAAGCGCTCGCCGAAAAAGCGCAGATCCCCGTTTCGATGAGCCTTATGGGGAAGTCCGCGTTTCCGAATACGCACGCGCTTTCGACGGGAATGATCGGCATGCACGGGACGAAGGCGTCGAACACGGCCGTCGATAGGTGCGACCTTTTGCTTGCGATAGGTACGCGTTTCAGCGACCGCGTCATAGGCGATCCGAAACGTTTTGCGGGAAGGGCGAAGATCATGCAGATCGACATCGATCCCGCCGAAGTGAACAAAAACATCGCTGTCGTCGATTCTCTCGTCGGAAGTATAAAGGATGCGCTTTCGCGCCTCGTGCCGCTCGTCGAAAAAAGGAAAGCGTCCGAGTGGAACGCGAAGATAGACGAATGGAAAACCGAAGTTCCTCGAAGCCGGAAACGAAGCGGCAAGCTTTCTCCGAAATCGATTTTCGAATACGTCAACGGCAGTGTCCCCCCGGACACGATCATTACGACGGAAGTGGGGCAGCATCAAATGTGGACGGCGCTCTTTTATCGCTTTGAAAAACCGCGTACCTTTCTTACGTCGGGAGGATTGGGGACGATGGGATTCGGCACGGGAGCCGCGATCGGCGCGCAATTTGCAAATCCCGATAAAACCGTCGTGCACTTTGCAGGCGACGGTTCGTTCCGTATGAACTGCAACGAGCTCGCGACGATAAGTCACTACGGTCTTCCGATTATCATCGTTGTTTTCAATAACGGTGCGCTCGGAAACGTCCGCCAATGGCAGACGCTCTTTTACGAAAAGCGATACAGCGCGACGACGCTCGACTTCGCGCCCGACTTCGTAAAGCTCGCCGACGCTTACGGTGTGGCAGGTGTCCGCGTTACGAGCGAAGCGGAATTCAAAAAAGCGTTCGATGCGGCGCTCGCTTCCGGAAAGCCCGCTGTGATCGACGCTGCGATCGACAAAGATGAAATGGTGCTTCCGATGATTCCGCCGGGAAAATCCGTCGACCGCATTATGATGGACATCGACCTGTAAAACGCCGTACCGTTCGGACGATGCTTTTTAAAATACGGCATTTTAAACGTGGCAATTAATCGATATATGCGGTATACTAAGTGTGTCGTATAGTGACGGAAACGGAGGCAATATGTACGAGTCCGGTGAAGATTATCTCGAAGCGATCCTCAGAGTCAAAGAAGCCAAAGGTACGGTTCACTCGGTCGATGTCGCAAAAAAGCTCGGCGTTTCCAAACCGAGCGTGAGCAGGGCGGTCGGCATATTGAAGCGGGACGGCTATCTCGAAGACAGCGAAGGCACGGAACTCGAATTTACGAAAAAGGGGCTTGAAAAAGCGACGAACGTGTATTCCCGCCATCGTCTGCTCACCGATTTTTTTGCAAAGATCACCGGCGTCTCCAAAGAGCAGGCGGAAGAAAACGCGTGCCGCGTCGAACACGATATCGATGCGGATATCGTTTCGGGTATCGAAAAGTGGATGAAAAAAAATAAAAAATAATGTACAGAGCAACTGTACCGGATAAGCTGCGTGTTTCGCCTACGCCCGCCCGGCGCGGGGCTGCAGGCAGCGACCGCAGCGGAGCGAGGACGCCGAGCGTGAGCGAGCCGCAAAGGGCGGGATAGCCGATACGTTTCGTCCGTATGTCCCTGTCGATTTAAATTATTTTTTGCTGAAACGGTTTTCCGCTTTTTATTTCGGTATTTTTTCATGGTTTGTTTTATAAATTTTTTGTTTTACAAATTGCGGAAGAAGGTGTATACTGATTGTGTCTAAGTTGTACCTGTTACACTTACGATTTGGATGGCGGTTGTATGTCGGACGATAAAGATCGGTGCCCGGTGCCGACTTTATCTCGATTTTGCGTAAAGCGCTGTCGCGATCTGCACGTAAAATCGTATTACTTATTTATTATGTAAAGTGTGCGCTCGCTCGAAGTGTCGGAGCAGAGTTCTTCGTTGTGAACTACGCGCACGGCTAAAAATTTTTCGGGATGTGCGCTTTGCTGAAAGCTTTGCCGCAGGGTTTTCGAAGGTTTTTAGGGAGGATGTATGGTTTCTTTCTTTCTATGTATCGGTCTGCTTATAGCAGGGTATTTCGTGTACGGAACGCTTGTCGAAAAAGTGTTTCAGCCCGATGCGAATCGGCCGACGCCCGCCATGGCAAATCCTGACGGTATCGACTACGTTCCGATTTCGACGCCGCGCGCGTTCCTCGTTCAGCTTTTGAACATCGCCGGTCTCGGGCCGATTTTCGGCGCGATTTCGGGCGCGTTGTGGGGGCCGAGCGTCTACCTCTGGATCGTCGGCGGTACGATTTTTGCCGGAGCGGTGCACGATTATCTTTCGGGTATGCTGTCCGTACGAAACGACGGCGCGAGTATTTCGGAGATCACGGGAAAATATTTGGGTCCCGTCATGATGACTGTCATGCGCATATTCAGCGTCGTTTTGCTCGTCATGGTCGGCGTCGTCTTTATGGTAGGGCCGGCAGGCTTGCTCGCGCTTTTGACGCCGGAATGGCTCAACGTAAAAGTATGGACGGTGATAATCCTCGTCTACTATTTCCTTGCAACGCTGCTTCCCGTCGATAAAGTCATCGCGCGCTTCTATCCGATTTTCGGCCTCTTCCTCATACTTATGGCGGTCGGCGTTTCGGTTGCGACGATGATAAACAACGGCGTCCGCCCGATGATGGAAATTACGCTTGAAAACCTCTATCCCGCGGCAACGCAAAAACCGATTTGGCCGCTTATGTTCATCACGGTCGCCTGCGGCGCCATATCCGGTTTCCACGCGACGCAGTCGCCGATCGTTTCGCGCACGATACGGAACGAAAAAGACGGCCGCAGAGTATTTTACGGAGCGATGGTTGCGGAAGGCATCATTGCGATGATTTGGGCGTCTGCCGCAATCGCGTTTTTCTGGAATAAAGACGGTGCCGGTACGGGCTTGAAAGCGATGCTCGAACTGGGCGGCGGAAACTCGAAATCGGTATACGCTATCTGCACGGGGCTTCTCGGAAAAGTCGGCGGGGCGATCGCGCTTATCGGCGTTATCGTCTGTCCGATCACGTCAGGCGATACCGCGTTCCGCAGCGCGCGTATGGTTATCTTCGATTGGTTTAAGCTCAACGAAAAGGATCTTAAAATTCGCCTTTCGATTGCGACTCCGCTGCTTTTGATCGGCTACGGCATTTCGTGGATCAAATACGGTATCGTCTGGCGGTATTTTTCGTGGTCGAACCAAACGCTCGCGATGATCGTATTGTGGGCGGGAGCGGCGTACCTTGCGACGAATTATCCGAACAGAAACCGCTGTTGGATTGCCGCGGTTCCCGCAACCTTTATGTCCGCCGTATCGATTACCTATCTCTGCTATGCGCCGGAGTGTTTCAATCTCGTGCGGCTCGGACAGACGGGTATTACGATTTCCTATGCGGTCGGCATCGTCTTTGCGGTCGTTTTCCTCTTCCTGTTTATGTTCAGAATTTATTTGAATCCGAAACACAGCCTCGAACTGCAAAATAAAACGATTATCGGCCGCAAATAAATCGTAGTGCGCAGAACGCGTAAAAAACCGCCCGGAACGTCAGCGATGGCGTCGGGCGGTTTTTTATTCGTGCGGACGGTTATCTCATATACCGCACGTACCAAAGAGTATTAAAGCCGACTGCAATAGTTTCCTTTATGATAGTTACCGTAAAGCGTGCCGACGTTTGAAGAATTTTTCCCAAGCGGCTTTTGCGATTTCATCCCGCGTGAGTGTAAGAAGCGCGATGCCTATTGCGGCGAAGAGGAGCGCGGAAACGGCGACGACGCTTCCGTCCGAAACGACGCGGCCGTGCCCTGCAAAAAAAGATACGAGGCGCGGTCGGACGATATGGACGGGAAGAGAGGCGGCGAGTGAAAAAATTATTATTTTCAATTCATACAATACCGACGATTTAATAATCTTTTTGGTATCGACGGAGCGCAAACGCGGAAGCGCGGCGCATAAAAAAACGGTATTCGCAAAGCTTGCGATCGAAAGGGCGAGCGCGATGCCGGCTCCCTTCATACGTCCGACGAAAAGGGAAGCGAGCGCGATATTGACGGCGAAATTGAAAATGCCCGCGAGCGTCGGAAGCACGGTATTTTTTTGCGCGTAAAACGACGGAGACAAAACGCGGTTTTGCGCGATAAAGACGAGACCGATCATGTGAAAGCGAAATACCGAAAGCGTCATCGCTACCGATTCGTCGGTAAAGTTTTTCGTTTTATAGACGAGCGAAATGATTTCCTTTCCGCAGATAAGCGAATAAAACGTAACCGGAAGCGCTATCAGCGTGATGATTTTTACAGCGCGGATAAGCAGCGCCGTAAAATCGTCCCACCGTTTTTTTTGCGCAAGCGCGGACATGTCCGGCAAAATGACCGAACCGATCGACACGGCGAATATGCCTAAAATCAATTCCTGCAGCCGAAGCGAATATTGCAGGCTCGCGTATATGCCGATGCCCGCGCGCTTTGCGAGCGTGCTCGATACGACGTCGTTTATCTGGTATGCGGCCATACCGACTACGGTCGGAAGGACGAGGAGCATGACGCGTTTCGTGCCGGGATTCGTAAACGCGCTTTTAAGCGATGCGAACGAAACGCGCCACTTTGTTCGCAGTACGAAGGGCAGTTGAAAGAGCATTTGCGAAAAGCCGCCTGCGATGACGCCTGCCGCCATAGCGCGTGCGGGGTTCGCCGTATATGGGGCGAGTATGTACGTGAGAGCGATGACGACGGCGTTGAACAAAACGGGAGCGAAGCCCGACGGAGTGAAAACGCCGACGCCGTTTAAGATTCCCTGAAAGAGAGCGGCGACGGAAACGACGGCGAGATAGGGAAACATGATACGCGTGAGAAGCACCGCTTCCGGCATTGTCGCCGCATCCGTGCTGCCGTAAAATACTTTAATAATCGCGGGCGTAAAGACGATACCCAAAGCGGTGACCGTTCCCGTCAAAAACGTGACGAGGGTAAGCGTCGATGAGATAAAGTCCTGCGTTTTTTTTCTGTCGGCGTCGGACGAAATGTCTTCGACGTATGAGCGGAAAGTCGGAATGAAGGCGACGGAAACGCTGTTTTCCGCGAAGAGCCTTCGAAAGAGATTCGGCAGTTGAAATGCGATACCGAATGCGTCCGCTATCGCTCCGGTTCCGAGAAAAGCCGCCTTTGTCATTTCGCGCACGAGACCGAGTATGCGCGATAAAAGCGTGACGACCGAAAGGTGAATGCCGGAGCGTACGAGTGAATGCGATTTTGTTTCCGTCATTCGTTAAGCATAGCGCAAGAAGCGCCGCTTGTGCAATGTGCCGCGCTTATTCACAGGGCAAGCGCACCGGAAACTATATTTTCTAAAAAATAGCGTATAATGTAAAAAATCGGCTGCACTCCCGGCAGCAGCCCTGCCGTTCGCCGCGGCAGACCGTAATCGGAATCGGACTGCGCAATCTCTTTTTACAAAGAGATTGCTTGCCATCGGTCAGAGCGGCTCGGCGGCAGTTCCGCTGCCTCGCGTTCCGCCTTTTTTATGTAAGTACGCGCTTCTTTTCTAAGTACCCATTTCCGGTGCGCTTGTCCCGGTAACGTTTTCAGTACACGGACGGTGATTTTTTCGCTATATTTATTATATGGTCAAATGTCGAGTTTGGAAAGTATCAACCCATAACGCTGTGCTTTCGGCGAGAACCTGTCCGCTTAGCCGCGGTCGAGCTTCTGGGGCGGGCTTCCGTAAGCTTAACGCTCAAAGCGGCACGCAGCCGGAACCTCGCCGAAAACATAGTTTTATTTGTTTTCCAAACTCGCCATTCTGACGATGGGCGAAACAGTTGGAAAATTTCGAGTTTTAGGAAACTCGAAATTGAACCTATATAAATGAAATCTATTACGATCGAAATCGAAGCTGTAAGGAGCGGTAACTATGAGTGTTGTCAACGCGAGAAAAATAGGTGTTATCGGATGCGGATTTGTCGGCGCATCGTCGGCGTTCGCATTGATGGAAAGCGGTCTGTATTCGGAAATGGTTTTAATCGATGCGGATCAAAATAAAGCCGAAGGCGAAGCGCTCGACATAAGCCACGGGCTTCCCTTTGCAAGTCCGATGAAAATATATGCGGGCTCATACGACGACATACGCGATGCGTCGATCGTCGTCGTGACGGCGGGCGCGGGGCAAAAGCCGGGAGAGACGCGGCTCGATCTCGTAAAAAAGAACGTTGCGATTTTCAAATCGATTATTCCGGAAATCGCAAAACGGGATTTTCAGGGCGTACTGCTCATCGTCGCAAATCCCGTCGATATTTTAACGTATACGGCGGTAAAGCTTTCGGGGTTGCCGGAAAACCGTGTGTTCGGTTCGGGTACCGTTCTCGATACGGCGCGGCTGAAATATCTTTTGGGCGAACACTTGAGCGTCGACAGTAGAAGCGTCCACGCCTTTATCATAGGTGAACACGGAGACAGCGAAATCGCCGCGTGGAGCTGTGCGAACGTTTCGGGCATCAAGCTCGACCGCTTTTGCGATATGCGGGGTTTTCACGAACATGAAGATTCCATGCGCAGGATCGCCGAAGAGGTCAAAAACAGCGCGTACGAAATCATCGAAAAAAAGAAAGCGACGTATTACGGCGTGGCGATGGCGGTCAGGCGCATCTGTCAGGCGATCAGCCGCGACGAAAAATCGATTTTGCCGGTATCGACGATACAACACGGCGCTTTCGGAATCGAAGGTGTTGCGCTGAGTATGCCCGCTGTCGTCGGAAAGGATGGAGTGGAAACGCAGGTGCCGCTCGAACTCGATGAAAAAGAAAGGGAAGCGCTTTTGCAGTCGGCGGGGACGCTTAAAAAAGTCATCGACGAATCGGTGTGTCTGTAATAGAGAATCTCTAAAATCCAGCCGAGTTTTTAGAGGCACTCGATACTAAAAAACGGCAGTGTTTTCAAAATACGCTCAGCCCGGATGCGCAGGACACCCATTCGCGGCGTGCGCCGCGAATGCGGGGCTGTCTCTAAAGTCGGTTACTTTTTCGACAGCCCCATGAGCGTGAGCGAATCCGGAGCAGCCGGTTCTTCCGACCGTCCGCTCCGAAAAATATTTTACTGTTTGTTCGTGCGGAAATTTGATGCTCCGCTTGTTGACGGACGGCTTTCAGGCTCGCGCTTTTATGCATTCGATAAAGCGCATGATGTTTTCGACCGTGAGCCGAAGATCGCTTTTGGCGCGAAGCTTTGCGCGGCTGTAGTCGACTGCGACACGGTTTATGCTGAAGACTGCCGATACGCCCGTGTCGTAGGCCGCTTCGATGTCGTCTCCGATATCGCCGACGACCGCGATGAGCGGCACTCCCGCCTTTTTCGTACGGCGCGCGATGCCGATGACGACTTTTCCGCGCAGGCTCTGCGTGTCGATTTTTCCTTCGCCCGAAAAAACGCAGTCCGCGTCTTTGACGAGTTCGTCGAATTTCACCGTGTCGAGCACCGTTTCGATACCCATCTGCAGCTTTGAATCGAAAAATACGTTCATGCCGTAGCCCATGCCGCCGGCAGCTCCCGCGCCGGGCATGAGAGCAGCGTCTTTGTGCAGATCGCGTTCGACGATTCGGGCGAGGCTGCGGAGTCCCGAATCGAGCCTTTGTACCGCTTTTTCGTCGGCGCCCTTTTGCGGACCGAAAACGTATGCGGCTCCCGTCTCTCCGTAGAGCGGATTGTCGATGTCGCACATCGTAACGATTTCGATGCCCTTGAGCGATGGATGCAAACCGGACGAGTCGATATGTTCGATGTCGCAGAGCGTGCCGCCCGTCGGAATGAATTCTTTTCCGGTTTTATCGATAAACTTTACGCCGCATGCCGCAGCCGCTCCGCAGCCGCCGTCGTTCGTCGCGCTTCCTCCGAGCCCCATGATGAGTTTCGTACAGCCGTCTTCGATTGCGCGAAGAATGAGAGCGCCCACTCCGAACGTCGTCGTCTTTTCGGGATTGCGCCTGTCTTCGACGAGGGGAAGCCCCGCGCAGGCAGCCATTTCGATGACGCCCGTTTTTCCGTCGGAAAGCTTTCCGTAAAACGCATCCATTTTGTTAAAATAGGGATCGTCCGCGGATACGGTGATTTTTTTTCCGCCGACTGCGGTGAGAAAGGCGTCTACGCTGCCTTCACCGCCATCTGCAACGGGAATGCGTATGACGTTCGTTTCGGGATAAAATTTTTTTATCGCTTTTTCCATGATGCCGCATATCTCTGCGGAACTCATCGTGCCTTTAAATGAATCGGGGATCAGTACGATTTTTTTCATTGCATCGCCTCCTTAGGCTGCTGTCCATTTTTACGTACAATTTGCAGCGCACACCGCTGCATAGGATGCCGTGCGACACGGCGGACATCATTTTTTCGGAAACGCTTTTTTGAATTCGTTTAATAACTGTGCCGTTTGAACGGCGCCGTCTATGTCGGTGAGCTTTCCCCTCGTGCGGTAAAAATCGATAAGCGGTTCGGTCTGTTCGCGGTATACGTCTATGCGGTGCAAAATCGATTCCTGTTTATCGTCGTCCCGCTGATAGAGTTCGCCGCCGCAGTTGTCGCAGACGCCTTCTTTTTTCGGCGGCAGCGTGAGCACGTTGAAGTTCGTTCCGCATTTTTTGCAGACGCGCCGCGTCGAAAGGCGCTTGATGACTTCTTCATCTTTGATAACGAAATTGACGACCCTTACGTCGTCGCAGATTTTCGTAAACGCTTCGGCCTGTGCGAGGGTACGCGGAAATCCGTCGAGGATAAAGCCGCCTTGCGTGTCGTCCGCTTCGAGCCGTTCTTTTACGAGCGCGCATGTGATATCGTCGCTGACCAAGCCGCCCGAGTCGATGATGCTTTTGACTTTTTTCCCGAGTTCCGTTTGATTTTTGATCGCTGCGCGGAAAATATCGCCCGTCGAAATATGCGGAATCTTGTACTCTCGTGCGACTTTGACGGCGAGAGAGCCTTTGCCCGCTCCCGGAGGCCCTAAAAAGATGAAATTCATAATTACCCCTGTGCTGTATATGCGTTTTGAATTATGCATATTTATTTTAACCGCTCATGTAAAATACGTCTAGGGTACACGCGTATCCCGCATGGAAATTGTTTTATCTATAAAATAGATTTTAAAGGGGGAAAGCCTTCCCCTCGCGCGCACTCCGTTGCGCGCTGCCCCTTCCTGCGGGGACACCCCGCAACGCCCCGTCTGTCCGACGCTTTTATAACGGCGCCCGAAAAACCGAGCCTCGAACTCATTGTCAGTGTGACGAATATCAATTATAATAAGGGAAGTAAAATATTAAGTGCGTGCAAACTGAAAGAGTACACACTGTTCATCGGAGCGGGCGGAAACTATCTATTTTCAGAATAACAATTGTCGCGTCCATATTAAAGTAGGAGCTTTTATCTCTGTAGATACGAATGTAACGGAAGTACAAAAAACACTTATACGGGATTTGACAAATGAAGTCATTCCCGAAATGCAAAAAACACAATTAGAACCTACGAATTCCTGTGATAATCCGCCGAAGTTGTTGTTTGGGTATAAAGGGAAAAAAGCATACGATGTTATCGTCAAAAGTCCTTTTGCTGAATTGTCGCGCCCGCAATTTCTTGAAACGTTTACCATGCAATCTATATTTGAAAAAGCAATGTTTCCTGCCGAATTATGACGACATTGTAACGGTATCGAAGAACAGCGAAACGATTATTGAAGGGGTAAAACACTGTCATTTTATTGTGAATAATACTATGTATTTAGTCCCCCAAGATACGGTGGATGCGAACAAGACAAATTTATTAAAAGAGTTTATGGAGGAATGTGAAACCGTCAATTTCGGTAAAAACGTACTGACGACAAATTCCGTATGCCCGACAGATAAGTTGATAATCGACAATGTGGAACAGCAAAACATAAAAGCGTATAAAAAAGCACTTCGTACACGGCTGCAGGAAAAAGCGCCGGAGTTGGTGGGGTATGTGCATGATGAAGAGATAAATACCGGTTACAATATCTATGCGAATGAAGAAAATACGTCATTTTATAAATTACTGGACGGGTATTTGAAGCGAACCGTAAGCTTACATCCGCTCGAATGGGATTTTGAAAAGATACGGAACGATAAGGTTTGTGAAACGCGGGGGAAAGCACCGGTAAATGAACATGCATGCTGCGATATTTTTGCAGACTTGCGAAAGGCGGATGAAAAGACCTTTAAGACGAACAGTTTTTATTTTGCCTGTGCACCGTATTTTTATAATAAGATGGAAGCGTTAGGTTTGTTGTTTCGGAATCCGTATGAGGGAAAAACGTATCGGGAACTGCTGAATGGCGTTTTAGACCCGATTGACGGGGTGAATATAGATACGGCAAAAGTAATTTCAAATCCGGGAATGACAACTTTGTATGACGCCAAAAAGGATTCAGGGAAGGCATTTGTTGGATATAACGGTGTAAAGTATTCAGGTGTAAACGGATTCTTTAATGCACAATATTTACCCTATCATCGCGGCTACACGGAATATTGGCATGAAGGGATTGATTTTAGAGGCAAGACAGGTGCAACGATAGTTTCTCTTGTTTATGGAACCGTATTGCGATGTGGAAAAAGAGCGAATAATGACGAGGGATTCATCATAATTCAATCTAAGGAAGATGAACAGTTGTTCTATCTTGCGCTTCATGTTGATCGTACGACTATAAAAGTAAAAGACGGCGAAGCGGTGTATCCGGGGATGGCGCTCGGTCAAACGGTTTTTCTGCCGGATAGTAAAGGCAAAAATGTTTCACATTTGCATGTGAGTGTAATAAAACTGCCGGAAGGAGTGAAGGCGGTATCACCGACTGGTGTAATCATGCCTCGTGTAAATACATTTCCTGTTTGGGGACAGGAACATACGAAAAATCAGGAAATATGGAAAAATATGATAAATCCGTTTAATTATACTGATCCAATACCATGGAAAGGAAGGTACTGATGAAAAGGTTTCTATTTTTAATTGCAATATGTTTAATCCTAACAAATGTAAATGCTCAAAAATGGGATTATCTTTATGATTTCTCAAAATATGCGGGATTTACCGAAAAAACATATAAAACCGTTAGAAAGGCAAACAGCTATGATGAATATGGAAAAATCATAGACAGGGTAAATCGCGATCAGAGGTTTGAATCATCAAAATTTGCGTATGTGCAAGACAGAACAAATTCGCCTTTTGATACTTTTGAATATATGATTAGCTATGAAAGCGGCTGGATTTCTACAGACGACCTCATTCTTGCCGATTCAAACGTTTTTCCCGATGCAATAACAACTGCTAATAAAAACCGTTTTGAAAAAAAATGGATTCCAACTTGGTACAATGTTATTCTAAATTCATCTAGGCGGCTTGAAGAATTTTCCCGTGAATACGCAGGATATTATGACGGTTCGGAAGAGGATAGTTTGACCGGACTATGTAACATTATATTTAAGAATACAATTCTTATTTTTAAAACAAGTCTGGCCCTTACAATTTTTTCAATAAAGGATATACGGCAAAAAAATAATGTTTATTATGTAAATTGTGAATTAAAAAGAAGTGCACAGTCGCATTTTAATGAATGGTATAAATTGGAATCTTTTAATAATCTTCCCGACCTTAGGGTACGGCAAGATGCACTATTTATAGTTGAACAGAACGGTAATCGTCTCCGGCTTTATAACGGCGAAAACTATAAACTTATCATTGAGCTTATGCAGACAAATCAGGAGTGGATTGGTTTGATGCTAAAATACATCAATTCGGAATATAAAAATAAACCGTCAAACTTAAAAGTAATTGAAGAAAAGTTGGAACACCCTTGGTCAAATCCCGTAACGGGACTTTATGCTACTTCCGTACGGTCGGGTGAGGCTGCCGCTTTTTCCAACGTCGCCCCAAACAAAACTATGATTGTCAAAGAAAACCTCAAACTTCGAAGCGGAGAAGCGACAACCACTTCCGTTCTCGCTATAATGTCTGCCGGAACAAGGGTCAAAATCCTAACGCTTGGAAAGCAGGCGACCATCGACGGCATTACAAGCAATTGGGTGCAAGTGGAAGTGCAGGCAGGCGCGAAAGACAGGGACGGGAAAGCTATAGCTGCGGGGACAACGGGCTGGTGTTTTGGGGGGTATTTGAAGTAGGTGAGAGTACTGCGAGCTTAGCGTAAACATTGCATATAGGCATTTTCCATCCGTTTCGTCCACCAACTCAATGGCGAGTTTCGATTCTCGTAATAATTGACAGATAAAAAAAAATACATTACAATTTTATTAGTTCTGAAAAACGGAACTAATAAAATTGTGCGGGATATGTCGTATGGTCGTAATGAACTTGGAACTTAATAATCTGTTCGGGTTTCAGGACTTTAAAGTCAATTTTTCTTATCCCAAAAAATTAGTAAAATCTACCGTCGAAAACGAATATTTGGAAACAAAGCCGAATTTTCGTTACAAAAAAGTTAATATTCTCATGGGTGCAAATGCTTCCGGAAAAACATCGCTGGGTAAGGCTCTCGCGAATATTTTTTATTTTCTCAAAAGGAAAGACATAAGCTCTTTTGACGATACTTTTTTAGATGAAAAAACCGAAGCATACTTTTCCATCGATTTTTTAACCGGTGCCGATGCTTTATACAGAGCTGTCTGTACGTTTTCACCCGGTAAGATACTGTCGCTTGATATTTTTTCTTCCGAAATAACAGTCACCGATTCGTATGAAACATGTGTAAAGAGACTGAAGAAAGTATCCGGAAAAGAGGATAATGAAAAGTTAGCCGGCTTGCCTCAAAGCGGATGGGGCTGGTTGTGCACGTTCCCGAGAGATGAAAAAAGTTCATCCTTACTCAAAGATGATACGGATATATTGAATTTAAATATCTTAAATGCGGTTTTGCAGACGCTTGATACTTCCATTACGGAGGTTTTGCAGAGTACCGAAGTCGAAAACAGCTATATTATCAAAAGCAAAAACGGCGATCTCTTTGTGCAAAACGGAGAAGTCGTTGATAAAAACTTTTTATCAAGCGGAACAAAAGCCGGTTTGGATATAGCCTTTCTTATCAGCGCGTTATACGGAGATACGCACGGTTTTTATTATTGTGATGAACAATTTTCATTTATACAAAGCGATATCGAACAATCCATTTTAAGTTTGATGATTTCGTTATTGAAGCCTAAAACACAGTTATTTTTTACGACGCATAATGTAGATATTTTGGATATGAATCTGCCGATACATTCATTTATGTTTTTAAGAAAGGATGAAAAGATAGAGGTTGTTCATCCTGAAGAAAAAATAAAGAAGAATGATATATCCTTGAGAAATGTTGTAAAAAATGATGTACTGAATATTTCTCCGGATATAAATAAAATTCTTTCAATCGAATATCTTACAGCAGAGAGATAAGTATGGCGCTCGATACCGTGTATTTTTATTTGGTCGAAGGGCAAACGGAAGAAAAAGCCGTAAAGATATTAAAAGAAAAATATATTGCATCGGGGAAAGTGATAATCTTACATCAGCGGAAAATAAATAATACCCTTCTGCGGATTATGCCTGCGCATTCAAAAAGCGTTATAGTGTTTGATACGGACAGTCCTGATACGGTGCATACGCTTGATACAAATATCGATATGCTTACACAAGAGAACATAGAAGCGGTTTTGATTCCCCAAGTAAACAATTTTGAAGATGAAATCGTATACGCCACTTCAGTAAAAAATATAAAAGAGCTTTTACACAGTAAATCAAACAGCGATTTTAAAAGCGATTTTTTAAAAGAAAAGCATTGCTTGAAAAAACTGGAGGATAAAGCATTTGATATACATAGATTTTGGTCAAGAACGGCCGATAAAAGTTCTCCTTTCGGTAAATACGAAAACAATTCAAGTAAAATTAAAATAAAGTAATTTAAGACTTTCAATAACACATTCAAATCGGTGAAACACCGGTGAAGCCGCCCGGTGATATTGTTGCCCATGCGGGGAATACAGGTAACTCTACAGCAACGCACTTGCATTTGGAAATGATACAGTGCGATTTAGAGATGGGAGATAAAGCGAGGGAACGAGTTCTCGATATGGAATATAATCGATTACATGAAAAGGATGGCGGAGAAAAAAATACGGATACTGCGAAGCTGGTTTTTAAAGGCGGAAAAGATTATTATTTTAAGGGAGATGACGGAAGTGATAATTGGAAACACTATCGCTTAAATCCGTTAACGGGGAAAAAATGATGAAAAAGATTTTTGTATTGTTATGCATGGTGCTGTATAATCTGTATTGCTTTGCAGCGGACTACAGAGTTATTAAAGACAGTAAATTATACGACGGGAATTATTATTATCGAGGGAATATAAAAAAAGGAACGCTCGTTCAATTATGGGATACTTTTATTTCAGATGGTACTAATTTAAGCGGTAATATCGTCGATTTTGACTATTGTTGCACTATAAATTGGTATGGCGAAAAACGCTTAATCGACTTGGAAGCGATTGTACCAGCCGAAACGAAAGATTTGTTTGACCCGGATATAGTAACAACCAGTTTAAGAAAGAATGGAAAATATTGGACGTATGTAGAAGACTGCGATGTACTTTTTTCTCGTGATAGGAAGACGTACTATGAAAAGAATAAAGCGGCGATAGATTATTATGAACAGAAGGTACGAGGAAGCTATGACGGTCCTTGGTATGAAGGTGGAGTTCCTTTACGTACTTCAGGAATTTATAATGTTGCATTAATTTTATGCAAGGAATGGCGAGTTAGCCTATTTGTTAAGAATATAGAAAAGACGAAAAAAGGGTATAAAATTGTTGCAGAAATATCGAATACGGAAGTTGAAGAATATGAACATGACTATAAATTTTTAAAAGAAACATTTATTGTAGGTTCTGATATCACATTAATATTACACATTGATGGAGATTATTTGTCGTTTTATACAGAGACAAATCATTTGGTTGTTACTTGTGTGTTGGTCGACGATGTATTCAAAAAACAATATAGACAATTAATTGCAAATAATACCTGCGACCTCTCCCGCGTCACCTGGCCGCGCCATGCCGACGGTTCTTGCGACTACGAAACGATAAACAAGCTACAGCAGGGTAAACGCTGCCGCGCTTCCGACAACTTGCGGCTTCGCTCAAGCGGCAGTACGGCAGGCAAGCCCGTCGTAACGATCGGCAAGGGCACGCAGGTAAAAGTGCTTGCCGTCGGAGCAGAGCAAACCATCGACGGCATTACAAGCAATTGGGTGCAAGTGGAAGTACAGGCAGGCGCAAAAGACAGGGACGGGAAAGCTATAGCTGCAGGGACAAGGGGCTGGTGCTTTGGAGGGTATTTGAAGTAGATGCTCTTTATGTTGCGTATTATCTGAATAATGCCGGAGTGTTTGAGTTCAATCCGTATGAAGGTGTCCCCGTGCGCTTACGACATCCTATCTCGGAAGCTGAAAGAAAAAAAGTAAAAGATAAAGAACATCTGGCTCAAACGACGGTAGAAATTACATATAATCCCGGCTTTGTACCGGCAGTACCTTCGGATACGAATTCAAGCAAGGATAATAAGTTTTTGAGCAACTGTTCTTGCAATGGGATGGACTTTGCGGCAGTCAATTTTTGTTATCATTGTGCTTCATACGAAGATATTGTGGGCGTTCCGCATAGCGGTGTAGATTTTCCCGGAACAGATGACGGGAAAAATAAACATGCACCGATCATTGCATTGGTTTACGGTCGGATATGGGCGTGTACAACGGGTAACGGGAAGATAAAAGAAAGCGATCCAGACGGGGGGTACGGACGTGTCATGATAATAAAAGGAGATAACGATAAACTATATTTACTGGCGCACTTGCATGATTTTGCCGGACGAACAGCGGGAGAGTACGTGTCGCCCGGCGATATTGTTGCCCATGCGGGGAATACAGGTAACTCTACAGCAACGCACTTGCATTTGGAAATGATACAGTGCGATTTAGAGATGGATATGAGAATGGATATGCCGAAAGTGTTAGATACTAATTATAACCGATTACATGAAAAGGACGGAGGAGAAAAAGGAAGCGAGAGGGCTTTTTTGAAGTTTACTTTTAGAAAGAAAAATAAAAATAGTTATTTTGTTGCTGAGGAGTCGTGGAAAGACTATCGCTTAAATCCGTTAACGGGGGAAAAATGATGAAAAGATTATTTTGTTTAGTAAATTTATTGTTCAGTATTTTTTATAATTTATGTGCCGTTGACTTCAAAATAACGGAAAAGACAAAGATTTATGATTGGGTTAACGAAGTTTTTTATGATATTGAAAAGGGAACACTGGTGCAACCTAAATCATATTTCGTTTATGATAAAAATCAGGTCCTTTCTAAAGAAATGAATGTGGAAAATGCATATGTAATTGAATACAAAGGGCATGAATATGCTATAGATTTCAACTGTATAATACCAGCCGCAACGAAAGATTTGTTTGACCCGGATATAGTAACAACCAGTTTAAGAAAGAATGGAAAATATTGGACGTATGTAGAAGACTGCGATGTACTTTTTTCTCGTGATAGGAAGACGTACTATGAAAAGAATAAAGCGGCGATAGAGCATTATGAACAGGAGGTACGAGGAAGCTATGACGGTCCTTGGTATGAAAACGTAACAATAAGTCCCTCAGCTATTTATAACGTATCCATTACTTTAAATAACGATTCAAGAGTAATGCTGCTTGTAAAAAACATACATAAAACAACCAACGGATACAAGGTTTTGACGGAGGTATTAAAATTTGATTCGTTTGAATATGACGCAAGTTATAAGTTTATAAAGGAAACGTTTATTCCTAAAGCGGAAATTACTTTAAAGATAGTAAGAGATGGAGAGTATCTGCATTTTTATACCGAAGACGGCAGGACGATTATTTCATGTGCTTTGGTAGATGAAGAGTTTGCTACGCAATATGAAAATCTAATCCAAACGAATAAATGCGACCTCTCCCGCGTCACTTGGCCGCGTCACGCCGACGGCTCTTGCGACTATGAAACGGCGGTGCGGCTGCAATCCGGTAAGCGCTACCGTGCATCGGACAACCTGCGGCTTCGTTCAAGCGGCAGTACGGCCGGCAAGCCCGTCGTAACGATCGGCAAGGGCACGCAGGTAAAAGTGCTTGGCATAGGCGCGGAGCAAATCATCGACGGCATTACAAGCAATTGGGTGCAGGTAGAAGTGCAGGCGGGTGCAAAAGACAGGGACGGAAAAGCTATTGCCGTTGGAACAACGGGCTGGTGCTTTGGGGGGTATTTGCAGTAGATGCTCTGTGTTTTGCGTACCATTTGGATAAAGCCGGAGTATTTGAGTTCAATCCATATGAAAAACATACTTTTTCATACGGTTGGAAATATTTAAAACAGGATGGGGCGACAATGGTTTCTCGAGAGCAGGAAGTGTTACAACAGTAGATAATACCCGTGTTGTTGCCGCGCGTCAGGCGAGAATAGATGTACAAGCCAACATTCACGCGTATGATGAATTATTGCCAATTGAATATATTGTCAGATTTACAACTAAAAAAGCGGTTTCTAAAACAGGCGGAGATGCTGTAGAATCGAGAATCGGACTTTTCCAAATCGGAAAACAAAAATCATCATTCAGAACTGATAATTTGTTTGGTTCTATTGATATAACGGCTATACATTAATTGGCGGTGATTATGGAATGTTTTAATATTGGAACTATATACAATGATTTTCGGTATCCGAAATTGTTTATAAAAGTATTGGAATTGAATTTAGTTGATTTTGACTCTTGGTATTTTATGTCGACAGAACAAGTTATGATACGAATCAATGGCTTAATAAAAAGATACCCAAAAAGGAAATTGATACCATTTGCGAGACGCGACGATAACGATGATATTGCTTGTTTTGAAGTAGGCAAAGGACAAAGGATTCAGATTATACATGATTTTGCTTCAGAAGGGTATGAACAACGAAGTGAATATAATAGTTTTGGAGAATGGATGAAAGTTATCGTTGATGAATTGATTAGGAATGAAGAAAAATGAATTATACAGAACTCAGTAAAGAAATATCATATGCTCTGCGCCATGTACCTTGTGAATATGAATTAGAAATGGATGAAGATGGTTGGGTAGAGGTAGAACAATTATTAGAATCCTTGAGAGAAAATGAACGGTGGAAAAATTTGCAACTGACTGATTTAGAAAAAATGATTGAGAAATCCGAAAAAAAGAGACATGAACTAATAGATGGAAGAATTCGGGCATTTTATGGACACTCATTTCCAATGCATATAAAAAAGGAAAAAGAAATTCCGCCGGGAGAGTTGTTTCATGGAACCGCACGAAGATTTCTTAGCAGAATTGAAAAAAATGGATTATTACCGATGCATAGACAATATGTCCATCTTTCAGTCGATATTGAAACTGCAATTCAAGTAGGAAAAAGGCATGATGATGAACCGGTTATTCTTCGTATAGATGCTATAAAAGCATGGAATGAAAATACTGCGTTTTATCGAGGAAATGAAAAAGTCTGGTTAGCGGATTGTATCCCCATGAAATATATTGAAAAGATTTAACCTAGAACCGCATAACATCTAAATATTAATCATGGAGGGAAATAAAATGTTAATTGCAAAATACGGAAACGGAACACTCGGACAAGTTGAAGAATTTGAAAAAAAATACAATATTTCTTTTGATGAAGAATACCGAGATTTTCTAATAAGAATATATTAGTCGATTTGGAAAGACTAGTGATATATGGGAACCGGGAGTTAGGTATTAATACAGAAACTGGAATAGTGTACCATGCAAGAATGATATATTAACGGGAGAAATAAATATGATTTTCAGCGTAACAAACACGAAAATTTCTTATACCAGAAGTATCGAAAGTATGGGGGAAGGATTAGTTTTATTTAAAATAAAAGCTATCGATAAACATTTTGGATTAAACTATCATTATTTTTTTGAAGATAAGAAAAAGCCTCCGCTTGATTTAGCTATTAACCCAATAAATGGAGCAGTAGAGTATGTGAGTTTTTTTGCACAGGATGAGCGATTAACTTCAAAAACGAAGAATATAAACTTATGTATTTTTGAAACTCAAATATTTTTTGATACTTCGAATTTTACTGAAGCATGTTCAACTGTATCTAGATTTAATGAATTTGAACTACAAAAAGATGAACTTGGTAATATATGGGTACTTCAAAAACATTTAATGAATGATATGAAAGCATATAAAATAACAGAGAAAAATTTTTTACTATTTGATTTTCAGAATGAATTTGCCGGTATACTACTGAAAAATATTTCTGCATTTGAATATAAAGAATTGCAGACCTCGAAATGTATAGAATGAGTGACCACGGTATACTTTCCTGTTCAGTTAGTTATAACAGGGATAATAACGGTAGGACTTGCGATAGCAACAGGCGGCACGAGTATAGCAACAGAACTTGAGGTTGCAATGGCAGCTGCGAGTATTGTATTAAGCGCAGCGAGTACAGTCGGTTCGATACGCGGAGTATTGACAGCTGACGAGCTTGTGGAAGCGGCGTTAGCATACGTCTACAGAGCATTGTATGACGGTCATTTTTGACGAAAGAAAGAATGGCTTTATTAGCCTCTTTGCGCTTGCGTGCTTATAAGCCCGCAAGTGCAAAGTTTTTTTTCGCGCGTCCGTTATCTCACGTCGTTTTCGTCAAGCCCGTACTGTTCGTTTTCATCGTTCAGTCCTGCGGGTTCCACGTGTACCATGATGTCGTACACGTCGGGGATGGCGCATCGGACGGCGCTTTCCACTTGACAGGCGATTTCGTGAGCTGCCGACACGCTCATATCGGCCGCCACTTCTATATCCAAATCGATATCCCAATGCGAAGCGATTTTTCTGATCCGCGCTCGGTGCGGATGCGACACTCCTTTTACGGAAGATGCGGCGTCGAAAAGGCGCTTGTATATTTCGCGGTCGGTGTTTCCGTCCATGAGTTCGGTATTCATATCCGAAAAGATCGCTATCGCATTTTTAATAACCCATGCGCTTACGAGGAGGGCGGTAACGGGATCGAGTGAAGGGCAGCGGAAAAACCGCGCAGCTCCTATGCCTAAAAGCACACCCGAAGACATGACGATATCGCTTTTCATATTCTGTGCGTTCGCTTTGATTATGGCGCTGCCGCTTTTTTTACCGAGCGTATACTGCGTTACGGCGAGTATCGCTTTTCCCGTAATCGATACTGCGGCTGCAGCGAGTGCCGCAGGGCTCACTTCGTTTTTGTACGAGTGCCCGATAAGAGAGCCTATGGACGAAATGGCGAGCTGCGTGCCGGCAAAAAAGATGACGAAAGACAGCGCCATCGTCGCCGTCGTTTCCGCCCTGCCGTGTCCCCACGGATGTTCTCTGTCGCCCGGCCGCGAAACGATAGTGCTTACGACGAGCGTCATGAGCGCGATTGCGACGTCGGTGAGCGAATCGATGCCGTCGCCCATAACCGCAAGGCTTCCCGAAACTTTCGAAAGAAAAATCTTTACGCATGCGAGCGCAAGATTTCCGAAAAGCGCAATATATCCCGCCCGCCGCATGAGCGCGGTATGTCTTTCATCTCTGTCCGCCGTGTTTAATTCCATAGCGAATAATTTTAACAAATAGTATGCGGCTCTACAAGCGCGACGACAACGTGTGTCGGCAGTGTGCGGAATAAAATCGATGAACGAAAGTGAGGGCGACGCGGCGATCGGTATCGGCATGAAAGCGTAACCGTACCGTATTGACGGAAAAGGGGAAGCGCCTTATTATTTCCCTACAATGATAAAGATTGCAATGATAACGGGCGCCTCGAGCGGACTCGGAAGCATCTATGCGAAGCTCATAGACGGACGGAAAGATATCGATGAGATTTGGCTCATCGCGCGGCGAGAAGACAAATTGTTTGAGCTCTCTTCGTCTCTCGAACATCGGACGAATATTCTTCCGCTCGATTTGACAAAGCCTGTAAGTATCGACAGACTGGAAAGCGCTCTCAAAGCGAAAGCGGAGCGCTCGTCATTGTACGATCTCTCATCCGCAGACGAAAAAAAAGACGAGAGCGGCATAACGGTCGCTTTTCTCGTAAACTGCGCGGGCGTCGGCAAAATCGGCAATTACTGCGATATAGAGCGAGATGACAACGAGCGCATGATTGCGCTTAACTGTACGGCATTCGTCAATGCGGCGAATACCGTTTTACCGTATATGAAGAGGGGCGCAAGAATTATCAATATTTCGAGTACGTCCGCGTTTCAGCCGTTTCAGCACCTCGCCGTGTATGCGGCAACGAAAGCGTTCGTGTTGAGCTGGTCGCGTGCGCTTCACTGGGAGCTCTTTACGCGCGGCATCCGCGTGACGGCGGTGTGTCCCTATTGGATGAAAAAAACGGAATTTATTAAAAACGCGGAGTCGAGCGGTATTCCTCTTTCTCACTCCGTCCGTAATTTTCATTTCGGCGACGATCCTGCATTCGCTGCGCGCCTTTCGCTTTGGGGAAGCGCTTTAAACTTACCTGTCGTAACGACCGGAGTCGTGAGTACGCTGCACCGCCTTATTGCAAAGATTATACCGCGAGGGATCATGCAGGCGCTGTGGGAACTTTGGCGGCTCTTGTAAAAGCGGCCGCCTCGACATTCGTGCCGTTAAAAGTCGAAATTATCGGGATCCTGTTTTGTGATGCCCGTATCCAAATCGCTTATCTTTTCCATTTCGTCTTCGGTGAGACTGAAATCGAAGATGTCCGCATTTTCTTTGATGCGTTTCGGATCGACGGATTTCGGAATCGTAATGATACCGTTTTGATAATCCCAGCGGAGCGTTACCTGCGCTGCGCTTTTTTTGTACGCTTTGGCAATTTCAGCGATCGTTCTGCTTTCAAGCACGATGCCGCGGCCGAGCGGACTCCACGCTTCGGGGATAATCGAATGTGAAGTGCAGTAGTCGCGGAGACTTTCGCGGGTCAAAAACGGATGGCATTCGAATTGATCGACTGCCGGAATGACGTTGGAGACGGCGGCGAGTTCTTCGAGATGGTGCTCCAAAAAATTGCTTACGCCGATCGCCCGCACTTTTCCCGACGCGAGGAAGTCTTCCATGTATTTCCACGTGTCGATAAATTTACCCGGCACCGGCCAGTGAATCAAATACAAATCGATATAATCGAGTTTGAGCTTGTTGAGGCTTTCGTGGAACGCATCTTCCTGTCGATTGTCTCTCTGATCCTGATTCCACATCTTTGTCGTTACAAAAACTTCTTCGCGCGGCACGCCGCTTTCGCGGATCGCTTTGCCGACTTGCGTTTCGTTATTGTAAAAGACCGCCGTGTCGATGAGACGATAACCGCATTCGAGAGCCGTCCGTACCGCTCGAATCGTCGCGTCTCCCGCTTTGTAAACGCCGAGTCCGAACTTCGGCATGAGGATGCCGTTGTTAAGCGTAATTCTTTCGTCAAGTCCCATACGAAACCTCCGTTATTAAAAACTGCGACAGCATATTCAGTATAATAAAATAACGGAAAAAAATACATCGCTTGAAAGACGGTAAACGGGCAAAATAATAATTGCAATACCGTTTCGATTTTATGTGCGGTGCAGTTGTCCGCGGGAAAGATCGCCCTTTGCGTATGGACGAGAAAAACGTTATACTCGTTCCATGCAATTTTCAAACCTTTTTGTCATCCTCTATTGTGTCGGAACTTTTCTTTCGTTTTTATTACATAATTTTATTGAGCGAGCCCAATACGTGTTTCGAAAAAAATACGGACGCGACATACCTCCGGAACTCGCGCCGTATATTACGTTGGCCGATGCGGAAAAAACGTGTGCATATAAAGATGCGTGCTATCGCCTTTGGGTTTTCGAATACGGTACATCGACGGCGCTCGGCGCGGTTTTGCTGCTTTCGGGCTTTTATCCGCACGTTTTCCGTGCGCTTAAGTCCGTATCCGACAATCCGTATGCGCTGACGCTCATCTTCGCGCTTACGGTATCGATTCCGTCCGCCGTCTTATCGCTCCCGTTCGAATGGTATGAAGAGTTTGTCATCGAAAAGCGTTTCGGTTTTTCTTCGATGACGCTTCGGCTTTGGATCGCGGATAAGCTCAAATCGATCGCCTTAGCCCTCATCGTGTCGGTGCTTTTACTTTCGGCGATGACGGCGATCTTCGAACACGTGAGCGCATGGCCCTTCGTGCTCGCAAGCGTTTACGTTGCGTTTTCGCTTCTCATGTCGTTTATCTATCCGCGCCTCATCGCTCCTCTTTTTAATAAATTTACTCCTCTCGGAGAGGGTGCGCTCAAGTCGCGTATCTCCGATTTTATGGAGCGCACGGGATTCAAATCGAGCGGAGTTTTTATCATGGATGCGTCGAAGCGCAGCAAACACTCGAACGCGTATTTTACGGGTTTCGGAAAAACCAAGCGCGTCGTGCTTTACGATACGCTCGTCGAACAGCTTTCGGTCGATGAAGTCGGCGCCGTCCTCGCGCACGAACTCGGCCACTATAAAAAACATCACATCGTAAAGCGTTTTGCCGTGACGATTCCGCTTGTGTACATCGTCCTCTTCGTCGCCGCCCGCCTCACTTCATGCGAAGCGCTTTACAGCGGATTCGGCTTTTCGTATGATGCGGCGCTTCCGTACATGAAATTCATCGCGCTCTTTTTGTTGTCGGAAGTTTTCGGCGCCTACGGCATCTTTGTTCGGCTTGTTTCCAATTTCTTTTCGCGAAAAGACGAATACGAAGCCGACGCGTACGCAAAGAAATTGTGCGGGTCCGGGAAACCGCTTTCGTCGGCGCTGATCGCATTGAATCGGGAAAACAACGGCGAAGTGCGGACGGCGAAAATCTACAGCGCGTTTACGTATTCGCACCCGACGCTGCTCGAACGCCTTCGCGCGCTGGAGTAGGAGCGCTTTTAACAATATATGCCCGCGCGTGCAAAAAAAAATCCTGCCCGATGAAGGCAGGATTTTACCGGATTAACGGATTTTATTTCTTTTTGGGTTTCTCTTTATGTTCGACCAGTTCCGCACGATACAGTTGTACGTTCGTGCCGAGCTTTTCATTGAGCATTTTTTGTGCCGCATCGAATTCATCGATGTGTTTTACCTGTGTCGGGCGCAAATCATAACCTTCGAGAGTGTAGACAAAAGTACCGAGGTATACATAGCGCGCTTCAGGAGGAAACGAAACATCTTTGCCGACCGGAAGCTGCAGCAACGAAAGGTAATCTTGGCTGAATAATTTTACGACAAATTGTTGCAGGTAGAATTGTTTTCGTACTTCGCTTGAACTCAATATCGTTTGAGAAAACTGGCCGAGCTCTCCTCTCATGGGGAGAAGCGGAACATTATTCGGAGCAATTTCGAAATACACATATCCGTAGCGCGGACCGATTGCTCTGTTATTTACGGCATCGAATCCTATGGCGTAAAAATCCATATCGAGATTATTTGTGATTGCGACGCGGCATATAAAAGCGACTTTACTGCTGTCAACCTTTTTCCATTTGCTGAATTCTTCAGGATCTTCCGCGAATACGGCCGCACAGAGGCATAGCGATATTACAATCGTTAATAATTTTTTATTTTTCATTTTTTATCTCCTCCAGCCGTGCGTTGAGAAGCGGTTCCCAGTCGGTGTCTTTATAATATCGCAGTGCGTGTTCAATCGCTTTTTGTTCGCAGACGCGCAGATCCGGTATGTTACATTCTTCCTCGTACGTCTCTCTTATTTTTTTATCGTTCTTATACGTGCGGCAGATATATCGCTCGTCACCGTCAAACAGATTTTCAAAATCTCCGACATAGTAGATACCCGGTTTCGAGGGAACCGTAAAATCGTAAGCGTGCGTTCCGAATCCTTGTATGCCGTTGACAAAGTAATCGATGCGGTATCTGCTCATAAATATGCGTTGAAAATAGAGACGATATTTTCCGCCCGGAACGGCGGGTTTGAAGAAAAAATAATTTTTGCCGAGATATTCCAAATGCTGCGCGGGCTTTGTCGTATCGATTTGAATATATCGGGCGATTTCGGGCGTCGGCATGGAAAATATGCCTTTTTTAAATGTATTGCAGCTTCCGTATACCAGCACGGAATTTTCGGGCGTATATGTTTCGCAGATTTTTTTGAGCTTTGACTGCTTTGTCGGCATAAAAGTCGAGTTGTATATCTCGTCGCGGTTTTGTCCGTCGGCGACAGCGACTGTCACTTCCTTTTGCCCGCCCAGCGAAAACAACGTAAAGCATCCAGTCAACATCATTGTCGCTGTAATGAGCGCAATGATTCCGATTGCTTTTCTCATCGAATAACCTCCTTAATACAAACGTATATGTATCGCGTCCTTTCGAACTATCAAAGAACGCTTATTCCCTGGTAGCCAGTTTTATGCCGGCAAATATAGTCATATTGTGCGCGTGTTCGACACTGCCTCCGAAGAATTCCGAATAGATCGAGTGCATATACTGAATGCCTGCCATGGGAGCGAACCAATCGGTTATGCGGTACGACGCATAGGCACCGCCTCCGATACCGAAATAAAAGCGAGCGCTGGATTCATCAATTGACTTCATCACAAAATTTGTAAACCCGGGTCTCACTTCCGCAAAGGGAGCGACGATGAATTTATTGAATGCGAGCGGTACTTGGAAACGGAGCGCAGCGCCGACGGTTGTCATCGATTTCGCTTCCTTGTATTTTTCTTCGTTATATTTATTCCTTATGGCGACATTGTTCACTTTTTCGGTTTGGATAAAGGGACCGCCGCCGAAATAGGTGTTCATAAACAAAACCGAAAGATTGAAGCCCGGCGTCTGCGATTCGAACGGAATGAGCACACCGCCTGAAATATTGATAAGATAGGGATCATCGATTTCAAGGCCGGTTACGCTGCTTGCGCCGGATCTTTTTTTCGCTTTCTTTTTCGACGATGTTTGAGCTTTCGCTTCACCGAATTCGGAAAGTCTCCAAACGCCCTGTTCTTCCGTCCACAGAGACGGGATCGCGTCCTTACCCTGAGGCGTAAAGGAAACTTTCATGCCGTTCGTCGATTCTTCGGCTGCGCTTGCTTCGGTCGTAAGTGCGCCGTCATCTCCTTGAAATGTTTTCCACACTTTGTATGCGAGCGCGTAGCGCAAGCCTTCGATCGGATCATAGGCGAATATTTCGACGATGACGGAGCGGACGCTCGAAGGCGCGGTTGCAAGTACATCGAGAAAATCGTCACCGCCGGCTTTTGAGACCATTTCGTTTGAAATGTATTTTCCGAGCGAAAAGAAAAGTTCGTTTTTATCTGCGGTCGATTTTACGAACTGTTTTACACGTTCGTCGATATTTTGTTTTTTCTCTCCGGCGATATTCCTTTGTATAAAAGATTTGATGATCGCCGCGGGAATTGAAAAGTTCGTCGATTCACGGTACGTCGCTTTCCACGTATTGATTCCGATAACCGAATATCCCGCTTCGGATTTTGAATCGGCCGTCAAAAGCGGACCGCCCGAGTTTCCCGCATCGACTTGCGCCGAATGCTGGATGAGCGTCGAAATGTCGGGGGAAAGAAGTTCTTTGATTTTCGCCCGCGCATTCGTTACCGTGCCCTTGCCGAGCTGCCACATCGGATCGCTTCCCAATCCGGGGAAACCCGCCGACCACACTTCATCTCCGTCACGGACGGAGACATTGCTCAGCGTCAAACCTTTTCGCGTGTACGAATCGGGCAGGGCGACGAGTGCGATATCGATGTCTTCATCGACCGCGATGATTTTAAGTTCTTTGTAACTCGAATCGGAACCGTCTTCGTTTTCAAATTCCACGTTGACCGTTTCCGCCTCTTTGACCACGTGGCGGTTCGTGACGACATAGGGCTTGCCGTTCGATGCGTAAAATACGAAACCTGAACCGAACGATCCCTTTAAATACGCGTCGATATTTTTTGCATACGAAGCGTATCCGCGGTTTTCAAGTCTGTCGCGGTAATCTTTTAAAAAGGTGACCGTATCTTTCGGCAAATTGCTGCGCACGATGCAGACATAATTCCGAAGCGGTGCCGCAAAAACTGCTGTGACTGAAAAGCACAGGACCAAAACGCCGTAAAGGCATTTTTTAATAAAATTGCTAATCTCCATGATGGTGAATTATACTCGAATGAAAGCGGATAGGCAATATCGCCTGTCGTATATTGCCTATCGTACATCAAGAGGCTTGCAAGAGGCGGCGGAACCGTATTTTCCGGAAACAGCGTGTACTGTAAAAGACCGGCGGCGCTTCCGGCGTACGCCTTACCGTTTACCCGCTTAAAATTCTTTGTGCAGCCGCGGAAGCTCCCGGATCCACACGTCCGCCATATACGCGTAGCCCGAAGCGTTCGGGTGAATGCCGTCTTCGCACATGAGCGAGCGATAATCATTTGCTTTGAGGAGCGCCATGCGCATATCGACAAATTGGACACCGTGAGTGAAGGCGTATTTTTCGATCGAAAGCGAATAGAGTTCGTGAGTTCTGTACAATCTGAATATATCGCCGTCGAGAAATCTGTCGATATTTTGTTTGTTTTGTCCCGATGTGATCGTCTTATACCAGTTGTCGATAACGAGCGGCGGCATCGTCATCAAAAGCGGGGTGATCTTATGCGCGCGGAGCGTTTCGACCGCTTCGTCGAGCATACGCAAAAAGTCCGGGAGCGGGTTTCGAGGTTTGTGCGGAGAAGCGGGATTTTCGCTTATCGGTGTCCAATCGTAATCGCAGTCGTTGCCGCCGCTTTCGACGATGCCGACATCGCAGCGTAAGCCCCGTTCCATATCGCGCTTGAGCGTACGAAGCGCTTTATTGATGACGTTGCCGAACACGCTTTTATTGATAAGCATAAACTTGAGTTCTTTTTGAGCGAGGGCGAGACTGTTTTCTTCTTCAAGGACGTCGAAGCGGCTTTCGCTGTAGCCGGTGACCGCTCCTTTTAATATCGAATCCCCCCAGACGGCTATCGTGTGTATTCCGTTTTCCATAAATATGCCTCTCGTTTTGTTACGCTACACGCATGCACTTTGCGCGCGCAAGATATATCCGCTATATGCCGAGCATCGCTTTGGTGATGCCGAAGTAAATCAAAAGCCCCGTGATGTCGACGATCGTCGTGAGTGCAGGGCTTGCGATGAGGGCGGGGTCGATTTTGACTGCGGCCGAGGCAAGCGGGAGCGCCGCACCGATGATGGTCGCGGAGATGACCTGCACTGCGAGCGCAATCGCTATAGCCGTGCCTATCTGTACGAGGGTGAGGGTGGCGGGGATCGTCGTACCGCCGCTCATAAGATTGACGCGCAAAAATGCGATCGCTCCGAGCACGAGACCGAGCATGAGCGAAATGCGGAGCTCTTTCCATACGACGCGCAGTATATCGTGTTTGTCGATTTCTTTCAGCGCGAGCGCCCGAACGATAACCGTCGCGGCTTGGCTTCCGGTATTGCCTCCCATATCGGTGAGCATGGGCATGTAAAACGTGAGCAGCATGAGATGCGCGATCGTATTCTGATAGGTCTGCAGTACGGCGCCCGAAAAAAAATCGAATATCGCGAGTACGACGAGCCAGATGACGCGCCGTGAAAAATGCGCCCACGCGGACGTGTTCAAGTACGACGTTTCCTGATGTTTTCCGGTGATCGCCATAAAGCGTTCCATATCTTCCGTACGCTCTTCTTCGACGACGTCCATCGCATCGTCGTGCGTGATGATGCCGATGAGGAGCCCTGAGCTGTCGACGACGGGGAGGACAAGGAGACCGTATTTCGTTATCGTAAACGACGCTTCTTCCCGATCGGCGTCCGCAGTGATTTCCGCAGCCGGCTCTTTTTTTATGGAAGCGAGGCTTGCCGCAGGTTTTGCGAGGATCAAATCGGTGAGCGTTACGTAGCCGCACAGTTTTCTTTCTTCGGTGAGCACGAATATGACCGATACCGCTTCCCTTTGCGCGCCCTCGAGCCGTATGCGGTTGATCGCTTCCTGCACCGTAAACGATTCGGGAAAGGCGACGTAATCGGTCGTCATCACCGAACCTGCCGTTCCTTCGGGATAGGACGAAAGCTTTTTGATTTCGTCGCGTTCTTTTTGCGCGAGGAGCGGGAGCACTTCGTCGAGCCTGTCTTCCGAAATCGATTTTGCGAGGTCGGTGCGTTCGTCGGGCGGCAGTATTTTGAGCAGCCGTGTGAGCTCTCCGTCGCTCAAAAGTTCGGCGGTTTCGGATTGGAGCGTGTCGGGAAGTTCACGGAAAATGTCGATCGCCGTACGCGGATCGAGCTTTTTGAACAGATGATATATCTCTTCCGGCTCCAATCCTTCGATGAGTTCGGCGTCTTCCGTCGGATGATGAGTATTCAAAAAACGTGCGACATCGGCATATCGTTCTTCTTTGACGAGGGTTTCGATATCGGGCGAAAGCAATTCCGTCTGCATGTGCGGCCTCCAAAAATGTGACGAGCGGTTTGCGCGCGTATTGGTTTATGGACGCATTATAGCATAAAACGTATAAAAAGAAAAATATTGTACGATAGAAAATATCGGGACTTCCGCCGTTATCCGAAACTTTTTATGTGTTGCAGACTGCCTCGTAAACTCCGAAATCGCAATATCTTAGCGATATATATATTTAGTGAAGTATTATCAAGATAACCGCACCGAAAATCGTATTCCTAAAAAATAGCGTATAACATAAAAAATCGGCTGCACTCCCGGCAGCAGCCCTGCCGTTTGCGCGGGCAACTTCGCGCTTCGCGCTCGTTGCAAGTGCCGCGGCAGACCGTAATCGGAATCGGACTGAGCAATCTCTTTTTACAAAGAGATTGCTTGCCATTCCTTATAGTACGGCATTGCAGAAAATGTCAATTTTCGAAAATGCCGTACTCGTGTGCGAAAGCACACACGTATAAACTCGGTCTGAGCGGCTCGGCGGCAGTTCCGCTGCCTCGCGTTCCGCCTTTTTTATGTAAGTATGCGCTTCTTTTCTAAGTATCCATTTCCGGTGCGGTTATCCCGGAGGTCGATAAAAAGCATCGGCTGAAATAGCGCCTCCGCTAAAGTCCGGAGCCGAAAAACGCCGAAGCGTTTTTCTTTTATGGGAGACACTCGCGATTTCTGTGCATTGCTCGAAATCGCAGCGTTCTTATCTCGAGTTTGCGTTGCAAACTCGACTATTGAACGTGTGCGCCGCTTGAAACTTCGCGCTTACGCGCTCGTTGCGAGGCGCGCGCACAGAAAAAACTTTTTCGGAAGTTGCAACTTGCTTGAAGCTTCGCTGCAAGTACCTGCAAAAGTTTTTTGAGAGGTCTTATGGCAAAGCATAATCGCCGGTATAAGGATTCGGTCTTCGTCGATTTTTTCGGCGAAGATAAAAACGCGAAAGCGAACTTTCTTTCGCTCTACAACGCGCTCCACGGGACTTACCTCGACATATCTGCCGAGCTTGAGCCGCTCAGGCTCGAACAGGTGATGTATATGGCTTTCCGCAATGACGTCGCCTATCTCATAGATGACAAAATCATCGCTCTCGTAGAACATCAAGCTACTGTAAATGCCAACATGCCGCTCCGCTTTTTACAGTATGCCGCTCGGCTTTATGAGCGCATACAAAACCCGCGAGACCGTTATCTCAGACGTTTGAAAAAGATTCCGACGCCTGAGTTTTACGTATTCTACAACGGGAAAGAGGATTATCCCGAAAGCACGACGCTCCGTCTTTCCGATGCCTTTATGACTATACCCGAAAAGCCTGTTCTCGAACTTGTTGTCAGCGTGACAAATATCAATTATAATAAAGGCAGTAAGATATTGCATACATGTAAACCGCTTGCGGAGTACACGCTGTTCATCGAAGCCGTGAGGCGGCATACGAAATTCGATCCTGAAAACGGTTTTCAAAACGCGATCAAAGAGTGTATACAAAATGACATCTTGCGTGAATATTTACAGCGGAAGTCAAAGGAGGTGATGAACATGTTAATTGCCGAATACGATTATGACGTCGATATTGCCGTGCAGCGGGAAGAAGAACGGGAAATCGCACTGAAAGAAGGCGAAGCGAAAGGTTTTTCTCTTGGTGTTACACAGGGCATTTCCGAAGGCTCATATCAGGCGAAACTCGAAACGGCGAAGCTCATGCGAACGCATAACTATCCGATTGCCGAAATCTGCACGATAACCGGTCTTCCCCTGTCTGAAATCGAAAAGCTGTAGCTCCGGTTTCATATTATTAATCCCTTTACTTTTGCACACATACGGCATATACTGTAGGCGATGAAAAACGTATTTGCCGCGTATAAGTCGTACGGAGTACTTGACACGCATACGCACCCCGCGCAAAATTCACGGCTTCACGGCTTCACGGCTTCACGGCTTCACGGCTTCACGGCTTCACGGCGAACTTCGTCTAAAATCGAAAACATACGATCATCTCACACAATACGGCATATGCGTCCAATGTGTGAAACATGTAACGCATTAAGCAGTGATGTGGAAATTGACATAGGAAATACCCCTATGGTTGAGGTGAATCCGTAGCTAACGGTGTATTATCATAGGCGGCGTTACGTATGGTATGTCGGGTAAAATGACTTTTCAAAAAAGGCTCACTTACCCATTATCCATTCTATCTCCTCCCGTTGCAGAAAAAACGGCGATGTGATAGTGTTGCACTGCCTATGAAATCCAAACCTTTCGTATCCGTGCTGCTCCTCTCTCTTCCGCTTCTTTTTACCGGCTGTTCGTCCTTTTCCGGTGAAACCCTCGGTACGGTCTATGTGATTTTTTTGTGGATAGGCGGCGCTGCAGGCTATCTCATTTCCGATTTTATTTGGTCGGGCGACGACGCGGGAAACGAATACACGCCCGCATGGGAAGTGATCGCGTGGTTTGCGTTCACAGCGCTCGGCATCGTTTTAGGCTATGTGAAGCCCTTTTTCCTTTTTTCGGGATTCCTCATTTCCGTTATGACGCCCGTCGCCGGCATGACGGTCATTATGCTCATCGTCCGCGTTTTGAGAAAGAGACGGAAAAACTGACATGTCCGGTTTTTACGATTTTTATGACGTCGCAGTCGTCGGTGCGGGGCACGCCGGGATCGAAGCCGCCCTCGCGTGCGCGCGTATGGGATTGAAGACGCTCGTCGTAACGCAGACGATCGAATCGATCGGACGCCTGTCGTGCAATCCTTCGATCGGCGGCATCGCAAAGGGCAATATCGTCCGCGAAATCGACGCGCTCGGCGGAGAGATGGCAAAGCTCACGGACGCATCTCTCATTCAATTTCGGCTCCTCAACAAAAGCAAGGGGCCGGCCGTACGCGCTCCGCGCGCTCAAGCGGATAAAATCGTCTATTCCGAGCTTGCACGGAAAACGCTCGAAGCGGAGCCCAATCTTTCGACGCTCATGGACACCGTTACCGATATCGTGACGGCGGAAAGTTCGACGCCGCTTCCGCCGCATTCGGAGGGGAGCGCGGAAGAAGGAACGATACCGGGCGAAAAAAGGGGCGAAACGCTCGGCGCGGCTATGCGCCAGAAAATCACCGGCATCGTAACCGAGCGGGGGCGCGTCGTTCCCGTGCGTGCACTCGTGCTTACGACGGGAACCTTTTTGGGCGGACGTATATTTATCGGCGAATACGACGCTCCGTGCGGAAGGCTCGGAGAGGCCGCCGCACAGGGTTTGACGGACTCTCTTCGGAAACTCGGCTTTACGACGGGGAGACTGAAAACCGGCACTCCGCCCCGCGTGCTTAAAAAGACCGTCGATTTTTCGAAGCTCGACGTGCAGGAAGGAGACGCCGACGTTATCCCCTTTTCATACGACAATACCTCAGTCGATCGCCCGCTCGTACCCTGCCACATCGTATACACGAATGGCGAAACGCACCGGATAATCCGCGACAATGTTCACCGCTCGCCGCTTTTCAGCGGAAAGATTTTGGGGATCGGGCCGCGCTACTGTCCGTCCATCGAAGACAAAGTGGTGCGCTTTGCCGAGCGCGAGCGGCACCAGATTTTCGTAGAACCGGAAAGCCTTGAAACCGATGAAATCTATTTGAACGGATTTTCCTCTTCGCTTCCCGAAAGCGTGCAGGATGCGTTTTTGCGCACGTTGCCGGGCTTTGAAAACGCCGTGCCGTCGAGACCGGGTTATGCGGTCGAATACGATTACGTCGAACCGACGCAGCTTTTTTCGTCGCTCGAAACGAAGCGCGTCGCGGGGCTTTTCAACGCGGGGCAAATCAACGGAACATCGGGCTACGAAGAAGCTGCGGGGCAGGGCATCGTCGCGGGCATCAACGCGGGCTATTACGCGAAAGCGCATCGAAAAATCTGCGGTCCCATGTGCGCTTCTTCCGACAATATGCGCTCGTCTCCCGAACGCTTGAACGACGCTCTCGAAAAAGCGCAAAGGGATGCGGGCTTTAATAATTTCCGAACGATACCCGAATGGCAGCCGCTCGTACTCCGCCGCGACGAAGCGTATATCGGCGTATTGATCGACGATTTGGTGACGCTCGGCACAAAGGAGCCTTACCGCATGTTTACCGCGAGAGCCGAATATCGCTTAAAACTCCGAAGCGATACGGCCGACCGCCGCCTTGCTTCTTACGGCTTTGCCGCGGGCTTAAAGACGAAAGCTCAGTTCGACGCCGTAAACCGAAAGTATGCCCTGCGGGAAGAGATATTCGAAAAATTATTAAAAGACCCCGCGCTTGAAAACCCCGGCTACGGCGAAAGCGAATGGGAAGAAGCGAAAATCGATTTCAAATACCGTTACTATATCGAAAAGCAGGACAGGCGTGTCGAAAAGATGCACCGCATGGAAAGCGCGCGCATCCCCGACGATTTCGATTACGCATCCGTCGTATCGCTTTCCGCCGAATCGCGCGCAAAGCTCGAAAAGATCCGCCCGCGCACGCTCGGGCAGGCGGGACGTATTTCCGGCATCCGCGTGAGCGACGTTATGCTCCTCATGGTATATTTAAAATAGCAAAACCTGTTATCGGCTCGACGGCGGCTATATACGGCAATGCCGTTTATCGGTATACTTATACAATTATGGAAAACAAAACGAAGATCGAAAAGTTCGTGCCGCTCGTTTTGACGCTTTTGGTCGTCGCGGCCGATCAAATTACGAAATATATTGTCGTTAAAACGATTCCGCCGTTTACAATAGGCGCATCGTTTTTCGGCGGCATACTGCGTCTCGTGCACGTTTCGAATACGGGCGTCGCTTTCAGCGTCGGCGACAGCTTGCCCGATACTGCCAGACGATTTTTGTTTGCGATCCTTCCGCTGGTCGTGATCGGCATCGTGTTCGCCGTATACTTCAAAAACAATACGTTTACGAAGCTTCAGAGATGGGCGATCTGCGGTATCGTCGGCGGAGGACTCGGAAATCTCGTCGATCGGTTTTTGCGCGCCGAAGGTGTTGTCGACTTTATCGATGTCGATATCCCGAATATCGCCGTGCCGGGATTGTTTTCGCTTGAACGGTGGCCGACCTTCAATATCGCGGACGCGTCTGTCGTCGTGTGCTGTGCGATCCTTATCGTTTCGTTTATGAAAGCGGCCCATACGGAAAATAGGGGAAGTTCGCATGGAATATAATAATTTTTCCGATATCGACCGCACGGAAATCGAAGCGGAAAAGAAACGGCGTCAGGAAATTATTAAAAAGGGAGAGATCGGACGCAATACGATTCTTTTTACGATTGTAAGCTGTATCGTCCAAGTGATCCTTATGCTCGTTCTTATGATAGCGCTGTATGCCGTCGCGGCCGTTATTTTTTATCGTATCCTCCGGCTGCAATCGGCGCTTCCTATCCAAATTGCTTCTCCGCTCGTATTTGTCGGAGGGATGATTTTCGGTTTTATCCTGCATAAAAAAATCATGTACGTGATCATTGACAAATTGAATCTGTACGACAAACTGCAAAAGGGACTCGGCGATTATTATCGCCCGCGCAAATCGCGGAATGACAAGCAGGGCAATTCGTAAATCGGAGCATCCATGAAAAAAATCGGCATTATCGGAGCGATGGAAGTTGAAGTGCAAACGCTTGCATCTTCCATGACCGGAGAAGACGGAAAGGGCAGTGTAAAATTAATAAAATCCGGACATCTTTCGTTTTATGACGGTATGCTTTCGGGTGTCCGCGCGGTCGTCGTAAAAAGCGGCGTCGGTAAAGTGAACGCCGCTCTCTGCGCCCAGCGTCTCATATCGGAATTCGGTGCAACGCATATCGTAAATACCGGCATCGCGGGAGCCGCCGCTTCATCGCTCGGCGTATTCGATGTCGTCGTTTCAACCGATGCGATGTATCACGATGTCGATGCGACTCTTTTCGGTTATAAACCCTGCGAGATTCCGCAGATGGATGTATATCGTTTTCCGGCGGATGAGAATTTGATACGGGCTGCCGAAAAGGCGTTTGCAAAAACGGATGCGGCGAAAAAATATACATTAGTAAAAGGCCGCGTCGCTTCAGGCGATCAGTTTATCGCGGACGGAAAAGTCAAACGGCATATAAAAGCGCTGTGCGATCCCGCGTGCATAGAAATGGAAGGAGCCGCTATAGCGCATACGTGCTATTTGAACGACGTACCCTTTGTGATCATACGCGCCATGTCGGATGCCGCGGACGACAACGGGGGAAAAGCGATCGCGTTCAACGAAAAAGCGGCCGCCGAAGAGAGCGCGGCCATCGTTAGTGAAATGATGAAATTATTATAAGCGGAGTTTATATCTAAGCAACTATGAACCTTTTGCAGAAATTTAAAGAGACGGCGTCGTCCGTGCTTCCCGTCATGGCAATCGTGCTCATACTCGGAGTTACTGCAGCCCCGCTCGGGAGCGATCTGCTTTTGCGATTTTTCGTCGGCGGCATTTTGCTCATCACGGGGCTGACGATCTTTTTGCTCGGCGTTGACGTCGGCATCCTTCCGCTCGGAGAGCAGGGCGGTTCGGAGCTGACAAAGCGGCGAAATCTTCCGCTTTTGCTCGGCGCGTCCTTTCTCATCGGTTTTCTCGTCACCGCGTCGGAGCCCGATATCCAAGTGCTCGCCGATCAGGTGCGGAGCGTTTTTCCCCTTGTAAACAAACTGCTTTTTATCGTGATGATAGCGATCGGTGTCGGGCTCTACATCATGCTCGGACTTTTGCGCACGGTCATGCACCTGTCGCTGAAGATAATCCTTGCCGTTTCATACGTCGTTATCTTTATACTCGCGTTTGCAGCTCCGCAGAGTTTTATCGGTATCGCCTTCGATTCCGGAGGTGCGACGACGGGCCCGATGACGGTGCCCTTTATCATGGCGCTCGGTATCGGTGTTTCTTCGGTGCGCATGCATTCGAAGGGCGGAACGAGCGACTCTCAAAGCGATAATTTCGGGCTCACGGGTATGGCATCCGCAGGGCCGATCATGGCGGTGCTGCTCTACGGTTCGGTGCTCTCTCATCACGCGCGTACCGTTTCGGAAGCGGCCGCTTCGGGTGCGGGCGGAGAAGCGGTGCAGGGGCTTCGCGCATTCGTTGCGGTGCTGCCCCATATCGTGCGGGAAGCCGCTTTTTCGCTTCTTCCCGTTGTCGCGCTCTTTGTCGCGTTTCAGATTTTTTTGCTGCGTATGCCGCCTCGTAAAGTCGCTCGTATGATCGCGGGTTTTATCTACAGCTATATCGGGCTCGTCGTCTTTCTTGTCGGCGTCAACGGCGGTTTTATGGCGGCGGGGCGAAAGCTCGGTGAACTGCTCGGCACGCGCGCGGTTCAAAGCGGCGGGCTTTGGACGGCGCTCCTTATCGGCACGGGGCTTTTGATCGGTGCGGTCGTCGTGTGTGCCGAGCCCGCCGTGTGGGTGCTCACCGATCAGGTCGAATCGATTTCCGGCGGTACGATAAAGCGAAAAGCGCTTCTCGTCTTTTTATCCGCGGGAGCTGCGATCGCGATAGGGCTTTCGATGGTGCGGGCGCTCACCGGATTCAATATCATGTACATCCTTGCCCCCGGCTATGCGGCGGCTTTTATATTGATGCTCTTTTGTCCGAAACTTTTTACCGGCATCGCCTTCGATTCGGGGGGCGTCGCTTCGGGGCCCATAAGTTCGACCTTTGTACTTTCGTTTGCGCTCGGCGCATCGCAGGCATCGGGCGGCAGAACGGACGCGTTCGGCGTGATTGCGCTCATCGCGATGACGCCGCTTATCGCGATCCAAGTGTTCGGCCTCGTATTTCAGCATAAAAAAAAGAAAGGGGAAAGAGGAGAAAAATGACGGCATACAATTTAATAATCTGTATCGTTCCGCACGACGAAGGCGAGTTTATTACAAAGACTGCGGTAAGCGCGGGTGCGGGCGGCGGGACGGTTATGATGGGGCGCGGTACGACGGCGAGCGGCGTGCTGCATGCGCTGGCGCTCGGCGATATGCCGAAAGACATCGTGTACATACTCGTTCCCGCAGAAAAAAAATCGGATATCGTCGGTGCGATTGCCGCCGCATCGGAATCGAAAAAGAAAAAATTCGGCGTGCTCGTTACCGTCGATGCGGCGAAATTATTAAAAATAGGAACGGTTTCGGGAGGCGGAGATTATATGGCTCAAAAAACGACACATCAGATGATTACCGTGATTGCAAATAAAGGCTATGCGGACGACATCATGGCGGCGGCGCGGAAAGCGGGCGCCGGAGGCGGTACGGTCATCAATGCGCGGGGGACTGCGACGCCGGGAGATGCGAAATTTTTCGGTATGGAAATCATCCCCGAAAAAGAGATGATATTCATCATCATCGATTCCGAAAAGCTCGACGGCGTTTTCGAAGCCGTCCGTACGCTGCCCTGCCTTGCCGAACCCGGAAGCGGTATCGCGTTTTGCACACCGGTCGGAGACTTTACCCTGCTCGGAAAAAAATCGTGAAAACTGCCGATGCCGTACTGTGTGCGCTTTCAAAGCCCGAGACGGCGGACGGTTTTATTTCGGGTGAATCGCTTGCCGCCCGTTCAGGCGTTTCTCGGCAGGCGGTGTGGAAAGCGGTACGGCAGCTGCGCCTGCAGGGCGCCCGGATCGAAGCCGTGACGAACAGGGGCTATCGCCTTTCGGGTGCGGGCGGCATCCTTTCGGAAGAAGAGGTTTCTTCGCTTATAGACGAAGCGCTGCATGTGCGCGTTTTCGTCTATCAAAAAATCGATTCGACGAATACCGAAGCGAAGCGGCGTTTGGCTGAAGCTTCCGACGTGCGCTCCCTCGATCGCACCGTGATCGTCGCGTCCTCTCAAACGGCAGGCCGCGGGAGGCTCGGACGAAAGTTTTATTCGCCGGACGGTTCGGGCTTGTATCTTTCCATCATCTATGCGCCGAATGAAAAAATCGAATCGCCTGCACTGCTGACCGCGACGGCGGCAGTCGGTGTATGCCGCGCGCTCTTTTCGGTTTACGAAGCCGCGGCCCAAATCAAATGGGTAAACGATATTTTTATGCGGGGCAAAAAAGTTTCGGGCATCCTCACCGAAGGCCTTACCGATTTTGAGAGGGGCGGCATATCGTGCGCGGTCGTCGGCATCGGCGTAAATATCGCACCCGAAGATTTTCCGCGCGACATCGCAGCCGTCGCGACTTCCGTGCTCGACGACAAAAAAGCGGATACGAAGCGAAGCGCGCTTGCGGCGGCGATCGTAAACGAAGTGCTTTCGATTTACACATCCGGAAAAAAAGGTTTTGTCCGTGCAATGAAAGAATACCGCGAGCGTTCGCTTTTGACGGGAAAAACGGTGACCGTGCACCCCGTCGTAGACGGAGCGGAAGCGTACGAAGCGGAAGTGCGGGGCATAAGCGAAGACGCGAAATTGATCGTAAAAACCGGAGACGGAAAGGAGCGCTTTCTCGACAGCGGTGAAGTGACGCTCCATTCGCACCGGGAGAGATGAGCAGGCGGCTTTTCGCTTTATTATTGACAGCGGTTTGTCTTCCGAACATTGCGGATAAACGGATAAAAATGATATACTGTGCTCTGTAAATTCGATTATTCGAAAGCTGCGCGGATATCCGGACGGCGAAAAATTTTTAAAATTATTATTTTTGTAAAAAATTTTACGGAGGTATTTAAATGGATGTGATGAAGTCGTTTTCGCTTGCCGGAAAAACGGCGTGGGTGACGGGCGCTTCGCACGGCATCGGCTTTGCCATCGCTTCGGCGCTTGCGGAAGCGGGAGCTAAAGTCGCCTTTAACGAGCGTCATGCCGACAAGCTTGAAAAAGGAAGCGCCGCTTATAAAAAAGCGGGTCTTGATGTGCGCCCGTATCTCTGCGACGTTACCGATGAAGCCGATGTCAAATCGACGGTAAAAAAAATCAACGCGGATTTGGGCGTTATCGATATCCTTGTAAACAACGCAGGCATCATCCGCCGCGTGCCGATGACGGAGTTGACCGTCGAACAGTATAAAGAAGTTATCGATATCGATTTGGTTTCTCCTTTTATCGCGGCAAAAGCGGTTGTTCCGCAGATGATTGAAAAAGGCCACGGTAAAATTATTAATATTTGTTCGATGATGAGCGAACTCGGACGGGAAACGGTAAGCGCCTATGCCGCGGCCAAAGGCGGCTTGAAGATGCTTACGCGGAATATCTGCAGCGAATACGGTAAATACAATATTCAATGCAACGGCATCGGGCCGGGTTATATCGCAACGTCGCAGACGGCTCCGCTTAGGGAAAAACAGGCGGACGGTTCCCGTCATCCCTTCGATTCGTTTATCATTTCGAAAACGCCTGCGGAGCGTTGGGGAACTCCGGACGATCTGAAAGGTCCTGCGGTGTTTCTTGCAAGCGATGCGTCGGATTTTGTAAACGGCCACATACTCTATGTCGACGGGGGTATCCTCGCGTATATCGGCAGACAGCCGAGCTGAAAAATTAATAATTATTAATCTGTGTAAGGAAGGATGATATATGGATATTCGCTATTCGGTCGGAAAAGAACAATTCAAACGGATGACGACGAAAGAGCTCAGAGACGAGTTTCTCGTACGCAATATTTTTCAAGCAAACGATGTATCCGCCGTATATTCTCATATCGACAGAATTGTAACCATGGGTGCGATGCCGACGACGGAAAAAATCGATATCGAAAAAAATATCGACGCGATGAAAGATTTTGGCGTATCCTATTTTTTGGAGCGGCGAGAACTCGGTATCGTAAACATCGGAGGAACGGGATTTGTCGAAGCGGACGGCAAGCGCTTTGAGCTGAAAGGGCGGGATGCGCTCTATGTGCCGCAGGGCACGAAATCGGTTTTGCTCGGAAGTGCCGACGGGGCGAATCCCGCAAAATTTTATATGAACAGCGCGCCCGCTCATCGTCCGTTTCCGATAAAATTAATAAGTTTGAACGATGCGAAGCACTTGAATCTCGGCAGTAAAGAAGGATGCAACGAGCGCGTCATCAATCAGTATATTCATCCGGACGTTTTGGAAACGTGTCAGCTTTCGATGGGACTGACGCAGCTTGCCCCCGGGTCCGTGTGGAATACGATGCCTGCCCACACGCACGAGCGCCGTATGGAAGTTTATTTTTATTTCGACATCGCCGAAGACGAAGCCGTTTTCCACTTTATGGGTTCACCGTCCGAAACCCGCCACATCGCCGTGCATAACGACGAAGCCGTCATCAATCCGAGTTGGTCGATTCATGCGGGCTGCGGCACGAAAAACTACACATTCATTTGGAGCATGGTCGGTGAAAACAGAACGTACACCGACCAGGATGTGATACGCACTCGGGATTTGCGCTAGAGAATGTGCAGGTTATGGCTTTCGAAGTTGAGGTAGGCTTTGTCTCCCGCTTCGTAAAGCTTGTGATTTTTCGGGTTGTATTCGGTGATCTTTATCATCATGCCGTTTACGTCGACCTGATAATACTGATACGAGCCCATAAACGTCGAAAGCGTTACCGTGCACGGGAGCACTCCTTTGTCGGCGAGCGTAATCGATTCGGGGCGCAGTACGATTTTGCATGAGTCGCCCTTTGAAACTTTTTCAAAGGATTCGGCGGTGATATCGACGCCGCCGACATCGACGTGTATGGCTTTGGAATCGATCGACGTTACGCTTCCGGTCAGGAAGTTCACTTCGCCGATAAAGTCCGCGACGAATTCGTTTTTCGGCTGATAGTAGATTTCGCGCGGCGTTCCCATCTGTGCGATTTTGCCTTTATTCATGATGATGATTTGGTCGGAGATGCTCATAGCTTCCGACTGGTCGTGCGTAACGTAAATCGCCGTAATGCCGACCGTCTGCTGGATGCGCCTGATTTCGGTACGCATTGCGACGCGGAGCTTTGCGTCGAGATTCGAAAGCGGTTCGTCGAAAAGCAAAACGCTCGGCTGTACGACAAGCGCGCGCGCGAGGGCGACTCGCTGCTGCTGTCCGCCGGACAGCTGATTCGTCATGCGGCCTTCGAGCCCTTCGAGTTCGACGAGTTTGAGCATGGCCATAACGCGCTCGGCTATTTCGTCTTTTGTAACTTTTCTGATTTTTAAGCCGTAGGCGATATTGTCGAAAACGTTGTAGTGCGGCAAAAGCGCGTAGCTTTGGAACACCATTGCCGTATCGCGCTTGTTCGGCGTGAGTTCGTTGATCGCTTGATCGCCGATGTAGATTTCGCCCTTGTCGGGGCTTTCAAATCCCGCGACCATGCGGAGCGTCGTCGTCTTTCCGCAGCCTGAAGGGCCGAGCAGGGTGACAAAGCTGCCGGGTTTGATGTCGAGCGAAATATCGTCCACTGCGGCAAAATCTTTTTCCGTTTTATAATCTTTGTAAATCTTCGTTATGTGATCGAGGCGTACGCCCTTTTGTTCTTTTGACATAATATTCCCCTTGTTATTTTTGTTTGCGGCTTGTGCCGAATTTTCCGGTAAACAGATTCATCAGCGTAATCGCCGTATACGTGATAATGATCAGTATGGTCGCGTATGCGCAGGCTATGCCGTAGTTGCCTTTTTCCGCGTGTTCGTTGATGCGCACGGTGATGAGCACGAACTGCGGAGTGACCAGCAGAATGATCGCTGAAATCGCCGTGATGGAACGCACGAAAGTCGTAACGAGTCCGCTGAAAAAGGAATCCTTAATAAGAGGAAGCGTCACCGTCGTAAATACGGTGAAGCTGTCGGCACCCAAATCGTAGGCGGACTCTTCGATCGATTTATCGATCTGCCTCAGAGCTGCGATGCCGCTTCGCGTACCGATCGGAAGCGAGCGCACGATGAACACGATAACGAGAATCGCTCCCGTGCCGTAGAGCCCCTGCATAAAACCGGAGTGAAAGATGCCGCTGTTGAAGCCGCGGATAAAGCCGACGCCGAGAACCGTTCCCGGAACCGCCATCGCAAGCATAGCGATGAATTCCATAAATCCCTTGCCGGCGAATTTTCGCTTTACGACCAAGTAGGCGATTATCATCGAAATGAATGCGGTGATGGGAGAGGCGATGAGCGAAAGCCAAATCGAATCGAGGAATACTTTGTATCCGTTATTTTTAAAAATGTACTGATACCATTTGAGCGACAGGCTGTAGTTCCGTCCCCAAATCTTAAAGAGAGAGCCGAATACGACGAGGATGTAAAGCACGATAACGAACAGCGAAATGACGATGCTGATCGTGACGAGCGGAACGCGTACGCTTTTGTCTTTTATGCGCATGCGCTCCCGAGAGGCTTTGCCCGTAAGGGTAGCGACCGATTTCCGCTCGAGCCGATATTTTTCGACGATGAATAAGCCCATCGAAATAAAGAGCAGCACGACGGCCATTGCGGTAGCGCCGCTTTTATCGTATGCGCCGGTGAGCTGCAGATAAATCGACGTTGCGAGCGTGTCGAAGTTTCCTCCGATGATCATCGGGTTTGCAAAGTCCGCAACCGATTCGATAAAGGTTACGAGAAAGGCGTTACCGAGACCGGGAAGCAAAAGCGGAAGCGTTACCGACGTAAACACTTTCCATCGTGAAGCACCGATATTGCGAGCGGCTTCTTCGAGTGAAGGATCTATGTTTTTAAGCAAGCCTTTGAGCATGAGGTAGCAGACGGGAAAAAATGTAAGTGTCTGTACGAGACAGATGCCCGGAAGGCCGTATAATTTTGTCGTACTTAAATTGAACAGGTTTCGCGTGATGATACCCGTGCGTCCGAAAAGCATGATCGCCGAAAGAGAGAGAACGAAGGGGGGCGAAACGACCGGCAGCACGGAAACGATTTTAAACAGGCTTTTGACGAATTTGTTTCCGACGCTGACGTACATGTCGACGTATGCGAAGAGAAAGCCGACAAGAGTGGCGAGGATGCCTGAAATAAAGCCGAGCTGCAGCGTATTTGAAATCGCCTTTCGAAAGCCCGACATCCCGAAAATGCGGGCGAATACGGAAAGCGTGATTTGATTTTCTTCGTACACGCTGTCGACAAGCAAAATCGACAGGGGATAGACGATAAATAAAACTAAAAACAAAAATATGCCGAATATTGCGGTGATGAGGATCGGATCGGCAAACAATTTTTTTCTGTCGAGCGTTTTGCTTTGCATTCCCGCGCTGTATGGTTTTGTCATAATAAAAATCCACGAAAAAAGATGATGTGCTGCGGCACGGATCGCACCGCAGCGGTAATTGAAATTAATAATTATTCGTGCAGAGGATTTAATACCCCGACGCTTGCGTCGTAACAAAGGGTATTAAAGCCGACTGCAACCACCTTATGAGAACAACATACCCCGACGCTTGCGTCGGGGGTATGTTGATTATTTTGTTTTAACGCGGTCGTCGCTTGCGATGACTTTAAAGAAATCCTGTACGTACTGCGACGTGTGGTATTTCGCGTCTTCGAAATCGTAGTTGATCGTTTTGATTTTATCGAGACCGGCTTTGACGGCCGCTTTAACGGGCTTCGCGTTGTCGATGACGAGGAACTGATACGAACCGTTTTCCTGAGCGAGGTTTACGCAGTCGGGTGAAAGCGCGAACTCGATGAATTTCTGCGCGTTTGCGACATTTTTTGCGCCTTTGAAAATTGCCGTCGCTCCGATTTCGTAGCTCGTACCGGAAGCGGGCGCGGTCATGCCCAAATTGTCGTATCCGTTGTCGACGATCTGATAGACGACGTCGTGCAGGAAGCCGATGCCGATGACGATTTCGCCGGTCGGAACGAGCTTCGACGGGCCGGAACCGGACTTCGTGTACTGGACGATATTTTTATCGAGCGCTTTGAAATACTCCATCGCTTTGTCGTGTCCTTTCATCTGCACCATCGTGTTGACGATGAGTTTTCCCGTTCCCGCCGTATTCGGGTTTGCGAACGAAACCAAGCCTTTGTACTGCGGTTTTATCAAATCGTCCCAGTCTTTCGGCGGCTGGATGCCGAGACGCTTGATTTCTTCCGTGTTCCAAAAAAAGCCGAGGATGCCGCGGTAGATTCCGAACCAGTTGTTGTTCGCATCTTTGAACTGCGGTGCGATGATGTGTTTTGCATTTTTCGCGTTGTACGGGAGCAAAAGTCCTCTTGCCGCCGCTTCGTTGTACGGGTCGGTCGTGCCGCCGAACCATACGTCCGCCGACGGTTTGCCGTTTTCTTCGGCGATCTTCGTGAGCACTTCGCCCGTCGAAAGGCGCTGGTAGCTCGTTTTGATGCCGGTGAGTTTTTCGAATTTCGCACATACGGCGCTGACGTATTCTTCTTCGCATGAGCCGTAGACGACGAGGGAACCCGCGTTTTTGTTGCCGGCGGCAAAGAGCATACTGCCGGCGAGCAAAAGCGAGCCGATGACTGCACAAATCTTTTTCATAATGGAAATCCTCCGGATATTGAATATCTTTAAGAAAATTGTAAGGGGGGAATTCCGTATTCGCAATGCCGATTTTATATAAAAATATCCCGAAAAATGAACCGAACGGAGCGCGATGCGGAAAGACGCGAAACAGGCTTGCAGCCGATCGGGCCAGACGTGTCGAAAAGTATGTTTTCTAAAAAATAGCGTGAACGTAAAAAATCGGCCGCACTCAGTCGGGCGTTCGATTTTTCCGTTTTCCGTCCGGCTTTGCGAGTTCCGTCGGCGGAAAACCCGCATAGGATTTGAACACTTCGTAAAATCGCTTGTACGACGAAAAACCCGTCATCGATGCGACTTCGTAGACGCGGTATTTTTGATCGGAAAGGAGGCTTACGGCTTTTTGAATCCGGTACGTGTTCAAAAAATCGAGGAAAGTCATCGACGTGTGTTTTTTAAATAATCTGCTCAAATAACTTGCGCTCACTTTGAGCGTTTCGGCAAGCGTTTCGATATTCGGATGCCCCGCGTAGTTTTGTTCGATCGCGCTGAGGCAGGCTGCGATATACGGATTGTCGGAAACCGGGGGCGGAAGAAAGGGCGACGGGGCGCTGCCTGTGTTTCCCTCGCGTTCGGCTTTTTGTGCGATGCGGTTTTTTTCAAGCTGCTCTTTTGCTTTTAAGACGACATCTTTGATTTTTTCTTCGTCTACGGGTTTTAAAAGATAATCGAAGACGCGGAGGGCGATGGCGTTTTTGGCATAGTTGAAATCGGAATAGCTTGTAAGCACGATCGGGATAAAATCGATTTTTTCCTTTTGCGCTTCCGCTATCATATCGAGTCCGCTCATGCCCGGCATTTTTATGTCGGTGATCACGATGTCGGGGCGCAGGCTTTTTATCTTTTCGAGCCCTTCCGTACCCGTTGCCGCGGAAGCGACGACGACAGCGTTCATGGAAAGCCAGTCGATCGTATACAAAAGCCCCGAACGGATAATCTCTTCATCTTCGGCAATCAGTATGCGTATCATAGTTTACTCCGAATGACCGGCAGGCTTATGCGCACGGTCGTTCCGCTGCCCGCAACGCTGTCGATCGTCATGCCGTATCCTCGTCCGTACAAAAGCTCTATGCGCCGCTCGACGTTGTATAAGCCGATGTGATTCGTTTTATTGCTCTGCGCGCGGATGAGTTTCCGCATCGCTTTCAGTTCGCTTTCGTCTATGCCGGCTCCGTCGTCGCGCACGACGATATACAGTTTTTTCCCGACCGTATGCGCTCCGATCGAAACTTTCATGCGCTCTTTGTCGGCGAAGCCGTGCTTGACGGAATTGTCGATTAAAGGCTGCACGATGAGCTTCGGCACGACGCAGTTTTGTACTTCGTCCGGCACGTCGATTTCGTATGCGAATTTTTTACCGAAGCGGAGTTTCAATATGTACAGATAATGTTCGATGCGGCGGATGTCTTCACCGATCGCGGCCGTCGACGCATCGTTGTCGATGCTGTAGCGCAAGAGTTCCGAAAGGCGCAGAATCGTTTTTTGCGCTTTATCAGGATCGAGTTTTATTAAAAATTTAATATTTTCGAGCGTGTTGTATAAAAAGTGCGGATTGAACTGCATTTCGAGCTGTTTGATTTCCGCGATATAACGTTCGTGCGTTTCTTTTTTATTTTCATCGATGAGGCGCTGTACCGTGTCGAGCATGTCGTTGTACGCGTTTGCAATCTTTTGGAATTCGACAGTGCCGGAAGCCGCAAGTCGTTCTGCGAGATTGCCGCGTTCGACTTCGCCGCACAAGTCTGCGATCTGTGTGAGAGAACGCGATTCCTTTTCCGCGATTTTAGCCGCGCTGACGAAAAGCCCTGCGATAACAAGGGCGAGAACCGAAAGCGTCGTCAATACGATTATTAAAAAAGCGCTCCGCATCTGCTGTGTGTTTTGAAAGGTGTAGACGTTGAAGATGCCGTCCGTTGTCGTTTCCCGAAAGACCGCTTCGTTTTCCGTAAAATAATAGCGCCTGTCGCTTCGATAGCCGGCCGCGAGCTTTCCGAATGCGTTCGCCGCGTGAGGGAACGAAGAGGCAAAGAGCGTACCCTTGGCGTCGGTGATCGCAAAGGGGAGCGCCGGATTGAAATATGCGCGTATGTCTTTTTCGTCTATCGTAAAGACGATATAGCCGCCGATTCTGTCTTTTGCGCCGAGCGCGCATCCGATGACGATTTCGCTTTTTCCGCTTGTATTGTATTCCGACGATAATTCGATCACCGTTTGATCGGGCTTTTCGCGCATTCTGCCGAGTGCACCCCATGTAAATTGATTTTGCCATTCGGGAACGATAAAGTCGTCATCAGTCCTTCCTTGCAGTACGATACCGTACGACGGGGAAAGCAGCGTAAAATTCGCGGCGATCTTTTGCGTATGGATAAATTCTTTCAACACGGTATACGCTTCGGAGACGAAAGGTGCGTCGTCAAAAATTCTTCTTTCGGAAGAAAGACTTTTCTCTTCGATAAAAGCGCCGTATGAGGCTACGGCTGCGTTCAAAACGGAGGCAAGCTTTTTGTTTTCGCGCGCGAGCGTGCGGTAGAGATTTACGTTCCACAGAAAAACGGAAGTGATGATGACGATACTTGCAAACGCGACGGACGGAATGAGCGAATGCGCTATGAACGAGCGGCGTATTTCTTCTTTGAAATGCACAGTGCTACTCATCGCTTTGCCTCGCGCTTTCAAAGATATCGAGAAAGCGCTCTACCCATTCGCTTTGATGCGACGTCGTATACGCGTAATCTACGGAGATGCACTTGATTGCGCTCTTTGCCGGAAGGAGGCTTTTCACTTCGACGTCGCTTCGTACGGAACGGCGGTTCATTTTTTTTGCGATATAGCTTTGTACGTTTTTTCCCGTCACATAATCGATAAATCGGACGGCATTGTCTTTGTGCCGGATTTTTTTCGGCATATAGACGCCGTCGGGAGTAAAGACGACGCCTTCGCTCATGTAGACTAAGGCGATGTTGTCGTCTTTTTCGGCAAAATTGGCGCCGCCCTCTTCGAAAGTTAAACCGACAGCAAAGCGTCCGTCCGCAACTCCGTTATAGACCGCACTCGAAGAGTTTAAAAGAATGCCGTCGAGATTTTTGCACAGCGTTTTTACGTAGTCCCAGCCGTCGTCGGGATTTCCTTTGCCTTCGGCATAGAGCATATTTATTAAATGTTCCCATGCCGACGACGACGTTTCCGGGTTTCCGAACGCGATCGCGCCTTTTAATTTCGGATTGAGGAGATCGTCGTAGCCTGAGACTACGACGTCGCCGAGCCGCTTTTTGTTGATCATTAAAACGCTCGGCACGTCGGAAAAGCGGTTCAACATGCCTTCGACGTTTTTATATTCATTTTTGATATACGCTTCGTTCGCACTTGTATAAGAATCGAAGAGTGAAGAAGCGGGAAGCACCGATGCGTAGGAGCCGCCCCACAGCACATCGTACGGAGAAGCGTCGGGGTGCATTTGAAGATTTTTAAGTATTTCTTTTGTGCCGCCCTGTACGAGTTCGACGGCGATCCCCGTTTCGTTTTCGAAATTCTCTATGACGGGAACGATGAGTACGAGCGGGTGGGGACTTGCGACGACGAGCGTGTTCGCATCGCCGCCTTTCGCCTTTTGAAAGCAGCCCGTAAAAACGAAAAGCGCTGCGGAAAACAAAAGCGCGCGGAAAGGGGTACGCATAGCGTCAGTATAGCACGGATCGCCCTCGTTTGAAACGGGGGCGCGTTATGGGGGCGAAAAAAAGGAACCGACTTTTAAGACAACTCTATATAGTCAAGACGGTTGTCCTGAGTCGATTGTTTACCGACACGTTACAATTCTTCGATGTATTTTACACCTTTGAGTGCGCCGAATTGCTGAATGACTTCGGCATGGTTTTGCCGCTTCGGGAGCGAGATCGCGATGTTGACGCCGACGTAATCTCCGTCGAGCAGCGATTTTTTCATTTCGATGTCTGACAACGTGCAGTTCATTTTGCGTGCTTCTTTTACGAACGACGTAAACGCTTCCGTCGATTTGAATTCGGCGAAGACGATCATCGAACGGCTCATCGCGTTCATCCGCGCGTCGATCCTGCTCATAATCGTCAGGATGACGAGCAAAAAGAGTCCGGTGATAAAGGCGCCGATATAAAATCCCGCCCCGATCGCAAGACCCAATCCCGCCGATCCCCAAAGACCGGCGGCGGTTGTAATGCCTTTAATGCGCATATTGCTTATCATAATGCTGCCGGCGCCGAGAAAGCCGATGCCGCTGATGACTTGCGCGCCGAGCCTCGCGGGATCTCCCGTGCCGTAGAATTCGACGAGGTATAAGTCCGTGATCATGATGAGCGCCGAAGAGAGGCAGACGATCATATACGTGCGAAAACCCGCGGGGCGGTGTTTTCTCCCCCGCTCGAGTCCGAGTATGCCTCCGAAAGCTACGGCGAGCGCGAGGCGCACGAACACCGAAACGGTATTCAGCGATGTCAGTATTTCCGGCAAATCAAAAACGGCATTTGTCATTATCAGTCTTTCGGCATATCCGCGTTCGGATCGCGCTCCTTGTATTTATTTTCCAGTTTTTGCATGAGCATGGGAGAGAATATACTGAATACGCACAAGGTTATCAATACCCAGCAAACCGGCGTTGAAAACAGGATAGCAGGATTTCCCTTCGAAAGCAAGAGCGAGCGGCGAAGGCCGCGTTCTCCGATCGGACCGAGGATGAGAGCTAAGACGATGGCTGCGGAGTTGAGGCCGAAGAGTTTTACAAAGTAGCCGATGACGCCGAAGATGAACATGATGACGACGTCCGCCATGCTGTTGCGGATCGCATAGGATCCGACGACGCTCAGTGCAAATATGATCGGGATCAAAATCGCGTCGGATACGCGCGAAATTTTTGCAAACCATCTGCTGCCCCACAGTCCCAGCGCGAGCATAAAAAACTGTACGAACGCAAAGCCCGCAAAAAACGTATAGGTGACGGCTGCGTATTTGTTGAAGAGGTCGGGACCGGGCTGCATATTGTGGATCAAAAGACCGCCCATGAGAACCGCCGTAACGCTTTCGCCGGGGATGCCGAGCGTGAGCGTCGGAATGAGAGAACCTCCGGTAACCGCGTTGTTCGCCGCTTCGGAGCCGGCAACTCCTTCGATGCTTCCGTGCCCGAACGCTTCTTTATGCTTCGATGCGCGCCGCGCTTCGTTGTAGCCGAGGAAAGACGCGATCGACGCGCCCGCACCCGGGAGGATACCGATGACGTTGCCGATAATCCACGAGCGCAAAATCGTCGGCGCGATCAGTTTCATCTCCTTACGGTTGAGGAGGACGCGGTCGTCGAACTCGACCAATTCTCCGGCTTTACGGATTTTGTGATCGGCGAGCACGAGGACTTGCGACATCGAAAAGAGACCGATAAGCGTCGCGGTAAAGGGGAGTCCTTCATACAAGGCCGCCTGTCCGAACGTAAAGCGGAATACGCCGTTCATCGTATCCATGCCGATGGTCGAAAGCAAAAGACCGAACGCGCCGGAAATGAGTCCCTTTATCATGGAGTCGGAGCTGACGCCGGCGATGATCGTCAAACCGAAAATCGAAAGCCAAAAATATTCCGGGCTTCCGAAAGCCATCGCGAGTTTTGCAAGCGGCGGCGAAAAAAAGTAAAGGGAAATGCAGCTTAAAAGACCGCCGAAAAACGACGAGATAACCGCAGTTCCGAGCGCTTTGCCCGCTTTGCCTTGGAGCGTCAGCTGGTAACCGTCGATCGCGGTTGCGGCGGAAGCGGGAGTACCCGGCGTGTGAATCAATATGGCCGAAATCGATCCGCCGAAAATCGCACCGCAGTAAATGCCCGCGAGTACGATGAGACCTGTCGAAGGCGGCATACCGAAGGTGATCGGGATGATGAGCGCGACTCCCATTGCGGCCGAAAGGCCGGGCAGCGCACCGATGATGATACCGATCGTCGTGCTTAACAGCATTGCAAGCAGATTGAGCGGCATAAGTGCGTTGACGAATCCCGCGCCGATTAACGAAAAATCCATAAAATACCTCCCGCTTTTCAGATCAGCAGACCCCGCGGAAGCGGAACATGCAAAAACGTTGAAAATCCGCCGTAAATCAAAACGAGAAATACGACGGTCGTTATGACGATGTACAGCGGTTTGATCTTAAAAAATATAAGCGTTCCCGCGATGAACAAAAGACTTGAAACGTAAAAACCGAGTACGTTTATTAAAACGACGTATGCGAGCAGCATTGCAAAAACGGTAAAAAATTGCTTGGCTTTAAAATGCTCGAAGAGAAGGGGCATATCGTTTTCGATTTTTTTCTCCCGAGCGAATTTTACGAGACAGCCGATCAAATGCATCGTCGTCAATACGGCGAGTACCGTCATGATAAAGATCGGATAGATGCGCACGTCGCTCGGATATTGCAGCACCATGACAAAGAAAAAAGCGGTAATCGCATAGACTGCCGCAACTAAAATGATATCGCTTTTTTTCATATAACCTCCGAAGATGGAGACGATAAAGCTGCGGCTGCATACAACGGCTCGCCGCAGCTTTTCGAAAACGCCGATCGATGTTCATGCGGATCAATCGACGTTTTACGGCATGCTCCGTCAGTTGAACAATGTGGGAAGCGTATTTTTGACGAAGTCCTCCTGCGCGTCCATAAACTGGCCGAGCGCATCGGGTGACATAAAGTCGAGTGCGAGACCTGCGTTTTTGCTCTTTTCGATATTGTCGGGATCGTTTATCGTTTTTTCGAATGCATCGACATAGAAATCGATCGCGGCCTGCGGGGTACCTTTCGGCGCGACGAGGGCGCGTGCCGAACCGTAGACGAGGTTATAGCCTTTTTCTTTCAGCGTCGGAACGTCCGGCATTTCTGCGAGACGGTTTTCCGTGTAAGTCGCGAGCACTTTGAGCTCTCCGTTATCTCCGATGAGCGGGGCGACATCGGCCGATTTCGGAACGGACATATCGACTTCGCCCTGACGAAGCGCGAGGAGCTGGTCGGCGGTTCCGCCGTAGGGGATGCAGCTGATTTCAAAACCGGCCGCTTTTGCCAAAAGCTGCGCACCGATGTGGTTCGACGCTTTGACACCGTTCGTCGAGCATTTGACTTCGTTTTTATGCGCTTTGCAGTAGTCGATCAATTCTTCGATCGTGTTCCACGGCGCGTCTTTGCGTACGACGACGACCGAGGGTTCGAACAGGTGATTGCAGATCGGAACGATCGAATCTTTCGTAAAGGGGCTGTTCGGCTGGATGGAAAGCGAACTGAATGTCGGCAGATTGATAAAGCCGATCGTGTAGCCGTCGGGCTTTGAAGTGGCAAGCGTCGTATATCCGATCTTTCCGTCGGCGCCTTCTTTGTTCGTGACGATGAGCGTTTTGCCGACATATTTTTCGGCAACGGAACACAGGATGCGCGCTCCCGTATCCGTACCGCTTCCGGCTTTGTATGCGACGATAACCGTTACGTCTTTTTCCGGTTTCCAGCCCGCACCCGATGCATCGGCGCCGCTTCCCGATTTTTTCGAGCAGCCTGCGAGCACGGCGGCAGCAAGAGCCGCCGTTAAAATAATGCTTCGTTTCATAGTACATACCTCTTATTTATTAATTTTAATTCCCCTTTATTAATAACACAATCCTAAAATTCGGTAAAAAGGTTCGGAAAAATGAACTTCACACGTTTGTGCCTGTGTCTTCGTTTGCCGTGCAAATGCACCGAGCGGTTACCTGACGAGCTTTGACGGCGCGTAACCCGTGTAGCGCTTAAAAACCGTACAAAAATATTTGTAATTCGTAAAACCCGTCATTTCGGCGATTTCGTACATGCGGTATTTTCCCGTGGCGAGCAATTCGGCAGCCTTTGCGATACGCAAGCCGTTGAGCAGATCGACAAAGGTCATATTCGTTTCCCTCTTGATTTTTCTGCTCAAATAGCTTACGGAAACGCCGAGAGAGGCCGCTATATCTTCTATAGTAATCTTTGTCCGGTAGGCGTCTTCAATGCGCTTGATCGTTTCCGCGACGTAAAAGTTGCCGCTTTGTACGCTGCCGTTGAAAAATCGAAGCACGCGGCCGCTTTGATCGACTTCCGTTTTTCCCGTTCCGTCGATATCGGTTTTCGCCGATTCGCCGATTTTCTCTTTTGCTCTTTCGATCGCTTCTTCGAGTTCGTCGTCTACGATCGGTTTAACCAAATATTCGCCGACGTCGAGGAGGATCGCCTGTCTCGCATAATCGAATTCGCTGTAGCTTGACAGGATGATCGCGTAAAAGCGTTCTCCCGATTCTTTTGCTTTTTCAATCATTTCGAGACCGCTGATACCCGGCATGCGGATATCTGCGATGACGATGTCGGGATGCGTCTCTTTGATCTTTTGTAAACCTTCAAGGCCGTCCGCCGCTTCTCCTATGACGGTGCAGCCGAGTGAAAGCCAATCTATCGTGTAGGTGAGGCCGCGGCGGATCAGTTCTTCATCTTCTGCGATAAGCACTTTATACATAATCAAAATACTGCGGGAAAAGATATCGTTATCGAAGTTCCGCGATGCAAGCCGCTTTTAATAATCATATCCGATTTTTCTCCGTAGAGCAAGCGTATGCGTTTTGCGATATTGTACAGGCCGAAGTGATTCGTCGTCCGCGTACGCTCGGAAAGCATCTCGTGCAGTTCGGAAACTTTTTTTTCGTCCATGCCGTTACCGTCATCCGTAACGTTGATGATGAGGTTTCCGTTTTCGATATGAGCGCGTATAATAATTAATAATTTTCTCTTTCCGCCGGTTCCGGCTAAACCGTATTGGATTGCGTTTTCGATGAGCGGCTGCACGAGGAGTTTCGGTACGATGCAGCTTTGCGCCGCTTCTGAAACATCGAGTTTACAGTCGAGCGTATCGGTAAAACGGAAGCGCTGGATCGCGATATAGTGTTTCGTATATTCCAAATCTTCGGCAAGCGTACACCTTGCTTCCGAAGCGTTTATACTGTAGCGAAGCAGTTTTGAAAGATGATCGATGATCGCAGGGACGGCGTCCGGTTCGAGGGTTACCATGTATTTGATAACCTGCAGCGTGTTCGACAGAAAATGCGGATTGAATTGGCTTTCAAGCTGTTTGATCTGCGCCCTCGTCGTCTCTTCGTTTATCTCTTTGTTCTTCCGCAGCAGCTCGTCGATGCTTTGAATCATCGTATTGTACGAATTCGCGATGACGGCAAATTCGTCGTTTTCTTCGAGCGTCATCCGCTTTGTTAAATTGCCTTTTTGTACTTCGTCGAAGCACGCCGCTATTTTATCAATCGAATTCGTCCGCTTTGTAACCGAGCGCGCAACGGCCGCATAGGTGATGAGGCCTGAAAGCGCGATGATGCACAGCAATATCGAACCGCCTAAGACGAGCATTGCGAAAGTCCGCTTGACGGCGGAAAAGGTATAGACGATAAACGTTTCGTCTGCGAGACGGATATGACGCTCCGTTTTAAAATACCGATTGTTTTTAAAAGAAAAAAACGACGCTGCCTTTGCAGCCTGCGGATCGATACGGTTAAAATTGCCGGTAAACATCGCCGTCGATGAAAGCGCTATTTCTCCGTAGCGGTTCGTGACGGCGATATTTGAAACGTGCTCGAGGGTGTGGGTTGTAAAATAGAATGCGGGGATGACAAATACGGCACAGCCTTCGGCGAGCTTTTTTCCGATGAGGAGATTGCCGCGGAAAAATGTGCACTGAACGGTGCCCGGCCGCTCCTCCATCCGCTTGTATAAACCCCAGTTCCGTCCGACATCGGGCGGCATAAAGGAGAGCGGCATCGATGTGGAAGAAAAGAGCAGGCGGGAATTTTCATCGAAAAGGTAAAAATCGGCCGAATGTCCCTGCCGATTCATAAATTGAATTTCAAGCGTCAAAAACGTATTGGCGTTTTCACCTTGCGGCAGTTTCGCCTCGAAGTCGAAGGCCGAAGCATTCAATTCCTGTACATAGGTTTGAAAGATCGAGCGAAGTTCGTGAGCGACCGCTTCGTTGTCGTTTTTGTTTTCCGCAAGGATACCCGCGTTAAAGTAAATGTATGCAAAAATGCAAAACGCGATCGCCGCCGAAAAAAGAGGCAGGAGAGACGAAACGGCGACGATACGGAGCATCGCATCGTGAAAACTGTTTTTTTCGTATTTTACCGCACGCATCGTTTTCAGCCCGTGTTCGATCATCGCATTTGCCGTATTTATTAAAATTTATTAAAATCGATTTTACAGTCGTTTCCCGAAACAGACAGAATGAATTCCTTCGCTTTATCGGCGCCTGTAAAGCGGTGAGCGTGTATGCCGAGGCTTTCCGCGGCGCGCACATTTGCTTCGGAGTCGTCGAAAAAGAGCATATCGGAAAAATCGTATGTTTTTTCTTCGTTGCGGATATACTGCCAAAACGATACGTCGGGCTTTCTCGTGTGCATAAAACAGGATGCGTACACTTTATCGAAGTCGGCGTAAAAACCCGCTTCCGAAAGATAGTCGTAATACACGTCGAACGTGTTCGTTCCGCATACGATGCGCGCGTCCGATTTTTTTATCGCTTTGATGAGTTTCGTCGTTTCGGTTTTCAGCGTCGGGCGGAAGAATTTTTTCCAATAATTTTCCGTCGGACGGGGGAGCTTTGCGCGTTCGGCGACGAGGAGTGAAAATTCCATCGATGTGATATCGCCTCGGGCCGCCGCGCGGTACAGATGGATGTACGGCGAGTTTTCTTTCGGAGTATCGGGAAGACCGAGTGCTTTCATCGCTTCCGGCCACGGCTCGTCGTTTTCGACGAGTACGCTTCCCATATCGAAAATAAACAGATACTTTTTCATAATCCGGACTTCCGATTAAAATTGTTAATCATACGAAATTGAACGGTGTTTCCTGATAGACGTAATAGTTGAGCCAGTTCGAATAAAATAAATACGCCGTGCTTCTCCACGTCGAAGCGGGCGTTTTTTGCGGATCGTCGCCCGGAAAATAGTGCTCGGGTATTTCAATGGGAAGATTCTTTTTTTTGTCGCGGGCATATTCTTCGGCAAGCGTGCCGGTGTCGTATTCGAGGTGCCCGGTCATAAAGATTTCGCGGTTGTCTTTCGACTTGATGAGCGTCGTTCCCGATTCTCGTGAAGAAGCGAGGGCGACGAGCGCTTTGCAAGAAGCGACGTCTTCGGCTCGGATCGTCGTGTGGCGCGACTGCGGAATCGGAAAGCTGTCGTCGAAACCGCGCAGCAGCGGATCGGCATTCGTGAGGCGCGTGTTCATAAATACGCCGAACATTTTTTTGTCGAGCGGGTATTTGTCGATACCGTAGAGGTGATACAATCCCGCGAACGCGCCCCAGCACACGTATAACGTTGAAAATACGTTCGTCTTCGCGTAGTCCATGATGGCGCACAGTTCGTCCCAGTAATCGACCTGTTCGAAAGGCAGTTGTTCGACGGGCGCACCGGTGATGATCATGCCGTCGAATTTGTGCTTTAAAAGCGCGCTCGTCGTGATGTAAAACTTTTCGAGATAATAGCGGCTCGTATGGCGCGACACGTGATTTTCCATACGCACGAGCGATATTTCAACTTGCAGCGGCGTGTTTGCCAAAACGCGCAAAAGCTGCGTTTCCGTTATTTCTTTTACCGGCATAAGATTGACGATCGCGATTTTGAGCGGACGGATATCCTGCGCTTTTGCCCGTTTGTCGGTCATGACGAATACGTTTTCGCGCTCGAGGATGCTGCGTGCCGGTAAATCCGATTGAATCTTAATTGGCATAATAAACGAGTATAGCGGAAGTTCTTTAAATTTGCTATACTGCTCCAATGGCAGTACAGCAGGACAGGCGGGCGGCGCTCAAACGGCTCAAGCTTCTCGTCTACGCTCCGAAATTAAATGTCGACTCTTTCCGAAGCAAAATCGAAGAAACATTTGCGTGTCCCGTTTTGCCCAATCACGTCGACTGCACGGATTACAATTACGGCGGGGTTTCCTGTGATGTCCTTTCACCCGAAATATATTCTTCGAGGCGTATCGTCATCTATATTCACGGCGGCTCCTTTGTCGCAGGCTCCCGCGCTTCGTGGCGAGGCTTTTGCGCCCGCCTTGCGGCAAAATCTTTCAGCCGCGTCGTCGTGCCGGAATTCCGCCTTGCGCCCGCGCATCCCTATCCCGCAGCGCTTGAAGACGTGCAGGCGGTGTTCCGTACGGTGTACACGGAATTGCAGGTCGCCTGTTCGCTCGACGCTTCTGCGGAAAAAGCTGCCGCGCATCCCGAGATCATCATCGCCTCCGACGGCTCGGGCGCTTCGATCGCCTGTGCGCTCCTGTTCAGCCTCCGCGAAAAATACCGTGCAGGCGTTTCCCGTCTCGTCTTTTTCTCTCCGTGGCTCGATTTTTCCGAAGAAGCCGCCGCTGCAAAGGGCAAAAAAGCTTCGGACGAATTGATAAACGGAGAAACGCTTTTGCGCTGCGGAGAGATATATACCTTCGTTTCCAATTTAACGAATCCGCTCGTTTCTCCTTTATACGCGGCAAAAGAACAGCTTTCGGATTTTCCGCCGGTGTATATACAGTGCGGCGAAAAGGAGCTTTTGCTCGGCGATATCGAACGGTTTTCGGAGCTGCTCGCATCGAACGGCTCGCAATGCGAACTCGATGTGTGGCCGAAGATGATGCCGTTTTTTCAGTTTGCCGACGATCACCTGTGGGAAACGCACCTCGCGATCGGAAAGGCGGGCAGCGTCATATCCGGAGAAGGCGATACGGATGCGGGCACATCCTTTCACAATAAGCCGCGTCTCGAAAACTCTTTGCAGTCGGACGCGTAGCGCGCAGTTTTGCGATGGAACTTCTTTCGCCTGCAGGCAATGTAAAAAAATTATACTGTGCATACGCGTACGGAGCGGACGCCGCGTACATCGGTCTCAAGCATTTTTCGCTCCGCGTCAAAGCCGACAATTTTTACGACGACGAATACGAGCAAGTATGTGAGCTCAAAAAACGCTTTCCCGGAAAAAAACTTTACTGCGCGCTCAACATCGCCTTTCACAATGACGATATCGCTTCTTTTCAAAACAATATCGATTATTTTAAGCGCTATCCGATCGATGCGTTTATCGTGCAGGATTTGGGCATCGTGCCGATTTTGCAAAAAGCGTTCCCCGGCGCGGCGCTTCACTTGAGCACGCAGGCGAGCTGCATCAACGCTTCCGCCGCTTTGTTTTATAAGCGGCTCGGATTTAAACGCATCGTGCTCGGACGGGAAGCTTCGCTAAAAGAGATCCGAGAAATTAAAGACGCCGTTCCCGATATGGAGCTCGAAGCCTTTTGTCACGGCGCCATGTGCATCGCCTATTCCGGTCGCTGTCTTATGAGCGCCTATCTTACAGGTAGGAGCGCTCAGAGCGGTTTTTGCTCTCATACGTGCCGCTGGAATTTCAGCGTGAGCGCGGACGAAAATCGGTTTTTCGATGCGGATGCTGCGAAGCGTCTCGCCTCATCGGGTGTATTGCGGCTTTCGGAAGAAAAAAGAGCAGGTGAATATTTTCCGATTTTTGAAGGCGATAATTTTACCGCAGTCCTTTCGAGTAAAGATCTCAATATGATCGATAAGCTTTCGGATATGAAAGACGCGGGTATCGACGCGATAAAAATCGAAGGACGGATGAAAAGCGTGTATTACGTTGCGCTCGTAACGAGGGCGTACCGTAAAGCGCTCGACGCGCTCGACGGCAAAATTTCTTTCGAAGAGGCTGCTCCTTTTATCGCAGAGCTCGACAATGTGCCGCATCGGGAATCGACGACGGGATTTTACTACAGCCGCGAAGACGCCGACGTGACGACAAGCGGCGCATCCGACAGTCCCTATGCGCTTGCGGCGGAAATCGGAAGCGAAGTGAGCGAAGCGGAGCAGAGTTCGATCTTTTTGCGCGGAGAAAAAACGGTGTGCGATTTTCAAAAATCGCTTGCGGCTTTGTGTAACGAAGCGCGCTTTGCGCGCGAACGCGATTTAAAAAATCATCCTGAAAAAATACCCGCCGCAGCCGAAAAAAAAGACGGCTGGCGTATGTATGAGTTTACGCCTTTTAATAAAATCGATACGGCCGATACGCTTGAAATCATTTCGCCCGGATGCGCGCTTCGAAAAGCTGAAGCGGGCGAGTGGCTCCTCATCGATTCCGAAACGGGCACGCTTCGTTCATGGGCATTCGACGGACATCCGTGCGTGCTCTACAGTTCGACGGCGCTTGAAAGCTCTTCTCTCGTTCGTATCCGCGACGAAGCGTACCTGCCTGAGCGGGCGAAAGCATCGAAGCGGTAGACGGATTGTTCGGCGGGCTGTCGAGCAATTTAAATTGCCTCTATCTGTTTTGCTGTCCGTAGTAAGCGGCGGGACCGTGCTTTCGCATATAGTGCTTGTTGACGATGTAGTCGGGAAGCTGCATCGCGCCCGGATTGACGAGTATCGTATTGAGCGCCATCTTGCACACTTCTTCGAGGACGACGCCGTTGTACACCGCTTTTGCCGCATCGCTTCCCCACGCAAAGGGGCCGTGTCCGCCGACGAGTACCATATTCGTTTCGGACGGATTGTAGCCGTGCTGTTTAAAATGTTCGACGATCAGCGTACCCGTCTCTTTTTCGTAATCGCGTTCGACGGCTTCTTTTGAAAGATAGGGCGTACACGGGATTTCCGTTTGGATGTGATCGGCGTGCGTCGTACCGAAGAGCGGAACGGCGCGCATCGCCTGTGCCCAACCGACTGCAGCCGGCGAATGCGTGTGGATGATTCCGCCGACTTTGCATCCGCCTTTTACAGCGAATTCTTTATACAAAACGATGTGCGTCTGCGTATCCGAAGACGGGCGCAGTTTCCCTTCGACGATTTTTCCGTCCAAATCGACGACGACCATAGCGTCGCTCGTCAATTCGGAATAAGGGACGCCCGACGGCTTTATCGCAAACACGCTTTTTCCCGCATCGAATGCGGAAACGTTGCCCCACGTGTACACGGCGAGATCGTGTTTGGGGATTTCCATATTCGCTTCGTATGCTTCTTCTTTTAAACTTTGATATGCACCTGCCATATTTGTCTCCCGTAAAAAATTGTCGTTTCTACCAATCGATGTATTCCGTCGCGGCTTTTACGACGGGCAATCCCTTCGTATAGCGCGCAAAGAATGTATTGAATCCTTCGACGTCGGCGGGATCGGGTACGACGGTTTTCGATTCGCTCGATGCAAATACGTCTTCGTTTAAAAATTGCGCGAGGCTGCGTCCGTTTTTATGTACCATATATGAAGCGAGAAGGGCGATTCCCCATGGGCCGCCTTCGCCCGCCGTCTCGAGAGCGGCGACTTTCGTGTGCATTGCCGCCGCCATAACGCGAAGACCGGTTTCCGCCGTTTTGAAAAATCCTCCGTGGCAGACGAGGGTATCGAGGGCGACGTGCTCTTTGTCGAACAGAATGTCCATGCCGGTACGTAGCGCGCCGAGTGCGGTAAAGAGTTGGGCGCGCATAAAATTGGCAAGGCTAAAGCCGGCACTTTGCGTTCGCACAAAAAGCGGTCGTCCTGATTCGAGACCCGTCATCGATTCGCCTGAAATATAGTTGTACGGCATGAGACCGCCGCAGTCTTTGTCCCCTTTCAACGCGAGGCCGAGCAGCGTATCGTAGAGCGTTCCTTTGTCGAAGCGAGCGCCGAGAGCTGCCGCCGCTTCACCGAAAACGCCGATCCAGCTGTCGTATTCTCCGGTACAGTTGTTTGCGTGTGCCATCGCCGTAAGAGAACCGTCGGGCGTCGTCACCAAATCGATTTTGCAGCTGTACGTTTTTGAAAGCTCTTTTTCGAGCACGACCATCGCAAATACGGATGTGCCTGCCGAAACGTTGCCCGTGCGCTTTGCGACCGAATTCGTTGCGACCATGCCGGTGCCCGCATCTCCTTCGGGCGGGCAGAGCGGAATGCCGCTTTCGAGCGCACCGTCTTTGTCGAGCAGAGCGGCGCCTTCTTTCGTAAGAGAACCCGCGTCGTCTCCCGCAACGAGCACTTCGGGCAAAACGCTTTCGATATTCCAGCCGTACTTTTTTTCCGCGACGAGCGATGAAAACCGGCCGAGCATTTTTTTATTGTAATTTTTTGTTGCGATGTCGATCGGGAACATACCCGACGCATCTCCCACACCGAGCACTTTTTTCCCTGTCAGCTTCCAATGCACGTAGCCTGAGAGCGTCGTCATAAACGCGACGTCTCCGACATGCTTTTCGCCGTTTAAAACAGCCTGATACAGATGGGATATGCTCCATCGTTCGGGAACGGGGTAATCGAAGAACGCCGAAAGCTTTGCCGCCGCTTCCGTCGTGATCGTATTGCGCCAAGTACGGAACGGGACGAGCAGATTGCCGGACTTGTCGAAGACGAGGTAGCCGTGCATCATCGCGCTGATGCCGAGCGCTCGCAGCTTTGTGAGCTCTACGCCGTACTTTTGCATGACATCTTCTTTCATTCGAGCGTAACTTTCCGCGATGCCTTCGTACACTTTATCGAGCGGATAGGTCCAGATGCCGTCGATAAAGGAGTTTTCCCAATCGAAAGCACCCTGTGCGACGGGGACATTTTTCGTATCGATGAGCACCGATTTTATCCTCGTCGAACCGAGTTCGATGCCGAGGATCGCTTTGCCCGATCGTATTTCTTCTGCGATGAGTTTTGCTTCCATAAAATATTGCCGCTCCTGATGTACCCGTATAATGTATCCGTGATTACGGTATAATCTTTCGGTACTTATTGTCAAGAGATGAGAAAACAAGAGCTTTTTCGTTTGTCTGCTGCCGGATAAAATATGGGACAAACGAAAAGCTCATACGTGGATTTTTTCACGATATTGTGTTATGGTTATGGTATGAAGCGTCCGCTCCTTTTTTTTGCGTTCGGTATCCTTTTTTTTGCCGCATCGTGCTCGGACAATCAAGCCGTCTTCGTCTCCGATCCGGGGGAAACGCTCCGCGCGAAAGCCGCCGTAAAAGATGCGGATACGCTGTGGACGCGCGAAATCGAAAAAGAAAGGCTTGTGCAAACGATTGCCGAAAAGAACGGCATCCTCTCTTCGGTAAAGCTTGAAGCCGAATCGGTGATCGCTTCGCTTGCTCAGCCGGCAGAGCTCTATCCTTTTGTGAGCGGATTAGGAAGTCTCGATACTTCCCTCGTATCGCGCGAATTGCAAAACGCGCTCGACGCTTTTATTTCCGCACTTTCCCGCAACGAGAGCGCGGACGCATCTTTTGCCCCTGAAAATTTATTTTCGTACGTTTTTTTTCTGTCGGATTTGAAAAGCGGATGGAAAACGCATTTCGGACGGGATTTTCCGGATGCGCAAACGCCGCTTTTTAATTCATCTCTTTGCGCTTCTCCGTTTATCGACGATGCGGGAGCGGAAGTTCCCGTGCGTTTCGCTTTTTCCGGCGGCAGCGTCGACGTGCTGCTCTATTTCGAAAAAGACGGAGAAACGTATAAAATTAATAATATCGAAATACGGAAATGGGAGCGGTTCGATGGAAAATAATACTTTAACCGGCATAGAGCGCGAGCTTGTACTCCGGTATTTGATCGACGGGAATGTTCCCGTTACCGTAACGCCGATTGAAAAAGAAGACGGATCGGGAGAGACCGTGAAACCGCCTTCGTCCGCCGTGTTTCCCGTTGCGCTTAAATCGGAACAATTCGCTTCGGGCGGCGGCGATATAATTTTATTAAAAAATCCGCCGCAGTCGGTAATCGGCTTTGCAGGAAAGCGGGTGCGAATAGAATTCTATTTTAACAGTGTCGGGCTTTTTTTTATCACGGAAATGCGATCGGTAAAATCGGGACTTGCCTTTGCCGCTCCCGAAGCGATTTGCCGCATAAAAAATACCGAAGTGAAACACGATTACGATTTTTCGGCGACGATCTACTATTCGTGCAGCAATAAGGCGACCGTCAATTTCGACTGCGTGCCCTGCGAAGGCTGCGAACTTTTTGTGCGTCCCGTGTGGGCATCGATCGCGCTTGAAAATCAAAAGGCTGCAAAAGCATATCTCGAACGATTTGTCGCCGAAGCGAAAAAAGAAAAAAACGCGGGCAACGGCTTGCAGCTCATTCCGATATGCCGCTATCTTACGGAACGGGAGACGAGAATAAAATCGTTTTCGGGAAGCGTAAAACCGCTCGACATCCTGTATGTCGATCACGAACGCATCGTATTCGGCAGCACCGATGAAAATTTTCAGCTTTCTCGAGGTGCGGAATACGCGCTCAAATTGTCGTTTTCGCTGAAAAAAGGACCCGTAGCCAAGCGTGACGTTTTTGCGACCTGCGTGCCTGCAAAGATATACCGCGCGGACGGGGGAAGCCGAACCTGTGCGGATTGCGTCTATACATCCCTGCAGGAAGAAGACTTGCGATTTATATACGAAAAAGCGACGAAAAATTTATGCGTGTGAAAGGGAGCGTTTAAAGTCGTTTGTTTTTCGACGGTCTGCAGCACCGGCAAAGACCTTTACAACGCCGCATCTTTTTCTTATAATGTCGTTATAATATCGCATGAGGTAGTATATGGTATTTCCGCTTGAAGAACTTGTAAAATACAGCGACAATATTTATGAAATCACCGTTGCGGCGAGCCGCCGTGCGTTTCAGCTGGCAAAAGTCGAAGATCCGGAAATCGAAGAAAACGACGGTAAAGTCGTCTCTCTTGCCGCACGTCAGCTTTTTGACGACGAAGTGACGTTTAAAATCGAACGACAATAAGGCTGTGCGTCGACCGCCGATTCTTTTTGCACTTACGGTTCTTAAAAAAAACTGTTTTTGCTGCATAATGTTCCGTCGCGCTCTTGACGTACTGCGTGAATTTTGCGATACTGGAAAACACTATTCGATGTAAGGAGTATGTCGTGCCCTGTGGGAAAAAAAGAAAACGTCAAAAGATGGCGACACATAAGCGAAAAAAGATGCTCAGAAAAAACAGACACAAGAGTAAATGATTTTTGCTTAAACTTTGTGAACAGGCCGCGTGTGTTCGTGTAACCGCTGCGGTCTTTTTTGTTTGTAATACGGAGGTTTTTTACGATCCTTTCCGGCATACGTTCCCCTGCAGATATTAAAAAACTTCCGACATCCGAACTTCCTTTTCTTGCCCGTGAAATCAGAAAAACGATTATCGAAGTCGTCGGTAAAAACGGCGGTCATCTCGCAAGCAATCTCGGCGTCGTCGAACTTACGATTGCGCTGCACCGCGTGTTTTCGAGTCCCGAAGACGCGATCGTATGGGATGTGAGTCATCAATGCTACGCGCACAAATTGCTGACCGGGCGCTATGCTTCGTTTCCGACGCTCCGCCTTTCGGGCGGCATTTCGGGTTTTACGCGGAGAGACGAAAGCGAGCACGATTTTTTCAGCGTCGGTCACGCGTCGACGTCGATTTCTTCGGCGCTCGGTCTCCTCGTTTCCCGCGATATTCAAAACAAAGGCGGAAAGGTCGTCGCCGTTATCGGCGACGGAGCGCTTACGGGGGGTATGGCTTTCGAAGCGCTGTCCCACGCGGGTCAGCTTGCAAAAAATCTCATCGTCGTGCTCAACGACAATCAGATGTCGATCGATCACAATACGGGATCCATTTCGCGCTATCTTTCGCGGATGACGATGTCCGCTCAGTATCAAACCCTCCGTTATAAAATCGACCGCTTTATCGACCGCGTTCCGTATTTTAACAAAAAACTTGAAAAACTCGCGTTCCGCTTTAAGCGTGCCCTCAAGGGTATGTTTTTGACGAACAATTTGTTTGTCGATTTGGGATTCGAATACGTAGGCCCCTTGAACGGTCACGACGAACAAACGCTTGAAAAGGTGTTCCGCCGCGTGGAAAAACTTCCGCGTCCGGTCGTCGTCCACGTCGTAACGAAAAAGGGCAAGGGCTACAGTCCCGCCGAAGACAATCCCGAACGTTTCCACGGCATCGGTCCCTTTCTCATATCCGACGGCGCGGTCGAAAAATTCGATGCATTGAGTTTTACCGAATCGTTCAGCGATATCCTCATTTCGCTTGCCGAAAAGGATGAAAAGATCGTCGCCGTGACGGCCGCCATGGCGAAGGGTACGGGCTTGAACGCTTTTGCACGTCGTTATCCGAATCGCTTTTTCGACGTCGGCATCGCCGAAGAACACGCCGTCACTTTTGCGGGCGCTCTCGCGCGGGGCGGTCTCGTGCCGGTCGTGTGCATCTATTCAACCTTTATGCAGCGGGCGATCGATCAGATGATTCACGATATCGCGCTGCAGGACGTTCATGTCGTTTTTATGCTCGACCGAGCGGGCGTCGTTCCGGGTGACGGTGAGACGCATCAGGGCTTGTTCGATATTGCGCTTTTGCGTCCGATTCCGCAGCTTCGCATTCTGTGCCCCGCGACTGCCGAAGATTTAAAGCGCTGCCTTTCTTTTGCCGTCGAATCCGATGGTGCGACGGTAATCCGTTATCCGAAGCTCACGTGCCCGTCGGAGCAGGCATCTTTTTCATCTCCGATCGAAGCGGGCAGGGGTGTCATCGTTTCGGCATCGGATATCGCGCCTTTGCAGGAAGCGTACTTCGAAGAAAAAAAAGCGGGAACTTTTATCCGCATACTCTTTGTGTGTACGGGCGGGATGTACGCGGAAACGCTCGTCGCTTGTCGATCGCTTTTGATGAAGGGCATCTATGCCGATATCTACGCGCTCCGTTTTATTAAGCCGATAGACGAAGAATATTTTGCGCACACCGCCTCTTCATACGACGGAGCGGTCATCGTTGAAGACGGGGTTTTGACCGGCGGCATCGCTTCGTATCTCGAAGCGGTTTTGGTAAAGCGAGACATTCGAAACGTTGCGGTAAAAGCGTTTGCAGATCGATTTTATCCGCAGGGAACGCGATCCGAAATCTGCCGGGATGCGCACATGTCGAGCGAAGACATCGCGGCGGCGGCGCTACGTCTTGCCGAAAGTCGAAACGCCTAAAGGGGTGCGGCCGGTGAAAACGCTTTTACTCAAAGACGGAATTATTAAAACGGAAATGTCCGCCTTTGTCATGGGCATCGTAAATGTAACGCCCGATTCGTTTTGGGAAGGGAGCAGGGGCGGCGAAGATCTTGCGTTAAAACTCATCGATGAAGGAGCCGACATCATCGACATAGGCGGGGAATCGACGAGGCCGGGAGCGGCATACGTGTCGGCGGAAGAAGAGATACGGCGCATCATTCCGGTGATCAAAAAGATTCGAGCCGCATCGTCCGCAGCGATTTCGGTCGATACGCGGAAAAAGGAAGTGATCGAAGCTGCAGTTTCGGAAGGCGCGGATATCTTAAACGACGTTTCCGCTCTCGAAGACGATGAGGACATCGCATCCTTTGCCGCCGAAAAAGGGATCCCCGTCATACTGATGCATAAACGCGGAATTCCTGCTATAATGCAAGATAATACGTCGTACCGAGACGTGTTTCGGGAAGTAGACGCATATCTCGCCTCTCGCGTTTCGTATGCCCTTTCACGAGGCATCGAGCCGAATAAAATCATTGTCGATCCGGGTATCGGTTTCGGCAAAGATTTCGAAGCGAACCGCATTCTTATTAAAAATTGCGGAAAGCTCTGCGGGGGTACGTATCCCGTGCTCATGGCGCTGTCGCGGAAAACCTGCATCGGCGAGATGACGGGACGTCGTGCCGAAGATCGGCTCTGCGGTACGGTTGCGGCGGATATGATCGCCGTTATGCGAGGTGCGTCCCTCGTCCGCGTGCACGATGTGGCGGCGGCCGTCGATTCGCTTCGCGTCATGAAAGCATTAGGTTGAATGATGAGTTTTGAGAGTATGTGTGAATAAAGCTATGCTTTCGGCGAGACCTGCTGCGGTACAATCGTTCGGAATTGTGAACAAGTGCGGCTCTCACAGCGGGCGCTGCGTGTAAAAGTACAACCGTTCCGTAGATACAGCGAGTTTGCGACGCAAACTCGGTAGTGAGGCGAAGCCGAACGTCGCTTCCGCAAGCTGAACGCACAAAGTCGCACGCGGGTCTCCCGCTGTTGCGCCGCATCGTGTACACTTCCGGCCGTTTTGTCACGCAGCCGGAAGGTTGCCGCCGCAAACTGTTATTTGTGTTCAAAACTCGCCATTCAGTTGGTGCACGAAACGGATGGAAAAGGGACTGTCTCAAAAGTCGATTACTTTTTCGACAGTCCATTGAACCGATTGACCGTTTGCGGTCTGCAAAAGTTTTTATGGAGGATTACATTGAAAGCGTTGGACAGTTTGCGTGCAGCCTACGATTATATCCGGCTCATCCTCGACATCGGTATCCTCACCTTTATCCTGTATAAAGCGTACGAGCTCATCGTCAAAACGAACGGTATGCAGATCATCCGTGCCGCCGTCATCGTCGGCTTGGCCTATGCCGCTTCCATTTTTCTGCATCTGGAAACGCTGCAGTGGATATTGACCGTTATGGGGCCGGGTCTTCTCATCGCCTTTGCGATCGTGTTTCAGCCCGAAATGCGAAAGCTCTTTTTAAAGCTCGGACAGAGCAGGTGGTTCGCTTTCGGCAGCCGTTCAAAGCATACCTACGTCGATTCGGTTTTGATCGCGGCGGAGATATTGTCAAAGCAAAAGCGCGGTATGCTCGTCGTATTCGAGCGGCACACGAAGATGGACGATATCCTCAACACCGGTACAAAGCTCAACGCCGATCTTTCGTCGAGCCTGCTCGTGACGATCTTCGGCATGGACACCCCTCTGCACGACGGCGCGTGTTTTGTGCTCGGCGGAAAGCTCCTCGCTGCAGGCTGCTTTTTGCCGTTGAGCGAACAGTACGATATTAAAAAAACTTTCGGTACGCGGCACCGCGCCGCTCTCGGGCTTTCCGAAGTTTCCGACGCCGTCGTGCTCGTCGTGTCGGAAGAGACGGGAGCGATAAGCCTCGCATACGATTCGAAGCTGCACTACGATTTGACGATGACGGAGCTCACGAAGATTCTCGAAAACCTTCTCGAAATTACGCCCGATGCATATCAGGTAGAGGATACGATAGATGAAAATAAAGCGGCTGTTTGAAAAGATTATGGAAAATTGGCCGGCAAAAGTGATCTGCTTCGGCATCGCACTCGTGCTGTATCTCGTGCACATCACATCGCTCCTCGACCGGAAAACGTACACCGTTCCGTTAAAGATCGTTGCAGACGGCGGTATGTATCCGATGAGCGATTATCCCGAATACGTGCGCATAACGGTACGCTCGACGGCGGAAAACATCGCCGAAACGCTGCAGAGCGATTTTACGGCAACGATCGATTTGACAAAATATGAAAAGGAAGGGAGCTTTTCGATTCCCGTATCGGTGCACTTGTCGCCGAAACTTTTGCTCATGGATCCCTTTGAAATAAAATTGAATCCCGAATCGGTGTCGATGCGCCTCGAAGAAAAGACGCTGAAGTACGTGTCGGTTACGCCGGCTCTTTCCGGCGAAGTGCGGCACGGCTATACCGTTACGAAAACGACGGTGGAACCGGCGACGGTCGAAATCACAGGTCCTCGCAGATCGGTAGACGAAACAAAGCAAGTGTATACGTCCGCGATCGACGTGACCTCTCTTTCCGAGTCGAAAACGGTCGAAGCGTCGCTGCAAAACATCAATTCGCTTCTCGCGATAAACCCTGCAAAATCCTATACCGTACGGATCGAAGTCGCGGAAGAACCGCTCGTAAAAAAGTTTACCGACGTACCGGTACGTCTTTTGTTTTTGCCGGAGTGGTTCGAAGCGGAAGGAGAGGCTCCGAAGATAAGTTTCGATGTAGCGGGGACGGTACCGATGCTCGAAGATTATGATTTGAGTGAAGGCGCCGTATACGCCGACTGCAGCGCGATCGACAAAGCGGGCACCTACGATTTGCCCGTACACATTACGCTTCCGTCGTATTTTCAAATAGAAAATCAAAGCGCGGAAGCGGTAAGCGTTTCGGTACGCGCACGGCGCGAAGACAACGCCGATCTCGGAGCGGAGAACCGATGATCTACGGCATCGGAACCGACATTGCCGACGTACGCCGCTTTGCGAAGTGGGTCGAAAACCCCGATTTAATCGAGCGCTTTTTTAATAAACGAGAGATAAAAACTTCCGGTTCACGCCAAACGTTGCAGGAACACTATGCATCGCGATTTGCCGTTAAAGAAGCCTTTTCAAAAGCGCTCGGAACCGGCGTTGCGGGCTTTCAGCTCGGAGACATCTATGTCGGACACAATGAAGACGGTAAGCCCGAACTGTACCTCGAAGGGCGCGCAGCCGGTCTCGTCGAAAGGCGGTGCGGAAAGGGTGCGCGCATATTCGTATCGCTCAGTCATGAAAAAGAATATACCGTTGCATTTGTCGTCATTGAAGTGTAGAATTATCGTATGATGCGTGCAAAGGTTGGGATATGACAATACAAGGTGTAAAAAAGGAATCCGATAAAAAGAAAACCGCGCTTTCGTATTGGTCGAAAGATAAATGCCTGTGCCCCGTGTGCAATAAAGAGTTCGACCGCGAAATTATGCTTTCGGGGCAGGGCAGAATGATAGCCGGAAAACTCACCGATGAACTGCACCGCATCTTCGAGCCGTCGAAGCGATACGGCCGCATCTATCCCCTCATCTACGATATCGGCGCGTGCCCGAACTGTTTTACGGCGATGCTGTGGTCGGATTTTAAAGACATCAAAAACAAAGACGCAGCGGAAAAAATGTATTCCGATTCGGAAAAACGGAGAAAAGCGGTAAACACCGTATTCCCGTATTTCGACCTGCACCGCCGACGCACACTTTTCGACGGCTGTGCGGTATATTATCTTGCGCTGCTCACCTACGAGGATGCGAACGTCGAAATGCTCCCGACGATGAAGCGCGCGATCCTTGCGCTGCGTCTCGCGTGGCTTACCGGAGAATTGAACGAGCGGTGCCCGGGTCACAATTACGATTATATTACGAAAGTGTTTTATCAAAAAGCGACGTTTTTTTATGAACAGGCGGTTGTAAATGAAATGAACCGCGTTGAAAAAAGTTCCATGCTCGTAAACTGCGGCCCCGATATGGATAAAAATTACGGCTGGGACGGAGTCATCTATCTGTGCGGATTGCTCGAATACAAATACGGACAGACGGACGACCAGCAGCTCCGCCTCAAAAAATTGAGCCGGGCGAAAACGGCGATCGCGCGCATTTTCGGTCTCGGAAAATCGTCGAAGGCGAAGCCCGGCCCCCTGCTCGAAAAATCGCGCGACCTCTACGATAAACTTTCGGCCGAAGTACGCGACGACAATATTTAGGGAAGCTCGTGCGTAATATTTTATTGACCCTTTCCTATGACGGTACCGACTTTTGCGGATGGCAGCGGCAGGACGGAAGCGATGAGGGAAAGAGCGTTCGCACGGTGCAGGCCGTCCTCGAAGAAGCGCTTGCAAAACTGCACGGCTCGCATATCACGCTTTACGGCTCGGGGCGCACCGACAGCGGAGTGCACGCGCTTTCTCAAGCGGCGAATTTTTTTTCTCCGATCGATTCGATCCCGATCGAAAAGTATCCTTTAATAATCAACAATATGCTGCCGCTCGACGTGCGCGTTATGAGCGCCGCTTCGGTCGATGAAAAGTTCAACGCGCGCTACAGCGCGACGAGCAGGGTGTACCGTTATTGCATGTTCGCATCGGGCACCCCTCCGGCGCACCTTGCGCGTTACGTGTGGCCGCTTTTCAGAATGCCCGATGTACAAAAGCTCAATACGCTCGCCGCATGCCTTTCGGGTGAACTCGACTGCGCGTCTTTCGCCGCTTCGGGGGATGCAAGCCTTTCGACAAATCGCTATATAGAGCGCGCGCGATTTTTTTCCGAACAGGTCTTTCCGTACGGCACTCTCGTCGTATTCGAAATAGAAGCGAACGCGTTTTTGTGGAAGATGGTGCGCACGATCTGCGGCACGCTTTTGCAGCTCGAAAAAAAAGGGGCACCCGACGATGCGTTAAAAAAAATCATCGAAGAGAAGGATCGGAGAAAAGCCGGCATAACCGCTCCGCCTCAGGGATTGTTTTTACACGAAGTCAAATTCGACGGAAAGAGGCGGCACGCTTAGAGAGACGGGGAAAAGGTACCGGAAATGTATACGCGAAAAAGAAGCGTATAATTAAAGGCGAAACGAGAAGCAGCGGAACTGCCGCTGTTCCTACGCTCGCCGTAAGCACAGTTTTACCGGCTGATATTTTCCAAACTCGACATTTTACCTATAACAGCGAAACGGGATCGACGTCGCATTCGATGTACACCGACTGCGCATGGCTGTAGCCGAAGAGGAGTGTTCTTGCGGCTTTTTGCAGCGGGCGGATATCGCTTCCTCGAAGCAGCAAGTGATAGCGGTAGTTTTGCGATATTTTTAAAATCGGGCATTCTGCGGGACCGAGTATTTCGACGGCGTTTGCGCTCCGCATTTTTTTTATTTCGTCCGAAAGGAGTTTCGCACCCGCCGCTGCGGTTTCTTCGGCGGCATTTTTATCGGCGGATCGGAAGACGAGGCGGATGAGGCGGCTGAACGGAGGAAAACCGAGGAGCTTTCGCTCGCCGAGTTCATACGCGTAAAATTTCTCCGTATCGTGAGTGCACGCGAGCGCGACGGGCTCTTTCGACGGATTGTAGGTTTGCACGAGGACTTTTCCGTCCGGGAAAAAACGCCCCGCGCGGCCCGCAACCTGCGTGATAAGCGAAAAGGTGCGCTCGGAAGCGCGGAAGTCCGGCATGTGGAGCCCCGTATCCGCGAGCACGATGCCGACGAGACGCAGGTTCGGAAAGTTGAGTCCCTTGGCGACCATCTGCGTGCCGAGCATGATGTCGTAATCTCCGCGTCCGAACGCCGCAAGTTTTTCTTCGAGTTCGCCGCGCTTTGTCAAAGCGTCCGTATCGATTCTGACGATCTTCGCATTCGGAAATTTCGCTTTCGTTTCCGCTTCGATGTATTCGGTGCCGAATCCGGAATAGCCGATATTGAGCGAACCGCAGACGGGGCACGATTCGGGCGGTTCGACCGACCATCCGCAGTAATGACAGCGAAGCCGCCGCTCGCTTTTGTGATAGGTCATCGGCACGGAACAGTTTTTACACGTCATCTCGTAACCGCAGTCGCCGCATCGGAAAAAGTGGGTAAAACCTCTCCGATTTAAAAAGAGTATCGTCTGCTTTTTGAGATTGAGCGTCGTCCTGATTTCGTTCGCGAGTGAACGAGAAAGGCAGCCGTCGGTCTTTTCCTTCGTCAAATCGATGCGCACGATTTCAGGCATCGTTCCCCCTGCAAGGCGCTTTGTGAGCGTGTGGCGGACGAGGCTTCCTTCGTTCATGAGGTACCACGATTCGACCGACGGCGTCGCGCTTCCCATGACGAGCGGAATTGCACTGCGCGATGCGCGGTACATCGCAACTTGGCGCGCGTGATAGCGGGGCGTCGTTCCGCTTTTATAAGAAGCGTCGTGCTCTTCGTCGATGATGATGAGTCCCAAATCCGGTACCGGAGCGAACACCGCGCTCCGCGCTCCGATGACGACGCGCGCTTCTTTTCGGAGGATGCGTTTCCACTCGGAAAACTTTCGGCTTTGCGTGAGACCGGAATGGAGGACTGCGGCGGTGTTTCCGAAACGGGCGCGCACTGCGCGTATCACTTGCGGCGTAAGCCCGATTTCGGGGACGAGGTAGATGACGCCTTTGTTTTGAGCGAGTACGGCTTCTGCGACGCGCAAAAATACTTCCGTTTTGCCGCTTCCCGTCGGCCCGTATACATAGTGGAATCGTGTGTTTTTTGTCTTTGCGGACAGGATATCCGATACCGCTTGTCTCTGTTCGTCCGAAAGATCGTGCACTTCGCTTGAGGGAATGTCGTCGGCAAACGAAAATCCTCCCGAACCCGTTTCGCGTCTTCCCGACGGAATCATCGCCGAAACGATTTCGCCGAGCGGGCAGAGATAGTAATCGGCCATCCATTTTGCGAGAGAAAAAAGTTCGCTCGTCAAAAGCGGCTCTTCGTCTACGATGCGCCGTACGGCACGGATTTTTTCTTTCGGCACGTCATCGGGCGCCGTATCGCCGATGTCCGTGATAAAGCCCGTAAGCTTTCTGTTTCCGAAGGGCACTTCGACCCGCATTCCGATTTCGGCTTTTTCTTTTTTGTCGGGTGTATACGAATACGTAAACGATCGGTTTACCGGCACGTTTAAAACGATGTCGAGATATATCATTTTTTAATAAAATCTTTTGCGTAGTCCGGAACGAGGCGCAAAAGCTCCGCGCGGAAAAGTTTTAAATCCTCCCACGCCGGCCGCTTGAGCGACACATCCCGAAGCAGGGCGCTCGGGTGATAAGTGACGAGGAGCGGTATGCCGTTGTAATCGCGGAAAGCGCCGCGAAGACGAGAGAGCGCTTCAGTCGTTTTTAATAAATTTTGAGCGGCCGTTCTGCCCGCTGCGAGGATGAGCTTCGGTTTCAGTATGTGAATCTGCGCTTCGAGAAAGGAAATGCATGCATCCGCTTCTTCGGGAAGCGGCGTCCTGTTGTTCGGCGGACGGCATTTTACGATATTTGCGATGTAGCAGTTCGTATCGCGGGAGAGGGAAATCGCTTCGAGCATTTTGTCGAGGAGCTTTCCCGCAGGCCCGACAAAGGGAAGCCCCTGAGCGTCTTCTTCCGCTCCCGGTCCTTCGCCGACGACGAGAACGGCAGGATGGGGAACGCCCATGCCCGGTACGGTGTGCGTTCTCTTTTTTGAAAGCGCACAGCGCGAACACGAGGCGACTTTTTGTGCGACTTCTTCGAGCGTGATGCCGCTCCGCCCCGATTCGGCGCTCGCATGATCGGCTTGCCCCGCGTCTGTAAACTCGCCGGCGCGTCCGAAGGATGCGGAAGTCTGCGTCGACGGAGCGGCTGCCGATTTGTTTGCAAAATCGCCTGCGCGTCCGAAGGATGCGGAAACGTACGCTGCCCGATCGGAGGCTTCTGCGCTTGCCGCAGATTCGGCGTCGTCGGAAAAAGCGGGTGTTTCCGCAAAAGCGCGCGGTAGGTAAGCGCACAGCGACGACGATGCCGTTTTGAGGAGATCCCATACTGCTTGTTTTTCCGCGGCGAGCATAAGGCAAGCATAACACATTGCTTGTGTTTTACGCAAGAATAGAGTATAGTAAAAAACGAGTGTATGAAAAAATTATTCGCGTTGTTTTTTTTAGCGGCGCTGCTTTTTTCGGCTGCCTCGGCGCAGGCAGGTGTTGATCCGACGGATGACTTTTACGAAGCCGCACTGCGCTGGTATATTGCCGGTGTCATTTCCGAACTGCCGCAGCTCAAGCCCTATCCTCACGATACCGTCCGCCGTCTTCTTTTTACGGTTATGGAAAAAGGAAATCGCGAACAGGAGGCTGAAGCGCGTGAATATTACGAGTTGCTGTTCGCAAAAGTGTGGCACATATCGGCGGAAATGGAAAGTGCGGGTATCGTAAGACAGAACGGAACGACGAAAGAAAACGGAGCCGACGGTTCTCTTTCACTTTCCCTCGAGGGGGGAGCCGATGTTCTTTTCGAAAAAGGTATCGGTGCCGGCGTACGCGCATGCCTTTCATCGGGGCTTTCCAGCGATGAAAATAACACGGTGCGCGAACTGTGGAGTATACCTTCATACGACAATAGTATCGATCCGGTGAGTCAGGGACGGACCCGAATCGATTTCAGCGCCGATGCCGTCGTTTCATACGCGAACGAAAAAATCGGCGTGAGCGCGGGCTATAACCGCACCGGCTATACGAATTATATCGACGGCGGTAATGTTTTAAGTCCGTATGCATATCATGCGCCCGAATTTTCATTTTCCTATGACGGGGAACGCTTCGATTTCGTACAATATTTTGCCGCGCTTCGCGCATCGGATATGCTCGGAAAAAACGGCCCCTACGGCAAATTCATTTCGTTTCATGCGCTGCGTTTTTCGCCGAATCGGAAAATACACCTGTCGTATTATGATTCGGTCGTATACGGAAAGCGATTCGATCCGTCGTATTTGATTCCCGTTCCCTCAGCGCTCATCGCATCGGCAAACGGATACGGCGACAACGTGATCGCGGGTTTTCTGTTCGAATATAATTTTTTCCCGGACGTTTCATGGCTTACCGATGTGAGTATAGACCGCCTCGATGTAGCGCAGCTTGCGCGCTTTCATCTCAATTCCGATAACCGCCTTGCATTGAAAACGGGGCTTTCCTATGCGCCGAAGGCTTCTCCGTGCAAACTGCTCACTTTCAGTTATACGATCATCTCTCCGTATATGTATACTTCCGAAGACACGAACGGCGAATCGTACAATTATCATTCGTATACGAATTGGGGACGGAGCATCGGGCAGAACCTTCCGCCGAATTCCGACAGGCTTTCTTTGAAAATCAAACTCGAACCGATAAAACGTTTTTCGGTATCGACGTTCGCTTCCATTACCCGTCATGCGAACGTGTATCAGTCGTATTCCGGCGATGAACTGCGGGAGATGCTTTCCAAAGGTGGACGCGCGACGGACGGCGGCATCAATTCACAGCGCTACAGTTCGACGCCGTTTTTATCTCAGGAACATATTATGTATGCCGCGCGCGGAGGGGCGGAAGTTTCATATCGTTTTCCTCGTGTCAAAGCGGGACTCTTCGAGCTGAACGGCATCTTCGCATACACGTATATCGGAAACGCGGGCATGGACACTCCGATGTATCCCGGCGCGACTGAAAGCACCACAGATGAGCAATTCCGCGTTATGCGTACCGCTTGGAAAAATCAGCTGCACGAAGAATACGATATATTTTTGTCGCTCGGCATAAAGTGGACATACTGACGGAGATACGATGAAACGGAAATTTCTTTTTTTATACCTCAACACCGGTGCGGGTCACATTTCCGCAGCGAAGGTGCTCGCCGCGGCTTTAAAAGAAAAAGATCCCGACGTCGAAATCGAAATGCTCAACGGTTTCGATAAGTATAATTTCTTCGGACACTTGATGTTCGAAAAGGGATATAATTACGCGACGAATTACGTTCACGGCGCTTTTCCGCTCATCTACGATATGGCGCAGCACCGCTGGGGTCAGACGATGTTCGTGCTGCCGCTGCGCTTTCACACGACGCGCTATCTCCGCCGCGTCATCCGCGAAAAGCAGCCGACCGATATCGTATCGTTTCACTTTGCCCTCACGCCCTTTGTTAAATCGGCGCTCCGGCAAATTTCCGAAAAGATCAATTTTACGGTCATGGTTACCGATCCGTTTACGCTGCCGAACGCGTGGTTTTACGAAAACGATCAAAAATTTTTTGTCTTTTCGGAACAGGCAAAGCGGCAGGCCGTCGAAGTCTGCGGTGTGCCCGAACAAAACGTCACCGTTGTTCCGTTTTTGATGAACGAAAAGTATCTTATGCCGCTGCCGTCGAAAGACGAAATTGCAGCGATGAAAGCGAAGCACGGTTTTACTGACGACAAAAAAATCGTACTGCTCGTCGGGGGCGGAGAAGGGCTTCCCGGCGCGGTCGAAATCATTAAAGAGTGCGTGCTGCACCGTGCGCAGTTTTCGGTCGCAATCGTATGCGGGCGCGACAGAGCGTTTAAAGATGCGCTCGAACTTTTGAGACGTACGTACCCAAAGCTCGATCTGCACGTGTTCGGCTTTATCGATTACCTCGACGAACTGATTAAAATATGCGACTGCGCCGTCATCAAAGCGGGGCCTGCGACGCTTATGGAAGTGATTTCGTGCCGGAAGCCCGTCATCATCATCAAATACATTCACAACCAGGAGCTCGGTAATATGCGCTTTGCAGTCGATCATAAAGTCGGCTGGTATATCACAAAGCCGCGCGACGTGTACCGAAAAATCAACGAATTGCTTGTCGATAAAAATTTCGACGAAGAGATGAAAAAGAATTTCGACAGCGTGCACCTCGACACCGATGCCGGAAAAGTCGCTTCTCTTTTGCTCGAAAAATAGCAATGCGCGTTCAAACCGAAAAGCGTTTTATCTCCCGTTTTTCGAATGCTTCTTGTATCAATGCATCGGCGTCGAGGGATGCATAGATCGCTTCGGCTTCTTCGGTTGATGCGCGGAGCACCGGATGCTTGGGCGAAAAGAGCACGCAGCAGTCTTCATAGGGCAGGATCGACGTTTCGTATGTGCCGATTTCCCTTGCCGTGTCGATGATCTCTTCTTTGTCGAGTCCGACGAGGGGACGCAAAAGCGGGCGGGACGCGAAGTGTTCGGTAACGTTCAAATTGGCGATCGTCTGGCTTGCAACCTGTCCGAGACTTTCGCCGGTGACGATGCAGTCCGCGTGCGTCCGCTCTGCGATGAGGTTTGCCGTTTTCATCATGCACACGCGGAGCATGAGCGTCGTCCACGCTTGGGGTGCTTTTTCTTTGATGCGCATCTGTACGTCGGTAAAGGGAACGATATTCAAATACGTATCGAGTCCGTAATTTGCAAGGGATGCGGCGAGACTTTCAACTTTTTTTTGCGCTTCTTCCGACGTGTACGGATACGAGTGAAAATACGCGCAGTCGATTTTCATGCCGCGCCGCATCATGCGGTAGCCCGCTACGGGCGAATCGATGCCGCCTGAAAGGAGGAGGAGACCTTTGCCGCTCGATCCGACGGGAAGGCCGCGCCGTCCTTTTTCCGCATCGGAAAAGACAAAGCAGCGGTCGCGTACTTCGACATAGATGCGTACGTCGGGGGAGTGTACGTCGACTGCGAGCACGCTTTCGCGAGATGCGCGGTCGGCCGCTTTGCAGCAGATTTCATAGGAAGTGAGCGGAAAGTCTTTGTCCTGCCGCCTCGCTTCGATTTTAAACGATTTTGCGCCTTTTTCCTTTGCGCGCACGGCTTCTTCGTAGACTGCACGGCTTATCGCATCGATGTCTTTTTCGACGACCGTCGCTTTCGCCCAACCCGTAATGCCGATGAGGTGCTCGAGCGCGAATCGGGATGCTTCTTCGTCGTCGCAGTCGATATAGAGCCTTCCCGCATTTCCGCTCACTTTCGCGCTTGCGTTTTTGAGCAGCCGCCGCGCGTTTGCCGCAAGGCGGTTTTTAAATTCGTCGATATTCGAACCTTTGAGAGAAAGCTCTCCGACCTTTGCAAGATACGTCATACGCGCCAGTATAAATAATCGTACCGGCTCGTGCAAGGGCGAGCGATGTCGTGTGTAGTATTCGTTTACGATACACGATGATATTAATTTCTTGCCATATCGACGACAACCCGCACGAGCAGCACGATGAGTAAAAGGGCGGCAAGGCACAGCGCTCCGAAGAGGATTTTATAATTCGCCGGAACGGTTTTAAATTGCAGCACTTCTTTTTGGAGCGTATTCCGCGTCGCATCTACGGCGTTTTTATCCGCATCGTTTTGCGCCGCGCTTTTGCCTGCGCTCTCTTTTTTATTTTGCGCCGCCTCTTTTTCGGTCTCGCTGTTTTTTTGCGCGGTGCTGTTTTTCGAATCGATTTTTACGCTTTGCTTTTCGCCGTCTTTTGCCGCCGCCTGTGTATCCTTCATTTTTTCAAAAGGGATGACGATGCGCGCGTGCCCCGCCCAGTTTTTGTACGAATCGGCAAGGCCTATGACCGCCGTTTCATCTGAAAAAGATTCGAGTATGCGTGCGTTGAAGTGCTTTGTAAAATAATTTCGATCGTCGTAATGATTCGTGTTCCACCAGCACACTTTTTGCGCTACGGCATCCGCTTCGTTTAGGGGTAAGCCGTACGCCGCTTCGATATAGCCCGACACGATAAAGGTAAGCGCTTTTATTGTGCCGACTTTTGCGTTCGGCGCGATATAGATGATGTCGGCTCCCGGAAGCGAGTCGGACGAAGGTACGCGGTGCGCACGGTATTTTTTTGAAGGGGCGCCCGATGCGTAAAGTTCGTCGCTCTTATGCTGCGCGTCCTGCCGTTTGATACTCCCGCCGAGCCTGCGGCCCATATCGCGTATCTGTTTTGCGGTGTTGAATTCGTTTTTCGGCACGGGGGATGTATCTTCAATATAATCCGGACGCGTTGCCGTATCGAGGAGCGCCGTATCGATTTGTACGGCAAAAAGAGAGCCTGCGGAAATCAGCACCGAAACGATGACGGATAATTTTTTTAGCATAACGCACTCCCGTAGAAAGTCGACGAACAAGTCGACTTTGCCTGTGAATTTGCGATTCGTACTCATACAGTATACAAATCATTGTAAAAAAAAACAATGTATTGTATACTTTTAAAGCTATGGATATACACGGTACGATCACCGGAGACAATCACGCCGCTCTGTGGCACGGCCGTTTTTCCGAAGGGCCGGACGCAGCGGCAGTCGCGTTTGAAACTTCAATTCACGTCGATGAGCGCATGGCTCGCGATGATATTTTCGGAAGTAAAGCGCACGCGGAAATGCTTGCGCGGACGGGCATCATTTCGCGAAAAGAAGCCGATGCGATTATCGGAGCGCTCGACTCGATCGATGCCGATATGGCGTCGGGTAAGCTTTCCGTGGACGCTTCCGCCGAAGACATTCATTCGTTTATAGAAGCCGCGCTCACCGACAGGATTGGAGAAGCGGGCAAAAAAGTGCATACGGGCAGAAGCCGAAACGACCAGATCGCGCTCGACGAAAGGCTCTATCTCAGGCGGACGATTCCCGAACTGCAAAACGGCATCGCACATCTCATCGAAACGCTTGCCCTCCTCGCCGAGCGCCACACGCAATCGATTATGCCGGGCTTTACGCATATGCAGCACGCTCAGCCGGTGACGCTCGCTCATCATCTGTGCGCGTGGGCGTGGAGCTTTACGCGCGATTGGGAACGGCTTTCCGATGCGCTTAAACGTATTTCGCGCTCACCGATAGGAGCCGGAGCCCTCGCCGGAACGACCCTTCCGCTCGACAGAAAACTCGAAGCGGAACTGCTCGGTTTTGACGGCGTGACGCCCAATTCGCTCGACACCGTTTCCGACCGCGACTACTGCATCGAATTCGCATCGTGCTTTGCGCTTTTGCACATGCACCTTTCGCGAGCGGCCGAAGAGGTCGTGCTGTGGTCTACGTCGGAATTTTCGTTTATCGAGTTGAGCGAAACGTGGTCGACCGGCAGTTCGATCATGCCGCAGAAAAAAAATCCCGACTTCGCCGAACTCATCCGCGGGCGGACGGGCAGGGTATACGGCGATCTCGTAGCTCTTTTGACGATGATGAAAGCGCTGCCGCTTGCGTATAACCGCGATATGCAGGAAGATAAAGAAAGCCTTTTCGATGCGTTCGATACGGTGAGCGCCTGCGTGTCGGTTTTTACGGATATGATCGCCTCCGCATCGTGGAATACTCAGCGCATGGAAAGCTCCTGCGAAGACGGTTATCTCAATGCGACCGATGTCGCCGACTACCTCGTGCGCAAAGGCATTCCGTTCCGCACGGCGCACGGTATTGCGGCAAAAGCGGTGCGCATCGCAATCGAAAAAAAATGCAGGCTCGAAGAACTTCCGATCGAAGATTTTAAAGCCTGTTCGGATCGCATCGAAGACGATATTTATTCGCTCATCGATTCGAAATCCTGCGTCACCTCGCGAAAAACCGAGGGAGGGCCTGCCGCCGAGCGGGTCGCGGAGCAGATACGGGCACTGAAGGATTTCACAAAAGAACGACTTTGACGCATATCGTTGAGTCGGCGGGGCAGCGTACGGAGAGCGGATATAAAATCGCGTGCCTTTTTTACGCAGCGTTGATTGAGAGGTATATTATTAATTGTTAATTTATTTGCGGAAGTTGCAGTAAAAGGCGATACATGAAATATCGTCGCGGTGCAAGCTCCTGCAAAAGGTTTATGGGAGATGATACATGAAAAAAACGGTAAAAGTATTTTCGGCTTTATTTTTTACGCTCGTTATCGCTTTCGGAAGCGTAAGCTGCAAAAAACGGGATGCGGCTTCCGCTCGTGATACGTCGCTTGACGATCTCGTCTCGCGCGGCGTATTTGTGCTCGGACTCGACGATTCGTTTCCGCCGCTCGGCTTTCGCAATGCGGACGGAGAAATCGTCGGCTACGATATCGATTTGGCAAAAGAAGTTGCGAAGCGGCTCGGCGTCGAATTTAAAGCGCAGCCTATCGATTGGGATGCGAAAGAGATGGAGCTGAACACGGGTAAAATCGACTGCATTTGGAACGGCTTTACGATGACGAAAGAGCGTGAAGAAGCGCTTACGTTTACAAAGCCGTATTTGAAAAACGCGCAAGTGCTCGTCGTGCGAAACGACAGCGGCATTTCATCGCTGAAGGATATGGCGGGGAAAACGATCGCGCTGCAAAGCGGCTCAAGCGCGCAGGAAGCCGTCGACGGAAACAAGGAATTTTCGCGCACACTCAAAGAACAGGTACTCTTAAAAGACAATGTTACCGCGCTTAACGATCTTGAGATCCGCGGCGTCGACGGAGTCGTCATGGACAGCGTCGTCGCAAATTACAGCATAACAGCGACGGGAAAGCCTTTTACCGTCATCGATGAAGCGCTCTCTTACGAAAATTACGGTATCGCGTTCCGCAAGGGAAACGCTGCGCTGCGCGATAAAGTGCAGAGTATTTTGGAAGATATGCAGAGAGACGGAACGGTTACCGCCGTTTCGGAAAAGTGGTTCGGGCGCGATATTTCGGTGATCGGAAAATAAATGGAGAAGATGCTGCAGGCGATGCTGCGCGGAAGCGTAACGTCGCTCGAAGTGTTTTTTTTGACGCTGCTCTTTGCGCTTCCGCTCGCGCTTCCGTTTTGTGCGGGGCGTATGGCGAAAAATAAAATACTTTCAAACATACTAAAAGCGTTTTTGCTCGTCATACGCGGCACTCCTCTCATGTTGCAGCTGCTCGTCGTGTACTTCGGTCCGAGTCTTTTGTGTCTTTGGTTCAACAACAATTTCGGTACCGATTTTCGAGTTGCGTGGCCGCGCTTTTTCGCAGCGATAGTCGCGCTCATCGTCAACTATGCGGCGTACTTTGCTGAGATATACCGCGGCGGCATCGAGTCGATTCCCCAAGGGCAATACGAAGCGGCGAAAGTGCTCGGCTATACGAAACGGCAAACTTTTTTCTATATCATCTTGCCGCAAGTCGTCAAACGAATTATGCCCGCTATGGGCAACGAAACGATAACCCTTGTCAAGGATACCGCTCTCGTGCAAGTTATCGGTGTGTCCGAACTTTTGCGCGTCGCACAGGAAACGCAGAGCCGCCTCTTTTCGTTTATGCCGCTCTTCGTCGCGGGCGTCTTTTACCTTGCGATGAATTGGGGCGTTGAGATCGCATTTGCCGGAATCGAAGCGAAACTCGCTTATTATCGTTAGCAGGGGCTGTCAAAAAAAGTCGATGCGGCGTTTGCCGCACATTTTTTGTATTTGACAATTTTTTGTTTGACTATTACTATGGAAGTGAAATCCTGCGCGAAGAGATATATTTCTTTTGCAGGACTTCAGGAGTACACTATGAAAAAAACAATTGCAGCAAGCGCCGTTTTGGCGGCGGTTATCTGCGCCGCGTTTATAGGATGCGGCAAACAGGCGGCGAAGGTTCAAAACAAAGACAAGCCGCTCGTGTTTTTCAATCGGCAGCCGTCGGATCCGACGACCGGAAACATCGATATGGATTCGATGAATTGGAATGCCCAAACGTACTACGTCGGCTTCGACGCAGCCGGCGGCGGAGCGGTACAGGGAAAACTCATTACCGATTACCTTGCAAGTGCGGACGCGACAAAACTCGACCGAAACGGCGACGGAGTGATCGGCTATGTGCTCTGCATCGGAGACGTCGGTCACAACGATTCGAAAGCGCGCACGGAAGGTATCCGCAAAGCGCTCGGAACGTGGAACGGTTCGACCGATCCAGGGGCGGCACAAGAAGGTTCCGCAACGGTCGGCGGCAAAACGATGCGCGTCGTCGAACTTGAAGGAAAGGCGATGACGGGAACGGACGGTTCGACGTGGAATGCGAATGCGGCGACGGAAGCCATGGGCGGCTGGGCGACGAAGTTCGGATCGCAGATCGACTTGGTCGTTTCGAATAACGACGGTATGGCTATGGGATGCCTTCAGGCGTCGAACTATCCTGCAGGCGTTCCGATTTTCGGTTACGATGCGAACGCGGACGCGATCGAAGCGATCGGTGCCGGTAAGCTTACGGGAACCGTTTCGCAAAACGTCGATGCTCAGGCGACGGCGACGCTGCAAGTGCTGCGCAATCTGCTTGACGGTCTTACCGGCAGCGACGTTTATACGAAGGGTATTTCGGAAGCCGATCAGTACGGCAATAAAATTTCCGCGGACATCGATTATGTCTCCGATACGCGCGCGCTGCTCGCACAGAACTCCGGCGTTACTTCTTCCAATTGGGAACAGTACAAAGCGGGCAACCGCGATGCGGGGATCAAACAGACGACCGCCGCGAAGAAAAAAGTGCTGCTCACCATTTACAATTCCGCCGACAATTTCCTCTCTTCGTCTTATCTGCCGGCGCTCAATTATTATGCGCCGCTCATCGGAATCGATTTGACGGTCGTTCAGGGCGACGGGCAAAACGAATCGAGCTGTCTCGATAAATTTACCAATCTCGGAAACTACGATGCGTTTGCGATCAACATGGTCAAAACGAATTCCGGCCGCGATTATACCGATAAGTTGAAATATTGATAATTGAAAACCTCTGAAAATCGCGGTTTTCGGAGGTTTTTCTTTGATTGTTTTCGATTTGATCGGAAAGGGCTGTATTCTTAAAAAAGGATGCGGCCTTTTTTGAAACCGCGCCAATTAATAAAATACGGTAAGGTAATGTATGGATGATATTGTCCTCGAGATAAAAAACCTTTCAAAGTCTTTTGCAAAAAACAAAGTTTTGGACGGCATACATCTTCAGGTAAAAAAAAGCTCCGTGCTCGGTTTGATGGGTGAAAACGGCGCGGGCAAATCTACGATGATGAAGTGCCTGTTCGGGATCTATGCGAAAGACGAGGGTCAGTTTATGCTCGACGGAAAGCCCGTCGATTTTAAGAGTCCGAAAGAGGCGCTTGAAAACGGCGTTGCGATGGTGCATCAGGAGCTGAACCAATGCCTCGACCGTTCCGTCATGGACAACCTTTATCTCGGAAGATATCCGAAACGCTTCGGCGTAATCGATGAAGCGAAGATGCTGAAAGACAGCGTCAAGCTGTTCAACTCTTTGGATATGAACGTCGATCCGCGCACGATCATGAGATCGATGTCCGTGTCGCAGCGGCAGATGGTCGAAATCGCGAAAGCGGTTTCCTACAACGCGAAGATAATCGTGCTCGACGAACCGACTTCTTCGCTGTCCGAAAACGAAGTCGCCAAGCTTTTTTCGATCGTAAAAAATCTTAAAGAAAAAGGCGTATCGTTTATCTATATTTCCCATAAAATGGATGAAGTGTTTCTCGTGTGCGACGACGTCGCAGTTCTCCGCGACGGTAAAATGATTTTGATAAAAGATACGAAAACGACGGGAATGAACGAACTCATTTCGGCTATGGTCGGACGTTCTCTTGAAAAACGCTATCCCGACGTCGACAATGTTCCGGGGGATTACATTTTTGAAGTGAAAGGGCTGACGACGAAATACGAGCCCGTGCTCGAAGATATTTCATTCCGCGTCCGCAAGGGAGAGATCTTCGGCATCTACGGACTCGTCGGGGCGGGGCGGTCGGAATTGCTCGAAGCGCTCTTCGGTGTGCGGACGATCGCATCCGGCGAAATGATCTACGACGGAAAACGCCTTTACTTTGCGGACAGCCGCGACGCTATGGATCACGGTTTTGCGCTTGTCACTGAGGAACGGAAATTCAACGGCATGTTCGGAAAGGCTTCGATAGAATTCAATACGACGATCACGAACCTTGCAAGTTATAAATCGAACGGCATTTTGTCGAGCCGCAAATTATTTGAAGCGGCGACCCGCGAAGTAGAGCAGATGAAAACGAAATGCGTTTCCGTCGACGAAATCATCACTTCTCTTTCCGGCGGCAACCAGCAAAAAGTCATCATCGGCAAATGGATCGAGCGCGCTCCCGAAGTCTTCCTCATGGACGAGCCGACACGCGGTATCGATGTCGGAGCGAAGTATGAGATCTATCAGCTCATCATCAGAATGGCGAAAGAAGGGAAAACGATCATCGTCGTTTCGAGCGAAATGCCGGAAATCCTCGGTATTACGAATCGTATAGCCGTCATGTCGAATCATCGGCTCGCGGGTATTGTCGATACGAACGATACCGATCAGGAAGCGCTTTTGCGCCTTTCGGCGAAATATCTGTAATGCGGAGGACGTATGGAAAACGAATATGGCAATTATCTTGACGACGACAAAAAACTGAAAGAATACGGCGATAAACTCGCTGAGCTGCGTCGCAACGGTGTAAATAAAATTTCCGAGCTCAAGCAGGACATCGCATCTCTTAAGCGCAATAAGCTTATCGATTCGGCAGCTCGCAATGCGCGGATCGTCGAAGACCTGCGGCAGATCGCCGAAGCCCGCGTCGTCGCCGCGAAAAATAAAAACGAAATTTCGATTTTGCAAAAGGAAGCGGTTGCGTATGCAAATGAAATTGCCGGAATCCATATACGAAGCGTGCACGATGCGCAAAATAAAAAGATCGCTTCTCTTGCGGAAAAATATAAAAACGATATCGCTGCGATCAATACGGATTTTGCCCGACGGCGCGAAGCGATCGTCAAATCGTACCGCGGAAAAACCGCGCTTGCGGACAGAACGGCACAAAAAGAAGCGCTTTCGATAAACGGCTACGAGCATAAGGCGGCTCTCTTCGACGCGCACAGCAAATACGTATCCGACGTCGACCGCGCGAAAGCGGCAAAAAATCAGGCGTATGTCGACCGTGTGCAAAAAAATCGCAGTCTCAGAAACGGCGCGTCGCGCTTTTCGGAAAACCTGTCGCTCGGCTGGCAAAATTACGTGTACCGGTTTAAGCCGTCGAAATTCTTTTTGAATAACGGTTTGTACTTGGCGATCCTCGTGTTCTTTGTCGTGTGCATTATAGTCGCACCCGTTTCAGGAAACGGACAGCTTTTGACGCTGCCGAATATCTTTACGATACTCGAACAGGCTTCGGTTCGCATGTTCTATGCGCTCGGCGTCGCAGGCCTCATCCTCATAGCCGGTACCGATTTGAGCATCGGGCGCATGGTCGCGCTCGGCTCGGTCATCACCGGTCTTATTTTGCATCCGGGAAAAAATATCGTAACGTTTTTTCATCTCGGCCCGTGGGATTTTACGCCGCTTCCCGTTCCGGCGCGGCTTGCCCTTGCCCTCGTCATATCGATCGTGCTTTGCGTTTTATTCAGCTGCTTTGCGGGCGTGTTTACCGCAAAGCTCCGAATCCATCCGTTTATTTCGACGCTTGCGACGCAGCTCATCATCTACGGTCTTCTCTTTTTCGGCACGAGCGGTACCCCTGTCGGTTCGATCGATGCGGGCATTAAAGATATGCTCGGCGGCAGATGGGAACTCGGATTCGTTAACGGAGAGTTCGTCACTTTTCCGAAATTAATAATTCCTGCAGTCATTGCGATCGCCGTCGCATGGTTTATATGGAACAAGACGACCTTCGGTAAAAATATGTATGCGGTCGGCGGCAATTCGGAAGCGGCGAGCGTTAGCGGCATCAGCGTATTTTGGGTGACGATGAGCATATTCGCTATGGCCGGCGTGTTCTACGGTTTCGGTTCGTTTTTCGAAGCGTTCAAAGCGAACGCGAGTGCCGGTACGGGTCAGGGCTACGAACTCGATGCGATAGCAGCCTGCGTCGTCGGAGGCATTTCATTCAACGGCGGTATCGGAAAAATCGGAGGAGCTGTCATCGGCGTTATCATATTTACCGGTTTGACTTACTGCCTGACGTTCCTCGGCATCGACACGAACCTGCAGTTTGTATTTAAAGGATTGATTTTGATCGCGGCGGTCGCCCTCGATTCGATCAAATACTTAAAACGCAAATAAACCATACAATCGTCTACAGGAACCGACATCTCCGATGTTTCGCGTCGGGGATGTCGATTGATCGGAAAATACGATCTTTTTTGTTATTTGAAATTTTTTACGCCGTCCAAATCGAGCGTCGCAAAATAGTCGGCAATCGTTTCGCGCCGTCTGATTTCTTTGAATGAACCGTCGCTCCTCATGAGCACTTCGCCCGCTCTGAGCTTTCCGTTGTAATTGAATCCCATCGCTCTTCCGTGCGCGCCCGCATCGTGAATTATTAAGATATCGCCGATATCGATTTTCGGCAGGCTCCGCCGGACTGCGAATTTGTCGCAGTTTTCACACAGAGATCCGACGACGTCGTATACCCGGTCTTTTACCGCGTTTTCTTTTCCGCTGACGGTCACTTCGTGATAGGCGCCGTACATGCCGGGCCGCATTAAGTCGGCCATGCACGCGTCGACTCCGATATAGTCGCGGTAGATGTGTTTTTCGTGGATCGCCGTCGCGATAAGCCAGCCGTAGGGGCCGGTGACGGGTCTGCCGCATTCCCAATAGATACCCATGGGATCGAGATCGTTTTTAATAATTTTTTCGTCGTAGATCTTTTTGATGCCTCGCGCTACATAACCGAGATCGACCGCTTTTTGTTCCGGCTTATACGGGATACCGACGCCGCCGCCCAAATCGACGAATTCGATTTTTATGCCGAGCCTTTGCTTTATTTCGACGCAGAGATCGAAGAGAATGTCCGCCGTGTCGATAAAAAAATCGGGATTGAGTTCGTTCGAGGCGACCATCGTATGGAGTCCGAATCGTTCGACGCCTTCTTTTTTGCAGCGCGCATAGGCTTCGAAAAGCTGTTCGCGCGTCAGGCCGTATTTCGCTTCTTCGGGTTTTCCGATAATCGCGTTGCCGCCTTGCTTGAGCGGGCCGGGATTGTAGCGGAAACAGAGCAGCTTCGGTAATTTGCCGCCGAGCGCATTTTTTAAAAAATCGATGTGCGTGATGTCGTCCAAATTGATGAGGTTTCCGTGCTCGTACGCGTATTGAAATTCGGCTGCGGGCGTTTCGTTCGACGTAAATATGACCCGCTCTCCCTCGATGCCCGCCAAATCGGAGAGCACGAGTTCGGGTAAGCTCGAACAGTCGGCGCCGCATCCTTCTTCCGCGAGGATTTTAAGCATGTAGGGATTCGGCATCGCTTTTACGGCGAAGTGTTCGCGGAACTTCGGAAAGACGGAAAAGGCCTCGGTAAAGCGGCGCATGTTTTCGCGGATCGCCCTTTCATCGTAAAGGTAAAAGGGCGTCGGAAATCTTTTTATTAATTTTAAAAGCTCATCGTGTTTGAGCGGAAAATCGGAACTCATATATAACCCCGTATCGCAATGTATCTGATGCGCTTGTGTATCGCAGTTTGTCATGTCGACTATAGCATGAGCCTTAAATGAAATCAACGGTGTGAAAATATGAGTTATCGATAAGAGTTCTAAAAAAAATACTTTTCAATATGCTTTGTAATCGAAAAACCGAGATTGCCCTAACGGCGCGTATCTTAGGAAAAATAAAATTCGATTATTAAAAAAATGACTTTGTAAGAAAATGTCCAACTGTATTAGGGGGGGCGGAATAAAATTAATAATTATTAAGCTGTACTCACGTGCGCGGTATTCCGTTTTTCGTGCGCGATGCTTTCGAGTCGGATACGATGAGCGTGCCGACGGGAGCGGCTGTACTGCGGTGGTAAAAAAAAAGCTTGAAAAAAGTGTAAAAAAACGGAGGGACAAACGGAGGCAGGGCTTACGCATGAGAATCTATATTCCTCAAAAAATAACCATTACCGTAAAAAATCGGCTGCACTCCCGGCAGCAGCCCTGCCGTTCGCCGCGGCAGACCGTGATTGGAATCGGACTGCGCGAACTTTTTTACCAAAAAGTTCGCTTGCCATCGGTCTGAGCGGCTCGGCGGCATTGCCGCTGCCTCGCGTTCCGCCTTTTTTATTTTATATTATGTCTCTTTTCTGTGTATACATTTTTCATGCGTAATCCCTGAAACGGAGGGATAGGTACTTGACAGGGAGTGGGAAAAAGTAGTAAATTACAAGCTACCCGCTCAAACCGCGGGTGCGCTGTTTGACAGGCAAAGGGAAGGAAAGAAAGCAAGACGCATGCGGAGATATAAAAGTCTCCCGAATTAAGCGAGAGCAAGCGGGGACAAACGAACGGAATTAGCCCCGGAGCAATCCGGGAAACATAATGATGGAGAGTTTGATCCTGGCTCAGAACGAACGCTGGCGGCGCGTCTTAACCATGCAAGTCGAGCGGCAGGCAGCAATGCCGAGAGCGGCGGACTGGTGAGTAACACGTGGATAACGTACCCCGATGCCCGGGACAGCCTGTAGAAATAGAGGGTGATACCGGATAGATCACTGTTTACGGAAGGTAGACAGCGGGAAAGGAGCTTCGGCTCCGCGCCGGGAACGGTCTGCGGCCCATCAGCTGGACGGCGGGGTAACGGCCCGCCGTGGCGAGGACGGGTATCCGGCCTGAGAGGGCGGACGGACACATTGGGACTGAGATACGGCCCAGACTCCTACGGGAGGCAGCAGGTAAGAATATTCCGCAATGGGGGGAACCCTGACGGAGCGACGCCGCGTGAACGAAGAAGGCCGGAAGGTTGTAAAGTTCTTTTCTGTCCGAGGAATAAGTTTTGGAGGAAATGCCAAGATGGTGACGGTAGGGCAGGAATAAGCACCGGCTAATTACGTGCCAGCAGCCGCGGTAACACGTAAGGTGCGAGCGTTGTTCGGAATTATTGGGCGTAAAGGGCATGCAGGCGGGTCGCCAAGCTTGGTAAGAAATACCGGGGCTCAACTCCGGAGCTATATTGAGAACTGGCGAGCTAGAGTTGCCGAAGGGTATCCGGAATTCCGCGTGAAGGGGTGAAATCTGTAGATATGCGGAAGAACACCGATGGCGAAGGCAGGATACCGGCGGACGACTGACGCTGAGGTGCGAAGGTGCGGGGAGCAAACAGGATTAGATACCCTGGTAGTCCGCACAGTCAACGATGTACACTGGGCGTGTGCGCAAGAGCGTGCGTGCCGAAGCAAACGCGATAAGTGTACCGCCTGGGGAGTATGCCCGCAAGGGTGAAACTCAAAGGAATTGACGGGGGCCCGCACAAGCGGTGGAGCATGTGGTTTAATTCGATGGTACGCGAGGAACCTTACCTGGGTTTGACATCAAGAGGGATCATATAGAGATATGTGAGCGTAGCAATACGGCTCTTGACAGGTGCTGCATGGCTGTCGTCAGCTCGTGCCGTGAGGTGTTGGGTTAAGTCCCGCAACGAGCGCAACCCCTACTGCCGGTTACTAACAGGTAGAGCTGAGGACTCAGGCGGAACTGCCTGCGACAAGCAGGAGGAAGGCGGGGACGACGTCAAGTCATCATGGCCCTTATGTCCAGGGCTACACACGTGCTACAATGGCCGCCACAGAGCGGGGCGAAGCCGAGAGGCGGAGCAGAACGCAGAAAAGCGGTCGTAGTCCGGATTGAAGTCTGAAACTCGACTTCATGAAGCTGGAATCGCTAGTAACCGCACATCAGCACGGCGCGGTGAATACGTTCCCGGGCCTTGTACACACCGCCCGTCACACCATCCGAGCAGGGGGTACCCGAAGCCGGCAGTCCAACCGCAAGGGGGACGCTGTCGAAGGTACGCTTTGTGAGGGGGGTGAAGTCGTAACAAGGTAGTCGTACCGGAAGGTGCGGCTGGATCACCTCCTTTTCCAAGGGAAGAGGAGCGCGCAGTGTACGCGCGCAACCCGCATGTGTCGGAGGATGCTGTTTGAAAACAACAGTTTTCGAACAGTGTCCGCTTTCTTTCTTTCCCTGTGCCGAAAACGGTGCGAGGGGATATAGCTCAGCTGGCTAGAGCACCGGCTTTGCAAGCCGGGTGTCAGGGGTTCAAATCCCCTTATCTCCATAAATCTTTTATTAATAATTAATAAAGATATGCTCTTTGAAAATATAGGGAAGGGAAGAAGGTTTGAGCGCTGGAGCGGTTGGAAGCTTTAGGCGCGGGAAAGAGAATATGGTCAAGCAAGAAGAGGTTTGCGGCGGATGCCTGGGAGCTGTCCGGCGAAGAAGGCCGCGGTAAGCTGCGAAAAGCTGCGGGGAGGAGCACACATCCTGAGATCCGCAGATAGCCGAATGGGGTAACCCGTATGTCGTAAGGCATACACCGCGCGCGGGAAGAAGATACTGCAGCGGAGCGATACTGCGTGAAGTGAACCATCTAAGTAACGCGGGAAGAGAAATCAAAAGAGATTGCGCAAGTAGCGGCGAGCGAACGCGCAGGAGCCTAAACCCTTTTGTGGGGTGTTGCAGGGCCGCACGGGGATGACCCGTGGAGTTGGTGAGAAAACCGATATGTAGCGGAAGCGTCTGGAAAGGCGCGCGAAACAGCGTGAAAGCCGCGTATGCGAAAGATATCGGACTCCATGGTGCGGTACCTAAGTAGGGCGGGGCACGAGAAACCCTGTTTGAATCCGGGTCGACCACGATCCAAGGCTAAATACGAGACAGCTACCGACAGCGAAGAGTACCGTGAGGGAACGGCGAAAAGAACCCCGGTGAGGGGAGTGAAAGAGAACCTGAAACCGCAAACCGACAAGATGTCACGGCGCGCGAGCGTTGTGGCGTGTCTTTTGTAGAATAAACCTGCGAGTTGCGCTGCGCGGCGAGGCTAAGGGTTGGAAGATCCGGAGCCGGAGCGAAAGCGAGTGTGAAAAGTGCGAAAAGTCGCGTGACGCAGACCCGAAGCCAAGGTGATCTAATTATGGGCAGGCTGAAGGCAGGGTGAAACCTGTTGGAGGGCCGAACAGTAATCTGTTAAAAAAGGTAGTGATGACCTGTGATTAGGAGTGAAAGGCTAAACAAACCTGGAAATAGCTGGCTCTCCCCGAAATGCCTTTAGGGACAGCCTCATGCAAAGCGGAAGGAGGTAAAGCACCGGATGGGATAGGGGGCGTCACAGTCTACCGACACCAATCGAACTCAGAATGCCATCCGCCAACGCATGGGAGTGAGACTGTGTGCTCCAAGGTTCATAGTCGAGAGGGAAACAGCCCGGACCGACGGCAAAGGTCCCAAAATAACGCTCAGTGTGAAATGAGGTGCGTCTGCACAGACAGCCAGGAGGTTGGCTCAGAAGCAGCCATTCCTTAAAAGAGTGCGTAACAGCTCACTGGTCGAGCAGGCGTGCGCAGACAATGTAACGGGGCTAAGCGTTATACCGAAGCCGCGGGCCCGCATTGTAAGAGATGCGGGCGGTAGGGGAGCATTGCGCTAACCGAAGAAGGCGTACCTGTGAGGGGCGCTGGAGGAAGCGGAAGAGAGAATGCAGGCACAAGTAACGAAAAGACGGGTGAGATTCCCGTCCGCCGAAAGCCTGAGGATTCCCGGGTAAAGGCAATCTGCCCGGGGTAAGTCGGCCCCTAAGGCGAGGACGAAAGTCGTAGTCGATGGGAAATCGGTTCAAAATCCGATACCCGGCTCAGTTTTGAAGGCAGGACGCATGAGGTGAAATCCGGCAGAAGAACGGTAGTTTCTGTCCAAGCGGTAAGGTGTTGAGAGGGCGGTTAAAAGAGCCCTTGAGCTGAGCCGTTACGGGGAGCGGAGCGCAGGCGAAGCGAAGCGGATGTAATCAAGGTGCCGGGAAATACTGTCTAAAGCTAGGCTGAGTCGGACCGTACCGGAAACGGACACACGCAGGCAGGATGAGTAATCTAAGGCGCACGAGCGACCCCGCGTTAAGGAACTCGGCAAAAAGCACACGTAACTTCGGAAGAAGTGTGGCTCACGCTGATAAGGATGTGAGCGGCAGAAAGCAGGCCCAGGCGACTGTTTACCAAAAACACAGCCATCTGCGAACCGGCAACGGGACGTATAGGTGGTGACACCTGCCCGGTACCGGAAGGTTAAGGGGAGGGGTTAGCAGCAATGCGAAGCTCCGAACCGAAGCCCCGGCAAACGGCGGCCGTAACTATAACGGTCCTAAGGTAGCGAAATTCCTTGTCGGGTAAGTTCCGACCCGCACGAATGGTGTAACGATTCTGGGCGCTGTCTCAACGCGGGACTCGGTGAAACTTATATTCCGGTAAAGAAGCCGGATACCCGTAATTAGACGGAAAGACCCCGTGAACCTTCACCGCAGCTTATCACTGGGATTCTATCCGCCATGTGTAGGATAGCCGGGAGGCTGTGAAGCGTGCGCGTCAGCGTGCGTGGAGCCGTTGGTGAAATACCGGCCCTGGCGGATGGGATTTCTAACTCCGGTCCGTGAAGCCGGAAGGGGGACAGTGATTGGCGGGCGGTTTGACTGGGGCGGTCGCCTCCTAAAGGGTAACGGAGGCGCGCGAAGGTCTCCTCGCGGTGGTTGGAAATCATCGTACGAGTGTAAAGGCACAAGGAGGCTTGACTGCGAGTGAGACATCACGAGCAGGTGCGAAAGCAGGTCTTAGTGATCTGGCGGCGGCAAGTGGAAGCGCCGTCACTTAACGGACAAAAGGTACTCCGGGGATAACAGGCTGATTTTCCCCAAGAGTTCACATCGACGGGAAAGTTTGGCACCTCGATGTCGGCTCATCGCATCCTGGGGCTGGAGCAGGTCCCAAGGGTTTGGCTGTTCGCCAATTAAAGCGGTACGTGAGCTGGGTTCAGAACGTCGCGAGACAGTTCGGTCCCTATCTGTTACGGGCGTTGGAAGTTTGAGAGGAGCTGCTTTTAGTACGAGAGGACCGAAGCGGACGAACCTCTGGTATACCGGTTATCCTGCCAAGGGTAAGTGCCGGGTGGCTACGTTCGGAAGGGATAACCGCTGAAAGCATCTAAGCGGGAAGCCCGCCTCAAGATGAGACATCCCTGAGGGTATAACCCTCCTAAAGACCCCGGAGACACTATCCGGTTGATAGGCTGCAGGTGCAGGCACGGCGACGTGCACAGCCGAGCAGTACTAATAGGTCGTGAGGCTTGACCATATTATCGTTCCCGTGCTTATGCGCGAAACACTATACAGACGAGCACATAAAAGCTCGTGTGAAACGACGGCAGGCGATTGAAAACGTAAAATGTTTTGAGATGCCTGCTCCTTCTTCCTGTTTCTTTTTTTCAGGCAATTATTGCCCGGTGGCCATGGCGGGGAGGAAATACCCGTTCCCATTCCGAACACGGAAGTCAAGCTCCCTTGCGCCGATGATACTGCTTATCAAGCGGGAAAGTAGGCAGCTGCCGGGCTCTTTTTTATAAAACAAGCGCTCGAAATTAATAATCATGTTACTCGGCATATGCGGGACAAAATTTTCAGTATTTTCAAATTATTAATTTCTATAACTTGTATTTGAAGCGTCATTTGCAGTTTTCCTATATCGTTTTTATCCAAAGCGATATGTACTCGCCGTAACGCGGCGGATCAATATTTTATAATTTCGCATCATCGCATCGGTAAGGCGACCTGCTTTTACATCAAGTTCCCCTGCATCAAGATTATCATACAGACGATTAAAAAAAAGTGCTTTTTTCAAAAGTTTCCATACTCATAATCACCATATCGCCGTAACCGTTTTTTGTTATAAAAACAGGTTCATCGCTTTCATGGCACAAGGCGGAAATATGTGCAGTGTTCTTTAAATCACGTATCGGAACTATTTGCGGCATAAGATCCTCCATGCCGTAATTGTACCGCACTAAGTTCGTAGTGTCTACGAAAAATTATAATATACCGGTCAATAAGCGGTACGGACAAAAATAAACTATCACTAGTGAACAGTTCGAGCCTGTGCGTTTACCCTTCCCTATATTTTTTCAGCGCCTTTTTTAAGCACTTGATTGCCCAATCGTAATGGCTCGACATTGCCGAAACGCAGTAACTGCCGAGCGTCGTCGTGCCCGTCCAATCGAAAGCGCCTTTGGAAAAAAGTTCTTCGTCGGAAAACGTTTCGATAAGCGCCATAACCTCTTTGTGCGTTTTTTTCAGCATGCTCTCGGCGGCGGCATACGGCGTTTCCCGGTGCTTTTTCCAAAATCCGACGTTCATTGCAGGATAGGTTTTCCAATTATAGGGCTCAGGCAAAAAGGCGGCGGGTTTTCCTTTTGTATTTGACCGTATCCAATTCAGCAAAAGACAGTGCCATTCGTACAAGTGAACCAAAACGTCGCGTACGTTTTTATCGCGTTCGTTCGGAAAGATATCGGCGGCTTTTTCTTTGTCGGTCATTCCGTCGATTAAAGTCCGCAGTTTTGCAAATTGTTCGTTTGAAGCTTGAATTAAATCGGCCTTTGTCGCAGGTCTGGGCATTGGTTATTCCTCTTGTTTTTTTGTGCCTGCACGGAGGCTTTTCCTTACATAATCGAATTTGTGCATGAATGTAGGATTATTTCGTAGTTGTCTTAGAATATAGCGCTCCTGACATCTTGGATGATATACATTCCAAAAACTTTTACATACAAGGTTTTGAGTTTCGCGGTATTCTTCTTTTCTTCCTAAATGAATAATATAAGCGTTTTTATTCATTGGTATTTTCTTATGATGAGTTAATAAGTGGGAGGATGCCAAACGTGGCTCCGGAAGTATCTTTACTTGTTCAATAACCGTTTCGTAAGACATAATGGGGCTCCGTGTTGATTATAACTTATTGGTTTCCATCATCCTATCGTAATGCTCTTTCCCAATAGTATTAAAGATTGATTCAAACACTTCAAACAACTTCGATGGATTAGCATTATGAATCTTCTGAAAATAAAAATTATCAAAGGGTGAGACCTTGTGACTTTCATCATTGATCATTGAAATAAAAGCAACTTTCAAATAATGATCGATAGTATCTTTATTATCATCTACTAAAACAGTTGCCCAAGCATCCGTACCAAGCCCTATAAAGTTGGCATAGCTTTCTAAAATACGTCTAAATAAATTTGCGAGCAAAATATTTTGTTCCTTGTTAGCATCAGATAATTTCCCTTTTGCTTCTTTTATTGTTTGCCACATCAATGCATAGTCATCGCATTCTTTATATTCACGTTGTTTTATATATGTTTCATTGATCTCACTTTTTTCGACTAAATAATGCTGTTGGGATTTACATATCGGTCGTTTTTGCATTGCAACTTCTTTATAAAAGTAATAATTATGAGTTAATATGAAAACTTGTTCAAAATTGCCATTTAAGAACACTTGCTTTTCTGTTTTTCCTTTGTATTCTATCAACCTATTTATTAATGTTGAAACGATAAACAGTACTTGGCTATCCATACTTGAAACAGGGTCGTCAATAACAATTATTTTCTTTTTTTCAGAACTCCCCTGAATATCCGTGGTACCTAAACAAAGTTGGTAGAAATATAAGAACGAAATAAAATTGCTTTCTCCTTCACTCAAACTATTAAATATATTCTCCTCAAGAACTTCTGAATTTCTTGATAAATAATACCGGGAGATATTATTTTCTTTATTTTGTTCATTGATTTCAAAGCCCATAAAACCGGAGTTTTTTAAAATTTGATTTATATTATAAACAGCTTCTGTAGTATTAACAGTTTTTCCTCTTAGAGCAGTATTTTCTTGTTGTAATTGTTGCATTTCCGTTAGCAGTTTCTCAATTTCAGCTTTATTTTTAGTGATAATTCCATTAGTCTCTTCAACATCCTTTTGAGATTTCAAAATATCGTCTTTGCAGTCAAGAGCAATATAATCCCATATTTGTTTTTCTAAAGACTTTTTTTGAGTATCAAGAGAGCTGACAAGATTATTATTATTTTCTATTTCCTTATTAATTTTTAATAGTATATCTTTAAATGATTCTGTTATATCACCAAGTGTTTTCCTTTCATTCGGTGCATTGATTTTATCACTTATTATTTTTAAGTTAGTATCATAAATAGTTTTTAAGCTCATTTGTAGATTTGAAACAATGTTTTTCACATTGTATTTTTCATATACGGCTTGAATATTTTGCAAAACCCTTTTGAATGTATTCTCATAAATAATTTTTTCACTTTTTATTTTATCTATCTTTTGTTTTGATGATTCATCAAAAATATCATTTAATTGTGAAATAAAATCGTCGTCTATCGTTTCTTTTTGACAAAATGGACATACGACTTTTGTCTTCTCGAGAAATACTTTGCCCTGTGCAACCCAAGATTTTAAACCAAATTCATTTATCAATTTTGCTAACTGTACATCTTCTTTGCCTACAATAACTTCTTGTAATAATACTGATAGTTCATTATGTTTTTGCAATAGCTCATCAAACAACTGTATATCAAGTGAAATATCAATGTTGCTTAAATTATCCTCATAAAGTTTTTTATATAAATCATTTAGAGTCCTAAACTCTGGTTTTACAATACTATTGTTCTGAATAATAGTTTCAAGTTTTTCTAAATTATTTTTCGCACTTCCCTTGTGATCGAGCTGTATTCTTGAAAAGGAACTAAAAATCTTTCTTTTGTCAAAGCATTTATCAGTCAATTCTTTTCTATGTTGTATTTTTTGCTTGTCAAGAATGTCATTTCTTTCTACAAGTTCATTTTTTGTTTTAAGTTTATTAGTAATAGCTTCTTCGTTTACTTTTATCTGCTTATCAATTTCAGCATTCTTTTGATTTAATGAAAAAACACCTTTTAGAGTTTGGCTCTGCCTAAAATTTCTCTCGACAAAATCTTGGTTAAACACAAGGATTTCTTCCTGCATAGGGTTATAGTTGTCTTTTAGACATGATGAGTATTTATTTTCCGGATCATCAATTACAAGCGATTGCAAATATTTTGCTATTGTAGATTTTCCGGAACCGTTGTTTCCAAAAAAATAATTGAGCCGTTTTAAGCCCTCAATTTTAACACCAACCTGATTATAAGTCGCGACGTTTTTCATCGTAATTTCAGTAATCATCTATCTCCCCTTCCATAATTTTCCCCTCATCCTTCCTCGTTCCGTATGCTCCATATACAACAGTATTTATCTACTTATTCAAATTGTCAATGCACCGCTGCAAAAATCGTTTGTTAGAATCGGAAGACAAGTATTAGCTGCTTTTTTTGCGCACCAAGTATCTTGTCAAGCGTAGCACTTAACCGCATCTGCCGTATCCTTATCGTTTTCTGCCGCCCGTACCCTGCATCGTATAAAGCGGAATACCGGCACAGCTTAAAATATCTATATCGCGGTAAACAGTACGCAGCGACACTGCAAATTTTTTTGCGAGTTCATGAGCTGTCGTTCGTTTTTTGTTAAGGAAAATAAAGAGAATTTCAAAAAGCCGTTCCGAGCGCATATCGATAAAAGTATGGCATAAAAAGCAGACGGATTCCTATGAATAAATAATTTTTAATCGAAAATCTGTCCGGAAAGCTTTCGTTTTTCTTTGTACGGAAAGCCCGCTTCATATACTGCAAATTCATTCGGATACTCGTCGCAGGCTGAGTATCCTTTCGGTGCGGCATATTCTCCGGTAATATCGGACAGATAACCCGGAATCAATTCTTTGCAAAGGAAAAAGGACGCATCCGCTCCCTCCGGTAATCCATGATATCTGATGCCGTATGCACTAGCATAAGAAAAACCGCTCTTACCGTAAAAATCGATATTGCCTTCAAAGCACACGGCTCCGCAGCCGAGTTCTTTCGCCTTTTCAAGGGAATAGTCAAGCAGAATCTTTCCGTACCCTTTTCGCTGTAACGCCGGCGTAATACAGATCGGCCCCATCGTCATAATCGGAACGTCACTCCCGTTGTCGGCTTTAATCATTGCTCTGACGAAGATATTTTGCCCGATGAGTTTGCCGTCCTTTTCCATCACAAAATCAAGCTCGTGAACGAATGCGGGATCATTCCGCAGCTGTTGTAGAATATAGTGCTCTTGACATCCCGGACGATATACATTCCAAAAACTTTCGCGTACAAGGTTTTCAACTTCTCGGTATTCTTCTTTCTTTTCCAAACGAATGATACAGTCGTTTTTATTCATTGATGTTTCCTTATCGTTTTCCGCCGCCCGTACCCATCCTATTTCCTATACGGGCGCTTCCAATGTTTGTACGTAAAGCGCGCGATCGCATAGCGGCCGAGCAATCGGCTCGCTGCGGCGAAAAGTTTCCACTTCCATGTCATGAGCGCGGTTTTTTTCCCTCGCTCCGCGCACTTTAAACAGTGTGCGACCGTTCTGCCGGCTGGGACGCCGTGCAGCACTTCTTTACGCGCGCCGTTCGATGCGACTTCTGCGAATTCGGTACTCACGGATCCGGGGCAAAGCGCACATACCCGTATGCCGCGATCCCTCACTTCGGCTGCGAGTGCGAGCGTAAAGTTCAGCACGTAGGCTTTCGTTGCGGCGTAGACGGCAAAATTTCCGAGCGGCGAAAAAGAAGCGAGACTTGCCGTGTTGATGATGAGCGATCCCTTTGTCATATACGGAAGAGATACGCCGCAAAAGCCGGTGAGCGCCGTACAGTTCAAGTCTATCATATCGAGTTCGCGCATGACGTCGGTTTCCGAAAAAGGGCCGTAAGTGCCGAAGCCCGCGTTATTGATGAGTATGCCGACGGTAAAATCGCCGCCTTCTTTTTCAAGCAGCTTTGCAAAACGTTCGACCCCTTCGCGCCCGCTTATGTCCATGCAGAGGGCGCGGGGGACGACGCTTTTTTCCGCTTCGATTTTTTTGCAGAGCGCATCGAGCCTCTCCTTTCTCCGCGCGATGAGCCAGACTTCGTCGCACCTCTTTTGCCGTGCGATCTCAAGCGCGAATTCTTCACCCATGCCGGAACTCGCTCCGGTGACGATGCCGATTTTTTTCATGCGTTCAGTATAAACGATAAGCGTTTTCAGGGCAATTACGATTTCGAATACGCGCCGAAATTTAATAAGGGGGGAAAGCCTTCCCCTCGCGCGCACTTCGTTGCGCGCTGCCCCTTCCGGCGGGGACACCCCGCAACGCCCCGTTTGTGCCGATTTCTGCGCGGGGAACTTCGCCCTTCCTGCAATGCACGGCACGGATGCCGTGTCACATCTTAGCACAGCAGCCGCGTATTTTTGCGTAAAGCAAAAATACGGTAGTGAGGGGTACACGGATGTACCCCGAACGGCCACTGCTCGGATTTGTTTGATGAAGTCGGGAGTTGAAAAACGGTCGCTATTTCTACAACGCACGGCAGGGATGCCGTGTCGTTACCTTCGCAAAAAGGCTGCGTATTTTTGCGTAAAGCAAAAATACGGTAGTGAGCGATACAAGGATGTATCGCGAACGAACTCTTGCGGTATCCCCCAAAAAGGCGTATACTCCGTTGTATGCGGAGTGTACGGAACGGTGTCGCGTTTTTTTTGATTGCAGCTTTTGTTTTTACTTCGTGTTCCGTGTCCGAAAGACGGCAGATGCGGCGCGAGCGGACTATGAGAGAGGGTGCGCGCGTTGTGCATGAAGATGCCGTCCGCACGCTTGCTGCAAAACGGGATGCGATTTTTTCGTATGTCGCATCTCTTACGATCGAAGAGAAAGCCGCCCAGCTCTTTATGGAAAACCTCGTCGGCGACGATGTCTTCACTCCTGTCGAATGGACCGATCCCTCGCGCACTAAAGCGCTTATGCCGGGCGGCTATATTTTCTTTTCATACAATATCGCCGATATCCCGGAAAAAATTATTAATTTTACCGATTCGATTTTTTCGTACTGTTCTGCACACGGCTGCATTCCGCCGTACCTCGCCCTCGATCAGGAAGGCGGAGACGTATGCCGGCTAAAAGCGGTTTCGGGAAAGCTTCCCGCAAACGGTGTCGTCGCCGAAACGTTTTCGGTTTCGGACGCATATCGCCTCTATTCGCTGCAGGCATTGCAGATGCGGCTGCTCGGTTTTACCGTCAATATCGCGCCCGTCGTCGAAACGCGTACCGAATCGAACGAAGCCTTTATCGGAGATCGAAGTTTCGGCGATGCGTCGAGCGTCGTTGTATACGGAACGGCATCTCTCAATGCGCTGCAAAATAACGGTGTCGCCGCGGTGATAAAACATTTTCCCGGCAACACGAATATCGATCCGCACACGGGTTTGCCCGAAATCGATATCTCCGAAGAAGAATTTGATAAAACGGTTCGCTATCCGTTTTCCCGCCTTGTCTCTCGCGGCAGCGCAGGCGTACTCATGTCGCACGCGCGCGTTTCCCTTGCCGATCCCCGCACGCCCGCGTGTCTTTCGCGCATTTGGATAGAGGATACACTTCGCGGCGAGCTCGGATTTAAAGGCCTCGTGTTTTCGGACGATATCTTTATGGCGGCGCTTTCGGAAAACGGTTATCCTCCGGAGCGCGCGGCGCTTTCGGCGATCGAAGCGGGCGTAGACGTGATTATGATTTCCGAAAAAAAGTTTGCACGCGAACATGCGCTGCTCGTCGCGCGTGCGATGGAAGACGAAGCCTTTGCAAGGCGGATCGAAGAGTCCGCACGCCGCGTTATCGATTTTAAAATCGAGCGGGGTATTCTCTCGCTTGAAAAAAGAGACGGCGTTTGGCACGTCGCTCAAACTTCTACAGCGCCGTACGCAGGCTCTTTTTCTCAAAGTACGGGTGCGTTGCGGTACGGCGAAGAGGGGCAGGCGAGGGCGGAAGCCTTTCGAATCGCAAAAAAAGAAAACGATGTTCTCGTCGCCGAAGTGTATTCCGATAAGCGTACGCGCGCATCGGAAACCGATACGGACAGAAACTCAATGCGTTAGCGGTAAACGAATGGGAATCGGAAACGCCTGCGGAAAGCGGTGAATGAGCGGAGCGATATGCGAAAAGATAGAGGAGTGCAAAAGCTTTCAGGAAGAGCGGGATTCGAATCGTACTATTCGGTTCTGTACGGAGAGCGATGGCCGAAGCTCAAAGAAGCGCTTTCAGGCGATGTCCGCTATGCGGCGTGGAACGCGGGCGGAAAGGAGCCGTATTTTCTCGATGCCGCAAGCGTTTTGGCGGCTTCTTCGCTTCCGCTTTCAGGCGCCCATACGGTTCTCGACCTCTGCGCGGCTCCCGGCGGCAAAACGCTCGTCCTCGCATCCCTTATGGAAGATGATGCTCGGCTCGTTGCGAACGAGCGCTCCCGTGAGCGATGCCGGAGGCTCAAGCGCGTCCTTGAAAATTGTCTTCCTGAAACCGTTTTTGCGCGCGTAAAGACGAACTTGAGCGACGGTGCGAAGATGTGCCTCGACGAAAACGCGCGCTTTGACCGCATCCTGCTCGACGCTCCGTGTTCGTCCGAACGTCACGTTTTTACCGATGCGAAATATCTTGCCGAGTGGACGCCTTCGCGGATAAAAACTTCGACGATCGCTCAGTGGGCGCTGTTGTCGTCGGCTTACCGCATGCTGAATCCTGAAGGCTGTATTCTCTATTCGACCTGCGCACTTGCTCCCGCCGAAAACGACGGTGTCGTCGGGCGGCTTTTGAAAAAATTCGATACGGCGAAAATCGTGCTCGATGTCATTTCTTTCGAAAGACAAAGGTTTCTGCCGTTTTGCGATACGCTTTTTCCGGAAGCCGAAAAGACAAAATACGGTTTTCATGTTCTGCCCGACGTACAAAACGGAGCGGGGCCGATATATTTTTCTCTGATTCAAAAGGCGGCGATATAATTTACGTTGTATTTTATTTTAAACGCGGATATAATAAAGAAGAGGGGGATTGAGTAACGGATTTGTATTCGATAGCGTATTAGGAAAAAGTGTACATGAAGCGGATAAAAAAAAGTATGCTGCAAAAAGAGCAAAAGCTGCAAAAAATTCTTGAGCTCGAAAAAAAACTTGAAGAAATCCAAGACATCGACGTGCTCCTCGAACGCATTCTCACCGAAACGCGCGCTATCGTCCGCGCGGATGCGGGTTCCATCTACGAAATCGAAGACAACAAGCTGCGCATAAAATACGCGCAAAACGATACGCAGCTGAAAAAGCTCAAACCCGGAGAAAAACTTCCGTATCTGTCCTTTTCCGTTCCGATCAATGAAAAGTCGATTTCGGGTTATGTTGCGCTGTCGGGAGAGCCGGTTAATATTCAGAACGCGTATCGAATTCCTTCGGACAAACCTTTTGTTTTTAATAAAAAAACCGATATCGCGACCGGCTATCATACAAAATCGATCTATACGCTGCCGCTTAAGATGCAGTCGGGAAAACTGCTCGGCGTCATGCAGCTCATAAATGCGCAAAACGAATCGGGAAAGATTATCGGCTTTGATAGAGACGCCGTGCTCTATATCACACACTTTGCGTCGAACGTTCGCCAAGCGCTGCAAAATACGTATCAGACGAATTTGATGGTACAGCGCATGCTGAAGATGGCGGAGCTCCGCGATCCGAAAGAAACCTATCCGCACGTTATGCGGGTCGCCGAAAATTCGCTCGAAATATACGACCGCTGGGCCTTCGATCACCATGTTCCCGAACACGAAAAACATCGCTTTCGCGACTGTTTAAAAATCGCCGCAAAATTTCACGACATCGGCAAAGTCGGCATTCCCGATGCGGTGCTTCACAGCCCGAAGCGCTACGGCCCCGACGATGAAAACCGCGCCATATTAAAAGGGCACACGTGCATCGGTGCGCAGATTTTCGGAGACGGTACTTCCATGCTCGATTCGATGTGTCGAGACGTTGCGCTCCATCATCACGAAGCGTGGAACAAATCGCCTGCCGGCTATCCCGGCGATATCGATTATCGTGCGTATAAAATAGGCGAGCCCATTCCTCCGGCAAAAGCCCTCGGCGGAGATGAGATTCCCCTCGCAGCGCGCATCATAAGCGTCGCGGACGTATTCGACGCGCTCAGCCACCGCCGATCGTATAAAGACGCGTGGTCTCCCGATGAAGCGTTTGCAGAGATCGAAAAGGGGGCGGGCACGCAGTTCGACCCTGAAATCGTCGAAGCGTTTTTGCAGGTAAAAAGCCGCATCGCGGCAATCCTCCTCGCATACCCCGACGAAGAATCCCGCCCCGAAGAGAAGGGTACATCGGTTTAATGACGCCGATTCTCCGGAAAACCGTAAACCGGACACAATGCCCGCTGCAAAAAACGCGCGAGCATCGTTTGCAAATACTTTGCGAAAAGCCGTATTGTTTACAGCAGCGAGAGAGAGCGCTCGCGGATCAATTTGATTATCTCTTTGTCGAAGCATGCTGCGAATAAGGCGAATTCTTTTTTGCCGTAGATGTTTTTTTTATTGCCCGTAAGCCCCGCCTCTGCAAGCTGCATATTGAAATTCCTGTCGGCAAGTTTTTTTTTCGCGCTCTCTTTCGTATAGGAAATTCCTCGGTCATTTAAAACGCACAAGCCCCGTTCGGCAAGCTTTGCTGCAAGCGGAATGTCGCGCGTGACGATCATATCGCCTTTTTCCGCACTGCCTGCGATATAGTCGTCGGCCGCGCCGGGCGTGTTTTCGCAAATGACGCTTTCGAAAGATGATTTTTTATCGATTAATAATTTTTCATCGACGGGGACGGCGCGGTTTGCGACGAAAGTGACGGCAAGCGAAAGATCCGCCGCTTTTTTAATGATGTAGTCGCGTACCGTTCGCGGACACGAATCGGCATCCACCCACACGTGCACGGGCTTCACTCGAGCGCCTTATCGATCCTGTCTATCATGCGGAGCGTGAGGCGTTCGGCTTCTTCATCGTCGGTCGAGTCGCCGCCGTTTAAGAGTTTTGCGTTTTTCGATTTTTCTTTGTACAATTCGTCGACGAGCGTGATGCCGCTCATGATCGCTATTTCGACGGGCTTGGTCAAGCCGCCCGTTTTTTTCACTTCTTCGGTAATGCGTTTATAATAGCCGAGCAGTTTTTCAAGGTAGGCGGACTCTTCGTTCGCTTTGATCGCAAAAGAAGAACCGAGCAAATCGATTTGAAGGGAACCCATTTAGAAAATGTCGAACTGGCCGCCCTCTTCCGATTTTTTCGGTTCGGCGGCGGGGCGGGCGGGCGCGCTTTCGTGCGCTTTCGGGGTCTGCTGCACTTTTGCAGAAGAAGCTGCGCTTCCGGCTCTCAGTACGGAATTTTCGATGGAGTTGAGCCGGTCGAGCGCTTTTAATATGCCGTTTTCGATCTTGCTCTGATCCTGTTCGATAGAGGAAAGCCGCTCCGATTTGTCGGCAAGCGCATTTGTGAGCTCGGCACACTTGGTGCGCAGAGCATCGTTTTCCGACTGCAGCTGTGAGATTTTTTCCACAGCGCTTTCCACTTTTCGTTCAAGAAGAAGAATCTGATCGAGCGATATCATATTATGCCTTCAGTGCGTTCTTTGCGATATCCACGACGGCTTTGAACGCCGCGGGATCTTCGATTGCCATATTCGCGAGTGCTTTTCGGTTGATCGCGACACCTGCCTTGGTACAGCCGTCGATAAAGCGCGAGTACGAAAGTCCTTCGTCGCGAACGGCCGCGTTGATGCGTGCGATCCACAACGAGCGGAAATTGCCCTTTCTGTCGCGTCTGTCGACATAGGCGTGGCGCAGCGCTTTTACGACCGCGTCTTTTGCGGCTTTGAAATTCGATTTTCTGTCGCCTCTGAAACCCTTTGCAAGCTTTAGAATTTTGATGCGGCGGTTTTTGCGTTTTGATCCGTCTATTGCTCTTGACATGTTTTAACTCCTAAAAATCAGCCGTACGGCAGCATCTGCTTTCTTACTTTTTTTGCAGAGTCTTCGGCCATAATTCCTGCAGCACGGAGCTGGCGTTTCCGTTTTGAAGAACGCTTGGTGAGAATATGGCGGAGGTTCATTTTCTTGTACTTGACTTTTCCGCCGCCCGTAAGCGAATAGCGCTTGGCTGCGGATTTTTTCGTCTTCATCTTAGGCATTCGATTTTACCTCACTTGTTGTTTTGGCTTTTCCCGAAATGATCATCGACATAAACTTGCCGTCCATAGCGGCCGGTTTTTCGACGACGTACGCGGAAGTAAGCCTTTTCAAAACTTCCTGCAGGACTCCGTATCCGAGCTCGGTGTGTGCCAATTCGCGTCCGCGGAAGCGGATCGTGATTTTGACTTTATTGCCTTCGTCGAGGAATTCCTGCACATGCTTGGCTTTCGTGTCAAGGTCGCCCGGGCCGATTTTCGGCTGCATACGGATTTCCTTGAGCTTCAATACCTTTTGGTTTTTCTTGGAGTCTCGGAGCTTTTTTTCCATTTCAAACCGGTATTTGCCGAAGTCGAGTATTTTGCAGACCGGCGGATTCGCGTTTGGCGAAACTTCAACAAGGTCGAGGTCCTCATCCCTAGCCATTCTGAGCGCATCAATCGTAGGTACGATTCCTTTTTGATTACCCTCATCATCTATTAACCTGATTTCCCGTACGCGGATTTGTTCGTTAATCCGTAAACCCTTATTGTTGTTAGTATAGGCCAACTATCCTCCCTGTGTCTGAAAACACGTCTACCATGTAATGTAAGTGTTATTATATAATAATGTATACCGAAATGTCTAGTGCTCGATCTCATAAAGAAAATTGCGCTGTCCTAAGATAATGCGTTTATGCAATCCGCTTATTGAATAAAAACGTCATACCTTGTACACTGAACCAATGGATGTTCAATCACGACGGCGTGTAGTCATTACGGGTTTGGGTGCCGTAACTCCGCTCGGAAACGATGTCGCATCGACATGGGCGGGCATTAAAGCCGGCAAAAGCGGCATCGGAAAAATTACCCTTTTCGATGCTTCCGATTATCCCGTAAAGATTGCGGCCGAAGTAAAAGATTTTTCACTCGACGCGTACGGTTTGGATCACAAAGTCGTGCGGAAAATGGCGCGGTTTACGCGCTTTCTCACAGCGGCTTCCCTGCAGGCCGTTCGCGACGCGGGCTATGACGAATCGTCTTTCGGGCAGGACGCGTCGGGTATCGTAAACGGCGTCGGTATCGGCGGCTACGACGCGATCGAAGACGGTTTTAAAAAATACTGCGATCCCCGTTTCGGCGTGAGCCGGCTGCCGCCGCTCACCGCTCCGATGATGCTGCAAAACGAAGCGGCTGCGAATGTCAGTATGCTCCTCGGTGTGCACGGCCCGGTATGGACGATTTCGACGGCCTGCGCTTCAGGTACCGATGCAATCGGTCTTGCCTCCGATTTGATTCGAAGCGGCAGGGTCGATGTGTGCATCGGAAGCGGCACGGAAGCGTGCATTACGGGATTCAGCATCGGCTGCTTTCAAGTGCTGCAGGCGCTTGCGTCTTCGTTCAACGATTGTCCGGAAAAAGCGAGCCGCCCCTTCGACAAAGCGAGAGACGGCTTTGTCATGGCCGAAGGGAGCGCCGCCCTCGTGCTCGAAGAACTCGAACACGCCAAAAAGCGCGGCGCGCGCATCTACGCGGAAATCGCGGGCTACGGATCGTCGAGCGACGCTTATCACATAACCGCGCCTGCTCCCGACGGTTCGGGGGGAGCGCTTTGCATCGAGCGCGCTTTTGCCGACGCGGGTATGCAGCCTTCTTCGGTTCAGTATTACAACGCGCACGGTACGTCGACGCAGGCGAACGACGAAACGGAAACGAAAATGATAAAGCGCGCTTTCGGCGATCACGCGTATACATTGGCGGTATCTTCGACGAAGAGTATGACCGGCCACATGATCGGAGCTGCGGGTCTTATCGAAGCGCTCTTTTGCGTCAAAGCGATCGGAGACGGTTTTGCACCTCCGACGATGAACCTCGACGAACCCGATGTCGAGCACGGCTGCGATTTGGATTACGTTCCGAACAAAGGCAGAAAAATGCGCATCGATGCGGCGGCAAGCGTATCGCTCGGTTTCGGCGGACATAACGGGTGCGTCATCGTTAAGCGGTACGAATAAAGAGAGGCGGAAGTTGATTCGAAGTCCGCAAAAGTTTTTATGAGAGGTAGTTATGATTATTAAACCGATGGTTCGAAGCAGCATTTGTATCAACGCGCATCCTGTAGGTTGTGCAAAAGAAACGGAAAACGAAATCGCGTATATCAAGGTGCAAAAAGAAAAGCGCGGCATCAAGGGTGCAAAAGAGGGCGGAGCGGGGCCGAAAACCGTGCTCGTCCTCGGCTGCTCGACGGGATACGGACTTGCGAGCCGCATCGTCGCCGCATTCGAATACGGAGCCGACACGATCGGCGTTTCGTTCGAAAAAGCGGGAACCGAAACGAAGGGCGGCACACCCGGCTGGTACAATAATTTGGCTTTCGACCGCGCGGCAAAAAAAGCGGGACTTCAATCCGTCACGCTGAATGCGGACGCCTTTGCCGACGAAACGAGAACGCTCGTCATCGACGAAGTGAAAAAACTCGGAGCCAAATTCGATTTAATAATTTACAGTCTTGCAAGTCCCGTGCGCACCGATCCCGATACGAAAGTGCTGTACAAATCGGTAATCAAGCCGCGCGGAAAACCCTACAGCGGAAAGTGTATCGACATTATGACCGAAACGCTCAAAGAATCGAGCGCGGAGCCGGCGACGGAAGAGGAGATCGCAAGCACGATCAAAGTGATGGGCGGAGACGACTGGAGGCGCTGGATCAAACAGCTGTCCGATGCGGGAGTCCTTGCGCAAGGCTGCCGTACGATCGCGTATTCGTACATCGGACCCGAACTCAGCCATGCGATTTACCGCGACGGCACGATCGGCACGGCAAAGCTCGATTTGGAAAAAGCGGCGCTCGACTTGGACAAAGAGCTGAAATCGTCGGTAGGAGGAGGCGCGTACATTTCCGTCAACAAGGGACTCGTCACGCGTTCGAGCGCGGTTATCCCGATCATATCGCTGTACCTGTCGATTTTATTTAAAGTGATGAAAGAAAAGGGAACGCATGAAGGATGCATCGAACAGATGGAGCGTCTCTTTGCCGAACGGCTTTATACGGCCGACGGTACGGTTCCGACCGACAGCGAGCACCGTATCAGAATCGACGATCTCGAACTTGCGGACGACGTGCAGAAAAAATGCCTCGAAAGCATGAAGTCGGTGACGCAGGAAAATCTCCGCGAGCTCTGCGACCTCGAAGGCTACAAGCACGACTTTCTCGCCGCAAACGGGTTCGATATCGCGGGCGTCGATTACGATAAGGACGTCGCTCGCATGGATACGATCGATTGAACGGCGCTTGATGCCGATAAAAATTATTAATTAATAATTTTGCTCCGTCTTTCGTGCCGAGTGCAAAAGCGGAGCTGAGCCTAAGCAGCGGAGGATTCGCATGTTGGAAGGACGCCATCTTATAGAGCCGGATGATCTTTCCGTCGAAGAGATCGATGAAATCTGCTCTCTTTCCGAACAGATGATCGTCGATCCTGCTGCGTTTCAAGATGTGTGCCGCGGGAAAATTCTCGCGGCGCTTTTTTTTGAACCGAGCACGCGTACGCGTCTTTCCTTCGAAGCGGCGATGCTCCGTCTCGGAGGCGCGGTCGAGGGATTTTCGGACGCACAGTCGAATTCCTCTGTAAAAGGGGAATCTCTTTCCGATACGATCCGTGTCGTTTCATCTTATGTGGACGTCATCGCGATGCGCAGTCCGAAAGAGGGGGCGGCGCTCCTCGCATCCCGTTTTTCGTCGTGTCCTCTTATAAATGCGGGCGACGGAGGACACTTCCATCCGACGCAGACGCTCACCGATTTGGTGACGATACGAGAGCTGCGCGGCGGTTTTGAAAATCTTACCGTAGGCTTTTGCGGGGATTTGAAATTCGGGCGCACTGTGCACAGTCTCGTGCAGGCTATGTGCCGCTATAAAAATAATAAATTCGTTTTTATCAGTCCGAGCGAACTTGCGATCCCCGAATACATTCGGGAAAGCGTACTCGATGCCTCGGGCGCCGAATATGAAAGCGTACATCGCCTCGAAGACGTCATCGATACGATCGATATCCTCTATATGACGCGCGTGCAAAAAGAGCGCTTTTTCAACGAACAGGATTATATCCGCTTAAAGGACAGCTATATTCTTGACAAAGAAAAGATGAAACTTGCGAGGCCGGATATGATCGTGCTTCATCCGCTGCCGCGCGTAAACGAGATAGCGCCGGAAGTAGACGACGATCCGCGGGCGGCGTATTTCAGGCAGGTGAAATACGGCATGTATGCGCGCATGGCGCTCATTGCAAAATTGACGGGCTGTCTGTAGGACGGTTTTAAAAATTCGGTCGGTTTTTTAAGCGGCCTTACATTGCAGTCTTTTTGGTTCCCGATACAAGCGGAGGCGGTGATGAACGTAACGGCGATTAAAAACGGTTTGGTAATCGATCACATCAGAGCGGGGACGGGCTGGCGCATTTTCCGCCGGCTCGGCCTCGACGCTTCTTCTTTTACGTCGGCTCTCATCATGAACGTGCCGTCGCAAAAGAGCGGCAAAAAAGATTTGATCAAAATCGACAATATCATCGATATCGATTTTTCGGTACTCGGCTTTATCGATCCCGATATCTGCGTCAATATTATTAAAGACGAAAAAGTCGTTCGGAAAATCAATATGACCCTGCCGCCGCGCGTACAAAACGTATTCCGCTGTAAAAATCCGCGCTGTATCACGGCGAGCGAAAACTTCGTTCCGTCGACCTTTTTGCTTGTCGACCGAACGAAAAGATTGTACCGCTGTGAATACTGCGACGCGCTGTATACGGCGGGTGAAGACGGAAATCCCGTGGAGGCGAAGTCATGACGCGCGCTTTTCTTTTTTACAATGCACATCTCCTCGACGAAGCGATCGACTCGCCCGGAGCGCTGCTTGTCGTGGACGATAAAATCCGCGCGGTCTATACCGGCTATTTTACGAATAAAAAAACGACGGAAGCTCTCGCGCTTTCCGTGCTCGCAGAAGACGGCTATGAGCATCCCTCCGTCGAATACGTCGACGCGCAGGGGCTCACGCTCATGCCCGCTTTTATCGATATGCACGTGCACTTGCGCTATCCCGGGCAGACGCAAAAAGAAGATTTGACAAGCGGATTGCGCGCGGCTTGTGCCGGAGGCTTCGGTACCGTCGTTGCGATGCCGAATACGGCTCCCGTCGTTTCGTCGCAGATGAGCGCGCTCGAAATCGACAGGGAAGCGGCTTCTCTCGCTCTTGCCGGCGTGATACAGTCGGTAAGCATCACAAAGGATTTCGGAGGCTCGGATACCCGACACATCGAAGACCTCGACGCATCTCGCGTGCCGCTTATCACCGAAGACGGAAACGATGTCGCATCCGCTTCCGTCATGCTCGACGCTATGACGAAAGCCGCCCGGCGAGGTATTATCGTAAGCTGTCACAGTGAAGACGCATCGCTTGCGGCCGCGGCAAAAACTTACCGCCGTGAAGCGCTCAAACTGATGGAAGCCTATGACCTTGCCGCGTGGGGAGCGGACGACGACGATGACGTTCCCGACGAAGTGCTCGACAAAATCGCGAGCCTTTTGACAAAAGCGAACGATCTGCTCGCGCTTGCGGAAAACAGCGCGACGATCCGCAATATCATGATTGCGCGTGAAGCGGGGTGCCGTGTGCATATCGCACACGTGAGTACGGCCGCCGCCCTCGATGCGGTGCGCAGTGCAAAAGAATCGCTTTCGGACGATGAAGCGGATTACCTCGCCGACGAAGCGGACGCCGCCTACGAAGCTTCCCTCGACGGTACGCGCTATGTACCCGAAGCGCGGGAAGAAAAACGTTTTTGCGTTACCTGCGAAGTAACTCCGCATCACTTGGCTCTCTGCGGCACCGACGAACCTTTTATACGCGCGCTCGTAAATCCGCCGCTCAGGAGCGAAGACGACCGCGTCGTGCTTCTCGAAGGACTTCGCGACGGTACGGTCGATGTCATCGCGACCGATCACGCGCCGCATACGCTCGAAGACAAAGTCTCAGGCAGTCCCGGCTTTACGGGGCTTGAAACGGCCTTTGCGGTGTGCAATACCGTTCTCGTTGCAGGCGGTCAGCTCGGAGCGAAGAGATTGTCGGCTCTCATGTCGGCAAATCCCGCGCGTATTCTCGGTCTCAATAAAGGCGTGCTCGCTCCCGGTTTCGACGCCGACATCGTGTTCGTCGATCCCGAAGAAAAGTGGACTGTGGACGCGAGCGCCTTTTTCAGCAAAGGAAAAGCGACTCCGTTCGACGGCCGTGAACTCGTCGGCAAAGTAAAAGAGCTCTTTGTCGGAGGCAGGCGGGTGTTCCGATACTCCGACTGAAAATATACAAAAAACGGTTTTTATGCTATACTGCATCCATGCCGATGCTCATTTTAAATAATTTGCCGTGGTTTTGGCTCATCGTTGTCGTTCTCTGCATCGTCATCGAATCGCTTACGATGGCACTCACGACGATTTGGTTTGCGTGCGGAGCGTTTATGATGATCTTTTTGTCACTCGCGCCGATTCCGTTTCGATGGCAGCTTTTTATCTTCGTCGCGATTTCACTTGCGCTGCTCATCTTTACGCGGCCGCTTGCGGCGAAAAAACTCGCAAAAAAAATGCCGACGAACGCGGACAGCCTTATCGGCAAAAAGGTGCTGGTCGTGCAGCGCATGACGGAGTTCGATAAGGGTGCGGTAAAAGCGGGCGGCATCGTGTGGACTGCGCGCTCTGAAAAGGGCGAGACGATCGAAAAAGGGGCGGAGTGCAAAATCGTGCGGCTTGAAGGCAATACCGCCGTCGTCGTTCCCGTCCGGACGGGCTCGGTATAATATTGTTTTAATAATTATTATTAATTTTTTCATGGAGGAAATATGAATCTGTATGTCATCATCGCATTGGTTGTCATCGTCATGGTGCTCGTCATCACGAATATTCAAATCGTTCCGCAAGCGCGCGCGTTTGTGATCGAGCGGCTCGGTACGTATATTGCGACGTGGCAGACGGGTTTGCATGTAAAGACGCCGTTTATCGACCGCATCGCAAATAAAGTGTCGCTCAAAGAACGCGTGCTCGATTTTCCGCCGCAGCCGGTTATCACGAAGGATAACGTTACGATGAAAATCGATACCGTCGTCTATATGCAGATCACCGATGCGAAGCTGTACACCTACGGCGTCGAAAACCCGATGCTCGCCATAGAGAATTTAAGTGCAACGACGCTGCGCAACATCATCGGAGAGCTCGATTTGGATGCGACGCTTACGAGCCGCGACGTCATCAACACGAAGATGCGTTCGATACTCGACGAGGCAACCGATCCGTGGGGCATCAAAGTGAACCGTGTCGAAGTGAAAAACATCATGCCGCCGGAAGCGATCCGCGAAGCGATGGAAAAGCAGATGCGTGCCGAACGCGAACGGCGTGAAAAGATATTGATCGCAGAAGGGCAAAAGCAGTCGGAAATCCTCGTCGCAGAAGGACAAAAGCAGGCGCGCATCCTCGAAGCCGAAGCGCAAAAGCAGGCGACGATCCTGCATGCGGAAGCCGAAAAAGAAGCGCAGATACGAAAAGCCGAAGGCGAAGCTCAGGCGATCCGCGAAGTGCAGCAGGCGACGGCAGCCGGATTGCAGATGATCAAAGACGTGCACATCGACGAAGCGGTCGTGAAGCTTCGCAGCCTTGAAACGCTTGAAAAAGCCGCGAACGGACAGGCGACGAAAATCATTGTGCCGGCGGATTTTCAAAACCTTGCGGGCGTCGTATCGGCGATCGGCGAAATCGGAAAAAAGTAATCGGCGGTTCCGCTGCCGCTCGTGGAATCGCAAATGGGCGGCAGACTTGCAAAAGGCACCGCCCTAAAATCGGTTGCTCATCGGCGATCTGTGCCGATGAGCGAAAACTTGCTTTTTTTAATCGGCAAGAACTTCGTCGAGCTCTTTCGAGATTTTTTCTTTATCCAAATCCTGCCCGATAATGCAAAGCTTTATCATTCGGTCGCCGACTTTCGCATCCCAATCTTTTTTCATCTGCGGATTTTCTGCGAGAACTCTTTCCTGTTCGGCTTTCGGACACGAGGCGAGCCATGCGCCCGAATACCCCGCTTGGATTTGGCGGCCGCTCGTTTCGAACACCCACGCCATATCGGGTTCGTCTTTAAACCACATGACGCCTTTACAGCGGATAATGTTTTTCGGCCAGCGGTTCGCGTATGAGTCGAGCTTTACGCGGTCGAAAGGTTTTCGCCTCGTGTAGATGAACGTGCTGATGCCGTATTCGTCTTCGTCGCTGCCGCTGTCGCCTTCTTCTTTGTGATGGTGTTCGCCTTCTTCTTCCTCTTCTTCGATCGCGCGGCACCAGCCGGCGCTTCCGTATACTTTTTCAAAATCGAACGATCCCGTGCCCATGATGTCTTCGACCGGTACTTTGCCGTTTTGCGTTTCGATGATCTTTACGTTCGGATGGATCGTATTGATGACGGCGCGGACTTTTTTCAATTCGGCTTCGCTCACCAAATCGATTTTATTAATTAATAATGTCGAGCAGAATTCGATCTGCTGGACGAGCAGCGATTCTATATCGTCTTCTTCCTTTTCTTTGAGCAGCGCATCTCCGCCTGAAAATTCGTCGACGAGGCGCTTCGCGTCCACGACGCCGACGACATTGTCGAGTTTGCCGTTTGAAATCGTTTCGAGTTCCTGCGCGATCGGCATGGGTTCGCACACGCCGCTCGCTTCGATCATGATGTAATCGTATTTGCCCGTTTTAATAAGATTTTCGATGTTTTGCGCGAGCTGCGTTTTGAGCGTACAGCAGATACAGCCGTTTGTAAGCGGAACGATGCTGCTCGTGTCGGTGATCTTCGCGCCGTCGGCGATGAGTTTCGCGTCGACGTTTACTTCTCCTATATCGTTTACGATGACGGCGACTTTATAGCCTTTTTGATTCGTCAGAACGTTATTTAAAAGCGTCGTTTTTCCCGCTCCGAGGTATCCGCACAGGAGCGTAATCGGTGTCAATTTTTTTTCCATGATGATATCCTTATCGCTATAATATAATGAAAAAACGAAAAAATGACAAATGCGGCCTTGTGCAGTGTCGTTCATCTATCCGGCCTTGTGCCGTCTGTGTAGCGTTCCGCACGCGCATGATGCGCGGCCGCCTGGCTTAAAAAAAACATTCCTTAAAATGCGGGATTGCAGGAAGTGTCAACTTCCGAAAATGCCGCATTAGTGCGCGAGCCTCGCAACGAGCGCGTAAGCGCGAAGTTTCAAGCGGCGCACACGTATATAGGCGAGTTTTCAAAAAAACTCGAAGTTAAAAGCGCCGCGCTATTTGAGCGGCGCTTTTAAACATTCCTTAAAATGCGGGATTTATTTTTTAATTGTAAACGTGCCTTCGTTTACAAAACGCGATTGTCCGTTCATTCCGAGCGTTACCGCGTTTTCGCTTGCTCCGAGAGGCGTTCCGTTAATAAAAAGCGAACCGACCGTTGTCGTCGAGCCTTTTTCATTGCTTACGAGCGTATAGAAATTTTTGTCCGTATTTACGACCGAAACTTTCCCGCCTATATCGACGATGCCGCCTTGAACGACGAACTGTTCGTTGCGTACATCTTCGGCTTCGGGGGCGACTCCGCTTTTGCCGCCTTTTCCCATATCCGGTCCGGGCGGAACCGCGCCGATAAACGGAGCGATCTTTCCGTCGTTGCGGCCGCTGACCGTTACGTCGCCTTTTACATAAGTGCCGAATCCGTCAAAGGCCGCGCTTTGGAAAAAGGCGTTTTTCCCTTTGGACGTCACTTCGACCGAACCCATTCGAGAAATCGTTTTTTCCGCACCCGTCCATCTGTCGTGTCCGGTTGCGACGATTGCCGCCGCTCCTCCGTTCGGACATTCGACTTTTACTTTTCCGTCTACGGTCGCATCGAAAACGCCCTGCACGGTGTATATCGCAGAAAGCGGACCGTCCTTATCTTTTTCCGCAGCATTGTAGACGTACACATCTCCGAGCCGGGCTTTCGGTCCGGTCTCTGTAACTTTGCCGCCGAGTATGCCGCGCTCCGTATTGAAATTTGCCAACGCGACGGTTGCATCCGCCGTTGTACCTTTGTTATTGCATTTTACGATCATGTGATCGACGTCGATCGTACCGCTCGGTGCGACATAGTAAAAGCCCGCCGTTGCATTGTTCCTGTATCCCGGGCTTCCGTCGACGGTACCGTCGGGATTGTAGATGCCTTCGATTCCGTCCGCGACGATTTCGATGGTACCCAGTTTGATATACGGTTCGTCGATCCAATCCATACCGTCCGAATATTCTCCGCGGTCGAATTCGTTGATCGCGAAGATCGCGTTGCCGTGAATTTTATTCAGTCCGCGGATGTACAGTCTGCCGCTCCCCGTCAGCGTCGAACCTGCGCCTCTGAGATTTCGTACCGTGCGGATTTTAGCAACGCCCGCACCTGCGCCGCATACTACTTGAAGATTGCCGTCTATGCGGATGGACCCCGCATAGGGACTCGGATTTCCGTCGGCTCCGATAGACCTCCCGTCTGCGAGCCAGAGAACCGCCGAGTCGTTTGCCTTTGCACTGTTCGAACCGAGTATGAGCGTGCCGCCCTTATCGATGTCGATCGCGTGTTTGAAAGAATCGTTCAGAACGCTTACCGCCGCCGTGCTGTCCACTTTTTGCGACACTTCGGGATTGTTTGTACCCGTGCCGCCGACGATAAAGTGGAACGTATCGAAATCATACAATGTTTTGCCGCTCCAGATCTGCAGTTTTGCTCCCGATTTGACTTTAATAAATTTTCCTGCCGGAACGAAAAGCGTTTTTTCTCCGTAAGATACGACTTTACCCGGGACGCATACTTTGATATTCGCACCGCGTTCGATGACGACGCCGTCAAACGGCAAACCCGTATCGGCCGCTTTCCATTCGCGGACATCTTCGTTTAAAAAACCGATTTTACTGTTTGCCGACCAGCCTCCGTTGAAACCGAGGAGCGCGTTCATATCTTCCTGCGTACGGATGATGCGGACGCGGTCGGTTACTTCGGCGACGCGGATCGACGTACACGATGCAAGTACCGTAACGAATGCCGCTGCAAACAGCAGACGGATTCCTTTTTTCTTCAATAAATTCATAATACCTCCATAAAAACTTTTGCAGAAAACTGCAGTTTATAAATCCTCAGTCGAGTACGGGATTATCGACTTCTATTTTATCATTTTCCCGATAAGGTGCAAGGGATGAAACCATGCGCATGACGCTTTTCGAACGGTTGATCACATAGTGAACTTCCTTCGGTTCGATGTGGATAAACTGCCCCTTTGTCAAATGATGTACGACGTTGTCGACAACGATATCGACTTCACCTTCAAGTATATAGAAATTTTCTTCCATTACGTCATGATAGTGCGCTTGAAAATCCTGTCCCGCTTGAAACTGTACGATTGCGAAATTCATGCGGGGGCCTTTCATCAGATATTTCGGACCGCTGTCCTTAAATCGATACTCTTTGTCTTTTTCATCCACAATAAACATTGTATTCCTCCATAAAAACTTTTGCAGAAAGTTTTAACTTTCGAAAAAGTTTTTAGTCGTGCGCGAACGCGCACACGTTCAATAATCGAGTTTGCAAAATACGATGTATCGTATTCATTCGGTTTTGTCGAAACGATACCTATACACGCCTTCTGCAAACATCCACGCAAACTCGAAGTCAAAAGCGACGGCGATAATTCAGACGCCGCTTTTGATCATCCTCCATAAAAACTTTAAAAACTTTTCGATGCGCAAGCATCGCAGCCGATATTAAATAGTAATTAATAATAACCGCCTCCGAAAACTCAATGTTTGCCGACACCCGGAGCCGACCACATATAGTTTGTAACGCCCGCATCGCTTAAGCCGAGTTCGGCATCGTATATCTTCCGCCACGTTTTATACATTTCCATATACGTTTTATGATTTTCCATGTCGGGTTCGAGCGTCGCTTCGATTTTTACCATGGCATCCGCCGCTTCTTTGATGTTCGCATATATGCCGACTCCCGTTGCCGCAAGCATTGCAGCGCCGAGCGCGGTCGCTTCTTTTACTGCGGGAATGCGGAGCGGAAGACCGAGCGCATCGCAGACGATCTGCGACCACAGTCTGCTTTTCGAAGCGCCTCCCGCGAAGGTGACGACGGAGGGCATGCTTCCCGTCGCGGATTTGACGAGCTGCATGTGGCCGTAAGTGACGAGGGCCGTGCTTTCGAGAATGGAGCGGTAAAACGTATATTTGTTGAATTTGTCGGCATCCAAATCGAAGTTCGTAAATGTCGGTGCGGCATGACGCCACGCGGAAAAATTCATAACATCGGTAAAAGTGCAGAACATGCCGTGCGAACCTGCGGGAATCTTTGCCGAGCGTTCATCCATAAGTGCGTATACGTCTTTTCCGAGAGAAGCGGCTTCTTTTTTTTCTTCGGCACAAAATCCGTCGCGGTACCATCGCATAAAGAGGCCGGGTTTAAATGCGAGCGCTTCGTATTGCCACAGCGAGGGCTGAGCGTGACAGTTGACGCGGATGTCACAGCGGTCGTCAATTTTTCCGCTTGCGGTATTGTATTCGTATTGCCAAAATGTTCCGCCGAAAACCGCCGCATCGTTCGCTTCCGTCGCTCCGACGCCGATCGTGCCGAGCTGCGCGTCGCCTCCGCCGACGATGAGCGGTGTGCCTTCTTTGAGACCCGTTTCTTTTTCGCCTTCGCGGCTGACGCGGGCGGCAAGCGTGCCGCATTCTTTCGATTCGGGAAATATATCGCTTTTTAAGCCGCAGCGTTCCGCTATCGTTTTGTCCCACGTTCTCGTCGCAAGTGAAAAGAGTCCGCTCGTGGAACCGTTGCTCGGTTCTACGGCAAGCGTTCCGCTCATCTTGTATATGAGCCAATCGTTGAACATACCGACGGCGGCGGTTTTTTCGTATACCTCCGGGAGATTGTTTTTAACCCAAAGGATGCGCGGAAGGGCGCTCAGCGAATACGTTTGTCCCGATTCGAGATAGAGTTCGTGTTCGAGCGTCGGCGACATCTTTTTCAATTGGACGACTTCGGCCGTACTGCGAGCATCGACGTTTGCGCAAGCCCACAGTTCTTTTCCGTTTTTATCGTAGAGGATGATTCCCTCGCGCATACACGTCGTGGAAACGGCTGCGATATCGCCGCTGTCGATTTTCGCTTTTTTTATCGCTTCCGATATACAGCGCTTTGCCGCATTCCAATTTTTTTCCCAATCGAAATTCATGCTGCCCGGATATTTCGGATCTTCGAGATGCTTCCACTCTTCCTGCACGCATTCGATCTGGTTTCCGTGTACGTCGAAAATGACGGCGCGGACGCTTCCGGTACCGGCGTCTACGGCCATCAAATACTTTTTATCCATAACAGTGCCTCCTCGTGTCGTCGGTTTATATCGGAACCTCTAAAACCGAATTTTTCAGAGATTTTCCTTTATATGTTTTTTACAAGCCAGCGTGCGGTATCCTCGTCGGTTATGAGGATGTCGGGGTAATGCGCCCGAAGCGCCGCTCTGATCGCGACGTGTTTTGCGCTTCCCGCCGCAACGGCGATGACGTTGTGCAGTTTTTTCAGCGATTCCGGCGGGTAGGTTACCAAATGTTCGTCGGCGGCGCTCGTGATAAAATTACCGTTTTCGTTGAAAAAATGCGCGAGTACGTCACCGACAGCGCCGCACATTTTTAAAAAATCGAAATCGCTTTTTTGTATGATTCCCGATTTGATGACGGTCGCGTTGTCGTCTACGCCGCCGATACCGATAACCGAACAGCTTGCGGTCGTATGCATGCGTGCTATTTCGATGACGGCACTTTCTTTTTTGATCGCTTCTACCATTTCCGGCGTCGATGCCGCAAGAGGGGCGGGGATGAGGTAGAGGGAAGCGTTGACTGCCGACGACTGCGTATTCAGCAAATAGATGCTGACCCCTCCGGTGAGCGATACGTAGGTCGGCTTTTTTTTCGAAATCTGCGAAAAATAATTCATAAAGCGGCCGGTCGTATCTCCGTAACCGATATTGATAATCGGATTGTCCGAAAAATGTTCGTTTATATACATGGCCGCCGCTCTTGCGATCGCGTCGTTGAGCGAAGCCGACGTATACATTTCATCGGAAGGAATGACGAGGGCGTCGGCGAGAGCGTACGAATCGATAAGCGCCTGTTCCGCTTCGAGTCTGCCGCGAAAGTTCGTGTGGATCGTGATTTGGACGACGTTTTCCTGTTCGGCTTTTTCGAGCAGGCGGATGACGCGCATGCGGGAAACGGAAAGCATATCGGCTATCTCTTTTTGCGTCTTTTTTCTGATATAATAATACCATGCACTTCGCACGATAAGCTCTTTTTCCCAGTCGGCCGTCATTTTCGCCCTTTTTCTCCTGATCCGAACAAAATATCGTTTTATGAACATAATATCACGACATTTAAAAAAACACAACAAAAAAATATGCATATCGGTAATAAATTTCAGCCGATTTTACCGGTATTTTGTCAGCATATCGGCTTAGCGGTATCGAATATATAAATTTTTTCGCTGAATTTTATACTTTTTATTTGACAAATCGAAATTTCCGTTTTATACTGAACGAACAGAAAATGTTTTTGGATAAAACAAAAGTTCTATATTTAAAATGATTTGACAGAGGAAATGAATTATGGACGGACAGACTTTTCCGATGCTTTCGGTACGGAAAATCTATAAATCTTTCGGTTCCAACGCCGTGCTCAAAGGCATCGACTTGGACGTGTATCCCGGCGACGTGCTTGCGCTTATCGGGGGAAACGGTGCGGGAAAAAGCACGCTCGTAAAGACGATTATGGGCATTAAAAAGCCCGATTCGGGTGAAATACTCGTTGACGGAAAACCGCTGCACTTCGGAAATCCGTCGGCTTCTCTCGCTTCGGGTGTTTACCTCATCCCGCAGGAGCCGATGCTTTTTCCGAATATGACGCTCGAAGAAAACGTCGTCATGGGAATCCCCGGCAATAAAAGCGAACTGCACGAACGCCTCACCGAAATCGTTTCTCAGCTCGGCTGGAAGCTCGATTTCAACCGCACTGCGCGCACGCTTTCCATTGCGGAACAGCAGCTCGTCGAAATTCTCCGCGGTCTCATGCGATCCGCGCGCGTTATGTTTTTCGACGAACCGACGTCTTCGCTCACGTTCGACGAAGTGAACTCGCTTTTTAAAATCATCAAAGAGCTGCAGAAAAAAAAGGTCAGCGTCATCTATATCACGCACCGGCTCAACGAAGTGTTCGTCATTGCGAACCGCATCGCGCTTTTGATCGACGGTACGATTACGATGAACGGCGACGTAAAGGATTTTACCTACGATATGCTGCTCAAAGGACTTGCGCCGGACAGTGCGAGCAAAGTGCACGTCGAAGATATTTCGGCCGCTCCTGCAAAGCGCGAACTCGTGCTTTCCTTGAAAAATTTTAGCGGTTACGGTTTTTCCGATATAAATCTCGACGTGTATTCGGGAGAAGTGCTCGGTATGACGGGCGTCGTCGGCGCGGGAAAGACGGAGCTTGCGACGACCGTATACGGACGCGACAAAGTGCTCGGCGGAAAAGCGTATTTGAACGGCGAAGACATCACCGGCTTAAAGACGAAGCGGATTATCGAAAAGGGTATCAACTATCTTCCCGAAGACAGATTTTTAAACGGCATCTTCAAATTGACGACGGTGCGAAACAATATCACGCCGGTGCGGCTTGCATGCTTAAAGCGGATCCTCATCAATACGACGTACGAAAAATCGCTTGCGGAAAAATACATTTCAGGCTTTCACATCAAAGTGACCGGAGATACTCAGGAGATGGGATCCCTTTCCGGCGGCAATCAGCAAAAAGTTATCATCGGCAGGTGCTTTTCGACGAATCCGCGCCTCGTCATACTCGACGAACCGACTCGCGGCGTGGACGCGGGTGCGAGAAGCGACGTGTACGCGATCATCAACGAACTGAAAAAAACGGGCATCGCGATTTTGCTCATCAGTTCGGATATGGAAGAGATCATCGCGATGAGCGACCGCGTCGTCACGATGTACCGCGGCAGGATCAATCACGAATTTGCAAAAAACGAAATCAACGAAGATGCGCTTATGGCGGCATCGTTCGGCGTGGAAACGGAAAAGGTGGGATAAATGCGGCGTATATCTTTTAATCGATTTTTCAAAATGAGAAGCCTTTCTTCGCTCATCGTCGTGATCGTGCTGTTTTTATTGGTCGGTATCGTCAATCACGATTTTCTTGCCGCGCGAAATCTTATGCAGACGGTCAATTCGAGCGTCGTGTTCGCTTTGTTGTCGATCGGCATCGCATTCGTGTTGATCATTGGTGAAATCGACGTGTCGGTCGGCGCGGTTATGGGACTTGCTTCCGCAGTGAGCGCGAGCTTGATCCGAGACGGTGCTCCGTGGGCGCTCGCGATTTTCGCCGCCGTCGCTATCGGCATCGTGTGCGGTCTTATAAACGGCTGGGGACTCGTCTACCTCGGCATTCCTTCCATTATTATGACGCTCGGCGTAAACGGCATCGTACGCGGACTCATCTATGTGTATACCGGCGGCAAGTGGGTCGAAAACGTTCCGTTTGCGTATAAAGCGCTGAGTCAGGCGACGCTCGGCGGCATCACGTGGTTTTATCTTATAACGCTTGCGATTGCGATCGGAGGTTCGGCGCTCTTGCGCCGCGTTTCTTTAGGACGCAATTTTTATGCGGTCGGCGACAACGTCGGAGGAGCCGAGCTCATCGGCATTCCGGTAAAGCGGACGAAGATAAGCGCGTTCGTGCTGTGTTCGCTTTTCGCATCGGTTGCCGGATGCATCTATGTGAGCCGCATCGGTTTCGTAACGCCGATTGCCGGAAACGGCTACGAGATGAAAGCTATCGCGGCCTGCGTGCTCGGCGGCATCAGCCTTTCGGGCGGCGTCGGCTCTCTGTTCGGCGCATCCATCGGAGCGATCATCATGGCGTCGATCGACCGTATCCTCGTATTTTTGAAATTTTCTTCCGATTACGACAGCACGATTACGGGCATCCTGCTTATAACGATCGTTACGGTAGACGGTCTTTTGGAACATCATTCGATCGAAAAAGCGCGCAAAGCGCGGCTTTTGGCAAAGACGGCGGAAGAGGGGAGCAGATAATTTTTATGGAAAAGAAACGATTTACTTTTACAAACGAACTGCTGCTCATCGCCGTCATCGCGTGCGAAATCGTTTTGTTCGGCATCTTGAATCCGCGCTTTTTGCGCCCGATGGTATTGCTCGGTTCGATCAACGATTTCATTTCGATATGCATCATTTCGCTTTTCGTAACGATGGTCATCATCGCAGGCGGTATGGATATTCAAGCCGGTTCCATCGTCGGGCTTACGTCGATCGTCATCGGCGTTATCTTTCAAAGCGGCGTGAACGTGTATGTCGCCTGCCTCATTGCGGTCGTCGCAGGTGCGCTGTGCGGTCTTTTGAGCGGCTTTATCATCGCCTATGCGCGGGTCCCGCCCATGGTTGTCACGCTCGGAGGTTCGTTTTTGTATTCGGGTTTGGCGATTTCGATCACGCGCATTGCAAAAGTCGAACTCTATAAAGGCATCAGCGGTTTTCCTGCCGCGTTTACGGCCTTTACGCAGTTCCGCTTTTTCGGCATCATTCCGTCGCAGATACTGCTCTTTATCGCGATCGCGTTTATCGCCTATTTTATTCTGCACCGCACGAAGTACGGCCGCTATGTGTACCTCTGCGGCATCAATCCGAACGCCGCGGAATTTTCCGGCATCAATACGAAGTTTATCGTGATGACGACATACGCGCTTTCCGGTATCGGTGCCGCGATTGCGGGTATCGTGCTGACGTCCTACCTCGGTACGGCGAAAGCCGATTTCGGCAAAGAGCTTACGCTTCCGATCATTACGGCTGTCGTACTCGGCGGGACGGCGATCACCGGAGGCACGGGCACGATTTTAGGGACGGCGCTGTCGGCGCTCGTCATCGGCATCATGCGCTTCGGTTTATCCATGGCGGGATTGAACACGCAGTACCTCGACATACCCGTCGGCATACTGCTGCTCATCATTGTCGCATCCCGAGGTCTTTCCGCGCAGGGCTTTTCTCTGAAACGCATTGCCGGAAAATTCACTGCTGCGCGAAAATAATTTTTCGAAAATAAATCTTTTCGGAAAATTATTAATAAATAAAACTGACTGACGACGAAAATATCAGGAGGTAATCATGAAAAAACTTTTGTCGATTATGTTGGCGGCGCTTTTGGTCGGCTCTTTGGCATTTGCCACGGGAGCGAACGAAGGCGGTAACGGTTCGAAAAAAAACGTTGTTGTCGTATTCATTCCGAAAATCAGCGGCAACGCTTTTTTTGAAGTGGCAAACGAAGGCGCGCAAAAGCTCGCAAAGCAGGTCGGCTTTACCGTAAAGTATGACGGCAGCCCCGATGCGGCGGTTGCGAATCAGGTCAATATCATCAACAATGCGATTCAGCAGGGTGCGGACGCGATTTCGATTTCGACCGTCGATGCGGCCGGCGTCGATCAGGCGCTGAAAGCCGCGCGCAAGGCCGGACTCGCCGTTATGACGTGGGACTCCGATTCCAATCCCGACGCACGCTCTCTTATGACGAGTCAGGGCACACCCGATATCCTCGGTAAAATGCTCGTCGACATGGGCGTCGCTTCTTTGAAAGAAAGAGGCAAAAACCCCGATTCGGATGCGATCAAATACTGCTGGCACTATTCGCAGGCGACGGTTACGGATCAAAACTCGTGGCACGTAGCAGGCGAAAAATACATCCGCCAAAAGTATCCGAAATGGGTCAACGTCGCTCCCGCCAATTACTATTCGAATCAGGATGCCGAGCGCGCAATCACCGTCGGCGAAGCGGTTCTTTCCGCGCACAAAGACATCGATTTGATCATCTGCAACGATTCGACCGCTCTTCCGGGACAGTGCCAGGCCGCGCAAAACCTCGGTCTCAATCAAAAGAACGTGACGATCACCGGCTTTGCGACACCGAACGCGATTAAAGATTACTGCCGCGCAGGCATCCTCACCCGCTGGGGTTTGTGGGACTGCGGTATCCAAGGCGCGATTTCCTGCTACCTCGCGTACTGGGCGGCGACCGGCCACAGCATGAAAGTCGGCGATACGATCGATATCCCGACGATCGGTACCGTAAAAGTCGAACCGAACACCGTGCTCGATCCGAAAGCCTACACGGCAAGCGATTCCGGTGTCGTGCTTCTTCCGGAGCGCGCCGTATTTACAAAAGAAAATATGGACAAGTATAATTTCTAATGAGGAAATTATAACGCGTAATAAAACCGGCGCATGATTCGTTTCGTGTGCCGGCTTTCGGCGATTTTGGGGAAGTTCTGAAAACTGCGGTTTTCAGAGGTAACTTTGCCCGTTATTGCTATCGATATTAATAATTTTAGGAATACAGTATGGCAGATTTAGACGGTTTGAAAGTCGCTCACAATTATCACACGGATGTCCGTTTTGCCGTTGACGGATCCTTTTATGTAAAAGGAGCGGGAAACCTCGACTGGGGTATGAAAAAACACTTGTCGAATATTTTCAATCCCAAAAGCGGCAATACCGTGATGTTCGCATTCGACCACGGTTATTTTATGGGTTCCGTTTCGGGTCTCGAACGCCTCGACCTTTTAATTCCGCTTCTCAACAATCACGTCGACGTTCTCATGGCGACGAGGGGCGCACTGCGTACCTGCGTACGCCCGGATTGCAAAAAAGCGATCGCGCTCCGCGTGTCTTCCGGCTCGTCCATGGTGCAGGAAGATTTGAGTCACGAAGTCGTTGCGGTCGATATCGAAGATGCGATCAGAATGAACGCGGACTGCGTCGCCGTTCAAACCTTTATCGGTGCCGACGGTCAGCTTGAAAGCATCGACAACCTTTCCAAGACGATAAACGCTGCGATGCGCTACAGCATACCGACGCTCGGTGTCGTTGCGGTCGGAAAGAATATGGAGCGGACGGGAAAATATTTTAAACTCGCGACGCGTATCGTTGCGGAACTCGGCGCAAATATCGTAAAGACGTATTATTGCGAAGAGTTTGACGAAATTGCCGCGGCCTGTCCCGTGCCGATCGTCGTTGCCGGCGGTAAAAAGCTTCCCGAAAAAGAAGCGCTTGAAATGGCGTACCGCGCGATGCGGGACGGTGCTCGCGGACTCGATATGGGTCGAAATATTTTCCAGAGCGCGCATCCGGCTGCGATGGCCGATGCGATCGGAAAAATCGTTCACAAAAAATTCACCGACAAAGAAGCGTTCGAATTCTATACCGAACAGATCAATAAAAAATAAGCGAAAGATTTTGTAGGGGCTGTCCAAAAACTTCTGCTTTTGGACAGCTTCCTTGATTTTAGATGCGATGTTTAAAATTAAGTCATTACAATACAAAGACTTAATTTTAAACTCGACGGGCTGTCGAAAAAGTAACCGACTTTTGAGACAGCCCCTTTTTATGTGTGTTTAATTGATAATTGTTATTGATAATTATTATGGAAAAACTTTTAGGAATATCGGAAGTCGCGCTTCCCGTCATCGTCATGATCGCTGTAGGGATGTGGGCGCGAAAGACGAAATTTTTAAGCGACGGCGGCGTCGAAGAAATCAAATCGCTCATCGTAAAAGTATGTCTTCCCGCAGTGCTTTTTGCGGCCTTTTACAATATGCGCTTTACGTGGAAAGAAGCGCTCACGCTCGGCGTCTTTGCGCTGATGAACCTCGCGGCTTTCGGTCTCGGAATCCTTATGTGCGCTCTTTTAAAAATTAAAACGCCCGTTGCGCCGTTTATGTGTGCGACGATAGAGGGCGGTTCGATAGGCTATGCGCTTTTTATGTTGCTTTTCGGACAAAGCGAGCTGTACCACTTTGCGCTCTTCGATGCGGGAGGCGCCGTTACTCAGTGGGCGGTCATCATTACGATTTTGCAGCTTCGCACAAAAGGAAAGCTCCGTGCTTCGGAACTAGGAAAATCGCTTGCGACTCCGGTGAATATTGCGATCCTTGCAGGCATACTCTGCTCCGTAAGCGGTTTCGGGCCGTATCTTTCATCGACGCGAGCAGGGAGTATTTTCGAAGGCGTTTTGCACTTTGTCGGTGCTCCCGTCGGACCGGTTATCATCATGACGGTAGGTTACGGCCTTGCCTTTTCGAATATCGAATGGAGCGATACGCTGAAAACCGTTTTTGCGCGTATGCTCGTCTTTGCACTTTTTATGGGCGGTATCGTCTATTATATTGTCGGCCGGATGTACCCGTCCGATCCGCTGTATCGCTTCGGTGCCGTCCTGTATTTTATCATGCCGCCGACGTATGCGTACGGTGTATTTGTAAACGGAAAAGATGAAAGCGCTTTTTTGAGCGCGTATTTGGCGCTCTATACGCTCATTACGATTTTCGGCTATATCGCCCTTGCGTCTTTTGTCGTGTAAGTTTTTTTTGAAAGCTCGAAGTTAAAACGAAACGCGCTGTTTCAGCGTTTCGTTTTAACATTCCGCATTTTTCGATTTTGAAAAAATACGGAACGTTTTGACGTTGTTGCCGCTTCCGCTTTTCAAAAGCGCGGAACGGACGCCGTTCGTCGGAAGATATGTATCAGCGGGAATAGAATTCTATAACGTACTGAATATTGCCGACCGGCTGGATATCGCCTGCTGCAGGGAGAGCCGTAACGGTTGCCGAAAGTTTTTCTTCGTCGACGGTAAGCCAGCTTCCGCGATTGCCTTGCGAAGTAACCAGATTGTGCCGGATAAGATTTTGGATACCTTTTTTTTCTTTCGATGTGATAACGTCTTTTGCTTTAATCCGCATGGACGGGACATTCGCCGGTTTTCCGTTGACGTAAAAATAGCAGTGCGAAACCATCTGCCGCGCCTGCGCACGGCTTACCGCAAAACCCATTCTGAAAACGGTGTTATCGAAGCGCTGTTCCAGCAATGAAAGCATATTGTCGCTGGTGATGCCTTCCATACGCTGCGCGCGCGCAAACATATTTCTGAACTGCCTTTCCGATATGCCGTATGCGAGACGGAACTTTTGTTTTTCTTTTAACTGTTCGCCGTATACGGATGTTTTGCCGCGCTGTTTTGCTCCGCGTTCTTTGCCCGGAGCGTTCGGCCGTTTGGTCAACAGCTTACTGTATTTCGGATTGCCGAAAATATTGGTACCGAGTCTTCTGACTATTTTACCCTTAGGGTGTTTTACCGACATACTAACCTCTTTAATTAGCGATATTCAATTGTGCCGATTCCGGCAGGATGTTGTTGTTTTTATGCAATTATAGGAAATGAATTTGCATAAAAAGCAGGGAGTCGCCGTACAAAAAAGTAGCCGCGTTTTTTGACGCCGTACTCCGACAATGTGCGTTATTATGTATTGAAGCGCTTTTTTTGTCAAGCGCGCGTGCCTGCCAAGCCAGGGCTTACGCATGAGAATCTATATTCCTCAAAAAATAACCATTACCGTAAAAAATCGGCTGCACTCCCGGCAGCAGCCCTGCCGTTCGCCGCGGCAGACCGTGATTGGAATCGGACTGCGCGAACTTTTTTACCAAAAAGTTCGCTTGCCATCGGTCTGAGCGGCTCGGCGGCATTGCCGCTGCCTCGCGTTCCGCCTTTTTTATTTTATATTATGTCTCTTTTCTGTGTATACATTTTTCATGCGTAATCCCTGCTGTCAAGCGCGCGTGCCTTGACCTTATGATTTATCTCGATTAAAATATATCTATGTTAAATAAAAAATACGCTTCTCTTTGTTCGGCCGCGTTTTTTTCGATATGTTTTTGTGCATCCGTTTTTGCGCAGACGATTACGACGGCCGGCGATTATTTTAAAACCGTTTCCGATTTTTACGCGACCATACACGACTACGAAGCGGATATGGATATATCCATGGGGAGCAGGCAGATGAAAGCCCGCGTGTCGTTCAAACGACCCGACTTGCTCCGCATCGATTTTTCGAAGCCCGCCGAGCAGGTCGTATTGTTTAACGGCGATCTTCTCACGATCTATCTTCCCGGCTCTTCCGCCGTACTCCAGCAGCCGGTGCAGTCTTCGAGCGCGGGCGGCGCATCGCTTGCGACTTCACAGGGGCTTTCGCTTATGAGCCGCTACTACACGATCAAATACGAAACGGGGCAGGATCCCGTTGCGCTCGACGATGCATCCGACGAGCGGGTTATAAAGCTCGTACTTGACCGGCGCAATACGACCGAAGCGTTCCGTTCGATCAGAATCGCCGTCAACGCGGAGACGAAACTTATCAGACGGATTTCCGCAACGACTCCGCAGGGCACGGAATACGTGTTTACTTTTTCCGATTATAAATTGAATCAGGGTATTCCCGATCAGCGTTTTATCTACGATCCGCCTTCATCGGCAAACGTGTATAATAATTTTCTTCTCTCCGAATGAGGCGGGCGTTCTTATGGAAAGTTACGGCACGATTTTAAAACGCTCGCGCGAAGAAAAAAATATCGACAGAGATACGGCTGCCCGCGAAACGTCGATAACGGTCGAATGTATCAGGGGTTTGGAAGAGGAAGACACATCCGTGTTTCCCGGCGAACCCTATATGGTGGGGTTTTTGCGCAATTACGCCGAATACCTCGGCGTAAGTCCCGACACGGTCATGTCGCTCTACCGAAGCAAAGCCATTCAGGAATCTCCCGTTCCTGACGGTCTCTTTGTCAAACACAAATCGTCTTTTTTTATACCGATCGTCGTCGGCGTCGGCATTTTCGTCGTCGTATGTATCGCTTCCGTTTTAATAATTTCCAAATTTTTTCACACGAATAAAAACGGCAGTGTCGTAGTCGCCCGGGGTATGGAATCGAAAACCTACGAACTCACCGATAAGCCGCTTGAAAAGCGGCTGTTCCGCGGCGATAAAATCGTCTATCCGTCGGAAAAAGGGAAGATCATCCTTACCGTAAGCGATACGCTTACGTCGTTCGGCTTGGATACGCCGGTCGGTACGCTTCGCACGGATTTGGCCGAAGAAGCGGAGCTCGATGTCGACGGAGACGCAAAGGGCGATATCATCGTCTACGTTTCCGATATCTCATCGACCGATGCGTCTCGCGGAGCGGAAGTGCGTATGCTCGTGCGCCGTCACGACAGCGATACGCTTGCGATCGATGAAATCGCTGCAGAGGACGTTTCGCAAAATCCGCTCTCCCCGCAAAAACATCCGCAGTCCGTCATTTTCGAAGACAATCGCGCTTATCCCTTTACGGTCAACGTGAGTTTTCGCGGCCCGTGCGAATTCCGCTATAGGGTCGATCGAAAGCGCTCGAATGAAAATTATTTTACGAACGGAGACGTCGTTATGATGACGGCGAACAACGGCGTGCGCGTGTGGATGTCGAACGGCAATACCGTAAAATTTACCGTCATCGCCGATACGAAAAACTACGATCTCGAAATCGGCAAAGCGGGGCAAGTGCTCGTCGAAGATATCAAATGGGTGCGCGATTCGGAAGGCAAATACAGATTGGTGGTCGTTGAGCTTGACTGAATTTTTTATCGACGAACACGGCTGTGCGAAAAATCAAGTCGACGGTGAAATCATCATTTCGCGTTTGACCGCTCTCGGTTTTCGGCAAACATTCGACGCGTCGAAAGCACAGATCATCATTGTCAATTCGTGCGGTTTTATCAATCCCGCCAAAAAAGAATCGATCGATGCGCTTCTCCGCGCGAAAAAAAATTATCCCGATGCGAAAGTGCTGCTTGCAGGATGCCTTGCCGAACGTTATGCGGACGTGTTAAAAGATTCTCTTCCCGAAGCGGACGGCATTTTCGGAAACGGCGATCTTTCGAAAATCGATTCCGTCGTGCGCTCTCTTCTTGCGGGAAAGCGCCCCGTCGTCACGGCGGAGCAGCGCGGCATATCGTGCGGAAAACGGACGATGCTGCTTTCGTATCGCAATTCCGTATACGTAAAGATTACGGAAGGCTGCAGCAACCGCTGTACTTTTTGCGCGATTCCGATCATCCGCGGCTCGGTGCGGAGCCGAAGCGCGGACGATATCGTCGATGAAATTAAAACGCTGCTCTTGCTCGGCGTATATGAAATCAATCTTATCGGACAGGATTTGGCAGCCTACGGTACGGGAGACGGGGACGATGTTTTCGGTACGGGGCGCTTTCCGCTCCCGTGCATAGGGGAAGACGGCGTCAACGAAGGTACTGAAAAACTTTCGGCGCTCGCCCGTTTGTTGAAAAAAATCTCCGCCGTCAAAGGCCGCTTTATCGTGCGCCTCCTCTACATTCATCCCGATCACTTCAACCGCGATATCTTTCCCGTCATGCAAAAGGATCCGCGCATCGTTCCGTATTTCGATATCCCGTTTCAATCCGGCGACGACGAAATTATTAAAGCGATGAATCGGAAGTGTACGGCAAAAGAATACGTGCGCCTCGTGCGCGATATCCGATCTTCGTTTCCCGCGGCGGCGATCAGGACGACTTTTTTGACGGGCTTTCCGGGAGAGACGGAGGAAGCTTTCCGCTCCACGCAGCGCTTTCTTTCCGATATACAAAGCGATTGGTCGGGCTGCTTTACCTACAGCCGCGAAGAAGATACGGCCTCCTACGCTATGAAGGGCAGGGTGCCTCAAAAGACAGCGCTTGAGCGGAAGCGTGTGCTTGAAGCGCTCCAAAGCGAAATCACCGAAGACCGTTTGAAGCTGCGGTGCGGAAAAGAATACGATGTACTCATAGAAGAAGTCGTCGCAGGCGAAGAAGGCCTTGCGATAGGACGCGCATGGTTCCAAGCGCCCGACGTCGACGGTTCGTTCGTCGTCCGCTACGACAGGGACGATGAGGCTGAACGGAGCGCCGTGCAATGCGGAAACGTCGTGCGCGTTTTTGCCGACGGCGTGAGCGGCGTCGATATCGATTCTCGTCTCGCCTCGAATTTAATAATAAATAAAAAACGGTCTCGCGCATCAGGCGGAACGGCAGTCTCTTCGCCGCTTTTATATGCGAGCGATTTTTACGATGCGGGAGAGGGCCGATGACCGACGCGCGGACGGATCTTTCGTACATGGAAACGCTCAACCCCGAACAGCGAGAGGCGGTCGAACATTCGGCCGGTCCGCTTTTGATTCTCGCAGGAGCCGGAAGCGGAAAGACGCGCGTCATCACGACAAAGATCGCCTACCTCATCGCCGAAAAAAAAATCCCGCCCGAATCCATACTCGCGGTAACCTTTACGAAAAAAGCCGCGAACGAAATGCGCTCGCGCGCGATCGCCCTCGACGACAGAGCGCGCTTTGCGGAAATACGCACGTTTCACTCGTTCGGCGCGTGGTTTTTGCGCCGCTATGCCGCTATCGCAAATCTTTCTCCCTCGTTTACCGTGTACGACGACGACGATGCAGCCACTCTCGTGATGAAAGCCGTTCCGTCGCTCAGGCGCCGGCAGGCAGAACTCGCCGCACATAGAATTTCGCTCGCAAAGGATTACTGCCTTACGCCGGACGACGATTTATCCGCCGTCGATTCGACAGGAGAGCTGTCGGCGATCTACCGCGCGTATGAACAAAGGCTTTCAGAAACAGGAAACGCCGATTTCGGCGATTTAATAATGAAGCCGGTGCGGGTGATGGAAGAAAATCTCGCCGTGCGCGAGCAGATGCGTTTCCGTTTCCGCGTCATCATGGTCGACGAATATCAGGATTCGAACGTCGCCCAGTTTAAGCTTTTGCAGACGCTTTCGGGTACGGCAGAAGGAAGCGGTACGTACGTGTGTGTCGTCGGAGACGACGACCAGTCGATTTACCGTTTCCGCGGTGCCGAAGTACAAAACATTTTGACGTTCCGCAAAAAATTCCCCGGCACGAAAATTATTAAACTCGTGCGCAATTACCGCTCGACGGGAAAAATTCTTGCCGCCGCGGACGCCGTCGTAAAAAACAACGAAGACCGCATCGGAAAAACGCTTAAAGCCGAGCGAGGGGCGGGAAAGGCGCCCGTGCTCGTGTATTTGCCCGATCAGGATGCGGAAGCGAAATTTTGCGCAGAGCTCATCGAAAAAGCGCATGCGGAAAAAGAGACTCCTTACGGCGATTGGGCGATTTTATACCGTACGAACGCGCAGTCGCTCGGATTTGAAAACGAATTTTTACGCCGGCGGATACCCTACGCCGTCGTCGGTTCTTTGAAATTCTACGAGCGGGAAGAAATTAAAGACACGCTCGCATTTTTATCGCTTGCCGCGAACGAGCGCGACGAAATCGCATTTCGCAGAATAGTCAATAAACCTTCGCGCGGTGTGGGAGAAAAAACGCAGGAGGCGATCGTTTCATACGCCCGCGAAAAATCGATCGGTTTTGTAGAAGCGGCAAAAGCCTGCGCTGATGATGCCGGGAAAAAAGCGAAAGAAGGCATCCGCGAGTTTTGCGGTGCGTACGACGGCATTATTAAATCGTTTTCGGAAGCCGAGCGGCTTTCGCACTTTGTTGGAAAAATACTCGACGCGTCGGGCCTGCTCGAATATCACCGTACGCAGGATGAAATATCGGGTACGCAGCGCGCGGCGAATATGCAGGAACTCATGAACAGCGCGTCGCTGTATGCGTGTACGAAAGACGGGCTTTTGCAGTTTCTCGATTCGATCACGCTCGACCGTTCGCTCGAAACGGGCGATGACGGAAAGGGAGATGCCGTAACGCTCATCACGCTGCACAACACGAAGGGGCTTGAGTTTCCGCGGGTAGTCATCACGGGATTGGAAAACGGTATCTTTCCGCGTGGCGATAAAACGGGAAGCGAACTCGAAGAAGAACGCCGCCTTTTTTACGTCGGCGTAACGCGGGCGCAAAACGAACTCTATGTTACCTCCTGTGCCCGCCGCCGCCTGTACGGGCGTACGGAGTTTATGGAGCCGAGCGTTTTTCTCGAAGAGGCGGAAAGCGCGTTTCGTGTAATTGGAGAAAGGCCGCAAAAATCTGATCTGCAAAGCGGCCGCTCTGAAGCGGCAAACGGGCTTTCGGAAAAATGGAAGCGGGGCTGCCGAGTTTATCACGACGACTGGGGGTACGGACAAATCGTTTCGTCGGATACGAGCGACGACGGAGAATTCGTTATTGCGGTTCAATTTGAAAGCGGTGCAAAAAAACGTTTTATGCCCGAATATCAATCGCATTCTTTGATGCTTGTGCGCGATTGATCCGTAATCGGCATCTTTGAAAAATTCGGTTTTCGGAAAACCCTCTAATCGTTTTCGGCGATAAATTTACGGTATTTGTCGGCGTCCGCTCTGAATGCGACGATCGGAGAAGTTTCGTCGGCCTCCGCATTTTCGAGCGCTTCGCGTGCTTCCTGAATAAGTCGCTTTCCGGGAAGCATTCGCATCGATCGGGATGAAATGCCGACGGCACACTTGGGCTCCATGTTTTCGCCCTTAATAATTTTAATAATATCTTCGCGCAGCGAAGATGCGATTTCAAGCGCTCCGTCAACGTTCGTATTGATTTTGATTATGGCAAAACCGTCGTTCATGTATTCGAAAAGCATATCATTCGATTGAAAGCGTTCGAAAAGGTACGCGCATATTCTTTTCGATGCGTTTGAAGCAAACGAAAGATTCGGAATGCGGACTATAAAAAGCGATACGTCCTGTTCGGAAGAAGCCGCCCGTACCAATTCTCGATCGAGTTTCTCTTCAAGGTTTTGTTCCGAATGGAAGCCGGTCAGCGGCGAAAACTTGTCCGTAATATCGTTTTGCATTTCGCCTTCATTTTCCCAAAAAGGCGTTTCGGGCGGAACGTATTCGCTTTCGATATCCCGTACGTCGTTTTCAAATTCTCCGTAAGATATTTTTTGTACGCTTTTTTCGGTATCGCTTTGAGTTTCGCTCTGCGGTACGGTATTGCCGTCGGAAGAAAATTTGCCGTCGAAGGGCAAATCGTCTTCAAAGGGGAGATCCGTATTTTCAGCTGTCGTTTCGGAAAACGCCGCGCCGGTTTTTTCTTCGATGGCATCTGCAGGTGACGAAACGGAATATTTGGAATTTGCAAACTCAAGATAAAGTATTAGGATCAAAGTGAGGACGGTAAGTGCAAGGATAACGACGAATGAAAAGCGCGCATAATAAAAAACGGAAGAAGGGCGGATCAGGTACATCGATGCGGTGAGAATGTACGTGTCTCCTCCCGTTCGGAAACTGCTCGAATGTATTTCCGAAAGTCGGGAAGGGCGTATTGCCGAACTTTCGGCGTTTTCGGGGTATACGAATATAATCTTCGATGCGCTTTTTAATATGATAAAGGCGTAGTCGCCGTAATTGCCGCACGCTTTCGAAAATGCGTCTCGGAAGTCGGGCGACGAAGCGTCGTAGCGTAAAAGTGCGTTTCGTGCCGAAGATGCCAACCTGTCGAATTCGCGTCCGGTACGTTCTCTTCCCGTTGCGTATTCACAGCCGAGTTTATAGAAAAGAAAGATAATCACCGCGGCAAACACGGAGACGATGACGATCGAATAGACGGTAATGCTTTTACGTTTCATAGTGTCGAGTATATCTCAGAATCTCGGCGTATGCAAGTTTCAAAAGTTCGGGAAATACAGCGCGTGAATTTTCATTTTTTAACCGCGCCGAAATGTCGATGCCGCGATGCTCTCCGCTGAAGTTTTTATTTTTTCGAAGCGAAGCGACTGCGGGAAAAAACGAAGCGATTACCGGAGAAAAATCGGGATACGAGAGTTTTTTTTCGCAATCTGAAAAATCTTTTTTGAAAAAGGAAATAAACGACGGCATATCGAAAGAGGGGCAAAAGCGAAGCGGCGGATAGACTTTTTCGGAAACTGCGCGATATAAAAAGCCGTCGGAGTCGATATCGGTACACGTTTCGAAAAGGACGGATTCGAACGTTTTGCGGTATGCGTCGAGCGTTGCGCTCGTACGCCGTTTTCCGTTTTGAAAAAGTTCGGTGCGGAACATAAGCGCGTCGAACGCCGTTTCCATAGGCTCCGTGCGGCAGGAAAACGAATTGTACAGCGCGTCGAAATAGGTGCCTTTCATGTACGGTTTTTCCGAATACGAAAAGTCCGCGCCGCACACTTCGATTTTCGAAAATCCCGCTTTCAGCGCAAAGTCGAGAGCGGCAATCGTTACCGTTCCCGCACCCGTACGGATGAACGGAAATGCCGTACCGGTTTTACGTTCCGAAAAGAGCGATGCGTAAAACGAAAGCGGGTGTCCGGTTTGAACGAACGCGATTTTTCCTCCCGATTTTTTAATAAAACGGATCGCGCTCGGGTTTGCGCATAAGTCGAAAATAAAAAGCGTACCTTCCGTTCGCACGTCCGAAAAAAAATGCTGTGCCGATAAAAGCTGTCCGTCGATCGATACGACGGCGTCGCATAGTATGCCGCGTTCTGTAAAACTTTTGTAAGCGGTATCCGTCGCAATGATGTAAAGCTCATCTCTTTTTTTTTCAATGAGCGAAACGGCAGTGTCGAGGGAAGGACCGGCAGCCGCGATCAAAGCCGTTTTTCCGCCGGGCGCGGCAAACGACGTATCGTTCTGCACGCTGCGTGCCGGAGCGGATTGTGCGCCGATCTGAGCCAAGTTCGCCATGATATTACGCTGCCAGATTTTTCCGAAGTGCGCTTGCGCCGAATAATCTGCGGCAATCGCCCGTGCCGCGCTCGTCGTCTGCATTCGAAACGCTTCGATGCCGATTTTATTTTCGCTTGCCCACGCGGGCGTTTCGATTATCGAAAAAGAGCCGTAAAAAGCAGGCACATAAAACCGGAGTATCGTGTCGGAAATTTTTTCCGTCGGAACGATACGGACGGTTTCGTCGCCGGATAAATTATTAAAAACGGGAATCTTCATCAGAAAATCGATATCGCTTTGAGAATTTTCCGCAGCGAGAATAAAGGAGCGGGGAAATCGTTTTTTGAGCGCGCGGATAAAGTAGCCGCCTCCCGCACCCGCGACGATAAAAAAGCCCGCTTCATCCATACGCGCGGCATATTGTTCGGCTTCTTTTTCGGGATCGTAGCGGGAGTGCATGCTTTTTCCGTTTTGAAAAAGCGGAACCGGACTTCCGTTTTTTGCCGGTATAATCGACGAAAAAAGCGATGTCATGAAAGGAGCCTCTCAATTTTTTTTAAAAGTTCATCGCTTTTTTTTTCAAGCGTTTTCGCTTTGCGCCCTTTTTCTTCGCCGTCCGTTTCCCGCTTCCATGAAATATATTCCGCAGGAAAAAATTCGTGAAGCCATTCGTCGCTTCGCCCGTGGCGCTTTGCAAAGTCGAGGGCGGATTTTTGTACGTCTTTTTTTTGTGCAAGCGCTTCATCCGCGATGCGCGGCAATGTTCCGTTCGGTGAAAGCGATTTTTCGAAAAAATCGAAATCGACGTCGCCGATTGCGCCGAGCGTATTTGAAAAACGGTATTCGTGCGCGAGACGGTAGACGTTTCGGGTTTTCTTTTCGGGAAGCGCTTGAAACCATTTCCGGTAAAGCCTGAGCGCGCCGGATGTAAAGCGCGAAATCGAAGCTCTCGTTTCTTTGGGAAATGTTTTTACGTCAAAAATTTCCGCGCGGAGGTCGAGTTCGTTCGGTTCGGCGTGCTGTAAGCCGGGGGCGGGCGCCAGATCGAGACCGCAGAAAAAAATCGGACCGTCCGTTATCGCTTTTGCAAAGGAAAGCGCGCTTCCGCTTACCGTACCGTTTCTTTCGATTTTTACTGAGGGAATACCGCAGGATTTAAAAAGTTTTGACGCGAAGCCGTCGCCGTATGAAAGGGGAACGATATCGTTTTGTGATAAAATAGTTCCGCCGCAGGCCGCTTCTTCTGCGAGCGCAAGCGGTATGCCCGAAACGAAAGCGAGCCGAGTCAAGTGCGCCTTTGCATAAAATCCTCCGTCGGTTGAAAAGCAGAGGTCGGGGACAATGTCGTGTGCGTTCAAAACCGAAAGAGCCGAAGAGACGGCAATGAGAAAATAATATTTTCGAAAGCGGGCGAGGAGGGGAAGCGCGTTCGTAAGGCTCGGTCCCGAAGCTGCGACGACGAGGGGAGCATTTCCTTTTATAAGGGTCTTTACCCGTTCGATGTGTTTGCAGATAAAAAATGCGTTCAGTATCCAGCGCGAAGAAAAAGCGCTCCGTGTAAAAAGGACGTCGCGTCCCTTATCGACGGCATTTTTTATTTCCCGCCAAACGGCTTCGTCTTTTCGGGGAAATGCGCGTGCGGAAGGATGCCATGATGCAAAGAGCGAGTTGCATAAACCTTCTTCGCCGAGAGAGGCAAAAAGATTTTCCGAAAGCTCGTCCTCTTTTTTTGCCGCATTGAATACGATATCCCATCGTTTATCCGATTCGGAAAAATCTTCACTGTAGCGGACGGCGCACAGCCTTGCGGACGGAAATCGCTTACGGAGAAAAGTTTCGCAATAGGATAATGCCGGTTCGGTTACGATTATATATTCGGGATAAAAAGATGCGCCGAGGGATGCGGCAAATCGCTCGCCTTCTTTTTCAGGGTCGTATGATGAATGAAGGGATGTGCCGTTTGCGCTGCACGAAATGCTGCCGTTTTTTGCCGTAAAAAAACAAATACCCAAATTAACCTTCGACGGCAAAGCGTTCGATTTCTTCCGCATTGCGCGCGCTTCCGGCTTTGATGAGCATGAGAGCAGCGGCGGCGTCGGAAAGGAAGGGAGAGAGAAAACGGCTTATGTGAAACTGCAAAACGGCTTCGTCGAAATCGTCGTGAGAAAAAAGGACGATATGCAGCTCTCCGTTTTTTCCTTGTACGCACATATTCGGAGCGGCGAACGAATGTGCAAGCATATCGGATATTTCGCCGCAGATAACATTGAACAGTCTCTCTTTGACGGCATCGCTTTTCGACGAAACCGAAACGAGCGTGCGGTTTATCGCGATTTTCGTCGAAAGCAAAAAGAACAGCGCGCTGTTATCGTTCGGAAAACAAGATGCGCCTGAAAAAATTGCATTGCCGTTTTTTAAGCGGCCGCCGTGTCCGCGGTTTTTAATAAATTCTTCAAGGGCGATTTTTATCGTTTCGGACGGAGGAGAAGAGTTTTCACCGATAAAATCGGCTTTCATAAAAACGGCATCGGATGAAAGACGAAAAAAATGGACGGAGGAGAGACGTTCTTTTGTGCGCGGGGAAAAGAGCTGGTAAAATGCCGCAAGGTTACCGAGCGGGTTTGAAAAAGTTTTTATCGATGTATCGACTCCTATCGTTCCGTTCCAAAAATCGGGAGATGAAACGGAAAGCGCGATGCTTTGAGCGTCGAGACCGGTGCATGCGCTTGCGGCAAAAGAGCCGTCCGTTATTTCAAAAAGCGATCCGTGCAAAATACCGAAATCACGGCACAGATCCGAAAAGGAAACGTAAGAGGGGGTTTGCATACGGGGAGCGGCACGGGACAAAAGTCCCGAAGCCTTTTTCGACTGTCCGCCCGATACGCGGTTGAGCAAACCCATGTTATGACAATCCCAAATCCGAAAAAAGTTTCTTATATGTCGCGAATTGTTCGGAGCGCGCGAATTCGACGATTTTTTCTTCGGGTAAATCTTCGAGCAGCTGATCCATGTACAAAAGGACGGATTTGATTTCTTCGGTCAAGTTTGCAGGCAGACTCGAAGAAGTGTTTTGTGAAGCTGTTTTTAGCGCAGGTTTTGCCGCAGTCGATTCGGCGTCGGTAAAAGCGGCGTTGTGCGATGAGGTATCTTCGGCGGGCACATCCGTTTTGAAAAAATCATCCGTTTCGGAAGTCGAATCGGTTTTGGAAAATTTATCGGTGATATCGGCTTTATGATCGTTGCCGGATGAATTCGGTTCGCTTTGCGAAGCGGGAGCGACATCGCGCAAAATATCGTCGACGCTCGGAATGGAAATATCTTCGAGCGGTTCCGCATCCGAAAGATCTTCGAGTTCGGCTTCTTCGGGCAGCTCTTCAAGTTCCTCTTCTTCGCCGGGCGCGATCGGCAATTCACCTGCCGTATCGGTTTTTGTTTCCTGCACAAAAAAATCGTCGGTCGATTTGTTTTTTTCGGAAATATCGGGAACGACGGAAGTATCTTCGGTTTGCGTGCCATCGACAATTTTGTTTTCTTCTGCAAGTTCGTCGACTTTGCTTTCGTTATTTAAAAAATCGGCGCTGCTCATGATATTGTCGAGTTCGTCGCCCGAAAGCGAAATCGTTTCATCTTCATCCAAATTGTTGAAAAATCCTCCGGCTTGCACTTCGGCTGCCGGAGTGCCCCCGCGCGATTTCAATTCGGCGAATTGCGTTTTCAGCGAGGAGATTTCGTTTTTCAATCCGGAAAGATCTTCGACGATTTGCCGCAGGAGATCGTTGCTTTCCGTACGCGGAGCTGCAATATTGTCCATGAGCGATTTCGCTTCTTCGTCGAAACTGTCGGGTACGACACTTTGCGTTTGTGCCGAAGAAAGAGCGCCGTCGTCGGGAGCAACGGAAAGATCGTAATCGATATGAGCCGATTCCGTTTTTGCAGGAGAGATGCTTCCGCCCGATTCGGTATCGGAAGGCGCTTCGTCGTTGCTGAAATCGACTCCGAAATCGGAAAGGTCGACGTCTTCGGTGACGGAAGCTTCCGCCGGTGCGGAAGTTTCCGCTGTGCTGAACGTCGTGTCGATCGATTCGGGAAGTTCGGGGAGAACGGAAGCATCTTCGATTTCGGAAGATACGGGAAAAGATATCGAATCGTTTTGCGTTTCTTCCGCAGCGCCGAAAAAATCGGGCGCGGTGTCAGCGCTCGCGCCGAGCGTGTCATCGGGGACGGGAGGTTCCGAAAAACCGTTGTCGAGAAAATCCTCGATGGAAACGTCTTCGACGGCAGATGCATCGCTTTGCGCTTGCTCATTTACGGATGAATTTATTTCGGAAAAATCGGGCAAATCGACGTCGAAATTAAAATCGTCGATGCTTTCGGATTTTTGAGAGTCGGATTCCGGAGATTTTTTTACCCAGACACCGTAACTGTCGAGTTCGTTTTTGTTATCGGTATTTGCCATATCATTCCCCTCAGTATGCAGAGATACATAGTCTATCCGTTATAGTATCGGCATAAAAGCTTCAAAAAAACAGTACGTCGCCGGGAAAATTCCCGCTATACTATCGTAACAGTATAGCATATATTTTCGTTTCAGAAAATAGGGCGCTCGGCCGATAAGAAAAATATGACACGCACAAAAATCCTTTCGGCCGTTTTTATCGGTACCCTCGTATATGTACTCCTTTCGTTTTTTGCGGGCAGAGACGGCATCATCGTATACAATCGGCTGCAAAAACAAAAACGCGCGATAAGCAGGCAGACGGCACTCATCCAAAAAATAAATGAAGAACTGTTACTGGAACGCACGGCGCTCGAAAAAGATAAAGACGTTATCGCCGCCTATGCGCGTAAGCTCGATTACGTGAGCGAGGGGGAAAAGCTCGTTAAAATAACCGGACTTAAGCCCTACGAAGCGCCGCTGTATGATACGGGAACCGTCGTTCGGCGCGAGCCGATAGCGTTTATGAGCGAGCGGACATGCAAAGCATGCGGCATCGCGTTTTTTGCGCTTACGTTCGTACTTTTGGCGCTTACCGGCGGAAGCGGAGAAGTTATGGCGCGGCGAAAAAAAGTGCAAGTCTTAGCGGAAGAAAAACGGATTTCTTCTGCAATGCGGAAAACCGCTTCCGATGCTGCGGGCAAAATGCGCATAGCGACTTTCGGCGGCGGTACTCGGTGATATTGCACAAAACCGACGAAAAAGCGGCTTCCCTGTGCGTTGATTTTTTAAAGCGCGGAAAGATCCTTATCCTTCCGACGGACACCGTGTACGGTTTTTCGGGCATCGTCGAAAGCGGTAAAAAAATATTCCGAACCGAAGAAAAAATACGGGCGATAAAGGGCAGGGACGAAGGAAAGCCTTTTATCCGCCTCATCGCACACCCCGATGAAATACGCCGTTATGCAAAGGACGCCGTACCCGCCTCTCTCCTTGCAAAGTGGCCGGGCGCGCTCACGATCATCGTAAACGACGGAACGGGGGGCACTGCCGCGTACCGCTGTCCCGGAGATGCGTGGCTGAGAGCTGTCATCGCACAAAGCGGTCCCGTCTATTCGACGAGCGTCAATAAAAGCGGAAAACCCGTACTCGAAAAAATAAGCGACATTATCGAAACGTTTGAAGACGATGTCGATTTAATAATTTCATCGGGCGATACGTCGGGCGCCCTTCCGTCGACCATCGTCGATATAAGTTCGGGTACCCTCCGCGTGCTGCGTCAAGGAGCCGTGCAGGTGTAATGCACGGAATGATTTTCGGATAAATTTAACAAAATGATTTTCCGATCATTCGTTTTTGCGCAATATCAGTATTGAACACGGAGCCGTTTGCAGTTCTTTCAAATCATCGGAATGACAGATCCTTCCGTCCGTCAGATTTTCATATTCGCCCTCCGGAATGGAATGTAAAAAAACACAGGCCTGCGCAAAATCCGAATTTACGATGATCAGGATTTTTTCTTCGGAACATTCGCGCCAAAAGCCGAATTGCCGGTTTGCAATAAACTCCTGCCGGTACGAACCGCGCTGCAAAGCGGGACGGCTCCGTCGTATTTTCGAAAATGTTTCAATGGACGTACGGATAAAGCCCGCGTCAAAACCCGGCTGCGTAAAATCCGGAAGCTGAGCGAAAGGCGGAAGCGGAGGGCGCAGTTCGTAATCGCAGTCGACTTTCCGCATTCCCCGTATACCGTATTCGCTGCCGTAGTAGACGGACGGGATGCCGGGAATCGTAAAGAGCAGCCCGTATAGCAGATGCAGGTGCCGCTCCGGAGAGGTGAGCGCACTGACCGCTCGATTTACGTCGTGGTTGTCCACGAAATTGTACAATGCGATGTCTTTATACATACCGCTTTCGGCGTTATATTCTCTGTTCAAATTATACGAAAGCTCATACATATTCCGATCGTTCAAACATGACCAAAGCGATTTGTACATCTGATAGTTCGTTACCGAATCGAGCCGGCCGTTTTGCGCCCATTCGGAATAGTCGCCGTGCACGACTTCGCCCATGAGCCAAAAATCGCTCTTTATACTTCGACAAAAGGAAGCCAGCGCATCGAGGAAGGTTTTGCTCAGCACATCCGCCGCATCGAGGCGCAGGCCGTCTATTGCGAATTCTTCGATCCACATTTTTACCGCGCCGAAAAGATGCTCCCGTACGGCGTCGTTATCGACATTCAGTTTTACCAAATCCTTGCAGCCCGCCCAGCCTTCATATTCAAAGCAGTCCCCCTCGGCACTCCGCCGGGAAAAATCAATATTGACATACCAATCTTTGTAAGGGCTGTATTGCCCTTTTTGCCGAATATCCTTAAAGGCAAAAAAATCCCGCCCCGTATGATTGAATACCGCATCGAGCACCACGGCGAATCCCTTTTCATGACACAGGCTGCAAAAGCGTTTGAAGCGCTCGTTATTCCCCAACCGACGATCCACGTGATAATAATCGACCGTATCGTATCCGTGCGCGCTCGACTCAAAAATCGGCCCGATGAGGAGCGCATTACAGCCCAAGGATCGAATCCTGTCCAACTGCTCCGAAAGTTTTTCAAAAAAATCCCCTGCGGGGCACGCAAAATCATTCCGCTTCGGGCAATTCCCCATACCCAGTGCATAGATATGATAAAAAATTTTATCCGAAAATAAATTTGACATATACATCTCCCGGCATCAGTTTGCTACGCCGTAGACAAAGCCGTGTACGATGCGGTAAATCGTTTGATCGTCTCCGGACAATTTTTGATGTACGCATAAAAGCGAAACCGAAATAACGTTGTTGTGGTACAGTATGGAATACAGTTTTTCTTTTCCGCGCATATTGCCGAACTCGTGCGCGGATTTAATAAAAAATTCCGAAAACACCGAATCGAAGCGTTTTTTTAACGGCGCATAGACCGCTTCGGTTTCCGCATTGCCGGGCGCGTTTAAAAGCACGCTGTGCAGATTAAAAAAATCGGGATACGCAAGCGCAAAATCGATTGTCGCGGCCAGGATGCGTGTCAGACTTTTAAGAAAATCGTGTTCGTACGCTGCGGCATGTTCGAGCTTTTGCAAAAGCTCCGCACCCTTTGAATCCGCTATCGCCTGCAAAAGTCCCTGCTTGCTTTTGAAAAAATAATATAAGGTCGGCTTTGTAATATTTGCGTTTTCGCAAATTTCCTGCACGCCGACTCCTTCGTACCCCTTTTGTGAAAAAAGGCGTATTGCCGTGTTGAGAATTGCATCTCTGCTGTTATCGTTTATTGTCATATTTATATACCGTTCAGTATATAAATATACCGATCGGTATATGGATTGTCAATTGTGGGCGATCGGATGGACTTGAAGAACGCGTGAAATAATCATTGAACAATAGTGCAAAATATGCTCTAATGGCGAAAAGCTGTTCCGCATGCCGGATTAGATATTTTCGCGGAAAAATCGATTATGGCAAACGAAAATTTACACAATGCGAAGATCGCAAAAAACGATGAGTTTTATACACAATATGCCGACATTCAAAAAGAGGTGAACGCGTATATCGAGTATGATCCCGACGTATTTAAAAACAAAACGATTCTTCTTCCGTGCGACGATCCCGAATGGAGCAACTTTACCAAATTCTTCGCACAAAACTTTGCGGCATTCGGATTGAAAAAACTCATCAGCACGAGTTATGCCGTTGAAAGCAAAAAAATACCGGGCGATTGGCAGCCGACATTATTTGAAACGGAAAATCCTTTATTCGATGCGAGTAAAACCAAAGTGAAGGGGAAAATTTTTACCCTTACCGCCGATGAAAACAAAGACGGCAAAATCGATATAGACGATTTACAATGGTCGTACATGAAAGGAGACGGTGACTTCAGAAGCGATGAAGTAAAAAAGCTGCGGGAGGAGGCGGATATTATCATCACCAATCCGCCCTTTTCTCTGTTTCGTGAATTTTTGGCATGGATCGTTGAAGCAGATAAAAATTTTTTGATTATTGCAAATATGAATGCGATTACCTACAAGGAAGTTTTTCCGTTAATAAAAAATAATAAAATTTGGCTTGGCAACGGTTTTAATCATGGTAATGCATATTTTAAGATAATGGCAGCTGATCCTAAAAATTATGCGAACGGTGTATATGATGAGCAAACAGGATTGGTAAAATTTCGTAATGTGTGTTGGTTCACCAATCTCGATCACGGTCGCCGCCACCAGCCGCTCAGCCTTATGACGATGGCCGACAATATTAAATTCAGCAAGCACAAAGAAGTTAGAGGGATCGGTTATAAAAAATACGATAATTACGATGCGATCGAAGTCCCTTTTACCGATGCGATCCCGAGCGACTATTTCGAAGATATGGGCGTACCTATTTCATATCTCGATAAATATTGTCCCGAACAATTTGAAATTGTAAAATTCCGTAAAGGGAACGACGGTAAGGATTTGACATATACGACGGATGTTGGCACGTCTGTTGCAGAGAGAGAGAGAGAGAGAGAGAGAGAGAGAGAGAGAGTTACCCCGTACTTCCGCATCATCATCAGGAGGAAGATGTAACGGCGTTATGGGAGTCCCCATCAGCTTCCTCGACAAATACTGCCCGGAACAGTTCGAAATCTTGTGGACAACAGACAGAGGTAGAGACGGATATTTGGACGAATTCAAAAAACCGCATGAAAGATACGATGCGCCGGTCATCAACGGACAAGGACTCTATAAGCGCATTTTCATCAAACACAAGATGTAACGGCATAATGGGCGTGCCGATCAGTTTTTTAGATAAGTATTGTCCGGAGCAATTTGATATCCTTGGAGCAACACAAAGAGGGTGTCACGATGCAGTTCCGGATACAAAAAAATATGACGATTATTGGGAATGCAAACCCAATGGCGAGAGAACGGGTTCATCCGGCGGAAAGACGAATGAAAATGCCAATTTGCTCCAAAATGACGGAAAAAAGAATTATTTCATCAATTCGGAAGGAAGAATTATTCAGTCTGCTTATCAAAGAATCTTTATCCGACACAAACAGCGAACATATCAAAATTAAACAATAACATTGCATTTTTGTCGCTTTTATATCATAGTAATAATGGGCACCTCGAAAAAATCGTTGAGGAAGTCCGCCGTTTTATCTCAATTTAAGAATCGTGGAGGCGCGCTATGAAAACAACATTGAGAACGGATATAACGATAAAAGATATTTGCGAAGGTTTCGTTTACAACGAACTCGAAGGGAAGGGGTTGTTCGGGCTTGCAGGAAAACTTACCATTCAGCCGGAATACCAACGCAACTATATTTATGCGGACGGGAAAAAAGATGTTGCCGTTATCGAGTCCGTAATAAAAGGTTATCCGCTCGGCTTGATTTATTTTAATAAAACTTCTGATGGACAGTTTGAAGTCCTTGACGGGCAGCAGCGGATTACCAGTATCGGTCGATTTCTTTGCAATAAGTTTGCGTTCAAAGACGTACATGGAATGGAGCAATACTTCAGGGATTTGGCCGCCGATCTGCAAAATACAATTCGTAAAACAAAGCTGCTTATTTACGAATGCGAAGGAAGCGAAACGGAAATAAAAGAATGGTTCAGAACGATCAATATTGCCGGCATTCCGTTAAACGAACAGGAACTTTTAAATGCCATTTATTCCGGTTCGTTTGTGACCAAAGCAAAAGAAGTATTCAGCAACAGCCGAAATGCATGTATTCAAAAATGGAGCGCATATATTTCCGGTTCCGTAAATCGGCAGGACTTTTTGCACACTGCGCTTGACTGGGTGAGCAAGGGCAAGATTTCCGATTATATGGCGCGTCATCGTCATGATAAAAATATTACGGAGATGGAAACATATTTTAACTCCGTGATCGATTGGATAGACGGCGTTTTTATCGATGTCGAAAAAGAAATGTGCGGACTTGAATGGGGACGGCTTTACGAGACGTATGTGAAAAAATCATATGATCCTCAGAAAATTTCTCAACGCTTACACGAATTATACGCCGACTTTTATGTAAAAAATAAAAAAGGTATTTACGAATATTTGTTGGGCGGCGAAACCGATAAAAAGCTGCTCGACGTGAGGATTTTTGACGAACCGACAAAAAAGTCGGTATATGCAAAACAAACCGCCGCCGCTGAGAAAAAAGGCGTTTCAAACTGTCCGCTCTGTGCGTTGGAAAACTCCGGTAATAAAACAAAAATTTGGAAATTGGACGAGATGGATGCCGACCATGTTTCCGCGTGGAGCAAGGGCGGCGCAACCAACAGCGCAAATTGCCAAATGCTCTGCAAGACGCATAATCGGGCGAAAGGAAACAAGTAGTTTCTGATATATTTTATCACAGCTGTGATTTTTTTATGTCGATAACTTATTAAAAGTGCCGCATATTAAATTTAACGAAAGCCGCAAAAACGCAAGTTTTTTCGGTGCTGCCGATACGATAAAAAATTAGAGGAGACGGCGATGATTTTTATTTATTATCCCAAATGCACTACGTGCCTCAAAGCGAAAAAATGGCTAGACGATCATCACATCGATTATATCGGGCGGCATATCAAAGAAGATAATCCGTCTGCAGTCGAGTTGAAAAAATGGCACGGACAAAGCGGTCTGCCGCTTAAAAAATTTTTTAATACGAGCGGTTTGCTGTATAAATCTTTGCATCTTAAAGAAAAGCTTCCCGGCATGACAGAAGAGGAAATGTATCGCCTTTTATCGTCGGACGGTATGCTTGTTAAACGGCCGCTCGTTATCGCTCAAAATAAAATACTCGTCGGATTTAAAGAAAAAGAATGGGTTGATATCCTGTGCGCTGCACGGACTGGAAAAGAGCGGCGCTGAAAAGCGTATGTTTGGTTAAAGTCGCCGCCTGCAATACCAGCGATAAAGCAGCCCGCCAACCTATCGTTCACTTTCGTTTCCACTCGATCCGTACTTTGCCCGAGACGATGCCGCCCTTCGATTCTACGAGCGTCGTTTTTATGCCCGACAGCGTCGAACCGTTTTGTACGGTGAGTTTCCACGTGAGGGGCGGTGCGTCCGTCGCTGCGAGGAGGGCGGCTTCGCGCGGCAGTTCGGGAAAAAACGATGCGTTCGATTTTCCCGCCTGCGTTACGGTTACTTCTTTTCCCGTAACCGAAACGGAAATATTCATCGTTGCGCCGTTTTTGTAGATGATAAAACCGCGTCCGCCCCGAAGAATGACGATTTTATCGATATACTCTTCGCCGCCCCACGTTCCCGCGATCGAGTCGGTCGAGAGAGCAGGGCTCCGATTATCGGGTATATTCGTGTCGTTCGTCCGATCGGCTTCTTTCGGACTTCGATTATTCAAAAGGCTTTCGAATATCGACCGCAGAGAGGCTTTCGATTCCATGAGGATTTTATAATATGAGTCGTAGGTTTGGGTGTACGAATGGATATCCTTCGTCCGCATGTCGGCGACGCAGATCGTGCAGTCCCATTTTCCGCCGGCCGGATCTTTTTTGCCGATGAGCGCGTAAAACGCAAGGGGAGCAGCGGCTTTTGAAAAGTCGGGGGCACCCTGCGCTTTGTACGCTTCGGCAAAACCGCTTTGCCGTCTGTCGGTAACCGAAATGCCCGGCAATTCGCCGAGCTGCGTGAGGTAGAGGGTTTCCGTCATTTGAATCATATTGGCGTCGGCATCGGAAGATATGACGCCGAAAAAATCGACAGAGCGGGAAGGTTGGCTTTGAGCTCCGAATGCGGCAAGCGATACGACGAAGGCCGCCGCCGCACGGCGAAAGGCTTTTTTCATCAGCCGTTTATCTCCCTGCGGAACTCTCGCGCGGCTTCCCGGTCCATGTCCCGAGCGCGGATCGTATCGCGCTTATCGTACTGCTTTTTGCCTTTGCAGACGCCGAGCTTTACTTTGACGCGGCCGCCTTTCAAATAAAATTCGAGCGGAACGAGTGTATAGCCTTTTTCTTCGGTTTTCCGCACAAGCCGCTTTATCTCGTCTTTGTGCAGCAAAAGCCGCTTCGGCCGATCGGGAGAAGGGGTAAATGCCGACGAATAGGAATATTCGGAGATGTGCAGATTTTGTACCCACACTTCGCCTCCTTTGATTTCCGCAAAGCCGTCGGGAAACGAAAGATTGCCCGCTTTTATCGATTTGACTTCCGAACCGCGCAGTTCTATTCCGCATTCGATCGAGTCTTCGATAAAATAATTGAAACGGGCTTTTCTGTTTTCCGCGATAATCTTTTTTCCGTCAGCCATACCTTTTCCATTATATGAAATCGTCGCAAAGGTTTCAATTCTGCAGCCGGGACAAGGGCACCGGAAATATATACAAAAATTGTATACAGATAAATAAAAAAGGCGGAACGCGAGGCAGCGGAACTGCCGCCGAGCCGCTCAGACCGATGGCAAGCAAACTATTTTGATAAAAAAGTTTGCGCAGTCCGATTCCGATCACGGTCTGCCGCGGTGAACGGCAGAGCCGCTGCCGGGAGTGCAGCCTTTTTACTACTGCTGTCTGTTTTTATAAAATATATTTCCGGTACATTTGTCCTATATATTGTAAACTCGCGGCGTTTGTGTTATGTTACACGCATGAAGCAAAAGCTGTACGACTATTCTTTCGATGTAAAAAAGCAGCGCCGGCGCACGATTGTTTCGGTGATTCTTTTTTTTCTGATCGTCTTTGCGGGTGTTTCGCTCGTACGCAGTTTTGCGCTTTTTACCGTCCGCTCCCGCTCGGTTTCCATGCAGCCCGATATCCCTTCCGATTCGTGTACCGTATTTACGCCGATTGTGAAAAATCTTTTGCGCGGAGATGTCGTTATGCTTAAATCCCGCCGCACATCTTCTCCGTCCGCTTTCGTGACGGCTGCCGACGCGGTAGTGAGATTTTTTACCGCACAGCAGTATTCGCTTTTCGGTAACGATACGGCAAGCGAACAACCCGAAATCCGCCGCGTCGTCGCTTTGCCCGGCGACACCGTCTATATGAAAGGCTACGTCGTCTTTGTGCGGCCTGCGGGGGACAGCCATTTTCTTACCGAATTCGAACGAGCCGAAAAGTCCTATAACGTGCGCATCGTTTCCGTGCCATCCGATTGGGACAGCGCGATCGGCGTGAGCGGCAGCTTTGAAGCGCGCACGCTCGGAAGCGGCGAATACTTCGTGCTCGGCGACAACCGCACGAGCGCCCTCGATTCACGCCTGTGGGGTGCGGTGCGCATTGACGACATAAAAGCGAAAGGGCTCGCCGTGTATTTTCCGTTTGCGAAATTCCGTCTTTTGTAGAGCAGTGGGTGTGTCTTTTCCGCTGTACGTGCACATTCCGTTTTGCACTTCGAAATGCTCCTACTGCGATTTTTTCAGCGTACCCTGCGCAAAAAAAATCGACGACGAATATATCGATGCCGTTTTGAACGAAGCGGTATGTACGGCGTCGCTTTGGGATATCGATTCGTGGAAGACGATCTATGTCGGAGGCGGGACGCCGAGTCTGCTTTCCGAAAAGCAAATCGACCGTCTCTTTTCGGGATTGTTAAAAATGTCCCGCAAGGCGCCGCTTGAAGTGACGATGGAAGCGAACCCGTCCGACGTAACGGAAAGCTTCCTCGATGCGGCGTCCGCTTCGGGCGTAACGCGTATTTCGTGCGGCATTCAATCGTTCAGCGACACTTCTCTTTGCCGCGTGCGGAGACGGAGCCGCGCGAGCGATGTGTACCGCGCACTTTCGCTTTTTGAAAAAAAACGGCCGCACGCGCTGTCGGTCGATATGATCGCCCGTCTTCCCGAAGAAACCGATGCATCGTTCGCTTCGGGTTTGAAAACGCTCCTCTCGTATGCGCCCGATCACATTTCACTTTATTCGCTCACCGTCGAAGAAGGTACGCCTCTTTGTTCGGAAATCGAAAGCGGGAAAATCCTGCACGACATCGATGCGTCGGATGCGCTTTGGATTTCGGGGTGCGACTTTTTGTGCGGCGCGGGATACGAACAGTATGAAGTGTCGAATTTTTGCCGCAGGGGATGTGAGTGCCTGCACAATCTCGCCTATTGGAATCTCGAAAGCTATGCCGGCATCGGCGCGGGCGCGACGGGAACTTTTTACCGAAAGGATGTGTCGGCGAGATTTACGAATACGCGCGATATCGGATCCTATGTGCGCTTTTGGGAAAGCAAAAAAATCGATGCGGTGCGCTCCCGCATCTTTTTTTCGGATGATTTCCGCACGGTACAAGTGCGTGCGGAGCGGGAACGTAAATTCGCTGAGCTCCCTTTTTCCGTCGAATATATAGATAAAAAAACGGAAGCTTTTGAATTTTTTATGATGGGACTTCGGATGACGCGCGGCATCTGCCGTGAAACGTACGAAGCGCGATTCGGCGCTTTTCCCGAAAAGGCTGAAGCGCTCTTTACAGCGTGGGAAGGGCGGGGCTTGGCTTTACAGCGGAAAAAAAACGGTGCGCACTTTTATGCGCTCACAAAAGAAGGGCTTTTGTTTCTCAATGAATTTTTGGAAGCGCTTTTGTAAGACGGCTGAACGGAGGATTTTGAGTATCATACGGGGAGCTTTTTAGGTGATTATAAAAAAAATAAAAAATTTAAATAATGAAACTTTTATCGCCACTATACAAGAAAATATAAAAACAAATTCTTCTGTACCCTGTATATAAAAGCATGGGAAGACAGCGATGTTTTTTTTTGATTTATGCAATGATGATTTCGGTATCGCAGTGAATCAGGTTAACTTGTTTAATGATAAAAAATAAAGTGGAAAAATTAATAATAAACAAATATTGTTGTCTATAGTAATTATATAGAATTAAAATTTTTTTCTTCAAAAAATAAAAATAATGACTACGGGAGTTTATATTATGTGACGTCTTCAATTGATGGAAATGCATTAGTTGTGGTTTAATTTCTATTTTTGATGTAAAATAATCATCTGCCGTTTCAGGAACCGTAAAATCAAGTTGTGGTTTGATTTCTATTTTTGATGTAAAATAATAGCCAAGCCAAATACCGCACGACACAGGCGGTTGTAGTTTGATTTCTATTTTTGATGTAAAATAATTAAAACGATCAAAACGTTGACGAAGCTGATGTTGTGGTTTGATTTCTATTTTTGATGTAAAATAATACATAGGCGGTAAAGGTATAATAACCTTTTGTTGTGGTTTGATTTCTATTTTTGATGTAAAATAATGACGATGCGTTACATCGCCATATTCACCTAGTTGTGGTTTGATTTCTATTTTTGATGTAAAATAATAGTATGGAAAAAGAATTTGGTAGTGTACTGTTGTGGTTTGATTTCTATTTTTGATGTAAAATAATCGCAAGCGCGATAACGACAACCGTTTTCCGTTGTGGTTTGATTTCTATTTTTGATGTAAAATAATCCAATGGGTGGCGGAGACAATAAGCGGCAGTTGTGGTTTGATTTCTATTTTTGATGTAAAATAATGAGGTGATAAAAAATGAAAGCGCTTGTGTAGTTGTGGTTTGATTTCTATTTTTGATGTAAAATAATTCAGCAGCACAAAGTTCACGAACGGCAAAAGTTGTGGTTTGATTTCTATTTTTGATGTAAAATAATAAAAGAGGTGAGTAAGAAAGTTGCGAACTAGTTGTGGTTTGATTTCTATTTTTGATGTAAAATAATTTTTCCGCCGTCTTTCCCCAGATCGTAACGGTTGTGGTTTGATTTCTATTTTTGATGTAAAATAATAAAATGACTATAAGTATATATGGCAGAACTGTTGTGGTTTGATTTCTATTTTTGATGTAAAATAATTTTGTGCGCGTCGTAGGCAAACCCGCCTCTGTTGTGGTTTGATTTCTATTTTTGATGTAAAATAATCAATAGAGAGAGCGCAAAACACAACAGCAAGTTGTGGTTTGATTTCTATTTTTGATGTAAAATAATACGTTACCAACACCGACTGCCCAGTCTATCGTTGTGGTTTGATTTCTATTTTTGATGTAAAATAATGTGCGTAAGGTACATAAGCCTAGTGCTACGGTTGTGGTTTGATTTCTATTTTTGATGTAAAATAATTAAACAGGCAAACACTTGTTTACCGCGCAAGTTGTGGTTTGATTTCTATTTTTGATGTAAAATAATGGATTTACACTTTGTACGTCAGCTTGAATAGTTGTGGTTTGATTTCTATTTTTGATGTAAAATAATTGTAATAAACTAGACGCACCAATAGGCGTCGTTGTGGTTTGATTTCTATTTTTGATGTAAAATAATACAACTTCTCAGACGGATCATAAGAATAAAGTTGTGGTTTGATTTCTATTTTTGATGTAAAATAATCAAAAGCGGTTTTACCTGTATTTCACCAAAGTTGTGGTTTGATTTCTATTTTTGATGTAAAATAATGTTACAAATGACGACTGCAAACCACGTTTGTTGTGGTTTGATTTCTATTTTTGATGTAAAATAATGACAAAAAAGTATTTAACTTCTTGTTCATAGTTGTGGTTTGATTTCTATTTTTGATGTAAAATAATCCGTTTTCGTAGTAGGCGAAGTCCGGGACAGTTGTGGTTTGATTTCTATTTTTGATGTAAAATAATTCTTACCGACGGTAAGTCGGGCAACGTTACGTTGTGGTTTGATTTCTATTTTTGATGTAAAATAATCATACAGTTCGTGCCTACGCAACAAACAAGTTGTGGTTTGATTTCTATTTTTGATGTAAAATAATATGAGTTGTATAAGACCATATTATGCAAAGATTTAGATTGGTTTGCAGTGTAAAAAAAATAGAGAAAAGTTATCTTTTTTTTATATCTTTCTTTGTTTTTTTACTTGCTGCCCATTCTTTTTATCTGTAACTTTTTCAAGTTTGACTATTAAAACAATTGGAGTTGTTGCGGTGCTTTTTCTTTCTTTTGGGGGCTTTCGCCTATAAATGTCAAAATTTCACTGAACTGTTTGTCAGTAAATTTCAAAATGCTTACAGTTCCTTCTCTCGGGAGCCATTTTTTTATTCTATTTTCATGGACTTCGCACGATTCTCTACTCCCGCAACATCTTTTGTAAACGCTGAATTGCATCATTTCAAAACCGTCTTCCAACAGGTTTTTTCTGAATTCGCTCGCTCGTTTGCGTTGAGGCTTTGTGTTTGTCGGTAAATCAAACATACAGAAAATCCACATTATCTTATAGGCGTTTATCCGGTCAAAACTCATATCATACAAAATTCGGAAGTTTCAACTTTTCAGATTCGTTTGAAAGGGCGTCCGCGAGCGATGCGCTTGTCATTGAAAGGGCGACCATCATCGGTCTTGTCAAGTTTTCCATTTTTACGTCGCGCGTAAGGACTTGTAAAATCCTCTTTTTGAATTCCAGCCCAAGTTCTTTCTCATCTGGATTTGTCGAGATGTATTCTATGACTGCATCATCGATAAAAGGTCTGTAAGGCTCCATCAAATCATCCGCAAGGCAATATGCATTATATTTGTTGTGATGATGAATTCCCAAAGTAGGAAGAAGGCCTGAACCGATCAACGCGCGTGCCGTTGCGGCTCTCAAAATTGCATATCCGTAATTTAAATAATTGTTTGGAAAATCTCCAAAACGATTTCGGCACCATTTCTTTCCAAAAAGATTGTCCCAATAAAATTTTGCAGCCTGGCTTTCCATGTTCGTCGGGTCGCCGCTTTTTACACATTTTGAAAAATTAACAAGCCTTGTAAAATCCAAATCGTATTTTTTAAGAACAAGTCCCTGATTTTTTATCTTAAATTCCACAATCTGCTTCCAGCATTTCTTTTTAACAGGAAGTTTCGCGTTTATCTGGGCGGAAAAAAGTTGCGACTGGGTCTCATTGCAATCAAGCGGCATAGTCATTGAAAAGGGCAGGTGCTTTTCATTGCAAAAAATAAGCGCGCAATTATTGTCAGTAAGCTCATTTATCAAAGGAATTGTCAGTGTAACGAGTGCGTTTTCCACAATCACAAAACCTATGTCTTCGATGGGAACAAGTGTTTCTTCTTGAGTTTCTTTACTGAAAATGACAAGCTGCTTGTGCCTTACGCTTAAACAAACAGCATGCGAGAAAAACAGTGTTCGTTTAACCATACTTTAACTATCGGACGAAAAACTCGATATGTTCAGTTTTATTCTTGTGCGAAAAGTTACATCTTTTACCAAACTCTTACTTTCGTATGATTTCTCCTATAGGCGAAACGGCAAAGTCCTGCCCCTCAACAAGTCCCTTAAAATTTGATGTTAGATACATAAGACATTCAGTCCCTGCATTCAAATCTTTTTTATCATTTTCACCTTTCATATATTTCCAAGGTCTTGCACTTATAATGTGCACTAGTTTTATTTGAATATTATTCCCTGAAGTTGCAAGCCCGGCAATCCTGTACAGGCGTTTCCAAAGTTTTTCTTTAGACAAGGCGAACACGTCTTCCTGAATATCGTTTTGCAGGATCACGATTTTTCCGGGCTTTAGAATCTTGTACAATTTCAAATTGATGCCTTTTTTCTCTTTAAAATCAGGATAGAGTTCAGTCTTGTTCTGTCTACTTTTTACAGCGTCAAGCAGATTGCAAATTTTGTAGTCTGAAACATCCTTTCCTTTTTCGTCTTTTCCTCTGTAAATTGCAAGAAGATAGTTTTCGTCGTTTACAACATAATAATTTTGCTTGTAGTCTTTCGGATTTTTTGAAATCACATTGTGGTGCTCTTTCAAAGTGATCGGCGAAGTCGGCTGTGCCTTTATCCTAATCCGTTTTACAAAAACATTTCTTCCGTCTTTTTTAAACGGCAACAGGATTCCATTTGTTTGAATTTCTTGGAGCGTTTGTATTCCATTTAAAAGATTTTTCTCAAAAGTCTCTCTTATTCCCTTGTCGATGATTTTTTCAGCGCTCTTTTCATCCAATGTTGAAACCAGGACACGCTGCACGAATATCATCTCGGATTTTCCGCCCTTTTCCGGAACGGTTTTTATGCGGCCATAGAAAGTGTCCTTGTGCAAAGAACCTCGCGCTGTCGCTCCCTGGACAAAGACAGGTTTTCCGTTTTTCAAAACAGGCTTTCCATCCCGATTTCTCATAATTCTTTTTGACTGCCTCAAGGAGTTTTCGTCTGAAAAATATTTCGGGATTATATATTGAACGGCGTTCAGAACATCGGCGTCAAATGTCGCCCATGGTTTTGAAAATTTCAGATGCTTCCCGTCAGGACTGTTTTTGATTGTCTCGGACAGCAGATTGAATTTTCCTCGGTTTACGCATGCAATTGTCAAAGCGTCAACTGTGTGGTGCATATGGTTTGAGCGGTCTTTTACCTCATTTCGCTCCATCAAGCCCCACTGCCTTTTGAATGTGTCTGTCATAGAACCTTTTACAGGCTGAACATAGCTAAAAATACTCTTCAAATACGAAAGAGAAAATTTTGTGATGATTCTAGTGTCGTTGAGCTGGCTGTGCTTAAAACCTGAAGTAACTTCTGTCGCCGAAAAACGCCTTAATTTTCCTTTGTAATAGTCAAGCTCGTACTCTGCCTTATGTTTTTTTACGATTCTTGAATCTTTGGCGGTAGGTTCTTCGTATGAGCCTCCGAGTTTTGTACTGCGCTCAATTATTTTCAGGCAGTTGTCGATTTTATCTTCATAAAATTTTTTGAACCGCTTGTTTATTTCTTCAAAATTCGGCAATTCCGAAGGAAGTTTTTGCTTTTTTATGTTTCGGTTGAATTCACTGTCGCAAAGTGTAAGGTTTTCAAGGGAATCGTCATAAGACAGGCTTCTTGGGATTGTGTGCTCAAAGTCGAATTTAGGAAGCGGACCGAATAAGTCTGTAAAACTTATATGCTTTCCCGTGTAAGGACATGTTTCATTTTGTTCTTTCCAGAGTCTGAATTTTTTGACATCCGATTCCGTCGGAACGACTTTAAAGCCGGCCTCGTTGCAAAGTTCTTCTATTTTCTTTCTGGCATCCGCATTATTTTTTTCGCTGTCTTTTGCAAACTCTGCGAGAGCTTTCCGCCGGTTCTTGTCATTTACGTCGTTTGCAAGTTCCACATTTATTTTTGTTGAACTGTCTATTTTTCCTGTTTTTATAAGATAATTTACAAGTTTCCGGAGTTGGTGCAACGCCCTCATCACAACAGGATTTTTGACGCTTTGCGAGCGAGGAGAGGCAAGATATATTTTTCCATCGTCGGCTTGAACCGGCGATTCAAAATTGTAATCCGTGTCGCTTGGGTGATAAAGTTTTCCCTTTATAGTAAATCCTTTTTGATTGAGATAGTCCAAAATCAAGTCGTCAGTGCGATAAAGCTGATATTTGTAGTCGTTTGGATTTTTTCCGACGGCGATTTTCAAATTGTCTTCAACTTTTTCAGAAACTTGCAAAATTATATCTTTACGTTTTTCTTCGTCATATTCATTCCACTTTTTCTTTCCAAACAAGTCCTGTGCGGAATTTTCCACAACCGATTTGTCCCATTCTTCAAATCTGAAATCATTGTCTTTATCTTTGAACGCAGACTCAAGACAGCGATTTGCAAGAACGATAATATCGTTTTTGTCTTTTAGCGTCCCGATTATATTTTTTACAGAATTTTCGATTTCCTCTTCGTTTTGTAAAAATGCGTCTTGCCCAATCATTGTCGGTATGTTTGCAAGAAAAACCGCAGTCGAATAGATGTAGCCTTTCCGCAAAAACGGATTTATCTTTCGGATTGCCTTAAGGCTTAAATTCGCATATCCCTGCTGAATTCTGATTGTGCAGAATCTTCTTGCCGTTTCATCGCTCAAAAAGAGTTTTTCCTTTGCGAATTCAAGCAGTTTTTCTTCGTCGTCGAAATCAAAAAGGACATGCCAGATGTCGTTCATGTCGTATTGTCCGATTTTCTTGTCTTTCCAGCTTTCATCGGAAGAATCGTCGCCAAAAATATTTTTTAATCCTGCGCAAACAGGACAGCCAGAAACGTTAGTCTCTTTTCTGTAGTTAAACTTCCAGAATTCGTTTTTGCCTTTTAATTTCTTTTCGATGTCAGCGAACTGAAACGTCGGTTTTGAAATTCTGAAGAAAAGCGGTTTTATCATTTCTTTTTCTTCGTCTGTAAGGAATTCAAAATCGCTGTTTTCATCTTCCCTTGAATTTTTTGCGAGTTTTATTGAATTGATGAACGAGAGCATTCTGAATTCTTCAAACTCAAAATGAGAGATTGGAGAGCGGCTCTTGTTCGGCTCGAATGTGCATTTTCCCACAAGAAATTTTTGAGATTTCAGTTTTCTCTGGAAGAAAATTGCCCTGTATAAATCGCTTTTTAATTCCGATGAAAAACCTTGAACTTCACAGATTTTATTGAATTCTTTCTCGTAGTGCTCTTTTCTAGATGTGTATTTTCCTCGCACTTTTTCACCGGATTGCTTTAATTCGTAAAAATATTGACCGAGCGTCTTGTCACCCATAAGTGAGGAAAGTTCGTCTATGCTTTTTGAGACTTCTCCTTCCGACGCTTTTGTAGTCTCTTTTCTGTTGCTTAAAAATCCACGCCGTTGAGCAATGTGATACAATGAACGCCCGATTTCATACGGTTCCGCTTTTTGCTCCACGCATTTTTTTCTGAGAAAATATGGCTCCCAGTTTTTTAGTTCGTCCGTTCTATACCAGTTTAAAAAATCTTTTGAAGTCGGATATATTTTTTGTCTTCGCCATTTTTCAAGTTCTTCGATAGTTAGCGGACACATTTTATTTTTGATGAGGACTTTTAATGTCTCGTATTTTCTAAGTTTTCTTCTGAATTTTAATCTTCTTGCAAGACGAAAACTCGTCCTCTCCGCCGCTTTGGAGCTTTCGTTTCCTTTTTCTTTTTTTACGCCTTCAGGAAAAATGTAAACTCCGCAGTCTTCAATTTTGCCTGCTGCTTCGTCAACAATTCCCCAGCCAATCGAATTTGTTCCTATGTCAAGTCCAAGTGTTTTCATAAAATTTGTAAAATCCTCAATAATAAAAAAATTGTGCTTGCAAAAAATCGCAGGCAATGTTATACTGAACGCAGAAATCAAATCACAATAAGGCTAAATGCCGAAGTCATTTGACTACAGTCCCGCATCTTGTGGGACTTTTTTATTATATCACAGGAATTTATTTTCGGGGATATTTATTTAAAAGACTTTGCTCTAATTTGCAAAATAAGGAGAACTCGAAAACACGCCCGATCTGCAGGAAATCGTCCTCTCCCAAGAGCTTTCGTGTCCGGTAACGCTGCGCTTTGAAATCAAATCGGTGTATAAAGGCGACAAATACGACGACACGTGCGTATCGCTCATCTATCCGCTTACGTCGGATTGCATCCTCGCGCAGCATTCCCGCCGCGAGCGAAAGCGGCGAATGAGTCCGGCTTGCTGATGAGCTGCAAAGTCGACGCTCTCTACGAAAAACAGTGAGTGCCCCTCTCCGCTTTTTTCGGAATCGTTATCGTAAACGTCGAACCTTTGCCCGCTTCCGATGCGACGCCGATCGTCCAGCCGTGCGTGTCGACGATGCTCTTTACGACGGAAAGCCCGATCCCCATGCCTTCTTCCCTGCGCGAATCGGTTGCGCGGTAAAACATATCGAATATGTGATCGAGGTCTTTTTTCGCTATACCGATTCCCGTGTCGCTGACACTCACGATACATGCGTCATCCGTCTCCGTCGCTGAAATTGCGATTGTATCTCCTTCTTTCGAATAGCGTATCGCATTGCTCAAAAGATTTTCGAGCGCGCGGGAAAAAAGCTGCCTGTCCATCGGCACTTTGCATTCGGGAGAGAGGGCGATCGCCGACTTTATTTTACGTTTGAAAACCGCTCCGGTCATTTCGGCGCTTTTTACAAATTCGGAAACGACTGTAAAGACGCTTTCGGGAACGAGCTTTTGCCGCCAATCCGCACTGTCGAGTTTTACAAAATTGATGAGCGTATCGATCATGCTTTCGAGCCGGTTCGTCTTCGTTGCGATTATTTCAAGCGATTTTTTTATTTCGTTTTTATCGGTGATGACGTCGTCCGAAATCGCTTCGGTGTAACCTTTGATGACGGCGACGGGCGTGCGGAGGTCGTGGCTGATTCCCATGATAAATCGCGTGCGCCGCTCGTGCGCGTCGAGGAGGGCGCTTCGCATCTTTTCAAGATTTTCGGTCAGCGAAATGATTTCGTTGCTCTTCGCTTTCGACTGTTTCGCGTCGTCGGTGATCGGAACGCTTAAATCTCCGTCTGCGATCTTTTGTGTGCGCTGTTCGAGAATCGTGATCGACGTAAATATGTCGCCCGAAATTTTTGCGATGATGATGAGTACGAGGACTGCAAAGCACAGCAAAATACCGACCAGATAATTGACGTAATCCATGCCGTGCCTGTCGCGTTTGTTGAATTTATCGACGCGGGTTAAAATGACGATCGTATCGTTTCGCCCGGAAAAACGAAAACTCGTAAATTGATAAAAATACGTATCGCTCGTCGAAGAGGCGAAGCCCCACAGCGCGAGCGGAGAGAGAGATGTGCCCGCTTTGAGTTCGGCGATCGATGAGATCAAAATATCGGCCGATCCTGAAAGCGAAAAAACGGCGACTTCCATGTCGGGCGGCAGGCGGCGGATATAATCGTGGAGCTTACTCCATTCGCGTACCGAAAGTTTGAACGTATCGCTTTTGCGCAGCTCTTTGTAATCGTGGATGAGCGCGCGTACCGGAGACGTAAAATAGTGATACGACGGAATAAAAAGCGCGCAGCATATCGGAATGACGATGATCGCCGCGAGAAGGATATGGAATTGGCGCCTGATCGTCATGCGTCTTTTTTCGCTCCCTGCCTGAAGGCGATCGATTCTTTCGAAAAGCAATAGCCGAGTCCGAACACCGTTTTAATAAATTCCGGATTCGACGGATCCTTTTCGATTTTTTTGCGAAGCCGCTGGATGTACACTGCGACGGCGGTTATGTCGCCGTACTGCGCTTTCCACACGTCCGCGTAGATTTTTTCAGGCGAAAGCGTTTCCCCCGCATGTTTGACGAGGTATTCGAGAACGGCGTACTCTTTTGCCGACAGGGCGATTTTTTGAGCGCCTTCTTTGAGTACGCAGCTGTTTAAAAGGAGCGTATACGGCCCGAACGAAATCGTCTCTTCTGCAGCGGCTTCTGTTGCCGCCTGTCTCCTGAGGTTTGCCTGAACGCGCGCGACGAGAACGCGCGGAGAAAAAGGCTTTGTGACGAATTCGTCCGCTCCGAAGCCGAGCGTTTTTATGATGTCTTCGTCGGCGTCGCGCGCGGAGACGATGACGACGGGTATCGTCGTTTTGTATTCGGCGCGGAATTTTTTGAGGAATTCGAAACCGCTCATGCCGGGAAGATTCAAATCGAGGATGACGAGGTCGGGCGCCGTGTCCGATTTCAGTTTTTCGAGCGCATCTTCCGCCGTACCGAACGATAATGCGTCCATGCCCGCTTTTGACAGATACATCGCGATGAGATTGGCAATTTCGGAAACATCTTCTATAATAAAAATACGGGCGCCCATAAGCTTTCCTTTCAAGTTCGACTGCGGCATACACGGCGAGTTTGCAGAGCAAACTCGGTAGTGAGCGCAGCGAACGAAGTTCTCGCCGAAAGCACAGTTTTATTTAGAAATGCTTTCAAAACTCGGCATTCGACCTTTTAATAATTTAATATAAAACGGAAAAACGCGCAACGGAAACGCGTGACCTCACGCGGTAATAACAGTTTTTTATGCTCAAAAAACGGAAAATTATCCGTAAACAAGTATATCGGCTTAGCCGATAATGAAATGACGCGATTTTTTTATTCGACGAAGGGGCAGTCTGCCGATTCGTTGAAATACTTGACGGCTCGAAGCAATCGGAGCATTATATAACGATGATCGAAGTGATGCGTTTAAACGGAAAAAAGTATTGGATCAATCCGCACATGATCGAAAGCATGGAAGAAAATCCCGATTTGACGCTTGCGATGCTGTCGGGCAGAAAAATCGTCGTAAAAGACAAACCCGAAGATATCATCGAAAAGATCATAGCCTATCGAAAAAAGATCGGCATCAATACGCAAGAGGTGTGAGGAATTATGGATATAGCGACAATAATCGGAATCATCGGCGGCGGCGCGTGTATCATGGTGTCGGTTATCTTTTCCGGCGGTTCGTTGAGAGGCGTGTTCGACGTACCTTCCGTCTTTATGACGATAGGCGGTTCGTATTTTTCTCTGTGGCTCTGCGCTCCGATTTCCCGATGTATCGGCATCTTCCGCATCATGGCCCGCGCCTTTAGAATTTACGATTTCGGCGAAAAACAGATCATCCAAAATATGGTCGCGCTTTCCGAAAAAGCGAGGCGTGAAGGCATCCTCGCCCTCGAAGACGGCCTCGACGATATCGAAGATACCTTTATGCGTAACGGTCTTCGCCTTGTCGTCGACGGTACGGACGGGCAGGTCATCCGTTCGATTATGGAAAACGAAATGAACCAATGCGAAGCACGCCACATGACGTGGATAAGTCTCGTAAATCAGTGGGCGGGTCTTGCGCCGGGCTTCGGTATGATGGGAACCGTCGTCGGTCTTATCGGCATGTTGCGCAACATGGAAGATAAATCGGCTATCGGCCCGAACATGGCGGTCGCTCTTATCACGACGCTCTACGGTTCTTTGATGGCGAACTGGATCATCGGCCCTATCGCGCAAAAGCTCATCGGTCACAACGCCGCTGAAATGCGGACGAAAGAGATGGTCATCGAAGGCGTGCTTGCGATTCAGGCGGGAGAAAACCCGCGTATCATGGCGCAAAAGCTGCTCACGTACCTCGACCCCGTCGCGCGGCACGCGATCGAAGCCGACGTTTTGAAGGATTGAGTATGGCGCGGAAAAGCAAACAGCCCGAAAAGCCGTCAACCGCGTGGCAAACGACTTACGGCGATATGATCACGCTCATGCTCTGTTTTTTCGTCATGCTGTACAATCCGACGGAAGTCGATATCACGCAGCTTGCGACGATCACGCAGGCGCTCCAAATGCGCGAAACGGAAACGACGGCGGGCGGCTTGGCGCTTTCGACGGGACGGCTTGCGGATTTGGGAAACAATATCAATTCGCTTCCGGCGATGGAAAAAGGCCGCTCGCTTGCAAACGCGCGAAAAAAAGCGGTAAGCCTTTTTGCACCCGACGTCAAATCGAACAGGATAACGATAACGAGCGACGAGCGGGGGCTCGTCATCACGCTCGCATCCGACAGTTTTTTCGCCGAAGGAAGCGCTGCGCTCGACATCGACGAAACGCGCGAAACGCTCTTGCGCCTTTCCGAGTTTTTTAGGGATCCCGAACTGAAAGCGAGGAGATTCCGCATCGAAGGTCACACCGACGATACGCCCGTTTCTTCGTCTTCCCCGTATGCAAGCAACTGGGAGCTTTCGGCCGCCCGTGCGATGAACGTGCTTCACTACCTTGCAGACTTCGGCGTAGACGAGCGGCGGTTTTCGATAGCGGGCTATGCGGATACGCGTCCGATGTTTTCGAACGATACGCCCGAAGGCAGAGCCTACAACCGGCGGGTCGATATAATTATCCTAGACGAAGGACACTTTTGATGGTACAATATATAATTAAATATTCCTTAGAATGTAAACCGTGCGTTTGTATAGGTGGGGATCATGGCAGACAACGATATTAATTTCGACGAAAGCGCGTCCGACGGCGGAAGCGGTGCGAAAGGAAAAGGAATCGGCGGACTTGTTCCCGGATTATTAAAATGGATACTCATAGCGCTCGGCGCGGTGATCCTCATCGTCGTCGTCGTGTTCGTTACGGTGCGTGTCGTTTCGAGCAATACGTCGGCGCAGACGGCGATCCCGATGAGCGACGAATACCATGCGCAGCGGGAAGTGCTCGACTGGTACTCATCGCTCGGAGCCATCAGAACGAGAACGAGCGACGACGTCCCTGCGAGCGTCGTCGTCAACGTGTTCCTCGGTTATAAAAAAGACGACAGGGTTGCGGCGACGGAAATAACCGAACGGAGGGTTGAACTCACCGATTATTTGCGCCGATATTTTACACAGAAGACGATCGACGAGTTGAAGCCGCAAAACGAACAGAAATTGAAAATAGAATTGCGCAATGCGATCAACGACGAAATTTTAAGCGGTTCGAAGATCCGCGACGTTTCGTTTCAACAGCTCGATGTCATCGAGCAATAGTACGGCGGTTTGATTAGGAAAAAGCATGAACGAAGTTCTGTCACAGGATGAAATAGATCAGCTGCTCACCGCGATAAGTTCGGGCGATTCCGACACCGACGATTTTAAGCCGGTCAGCGATACGCGTAAAATCAAGATTTACGATTTTAAGCGTCCCGACAAATTTTCGAAAGAACAGCTGCGCACCGTGTCGAACATGCACGAAACCTTTGCGCGTTTGACGACGACGAGTCTTTCCGCTCAGCTGCGGAGCCTCGTGCACGTTCACGTCGCTTCCGTCGATCAGCTTACGTATGAAGAGTTTATACGATCCATTCCGACGCCGACGACGCTTGCCGTCGTCAATATGGATCCGCTGAAAGGAAATGCGGTGCTCGAAATCGATCCGACGATCACGTTTTGCATGATCGATCGCCTGTTCGGCGGCCGCGGTTCGACAACCGGAAATAAAAACCGCGATCTGACCGATATCGAACAGTCGGTTATGGAAGGCATCATCGTACGCATCCTCGCGAATATGCGGGAAGCGTGGACGCAGGTTATCGATTTGCGCCCCCGGCTCGGACAGATCGAAACGAATCCGCAGTTTGCGCAGATCGTGCCTCCTTCGGAAATGGTCGTTCTCGTTACCCTTGAAATGAAAGTCGGCGAAGAAGAAGGCATGATGAATTTCTGCATTCCGTATTTGACGATCGAGCCGATCATTTCAAAGCTGTCCTCTCAATTTTGGTTCAGTTCGGTGCGCAGAAGTTCGACGACGCAGTACCTCGGAACGCTGAAAGAAAAACTTTCGTCGGTTGAAATGGACGTCGTCGCCGAAGTCGGCTCCATCGATTTGCCGATACGCGAAGTGCTCTCTCTCCGTGCCGGAGATGTCGTGCGCCTGTCGAATATCCGTGTCGGCGATCCGCTTACGCTCAGCGTGGGCAACAGAAAGAAATTCTATTGCCAGCCGGGCGTTGTCGGAAAAAAGATGGCGGTGCAGATAACCGGTAAATTGGAAGATATTTCGGCGGATGATTTTGAAGAACTTTCTGTAGAAGGAGATGATTCGTATGAGTGATGGTGCAATATCGCAGGATGAGATTGATGCTCTGCTTTCGGGTGTGTCCGTAGACGGCCTCAATTCATCCGGCAGAGTCGGAGGAATGCCTTCCGTACAGCTGGATACCGCCGTTCTGCAGAAATTTGCGGATGAACTCAAAACGCCGTTCGCAGAAAATCTCAACAAAATGACCGGTGCGAATTTTTCGGCCGATACTCCCGTCGTCGAGCAGCTCGACCGCGACCGCCTCTTGGCAAAGCTGCCGGAAGTCGTCGTCAATGTTCTCGCCGACTTTTCGAGCGGATTGGTCGGTGATCACCTGTACATACTCGCACCCGAGTTTGCGCAAAAGATCGTCGGTCTTATGAATAAAGAGGATAACGCGGACATCGACGATATGGCGCTTTCCGTTATCGCCGAAACCGTGTCGACGCACACGAACGATGAAATCCAAGCCCTCGAAAAGACGGGCAAGATTTCCGGGATTTCGTGCAATCCGCCCACTGCGCGCAACGATCCGAAAGCGATGATACGAGTTCCGCAAAATCAATTCGTCCTTTTCAATTATCCTCTTTCGCTCGACGGGCAGGGCTATACATTGTGGGAAGCGGTCGGAGCGACGGCCGCAGAACAGATGATCAGAGCGCTCGGAAGCGGAACTTCGGCTCCCGAGATGAATACGGGCGGAACGCTCAGCGCCGCCGACATCGCATCCGTCGGAACGATGGCATCTCCCGGTATGAATATGGGACAGGGTATGAACATGGGACAGTCGATGCCCATGATGGGGCAGATGGGAAGCGGCATTCCGAACGTACAGTCGCTGCAGTACCCGATGCTCCAAGGCAATATGGCCGGGAGCGGCGAACAGGGCAATATCGGTCTTATCATGGACGTGTACATGGAGATGACCGTAGAGCTCGGCCGCACGAAAAAACAGATAAAAGACATTCTCGGCATGGGAGAAGGTACGATCATAGAGCTCGACAAACTTGCCGGTGAGCCGGTCGATATCCTTGTCAATCATAAGCCGATCGCAAAGGGCGAAGTCGTCGTCATCGACGAAAACTTCGGTGTGCGCGTTACCGAAATCCTGTCTTCGATCGAGAGGGTGACGGAACTGCACTGATACTTTTACAGGGTGGGGGAACAGTTGCAATACTCGAAATTATTAAAAACGGCGGCGTTTTCGTTTTTGCTCGTCGCCGTATCTTTTCCGCCGTACGCGCAAGCACAGGTGACCGAAGATACGCGCATCGAGCGGACTGAAACTGCTGCCGTCGACGAATCGTCTCTTCCGATAGCCGATCCCGCGCTTTCATCCGCCGCAGCAGAGCGGCCCGCATCGACGCTTTGGCTTTTTATCCGCATGATCCTTGTCCTCGCCGTCGTCGTCGCCTGCGTGTACGCGGTCGTCTACCTCATGAAGCGCAGCATGAATAAAGATGTCGGAGAAGGCGATCAATTTTTGCGCGTCGTCTCTTCCGTATCGATCGCGCCCGGAAAATCGGTGCACGTCGTTTCGCTCCTCGACGATAAAGCGTATTTGATCGGCGTTACCGACAACGCGGTCAACCTCATCGGTGAAGTTACCGACAAAGAGACGATCCACGCGATGAACCTCTATGCGGATACTCGTCAAAACGTAAAGAGGCCGCGGAATTTCGGCGATATCCTTTCGATCTTTATGCCGCAGGGAACAAAAAAAGGCGAAAGCGTTTTCAGCGGCGACGGCGATAAAGCGCGCGATATGCTGCGAACGCAGAGACGCCGCCTCGATTCGGAAAAGTGATATGAGTGAGTCATCTATTTGTGCCGGGAAAAAAACGTATCGAATGCGGGTGGGCTATGGCGAGCGTTATCGTAGGCCGCCTATTTGTGCCGGAAAAAAAACACATCGAATACGGGCGAAGCGCATCGTTCGTATTCTGGTCGTCCTTGCTCTCTTTTTATGCGGCACAGCTCTTTCCGCTCAGCAGAATAATAATTTTCCCGAAGGATCGGCGAGGGGTACGACGGAGATGAATCGCAATGTGCGGAATCCTGTCGTGCCGAACGTCGATATAAGGGTTACGCAGCCTCAAACGGGCAGGGAAGTCGCGTTTTCGGTACAAGTGCTCCTTTTGCTTACGGTGCTCACGCTTGCGCCGAGCATTTTGATTTTGACGACGTGCTTTTTGCGTTTTTCGATCGTCCTCGATTTTATTAAACGCGCGCTTTCTCTGCAGCAAGTGCCGCCGACCGCCGTGCTCAACGGAATCGCGTTTTTTATGACGCTTTTTGTCATGTGGCCGACTTTTACGAGGGTGTACGACAATTCGTTCCGTCCGCTTTCGAGCGGAGAGATCGGCGTCGAAGAGGCGTACCGCGAAGCCGAAGCTCCGATGCGCATTTTTATGTATACGCAGATGGCCGAAGATACGAGCTCCATTTCCCTTTTTATGTCTATGGCGAGGATGGATCGGCCGAATACGCTCGCCGACGTTCCGACGCATATCCTCGTGCCCGCTTACATTTTGCACGAGCTTACCGTCGCGTTTAAAATCGGTGTGCTGCTTTACATTCCGTTTATCATTATCGATATGGTCGTCGCGAGTATCCTCATGTCGATGGGCATGATGATGCTGCCGCCGGTACAGATTTCGATGCCGTTCAAACTGATGCTCTTCGTCCTCGTCGACGGATGGGGGCTTTTGACGCAGCAGCTTTTCGTTTCCGTTTTGCGCTGAAAAAATCGGTGATTCGATTTTAGGAGGATGATAAAAAGCGATGTCGATAGGACAGCTTGTCAATTTAATTCGCGGCGGCGTATTTGAAATTTTTATCCTCGCAGCTCCCGTACTCGGCGCCGCTCTCCTCGTCGGGCTCGTCGTTGCGATCTTTCAAGCGACGACGTCGATTCAGGAACAGACGCTGACGTTTTTGCCGAAAGTTTTGACGATCCTTGCGATGCTGGCGCTCCTTGGAGGCTGGATGTTTACGCATCTCAGAAATTACACGGTTTCTCTTTTTAATCTCATACCGCTCATGGCGCGCTAGAGATAAGGACGAAAGCGGTGATCGATCGTATCGTAAGTCATGCGCCGATATTTTTGCTCATTGCCGTCCGCTGTTTTGCGCTTTTGATGACGCTGCCGCTCTTTTCGATGCGCTCGGTGCCGAGGGCGGCGAAGATAGCGCTTGCAGGCTATATGGCATACGCCCTCATTCCGCACGTCGATTTTTCATCCTACGCTCCGTATATTTCCTCGAGCGGTCTTTTCGATTTGTCGTATGCGTTTTTACTTGCGGGAGAAGCGATGATCGGACTCATCATCGGTTTTTTTATCACGATCCTCTTTGCCGCATTCAGCACTGCAGGTCAGTTTTTTGCGTTTCAAATGGGCTTGAGCGCATCCGAAGTCTACGACGCGCTCGCGCAAGTCGAAAACCCGCTCATGGGGCAGTATTTGAATCTCGTCGCGATGCTGCTTTTTTTGCAGAGCAAGTGGTTTCAAAAACTGTTTTTGCGAGGACTCGTTTCAAGCTTTGCGTCGATGAACGTATTTGCCCTCCTCGAAGCGAAAGAACGCATCGTGCGATTTTTGGTCGGAAGCCTCACCGAGCTTTTCGCTTCTTCGCTCGTCATCGCGCTTCCGCTTATGGGCACGCTTTTGCTTATCAATATCTGTATGGGAATCCTCGCGCGGGCCGCTCCTCAGATGAATCTTTTGTCCGAAGGGTTCGCGCTGCTTTTGCTTACGTCTTTTTTCGTCATCACGGCGCTCATGCCCCAGCTGTGCGATTTTTTCGAACGCTCGTTTAACGCAGGCATCACGTCTCTTATCGCGCTTTTTTCGGGAGGCGCTTCGTGAACGATATGCTTCCCGTACCGCCGTATCTGTATATCGACCTTCAGTGGTTCGCCGCGGAAGACGAAGGCAGAACCGAAGAGCCGTCGGAATACAAGCTTGAAAAAGCGAGGCGGGAGGGCCGCGTCGCAAAAAGCGCCGAACTCAACAGCGCCTTCGTCATGCTTTTGTGCGTCGTGCTCCTCATCGTCTTTGCGCCTTCGATGTTGAAAGAATGTACCGGGATTTTCCGTTACTATTTTTCGCGCTGCGCTTCATCGAGCGTAAACGATCCCGCGATCGCGCGCGTATTTTATTATTTTTTTTTGCGCCTCGTGCTGCCGATCGGCATCATCGGTATTGTCGGCGGCATTGCGGGAAATATCATTCAAAACCGCAGCTTTATCTTTACGACGAAGACGATCGAACCGAAGTTTCAAAAAATCGTTCCGAACTTCGTTCAGTATTTCCGCAACACGCTTTTTTCGCTGCGCGGACTTTTCAACGTCGCGAAATCGCTCGGTAAAGTAACCGTCATTTCGATACTCGCTTTTATGCTGCTCCGTCGAGACGTTCCGATTCTCATGCTCGAAATTCAAAACGGGAACATCGGCATGGCGATCCGTCACATCGGTATCATGAGCGCCGAAATTTTAATAATGGCGAGCATCGTATTTCTCGTCATCGCCATTCCCGATTATTTTGTGCAGCGGCGCGAATTTATGGAACAGATGAAGATGACGAAACAGGAAGTAAAAGAGGAATATAAAGAATTCGAAGGCGACCCCGAAGTAAAAAACAGGCTGCAGCAGGCCGAGCGCGCCATCCTGCAGCAAAACATGCCGCAGGCCGTCAGGGAATCCGATGTCGTCATTACGAACCCGACGCACTTCGCCGTCGCGTTGAAATACGATGCGGCTTCAGGCTACGAAGCGCCGCGCGTTACCGCGAAGGGCGAAGACGAAGTCGCATTTTCCATGCGCAGGATAGCCGAAGAAAACGACGTGCCCGTTGTGGAAAACCGCCCCGTCGCGCGCGGTCTCTATGCAAACACGAATGTTGGTGATATAATACCGGAAGAATATTTTAGAATTATTGCCGATATCTATGCTCATGTTATGAATTTGCATAAACGGCTTTAGTAGGCGGGTGGGGACTGATGCCTGATGAAGCGAGACGAATTTCAAACGAAAGCATTTTAAATTTTTTGCAGCGCAATATCGTCGGCGTCGCAGTCGTCGTCGTTGCGCTCTTTCTCGTCATACCCATGCCTCGCATCCTCATCGATTTTTCGATGGCGCTCAATATCGCGTTTTCGATCGTCGTCCTGCTCATCGTCATGTATACGCCGCGCGCGACGAATTTCGTAACGTTCCCGCGCGTGCTTTTGTTTATGACGCTTTTCGGGCTCGGCATCAATATCTCTTCGACGCGTCTCATCCTCGCAAACCCCGTAAACCCCGCGGGGCTTTCGAAAAGTCAAAGCGTCATGGTGCAGGCTTTTGCGAACATCGTCACCGGCGGGGGGACGGGTGCGACGCCTGTCGTCATCGGCTTTGTGATTTTTATTATTTTGATCGTTGTGCAGGTCGTCGTCATCACAAAAGGGGCCACGCGCGTATCGGAAGTCGCCGCGCGGTTTTCCCTCGATTCGATGAGTACGAAAAAATTCGATATCGGCAATCGTCTCAACAGCGGTATCATAACGGAAGAAGAAGCGCAAAAAGAACAGGAAGCCCTCGATCGCTCGGTCGATTTTTATTCGACGATGGACGGTGCTTCGAAATTCGTTTCGGGCAACGTTAAAGCCGGCATCTTTATCACGGCGATAAACATCTTCGGCGGATTTGCCGTCGGTATGGCGATCAATCGCATGTCGGCGGGAGACGCTCTTTTATCCTATGCGAAACTCACGATCGGTGACGGTCTTATGTCGCAGATCCCTTCTCTCATGCTTTCGTTTGCGACCGGTCTCATCGTTACGGGAAGCAGCACGGACGAGGCCTTCGACAAACAGCTTTCGAAAAACTTTACGATCGACGGACACATCTACGAAATCGTAGGAGCGGCTCTCGCGTTTATGGGTATCGCGTTTATCGGAAACGGCGCGGGAGCGACGGTGCTTTTGATTTTGCTCGGAGCATTTTTCTTTTTTATGGGGTACCGTATTGCAGCTTCTCAAGTGCGCGAAAAAGCGCAGGCCGCCGCCGCTACGGCAAAAGAAAAGACGGGCGGCGCAAGTCCCTCGGATGCTGCGGCGATCGCTCCGCTCGATACGCTGTCGCTCGAACTCGGCTATGCGCTCATCCCGCTCGTCGACAAAGAAAAAGGCGCGGAACTTCTCGAACGGATTACGCGCATACGGCACGAAGCCGCTCTCGATATGGGACTCATCGTTCCGCCGATCCGCATCGTCGACAATATGACGCTCGATCCGAACGAATACAGTTTTAAAATCCGCGGTATCGAAGCGGGGAGGAGCACGATCAGGCTCGGTTACTATATGTGCATGAATACCGGTACGGTAACCGAAGAAATGCAGGGAGAAAAAACGAAAGACCCCGCTTTCGGCATGAACGCGATTTGGCTGCCGGAAGAAAAACGGGCGGAAGCCGAGCGGAACGGCTATACCGTCGTCGATCCTCCGACGATCATCGCGACGCATTTGACGGAAATCATCAAAGCGCATGCGGCGGAGATCATCGGACGGCAGGAAGTGTCGAGGATCATCAACAATATCAAAGAGACGAATCCGGTCGTCGTCGACGAAGTGCTCAACAGCGAAAAATGCAAATTCACCTACGGCGATATCGAAAAAGTGTTGAAGATGCTTTTGCAGGAGCGCGTGTCGATACGCAACATCGTCGTCATCCTCGAAACGCTTGCGAACTTCGGGCCTATCACGCACAACGCGTGGGATCTTACGGAAAAAGTGCGCGAAGCGCTCGGACTCCAGATATGCAAACAGTACGCCGACGAAGACAATACGCTTCGCGTTATGAGTTTGTCGCAGGAGCTGTCGCAGCTCCTGCTCGATCACACGGCAAAGAGTGCGGGTACGGAGCCCTTCGTCGCCCTCGATCCGGTCGATTTGCGGATATGGGAGCGCGCGATACACGGCGGCTATAACGCGATTCGAAGCAAGGGTTGGCTTCCGATCGTTATGTGTTCGTCTATGGTACGCCGCCTCGTGTGGAATATGACGAATCGCGAAATGCCCGACATCATCGTTATTTCCGACAGAGAGATAATCGCCGCCGGCAGAAGCATAAAAGTCGAAGTGCTCGGGGAAATCGCAGAAGATAAAGCAGGAGTGACGATACAGAATGTATAGCGCAGAAAGACGGGACATGCCCGTATTGAAGATGACGGGACGGACGCTCGACGAATGCAAAGCGAAGCTGTTTGAAAAATTCAATAACGAGTATACGATCTGCGGAAAACGCACGATGCTCAAAGGCGGATTTTTCGGCATCGGGCAAAAAGAAGTCGTCGAAGTTTCTTATACGGTAGACCGCGAAGACGACGTGTCAAAAAACGCGGCCGCACATACGACGAGGCTTTCATCCGGGGACGGAACGGATGCGCTTGAAGCGGCCGCCGCGTTCAATAAAACCAAAGACGACCTTTTACGCGCGGCTCAGATGACGGCTTTCAATACCGCACTGAATGCCCGTATGACGCAAATGGAGGAGAATTTTTCGAAGCAGCTGAAAAGTATTTCTTTCGCCGCTTCGGAAAAACATCCGTCGATCAAAAAAATCGAAAGCCTTTTGGAAGAAAACGAATTTACGTTTTCATACATCAATGAGATAACGGAAAAACTGCAATCGAATTTTACGCTCGATGCGCTCGACGATTTTAAAGCCGTAGAACGCAAAGTAGTCGATTGGATCGGCAAGACGATTTCGATCGCGCCGGAAAAAATCCAGCGCCCGCCCCACGTCGTCGTCATCGTAGGCCCTACGGGAGTCGGCAAGACGACGACGCTCGTAAAGCTTGCGACGAAGATGGTGAGCGAAGCGAAGAGAGAGGAGCGCAGGATTCCGTCGTTCGCGTTTATCACGACCGACACGATGCGCGTCGGAGCTTACGAACAGCTCGCTTCGTACAGCACGATCTTTGAAACGGAACTCGAAAAAGCGGAAACGGTCGAAGACTTGAAAAAACTCTACGATGAAAAGCGCGAAAACCTCGACGCGATCTTTATCGACACGAGCGGCTACAGTCCGAACGATACCGAAAACATCGGCAAGATGAAAGCCGTTCTCGACGTGCGCGGCATGAAACCCGACATACACCTCGCCGTCGCCGCTTCTACAAAAGCAACGGATCTGGCGAACATCATGCAAAATTACGAGCAGTTCGGGTATAATTCCGTCATCGTGACGAAGTGCGACGAATCGAAGCAATACGGAAACGTCATCAGCGTGCTCCATGAAAAAAACAAAAAGATTTCATATATCGCCGACGGACAAAAAGTCGTACGGGACATCCATCGTGCGGACGTCGTTCAGTTTCTCATCAGGCTTTCGGGCTTCGATGTCGATCGCGTGCATATTGAAGATGAATTTGGAGAATAAAATATGGAAGAACAGGCAGAAGGTTTGCGTGAATTGATGAAAGAGGGCGCTCAAGGGAAAAAGAGGACGTCTTCGGCAAAAGATGCGCACAAAACGCGCATCCTCGCGATCACGAGCGGCAAAGGCGGCGTCGGTAAATCGAATATAGCCGTAAACATGGCCATAGCCTACGCTCAGACCGGTAAGCGCGTTATCCTGATCGACGGGGATCTCGGTATGGCGAACATCAACGTGCTGCTCAATCAAGTGCCGCCGTACAATCTCATGCACGTCATCGACAAAAAAAAGACGATGAAGGAGATCATCCTCGACACCGAATTCAATATCAAATTCATTGCGGGCGCAAACGGTCTTTCGAAGATCGCAAACCTCTCCGTCAAAGAGCTCGAGGATTTTGCAAAACAGTTCGCTTCTCTCGGTTCCGCCGATATCATCATCATCGACACGGGAGCGGGCATCACGAACAACGTTTTGCAGTTCGTCGCCGCCGCCGATGAAGTGTACGTCGTTACGACACCCGAACCGACGGCGATCACCGACGCGTACGGCATCATTAAAATCATCACGACGGAAATCGTCGAGCATCCGGTCAACTTAAAGCTGCTCGTAAACCGCGCGCATTCTGCGGACGAAGGCAAGCGCATCTCCGAACGCATCATCACGATCGTGAGCCAGTTTTTGAATTATAAAGTCGATTACATCGGCTTCGTGTACGACGATCCTGTCGTGCAGGCTTCAGTCATTCGGCAAAAACCGTTTATCGTTATCAATCCGACGTCGAAGCCCGCAATGTGCATCAAGCACATCATCGGCCGCATCGAAAAAACGGAACCGATGGAAAGTGAAGGCGTATCGAATTTTTTGAAAAAGTTTTTGCGCAGAAAGCATTGAACATGCAGCTTTGAAACGGAGAATGTACGGCACGCGGCGGGCATTCTCCGACTGTGTTGCGGGTACGAGAGCGCGTGCGGAAAATCAGCGGTGCGGCCGCGAAGCGGCATTGTATTTTTATTATTATGAGAATATAATAAGTAATAAAAGTTTTTAGGGGGTGTGGTGAAGCAGGTTCGGTTTATCGCAGGTTTTGCTCTCGCAGGCTTTCTCATCTCTTTTTTCTTCGGCTTTTTTTCTCGCGGCGGTATCGGACGTATATTGCTCTACGCTTTTATCTTTGCCGCGGTGTTTGCCCTCGTGGGATTTGCCGTGCGGTTTATCGGTACGACGTTTTTACGTATCGACGCATCGGCGGGAGGTGAGGGAGATGTGCAGCGCGAAACGACGGGAAACAATGTCGATATCGTCGTGCAGGACGAAGATCTTCCGACGGAAGAGGGGTCTCCCGAATTCGATGTCGGCGGAAACCGTCAGATGCTGAACAAAGAAGATTATTCGGACGGAGAAAAAGAAAATCGTGCTGCCGCTTCTTCGGGCGAAAGCATCGATACGATCCATGCGGCGGACGGCGGCGCTTCGTCGGACGATCGGACGGAACAGTCGGATGACGGTTTTGTTCCCGTAGGGCTGCATGAGAGTGCCGGGACGCTTTCCGGAAAAGAAGCGGGAGTCGATTCCGACGACGGTTTTTCGCTCAAAGACGATACGCTCGACGATTTGCCCGACATTGAAGATTTGACTCCGTCCGGAGAAATCGTCGAAGATACCGCTTTTTCCGCAGCGTCGGACAAAACGAAAAAATCCGATAAGGCGAGTAAATACAGTGAAAAGGATACGACGCTTATGGCGAAGGCGATAAGCACTGCGCTGGCAAAGGATAACGAAACTTAATAAAGGTGCATAGTATGGCAGATCCGGTAAACGACGAAAAAGAAGAAGACAGACTCTGGGAAGAATACCGAAAGACGAAATCGCAGGCACTGCGCGACGCGTTTATACGGCAGTATATGCCGCTTGTAAAATACGTTGCCGGGAAGGTGTCCGTCGGTATGCCCGGCAGTGTCGAATTCGACGATCTCGTCGGTTTCGGGCAATTCGGTCTGCTCGACGCGATCGAAAAATACGATCCGTCGAAAAACGTCAAATTTAAAACATACGCCGTCACCCGAATTCGCGGCGCCATCTTCGACGAGCTCAGACAGATCGATTGGGTGCCGCGTTCCGTTCGGCAAAAATCTCGTGAAATAGAAGATGCGATCAATACGCTCGAAGCGCGGCTCGGACGGACGGCGAGCGATGCGGAAATCGCGGAATCGCTCGGCGTAAGCGAAGACGATTATCACCGCATCATCATGAAAGTGTCGGGAACGAGCGTCCTCTCTTTGAGCGATGTATGGCACGGCGGGGACGATTCTGCAAACACGTCGATCGGAGACAGCATCGAATCTCCGTCGAGCATGAACCCCGATGCGATCGTCGAACGCGAAGAGATTAAAAGAGTTATCGTGCAGGCCATCAACGAATTGCCGGAAAAAGAAAAGATGGTCATCGTTTTGTATTATCATGAAGATTTGACGTTTAAAGAAATCGGGCAAGTGCTCAACGTAAGCGAATCGCGCATTTCCCAGCTGCATACGAAAGCGAATCTCAGAATGCGCGCGAAGTTGACGAATCTCAGGAAAGGAATCATGTGATGGTATCGCTCGAGAAAATACGTGCGGATATGCAGCATCTCTTGGAACGCGACAAGCAGCTGCACAATGTCGACGTCCATGCCGAAAGCATCGATGAAGCGCTCGCCGATGCCGCCGTTCAGCTCGACACGAAAGCCGCCGATCTCGAATACGAAGTCGTCGAAAAGGGAAGCAGCGGTTTTCTCGGTTTCGGAAAAAAGCCGTGGCGGCTTCGTATCTATGAAAATCCGAATGCCCTTCACGCAAAACGGAAGTCGGCAAAGGACGACCTTTTCGGAGCGGATGAAGAATCGACCGAACAAAAAGTAATCGACAGAGACGGCGCGTATTATGTCCGTCACTTCGGCGACAGAATCATGCTCAAAGTGCTGCTTCCTTCGGGAACGGGAAAAGCCGTCGACGGCAAAGACGTGATGCAGGCGCTTATGCGGCCGGACACGGTTTCCGTGGAAGACGACCTTGTAAAAAAATATATCAAACAGGGTACGGCCGGTCACTATAAAGAAGTCGGCACGTACAAACACATAGCCGCCGGAGACGCGAGCGTTTCGGTGAGCATTTCAAGCGACGAAATGAAAGCGGAAATCGTCGTATCGGCTCCTTCGATGAGCGGCGCCGACGTTTCCTATTCGATGATCGAGCGGGCGCTTCGCGCTCAGGGTGTCGTCACCGGTTTTGAAGAAGATAAAATCGAAGCGTTTGTCGACGATCCCGTCTACGAAACTCCGTACGAAGTCGCTGCAGGCACTCCCGCACAGGACGGGAGGGATGCATACATCGCGTACGATTTCGAAACGGATCCGAAAAAGCTGCGCGCGACGGAGTCTGCGACGGGGCAGGTCGATTTTAAAGAGTTGAACCTCATACAAAACGTCATCAAAGGCGGACGCCTTGCACAAAAAATTCCCGCAGAAAAGGGAAAGCCCGGCAAAACGCTCTTGGGGCGCTATACCGAAGCGAAAAACGGAAAGGATATACCGATTCCGCTCGGACAAAACGTTTCGCTCGCTTCCGACGGTATGACGGTCATTGCCGATACCGACGGTCAGGTTATGCTCTTTGCAGGGAAGATTACGGTGGAGCCCGTACTCCAGCTTATGAGCGTCAACATCAAAACGGGAAACATCAAATTTCTCGGTTCCGTCATCATCCGCGGGAACGTCGAAGACGGCTTTAACGTCGACGCATCGGGCAATATCGAAGTCGGCGGTACGGTCGGCAACTGTAAAATCAATGCGGGCGGCAATATCATCGTGCAGCAGGGCGTATTCGGCAAAAACGGCGGCACGCTGAAAAGCAAAAAATCGCTGTGGGCGAAATTCATACAGGCGGCGAAAGTCGAAGTCGACGAGTCGGTCATCGTGACCGACAGCATTATGAATTCGGAAGTCATGGCGATGAAGAACATCGTTTTGACCGGGAAAAAAGCGCAGATTATGGGCGGGCACTTGTTTGCGACGGAAGAGATTTCCGCAAAGAGCATCGGCTCTCCGGGAGGGGGAGCGGAAACGATACTCGAAGTGGGATTCGATCCGAGAGCGAAGCAGCGCCTCGACAGCTTACAGGAAAAACAGGGAGCGCTCGTCAAAGAGCTTGAAAATATCGAACTCGATATTTCGACGCTCGAAAATCAAAAAAAGATACGCCGATCGCTCCCGAAAGAAAAAGAAGATAATCTCAATAAACTCAAAGAGCGTAAAGCGCAGATCGATTCCGAATCGGCGGAGATGACCGAAGAGATTCAAAAACTGCAGGGGCACTTGCGTGAATTGAAAGCGGTCGGAAAAGTGAAAGCGTCGGGAACGGTGTACGCGGGAGTGAAGATCTACGTGCGCGACGTGCTCGACGAAGTGCACAACGAAGTGTCGGGCGTAACGTTCTATTTCGAAAACAATTTTGTCAAGCGCGGTAAATACGAAGCCGCATCTAAAATAAAGGGTCCCGATGGCTATACAACCAATTGATTTACAGACGATGTATTCTCAAATGGCGAATATCGCGCAGAATGCCGCGCAAGCCCAGGACGGCGGCAGGCTTGCCGAAGCGATGCAGCAGCAAAATATCGTGCGCGAGAATTTGGAAGAAGTCGATCGCGTCTCCCGTCCCGCATCCGACGAATCGGAAGCCGAATCGCGCGCCGTAAAAAACGACGGCGCATCCTCTTCTCGCGGTGAGAGTGAAGAGAGGGGCAAGGGCGGAGGGCGCGAAAAAAAAGACGAAGGGCGTGAGCGCGCCGTACGGGAATCCTATATCGGTCAGCACATAGATATTACGAGGTAAGCGTGCCGGCAGTATTATTTGCGATCGTTGCAATCAATATCGCTTTGTGGATCGTCTTTACAGTCCGCTTTAAGCGCCTCTTTTCGGCCGACGACGTCATCGAAAAAACGAAAGCCGAAATGGACAATATGATCCGCGACATCAACAACAACACCGTCCGCGCGATCGATATCATCGACGACAGAACAAAGCGGTTGAAACGCCTCATCGAAGAAGCCGATAAAAGAATTGCGCTTGCTCAAAGCGAAGAAGCGAAAAAAAAATCGTTGTCCGCTCTCCGCGATACGCTTGAAAAAAAGACGGTTCCCGAAACCTCCCGACGCGCCGCGAATACTTACAAAAAAAATGCTCCCCGTTCCCGTCCCGCCCCCGACGCATCCTATACCGTAACGGGAGAAGGGGAGGCGCTCACGGAAACACAGCATTCGCTTTTCGACGACAAGCAGGAAGAAGTGCACACAAAGGCCGAGATGAACGTGATGGGCGACGGAACGTCGTATGCGAAAGTGCCGGTTATAAAACCCGACGTGTATTTTTCGGATACGCCCGTGGTACCGAAAAAGAATTTTACGAAGCAAGTGCTCGAAATGTCGGAAATGGGACTTACGATCGAACAAATCGCAAAACAACTTTCGTGTTCGAAAACCGAAGTGCAGATGATACTCGATATGCAATAAGACATCTCTAAAAACGCGGTCGGATTTTAGAAGCGTTCAAAAATTTTTATGGGGGAAGATATGAAAACAACGGTGCAAAATTTCGGAGTGCTTTCCGACGGAACAAAGGTTTCGCTTTTTACCGTCAAAAATAAACACATGTCCTTTTCCGTTACGGATTACGGCTGCAGAATTACGAGTATCGTGCTGCGCGATTCGGACGGCAGCGAAACCGACGTCGTACTCGGTTATTCGACGCTCGAAGGCTATATTTACGATACGAGCTATTTCGGCGCTTTTGTCGGGCGTTTTGCAAACAGAATTAAAAATGCTTCATTTTCGCTTGACGGTAAACGCTGTACGCTCGATAAAAACGACGGACGCAATATGCTGCACGGAGGTTTTGACGGCTGGGACAAAAAAGTGTGGAAAGCGAAAACCGTTTCGACCGAAAGAGGCGCGGGAGTCGAGTTTACGCGCGTTTCAAAAGACGGCGAGCAGGGCTTTCCCGGAACTATGCGCGTAAAAGTGCGCTACATCCTCGACGAAAAAGATAATCTTACGTGCCGTTATACGGCATCGAGCGATAAAGCCTGTCCCGTAAACCTCACCAATCATTCGTATTTTAATCTTGCGGGGAAAGGTACGATCGAAAATCATGTTTTAAAACTCGATTGTCCTTCTTATCTTGAAACTACGAGCGCTTTGATTCCGACCGGAAAAATTCTTTCCGTAAAGGATAGCGCTTACGATTTTTTAAAAGAAAAGCGCATCGGCCGCGATATCAAAAAAACGGGGACGGGTTACGACGACTGCTTTGTCACGAGAGTCTACGACGGAAAAAACGGAAGCTCCGGAGTTCCCGAATCGGCTGAAAAAATCATCCGAGTTGCACAATTGTGTGATCCCGAATCCGGCAGGACGATGACGGTCGATACGAATGCGGAAGGCATACAGCTTTATACCGGCAATATGCTGAAAGCCGTGCGCGGCAAAAACGGGCGCATCTACGGCAAGCACGCAGCGCTCTGCCTTGAAACCGAGTGCTTCCCCGCGTCTCCGAACATCGCGCACTTTCCGTCCTGCGTTTTGCTTCCCGGAAAAAAATACGAATCGATTACCGTATACGGATTTCACCGGTAGAAAAGCCGCAATCGAGGCATGTCGAAAATATTACATGTCCTCGATAAGCCGCAATCGAGGCATTGTATTAAATTGTGTTTGGCGTTATGATTGCATTATCGTTTATTTTACCGAGACAGCGAGGGTTGTATGGATGTCCAGTTGCAGGAATTGATCGACAAAATAAAAAAAGACGGAGTGGCGAGCGCGGAAGCTTCTGCGGCCGAGATACTCGCCGACGCCGAAAAAAAAGCGCGAGCCGTCGTTTCCGATGCGGAGCAAAAAGCCGAAGGCATCATCAAAAATGCGAAAGCCGAAACCGGGCGCATGGAAAAAGCGAGCGAAGACGCGATCGCGCAGGCGGGACGCAATATGATTTTGTCGTTCCGTGATTCCCTTATCGCCGAGCTCGACAGAATTATTAAGACGGAAACGGCGAAAGCGTATTCGAAAGAGCTGCTCGTAAATCTTATCCCCGAAACGGTAAAAGCGTGGACGAAACACGCCGATGCGGAAGAGCTTTCCGTTTTGCTTTCCGAAAAGGATTTGAAAGAACTCGAATCGGCTCTTACGTCCGCGCTCAAAGACGAAATCGCAAAGGGGCTCGTGCTCAAAAGCGATAAAACGCTCGCGGCCGGTTTCAGGATCGGAGTTAAAGACGGCAGGGCATTTTACGATTATTCTTCGGATTCCCTTGCCGAATTGTTCGCAGCCTACGTCAATCCGCGCACTGCAGCCATCTTAAAAGGCGCCGTTCAAGGGACAAACGAGTGAAGCAATATTATCTCGTTTCGCAGCTGCCCGACATTTCAAACGCCGAGCGCGCTCTTGCGATAACGGAAAGCTATTACCGCGATCTGTGTTCGCGCTTCCTTTCGAAAGCGGAAGTCGAAGTCTTAAACGCTCTTTCGCTCGTTCCGCCGAGAGAGCCGGAACCGACCGGTTCGGAATTTCTCGATGCGTGGTACGACAGGGAGCGGAGTCTCCGTTTTGCGCTCGCGCAAGTCCGCGCGCAAAAGATGAAGCGCGACGCACCGCAAGTGCCGCCGTCGTGTACGGCCGACATCATGCAGGCAGCCCGTACCGCAGTCGGTATGGACAGTCCTCTTTCCGCAGAAAAGTTTTTATACGAATACCGCACCGGAGTGCTCGACAATCTTCGTCCTTTGGATATCTTTTCCGTCGATGCCGTCTACGAGTACGGCATACGGCTTTTGCTCACTGCGCGCATGAAAAAATTCAACAAAGAAGCGGGTACTCTGGCATACCGCACTATGTACGATTCTATACTGGGAGAAACAATATGACGGGTACTAAAGCGAAAGTAGTCGGCGTCAACGGCAATATGGTTTCGATAGCCTTTGACGGCAACATTTCGATGAACGAAGTCGGCTACGTAAACGTCGAAGGCAAACGGCTCAAAGGCGAAGTCATCCGTATACGCGGCGACGGCGCTCAAATGCAGATTTACGAAATGACGAACGGCATACGTTCGGGCGATACCGTCGAATTCGACGGCGACCTTTTGTGCGCCGAACTCGGTCCCGGTTTGCTCGGTCAAGTGTACGACGGTTTGCAAAATCCGCTGCCGCTCGTCGCGGAACAGGCGGGCTTTTTTCTCGAGCGGGGCGTCTACGTCGACCCTCTTTCCAAAGCGACGAAGTGGGATTTTACGCCGTCGGCAAAAGTCGGCGATGTTGTATACCGCGGAGATGCCGTCGGCTCGGTTCCCGAAGGCCCCTTTACGCATAAAATTCTCGTACCCTTCGATATGTACGGCTCTTATACCGTAAAGAAAATCGTACCTGCGGGATCGTACACGATTCAAGATGAAATCGCAGTCCTCGAAGACGAAAAGGGCGAGACGCATACGATTACGATGACGTTCAAGTGGCCGGTAAAACGCGCCGTCGACTGCTATGCCGAACGCCTCGCGCCGTCTGACGCGATGGTTACGAAAATACGTCTCATCGATACGTTTTTTCCCGTTGCGCTCGGCGGAACCTATTGCATACCCGGCCCCTTCGGCGCGGGTAAAACGGTTATCCAGCATACGACGAGCCGCAACGCCGAAGTCGATATCGTCATCATCGCAGCCTGCGGCGAGCGTGCGGGCGAAGTCGTCGAAACGATCAAAGATTTTCCGAAGCTCATCGATCCGCGTACCGGAGAATCGCTCATGAAGCGGACGATCATCATCTGCAATACGTCGTCCATGCCCGTCGCCTCTCGCGAAGCGTCCGTCTATACGAGCGTTACGCTTGCCGAATACTATCGCCAGATGGGTCTCAACGTGCTTTTGCTTGCCGATTCCACTTCTCGCTGGGCGCAGGCTCTGCGCGAAATGAGCGGCCGCCTCGAAGAGATTCCGGGCGAAGAAGCGTTTCCCGCCTACCTCGAATCCTATATCGCAGCCTTTTACGAACGCGCCGGTATCGTGCGCCTGCGCGACGGCAAAACGGGTTCGGTTACTATCGGCGGTACGGTTTCTCCCGCCGGCGGCAACTTCGACGAACCGGTTACGCAGGCGACGCTCAAAGTCGTCGGCGCTTTTCACGGACTCGCGCGCGAGCGGAGCGATGCCCGAAAATACCCCGCGATCGACCCGCTCAATTCGTGGTCGAAATACAAAAGCGTTATCCGCGAAGACCGGGTCGATTTCGCACGCGCTCTCTTCAGAAGCGGACAGGAAGTCAATCAGATGATGAAAGTCGTCGGTGAAGAGGGAACGACGACCGAAGATTATATCGAATACCTCAAAAGCGATTTTCTCGATTCGGTGTATTTTCAGCAAAACTCTTTCGACGAAGTCGACAATTCGGTCAGCGTCGAACGCCAAACCTATACGCTTGAAAAAGTGCTTCGCATCCTCGGATCCGATTTCGATTTGAAGACGAAAGACGATGCGCGCTCTTATTTCAATTCTCTGCGCCAGCTCTTTATCGACTGGAACTATTCGACGTGGAAGGACGACTCGTTTACCGATATCGAAAAAAAGATCGACGAACTCTACGCGCAAAAAAACGGCAAACTGCAAAAAGAAGCGGCGGCACTGCTCAAGGACGGTGAATGATATGAATAAAATATATTCGCGAATCGAATCGATCACCGGCAACGTCATCACGGTAAAAGCCGACAACGTCCGCTACGGAGAACTCGCGGAAATCGAAACGAGATTCGGAAAATCGCTTGCGGAAGTCAATAAAATCGACGGAGAAGTCGTGTCGCTGCAGGTTTTCGCCGGCGGCCGCGGCATTTCTACGGGCGATCATGTTAAATTTCTCGGACACCGGATGGAAGTGAGTTTCAGTGAAAATCTGCTCGGCCGCATTTTCAACGGCTCCGCATCTCCCCGCGACGCGGGACCTGCTCTTACGGACAACCTCGTAACGATAGGCGGGCCTTCGGTCAATCCTTCCAAGCGCATTATGGCAAACCGCATGATCCGCACGGGTATCCCGATGATCGACATGTTCAATACGCTCGTCGTTTCGCAAAAGCTGCCGATATTCAGCATTTCGGGAGAACCGTACAACCAGTTGCTCGCGCGCATTGCGATGCAGGCGGAAGTCGACGTCATCGTGCTCGGCGGTATGGGCTTAAAGTACGACGATTACCTGTACTTTAAAAACACGCTCGAAAACGGCGGAGCGATGAGCCGCACCGTTATGTTTATCCACACGGCCGCCGATCCGACGGTCGAATGCATGAAAGTGCCCGATTTGAGCCTTGCCGTCGCCGAACAGTTTGCGCTGCAGGGCAAAGACGTGCTCGTCCTTTTGACCGATATGACGAACTTCGCCGACGCGATGAAAGAGATCGCTATCACGCAGGAACAGGTTCCGTCGAACCGCGGTTATCCCGGCGACTTGTACAGTCAGCTCGCTTCCCGCTACGAAAAAGCCGTCGACTTCGAAGGCGCGGGGTCGGTAACCGTCCTCGCCGTGACGACGATGCCCGGAGACGACGTAACGCATCCCGTGCCCGACAATACGGGCTATATCACCGAAGGGCAGTATTATCTCAAGGGCGGCCGCATCGAACCGTTCGGAAGTCTTTCGCGCTTAAAGCAGAACGTCAACGGAAAGACGAGGGACGATCATCGCGCTCTCATGGACGGCATGATACGCCTGTATTCTTCGTATAAAGATACGCTTGAAAAAAAATCGATGGGCTTTATGATGAGCGCGTGGGACAACAAGCTCATCAAATACGGCAAAGAATTCGAAGACGAAATGATGGATCTGTCGAAAAACATATCGCTCGAAGACGCCCTCGATTCGGGCTGGAAGATTCTCGCCGACTGTTTCGACAAAGAGGAAACGGGTATAAAAACGGGACTGCTCGATAAGTATTGGCCGAAAAGGGATTAACGTATGGCGAAGATCAAGCTGACGAAAAACGAGCAAAAGATTCAAAAAGATGCGCTGAAAATGTATCAGCGCTATCTTCCGACACTTACGCTCAAAAAGCAGCAGCTCCAAACCGAAATTCGCGCCATCGACATAAAAGCGCGTGAAGTGCGCGATGCGCGTAAAGCGCTCGAAAAGGAATTCGACGAATGGATCGCCGTGTTCGCCGATGCCGAATCCTTCGGACGCGATACGGTGCGCGTAAGCAATATACGAAAAGGCACGGGCAATATCGCGGGCGTGAAGATTCCGATTTACGAAGGCGCCGATTTTACGAGAGCCGAGTACGATCTCTACGAAACGCCCGTGTGGATCGATATGGCGGCCGATCGCATGGAAAGAGCGCTCGAACTCGATTTGGAAGCGGAAGTGCTCGACGAACAGGTGCGCCTCCTTTCGAAAGAGCTTCGCACGACGACGCAGCGCGTCAACCTTTTCGAAAAAGTGAAGATTCCCGAAGCGAAAGAAAATATCAGAAAGATATCCGTGTTCCTCGGCGATGAAAGAGTCGCCGCAGTCGTGCGCAGTAAGATATCGAAGCGGAAACTGGAGGCTGAAGCGAAATGATCGTAGCGATGAAAAAAGTTTCCGTCGTCATTCTCGAAAAAGAAAAAAAAGACGCGCTCGAAAAATTGCGTAAGCTCGGCGTCATGCACTTGGAAAGCCTTGAAGGTGAAAGCGAAAAGCTTTCCGCTTTGAAAGAAAGTTTTTCATGCGCGCAAAACGCATACGCGATCCTTTCCGAGATAAAAGCGCCGAAAACATCCCGCGCCGAAAACCTCGATGAAGCCGGAGTCGCCGAAAAAAGCAAAACGGTTACATCTCTTTTCGACGAAAAAAAATCGCTCATCGATGCGCTCGGCGCCGACACCGTCGAACTCGAACGCTTTGCAAAGTGGGGCAGTGTCGATCCGGACGATTTCGCTTATCTTTCCGAAAAAGGAATAGCGCTTTCGATGTACGAAATGCCGGCCGATTTATACACCGCTTTGGACGATTCCATCGATACGGTGCTCGTCAATACCGGAAAGCGCGATGTACGATTTTTGCTTATCGGAAAAGAGCGGCCTGAAAATCTTCCGCCCGAAGCCTTTGAAGTGCCGCTTCCGAAAATCGCTACGGAAAAACTTTCCGAGCAAATCGAAGGCAATATAAAACGCATCCGTGAAATCGAAACCGAACTTGCGGCACAGGCGGTGTATGGACGACAGATCGATTCGTATGCGAAAAAGCTCGCAAAAGAGATCGAATTCGAAAACGTGTATGCGGGTATGGGAAAAGAAAACGAAGGCAAAGAGAGCGATCTCGCGTGGCTTTCAGGCTATGTTCCGTCCGACGGCTTTTCCGCTTTGGAAGAGGCGGCGAAACAAAACGGCTGGGCGCTTTCTTCGAGCGAAGTCGAAGAGACCGATGATCCGCCGACAAAGCTTAAAAACAATCCGCTCGTAAGCATCATCTATCCGCTCACCGATTTTCTCGGCACCGTTCCGGGCTACCGCGAATTCGATATTTCCGGATGGTTTTTGTTTTTCTTTACGATCTTTTTCGGCATGATTTTCGGCGACGCGGGTTACGGACTCATTATGCTCGCTCTTGCGCTCGCCGTAACGGTCAAATCGAAGGCTGCAGGCAAAAAAACGAATCCGATGATGAGTCTCCTTGCGCTCCTTTCTTTTTCGACGGTCGTGTGGGGAACGCTTACGTGTACGTGGTTCGGCATTGCCGCCGACAAGCTTCCCTCATGGCTCACTTCTCTTTCGATTCCGCCGATTTCTTCGGCATACGCTTCCCGCTACGACGGCGTGCACAGTCTCCTTACGACCGATCAAAATCTGCAAGTGTTTTGCTTTACGCTCGCGCTCGTGCAGCTGACGGTCGCTCACATCAAGTGCTTTATAAACGACATACGCTCTCCGAAGTGCATAGGAGACTTGGGTTCCATGCTCATGCTGTGGGGTATGTTTTACATCGTGCTCATGCTCGTCATCAGCGGGGAAATCTTTTCGCTCGATAAAGTCGTGTACGGTATTCCCGTCGGCCGCGTTTCGCTCGCGCTCGTCGGAGGCGGCTTTTTGATGAGCTTCGTGTTTTCGAATTACGACGGCAGTGTCGGAAGGGCGGTGCTCGAAAGCTGTAAAAACATCATTTCGGTAGTGCTCGGTGTCGTAAACGTATTTTCGGATATCGTGTCGTATATCCGCCTGTGGGCGGTCGCTTTGGCCGGCAGCGCGATTTCGAGTACGGTCAACACGATGGCGGGTCCGCTTTTGGGACACGCGATTTTCTTTGTCGCCGCACTCGTCCTGCTCGTAACGGGGCACGGACTTAACGTCGCATTGAACGTGCTTTCGGTTATCGTTCATGGCGTGCGTTTGAATACGCTTGAATTTTCAAGCCACCTCGGTATGTCGTGGTCGGGATATAAATATGAGCCGTTCAGAGAAGCGGCGTTATAGGAATAATAGGAGTTGTTATGAATTTGGGAATGCTTGGTGCAGGTGTCGTGATGGGGCTCGCCGCTATCGGAAGCGCGTTCGGAATCGGTATCGCAGGTCAAGGCGCGATCGGTGCATGGAAACGCTGTTACGTAAACAATAAGCCCGCGCCTTTTATCCTCACCGTCTTTGCAGGCGCACCTCTGACGCAGACGATTTACGGATTTCTTTTGACGAGGAGCATCCTCGATTCGGGTCAAAATCCGCTGTTTTTACTCGGACTCGGCGTTGCCGCAGGACTTGCGATGGGCGCGTCTGCCGTCGCTCAGGGACAGGCGGGAGCAGCCGGTTCGGATGCGCTCGGGGAAACGGGCAAAGGCTTTGCGAGCTATATCATGGTCGTCGGTCTTTGCGAAACCGTCGCTCTCTTTGTCATGGCTTTCGGCATCGGTTTTTGCCGATAAGCGTTCTTTCAAAAAGCGCGCATGACGAAAAAAGTCTATCTCGGCGGAAACGGTAAAACGGAGCGCATTGCCGTCGGCGGCGGAGAGCCCGTTTCGGTACAGACGATGTGGAAAAAATCCATCGTCGGTTTGGACGCCGATTCGGAAAAGCGCGAAGCGCTCGTAGAAGAAATACACGCACTCAAAGGGATAGGCTGCGATATCGTGCGTTTTGCCGTTCCCGATATGGAAAGCGCGCGCGCACTCTGCGCGATAGCCGCCGAATGCACGGTACCTCTCGTCGCCGATATTCACTTCGACTACCGGCTCGCCCTCGAATGTCTTCGCGGCAACGTCGCCGCGATCCGCATCAACCCCGGCAATATCGGTTCTCGTGAAAACGTCGAAAAGGTCGTCGCTTCGTGCCGCGAAAAAAACGCCGCGATCAGAATCGGCGTCAATACGGGAAGTTTTCCGAAAGACCTTGCGGCGAAAGTTGAAGCGGGTTCCATGTCGAGAGCGGAAGCGCTTTCCGAAACGGCATCGCGCGAAGCCGCCGTATTCGACGAACTCGGTTTTACGCAGTTTGTCGTCAGCATGAAAGCGTCTTCGGTAAGTGAAACGATCGAAGCGAACGAAGTATTTGCAAAAAAATACGATATACCCCTTCACATCGGAGTGACGGAAGCGGGACCGCTCATCACCGGCATCGTAAAGAGCACGCTCGCTTTCGGCGCCCTGCTTTCAAAAGGCATCGGAGATACGATCCGCGTAAGCCTTTCCTCATCCCCCGAAAACGAAGTGATAGCCGGCCGCGAAATACTTGTAGAATGCGGAAAAAGAGAGGGCGGCGTAAAGCTCATTTCCTGTCCGAGGTGCGGGAGGATCGGATTCGACGTGCACGCCTTTGTCGAAAAATGGCAAAGAGAACTTTTATCGCTCGATAAAAACATAAGCGTCGCTGTTATGGGCTGCGTCGTAAACGGACCGGGAGAGGGAAAACACGCGGACTTGGGGATAGCGGGGTCGGGCAATAAAGTCGTCATATTTAAAAAAGGAAAAATAGTGCGAACCGTCGACGCAAAAGATGCCGATAAAGTATTCAGAGAAGAATTGAACACGCTGTAAAACGTATCGATTGTACCGACTGAGCGGTCGTTAAACGAAGCACGCTATTTCAGTGTTTCGTTTAACCGTTTTTCTCAATTCCGGAACCGGTTGACTTATGAAAAAGATTATTATTTTTTCCGTATTGCTCATGACGTATTCGGCGCTCGGCGCGCAAGTGCGTCCTAAAAAACCGCGTGATCTTGCAGGCGATATAAAACTGCTTCGTCGCGCTCTCATCGAATTCGATAACGGAAACTACGGAGAAGCGCTCCGTCTTGCAAACGACGCGAAAACAGCCCGGCGCGAGATCGTCGCATGGGAAGCCGATACGCTCTCTTATGCTTTAAAACCGCGCGAAGTGCAAAAGGCGAACGGCGTACTTTCCGACGTGCTTGCAGTTCTCAAAAAGCGTGAAGACTACGACGCCGTTGAAATCGTCGAGCGCTATATCGGGAAAAATACAAGCGCGTTTTTTCATAATTCCGTGCCCGCCCTCGTCTCCTACGTTTCGACGCGCTTTTCTCTTCCCGAAGCCGATCGCCTTATCGGCCGCGTCTACGCTTTGGAAGGCGAATACGCGCTCGCAAAACAATATCTCATTAACGCGTGGCAGAACGGCGCGCTTCTCGACGTGCCGGACGAACGCTACGATATTTTGTACGAGCTTTCCGACATCGCGCTTATCGAAAAAGATTTCGACGGCTATGAAAAAGATTTGCTTCTTATCGTAAGCGGTGACAGTTTATTAAAAAACGAAAGCTTTGAAAAAGCGCTTATGCGTATCGTGCAAGACAGGGAAGCGGGAGCGATGGAAAAATTTTTTACGCTTTTCAGGTCGGAAGATTATACGGCACTTAAAGCATATTTCAAACTCGCATCGTACTACGACGAGCGCGGTTTTTCCGATAAAGCGCTGAAAGCCTTCGCGCTCGGAACTCTTACTGCTTTTACGAAAATGTACAATACCGTAAAAGCGCGGGATCCCGAATTCGAATATCAAAACCTCGGTCGTCTTTTTACGGAAATCAGGCGTTTTCCCGACATCGTCGATTGGGCGTCGGATCGGCAGGTTTGGAAAGGGTTTTCTGATTTTGCCGGCTGCGTGCGGAAAGCGGGAAACGAACGATTTGCGTTCGACCTCTATGCGGCGCTTGCAAACTCCGCCCCCGACGATTATTGGAAAAAAAATGCCGCTTTTGTACTTTCCGATACTTTTAACCATTAATCGAAGTGCGGAATTTCGGAAGCTCTTTTTTTTAGAAAATACGCTTTTCTCTCGGTTTTCGAAAGTATTTTCCATGATGCGGAAAACGAAAAGAGGTGGTGCGGCGATTGCGTAAAAACGGTATACTCGCACTATGCGTATGGTCATTATCGCTTTCAGTATCTGCGCGGCTTTGTTCGCCGTCCTGACGCTGCTCGTGTACGCTTTTCTCTTCCGTCCGACGGTTGTCAGGCGAAAGAAAAGGGCGCCTGAAATTTTTGAAGATGTGCCCGCTCTCGCGCCGTACCTTGCGGAGCTCCACAGCGCCGTCGATTCGTTTCATCGCATGGAAAAGGAAAACGTTTGTATCACATCCTGTGACGGCATCGAACTTGCCGCATGGTACGTGCGTGCGGAAGGTGCACAGGGAACCGTTGTCTGTATGCACGGCTATCACGGAAGTCCGATGAGCGATTTTTCGCTTGCCGTACAGTTTTTTCATGAACGGGGATGGAACGTTTTGCTGCCGCACGAAAGAGCGCACGGGGAAAGCGGCGGCAACTGTCTCACGTTCGGCATAAAAGAGCGCTTCGACTGCCGCGATTGGGCGGCGGCGATCGATAAAAAAAACGGAGGGGCGCTCCCGATCATACTCTACGGCGTTTCGATGGGAGCTTCTACGGTGCTCATGGCATCAAGCACGGGGCTTTCCGAAAACGTTAAATGTATCATCGCCGACTGCGGCTATACTTCGCCTCGTGATGAAATCGCGCACGTACTGAAAGCATCGTATCACCTCCCGCTTTTTCCGACTCTCGCGATTTCCGATATGCTCGCCCGCTCGATCGCGGATTTCAGCTTGAGCGAATATTCGACGCTCGATGCGCTTGCCGAAAATAAAATCCCCGTGCTTTTTGTCCACGGAGATGCGGACACTTTCGTGCCGTTGTATATGTCGGAAAAAAATTACGAAGCGTGCAAAGCACCGAAAGAACTGCTCATTATTAAAGGTTCTCCTCACGCGGTTAACTACGCGCTCGGCAGAAAGGGATACGAAAAAAAGATAATCGAATTTATGGACAAGTACGCCGTAAAAAAAGTACAAGGATAAAAAGATGACTATGAGTCGAATTATCGAAGATGTAAAAAATGCCGTCAATCAATTGCTTTCAGCGGCAGAGCTGAAAGAAGGAAACATCCTCGTCGTCGGATGTTCTTCGAGCGAAATTCTCGGAAGCAAAATCGGAACGGCTTCGAACGAAGAGGCGGGAAGGGAAGTCTTTAAAGCGATATACGATATCGTTCGGCCGAGCGGCATATTCCTTGCAGCGCAGTGCTGCGAACATTTGAACCGTGCGCTCGTCATCGAAGAAGCCTGTTTGGAAAAATACGATTATGAGAGGGTTTCCGTCGTTCCGTGGATTCACGCCGGCGGCTCGTTTGCGTCGGCGGCGTACCGTCTGTTTGAAAAGCCCGCCGTTACCGAGCATATAAAAGCCGATGCCGGAATCGACATCGGCGATACGCTTATCGGCATGCATTTGCGCGATGTGGCCGTTCCCGTCCGCATCGGACAAAAAAGCATCGGAGAAGCGCACATCGTATGCGCGCGCACCCGTCCGCGTCTTATCGGCGGCGAGCGGGCACGCTATACCCTGTAACGGCGATTTTCGCCTCGATTTATTTTTTTTGAAACGAATCTTTTCCAGCGCCGCACAACGGGCATACCCAATCGTCGGGGATGTCTTCCCACTTCGTGCCCGGCGCTATGCCGCCGTCGGGATCGCCTTTTTCCGGGTCGTATACGTACCCGCATACGGTGCATTCGTATTTGTCCATAGCTACGCTCCTCAGATTGCGTTGTACCGCATCTTTGTAAAATTCTTGCAGATTGCTCTGCAATACTTATACTATATCGATATATTTTAAAATCGTCAAATAAAATCGTCGCCGACAAGAGTGTCGGAGGTTGGAAAAGATAACGTTGTACGACGAATGCCTGTCGCCGAATGCGTGCCGATCGACTGTATCTTATCTTGTAAAAATAAAAATTATGAGGTAAATTCCTATGCGATGAATCCTACGATCTATGAAGTAGCAAAGCGTGCCGGAGTTTCTACTGCGACGGTCTCTCACGTGTTTAACAATACGCGTTATGTGAGCGACGATTTGCGGTCAAAAGTGGCGATGGCGGTACGGGAACTGAATTATAAGCCGAATGTCGCCGCACGGAGACTGCGGGGCGGGGCATCAAAATCGTTGGGGCTTATCGTGCCCGACTGTACGAATACTTTTTTTGCTGAAATCGCGCGCGCCGTAGACAGAGTTTGTTTTTCATTGGGCTACAATATAATTTTGTGCAATACGGACAACAACGCCGCGCAGCAGTCGTATTACATCGATATGCTGATTTCCAAACAAGTTGACGGAGTTATATTTATATCGAGCAACGGGGCGGGCGGCGATATTCGAAAATGCGAAACGGCTTCGGTTCCTGCGGTTATCGTCGACCGCGATGTGCATCACGGTTCGGCCGACAATATAATCGTAAACAATGAAAAGGGCGGTTACGATGCTGCGTCCTATTTGATCGGACTCGGATTTACGAAGATCGGCTGCATAACGGGACCCGCGGGAATTTCTTCGAGTATGCAGCGTACGGCGGGTTTTAAGAGGGCGCTTGAAGAAAACGGTATTGCATTCGATGAGAAGTTCGTATGCGGCGGCGACTTTCATTACAGCGGAGGAAGGGATGCATTTTTACACTTGCATCTTCTTTCGGAAATGCCGCAGGCGGTGTTCGCGTGCAACGATATGATGGCGATCGGATTTATTCATACCGCCGCTGCATACGGCGTACGCGTTCCCGACGATATTTCCGTCATAGGATTCGACAATACGGAACTTTCCGCCGTCGTATCGCCGACGCTGACGACGATTGCGCAGCCTATAGAAGAAATTGCCGAGATTGCGACCGAACGTCTGCTGCAAAAGGTTGAAAACTCAAGCCGCGATATAAAAAAAATTATTCTTGAACCGCATTTGATAATCCGCGAATCGTGTAAAAGAATTTTCTAAAAAATTTGACAACTTTTGTTGTTCATGCTATCATTTAATGTAGTTAATCGATTACGTAATCGATTAACTGAGGCGGATATGAAAAAATCAGGGATTTTGAACAGCGATATCTCCAGGGTATTGTCCTATATGCGGCATACCGACACAATCTGCATAAGCGACTGCGGGCTTCCGTGCCCCGACGAAACGGAATTGATCGACGTTTCGCTTGAAAAAGGTGTGCCGGATTTTGTTCGGGTTCTTAAAGCCGTCGTAAACGATATGAGAGTCGAAAGGATTTTTTTAGCGGAAGAGATACGCGCAAAAAATCCTGCCGTGCTCAAAGAAATTCAAACGCTTTTGCCCGGTGTCAGGACGGATTTTATGCCGCATGAAGAATTCAAAAAAAAACTTTTATCGTGCAAGGCTGTCGTGCGGAGCGGGGAAGCGAGCCCGTATGCGAATATCATCGTACAATCGGCTTGTATATTTTAGGCGGGCGGCGGAAGGGGCGTGCAGATGCATATCGTAATGCAGGGCATAAAAAAGCATTTCGGAAACGCTCTTGTTCTTGATAATGCCGAATTTTCCCTTATGTCCGGCGAAGTTCACGCCCTTATGGGAGAAAACGGTGCCGGAAAATCGACGTTGATGAAGATACTCACCGGCGTCCATACGAAAGATGCGGGTGTACTGTATATCGACGGCAAAGAAGTTTCGTTTGCGAATCCCAAAGAGGCGGAAAAAGCGGGAATAAGTTTTGTCTATCAGGAACTCAATACTTTTCCCGATATGAACATCGAAGAAAATATATTTTTGGGGCGTGAAATATTCGGAAAATTCGGCGTGCTTGACAAAAAAGCGATGAGACGGCAAACGCAGCGCGTTTTGGACACTTTGGGAGTCGAACTTAATCCGCTTACGCCGCTCGCTTCGCTTTCCGTAGGTCAAAGACAGATCGTCGAAATCGCGAAAGCGTTGCTGGGAAATGCAAAAGTTATCATTCTCGACGAACCGACGGCGGCGCTGACGGAAACTGAAGTCGAAAAGCTTTTTTCGGTTATCCGCATATTGAAAGACAAGGGCGTAGCTTTTGTGTACATCTCTCACCGCATGGACGAAATATTCAAAATTTGCGATAGGATTACCGTCATGCGCGACGGCACATACGCCGGTACGGTGCCCGCTGAGGGGACAACTCCGGATGCGCTCATACGGATGATGATCGGCCGGCCGCTGGGGAATCTGTTTCAAAAAAAGAATATCCCGTTCGGTAAAACCCGCCTTGCAGTTCGTTCGCTTTCAAAAAAAGATATGTTTTCCGATATTTCGTTTGAAGTCAGGGCGGGCGAAATTCTCGGAATTGCGGGGCTCATGGGTGCGGGGCGGTCGGAGATTATGAAGACGATCTTCGGAAGTTACCGTGCGGACGGCGGCAAAATTTTTATCGACGGAGAAGAAGTGCCGCTGAAAAATCACTGTCCTGCAAAAGCGATTGAACTGGGAATGGCGTTTATCACGGAAGACAGAAAAGACGAAGGGTTGATGCTGGAAAATTCGATCACCTGCAATCTCGATCTGCCGAATTTTCCGACTATAACGAATTTTCGTATTTTTTTAAACCGCAAAAAAGAAACGCAGCTCAGCGAAGAAGCGATTCGGAATTTCGGCATAAAGTGTACCGGCGGCGAGCATATATGCGGAAATCTCAGCGGCGGTAACCAGCAAAAGGTCGTCTTTGCACAGTGGCTGTATACGAAGCCGAAAATTCTTTTACTCGACGAACCCACGCGCGGCGTCGATGTCGGCGCAAAGCAGGAAATTTATTCGATAATCACAAAACTCGCGGAGGGCGGCGCTGCCGTCGTCATGGTTTCTTCCGAATTGCCGGAAGTTTTAGGCATGAGCGATAGGATTTTAGTCATACACGACGGAAAAGCTGCCGGCCTGCTTGAACGCCGCGATGCCGCACAAGATAAGATAATGACGCTTGCGACAGGAGGCTCGCTGCATGATTGACTTTCGAGAGACGGCGAAAAAATTTGAGGATTACGGCGCGCAGATCGCGCTGTTGCTCCTTGTTATTGCCGTGTGTATAATCAGTCCGGAATTCCGTTCCGTCGGCAATGTACTTTCTCTGTTGCGGCAGTCTGCGATAAACGGACTCATTGCATTCGGAATGACCTGCGTAATCCTTACCGGCGGAATAGATTTATCCGTCGGTTCGACGCTGTGTCTTTCGGCGATATTGTGTGCGGGAATGATCAAGGGAGGATTTTCCGCACCGCTTGCGATGCTTACAGCGCTTGCGATCGGAATCGTACTCGGAATACTGAACGGTATTATGATCGTAAAGGGAAGGCTCCAGCCGTTTATTGCGACGTTGGTTTCAATGACCGCATACCGCGGCGCGACGATGATTTTCAGTAAAGGCCGTCCGATTTCCGCTTTGGGAAGCAGCCGTCTTTTGGAAGGGCTGGGCAAAGGAAGCTTCGTCGGTATTCCTATTCCCGTAATAATCCTCTTTGTTTTATTTGCGGGATTTTATTTTATGCTCCATGCAACGGTTCTCGGACGAAAGATTTACGCTATAGGAAGCAACAGTAAAGCGGCGGCTCTTGCAGGGGTTGCAATAGGCAGAACGAAGATGATCGTATACGGTCTTTCGGGATTGATGGCGTCGCTTGCGGGATTGATAATCGTTTCGCGGCTCGGAAGCGCGCAGCCTACGATGGGGCAGGGCTACGAACTTGATGCGATCGCCGCCGTCGCGTTGGGCGGAACGAGTATGAGCGGCGGACGCGGGAGGATATTGGGGACAATTACGGGCGCGCTGATTATCGCGACGCTCAACAACAGCATGAATATACTCGGCATTTCCGCATACTATCAGCAAGTTGCAAAAGCTGCAGTTATTCTGCTCGCCGTCCTGTCCGATCGTAAACGCTGATTCGCAGGGCGGAAATTCGGCAGGCAGATTGTCGTTCGGGTTTGGATTTTTTTCTAAACGGTGTGAACGCTTTGCAACTTGCGCGGACGATTAGATCGTACGTACATGGTAAAGCGGGAATTTGTTTTATCTCATATCAGGAGGTTGTATGAAAAAGGTGTTGGGTCTTATTGCGCTTTCCGCGTTATTGCTGGGAGGCTGCGCAAAACAGCAGGCTAAAAATACGGTGGGGCTTGCCGTATCGACACAGAACAATCCGTTTTTCGTGACGCTCGTAGAAGGAGCAAAGCAGGAAGCTGCGGGGCAGGGGATCGAGCTGACGGTCGTGGATGCGGGCGATGACGTTGTAAAACAAGCGAGCGATATCGAAGACCTCGTGTCGAAAAAAGTTCGCGTGATTATCGTCAATCCCGTAGACTCTTCCGCGATCGCACCGGCCGTTGCCGCCGCAAAAAAAGCCGGAATTGCCGTGATTTCGGTAGACCGCGCGGTTATCGGCGAAAGCGTAGCCTGTCAGATCGCATCGGACAATGTCGCAGGAGCGAAGATGGCGGGGGAATATCTTTTACAACTCACCGGATCGGATGCGGATATCGCGGAACTTCAGGGAATTCCGGGTTCTTCCGCCGCAATCGACAGAGGTAAAGGTTTCCACGAAGCCGTTGACGGAAAGGCGAACGTCGTTGCAAGCCTTACGGCGAATTTTAATCGCGTAGAGGGAATGTCCGTGACCGAAAATATTTTGCAGGGAAATCCGAATATAAAAGGTATTTTCGCGCATAACGATGAGATGGCGCTCGGTGCGCTTGAAGCTGCGGCGGCCGCCGGAAAAAATATCGTTATCGTAGGATTCGATGCGACCGACGATGCCCTTGCCGCCGTAAAAGACGGCCGCATGGCGGCGACGGTCGCTCAGCTTCCTGCTGAAATGGGAAAGACCGCCGTACAGACGGCGCTCAAGCTCATGCGCGGAGAAAGCGTTGATGCGTCGATCCCCGTTACGGTAACCCTTATAACAAAGTAAAAAAGCGTTTAACAAAATCGGGTTAATAAAAATGAGGCGGAATCGGAAATTTATTAAAATCTCGATTCCGCCTTTTTTGTCGGGCTACCGGAATTCGAATCCGGGACCCCAAGTCCCCCAGACTTGTACGCTAACCAGCTGCGCTATAGCCCGAAACGTACCGGTAAAACCGATACGATTATCTACTATATCGAAAAAAATCGAAGCGGTCAACTCTTTTGACGCGATTCGCTTTTGAATATATACTTATATTTGCGTATTGTCTGTGTGCGGTTTTACGGGAGGCGGACAGTGAAAAAGATTCGCGTAACGGTTGAAAGCAAAAATAAATTGGTTTTGGATGAAGACGCGCAAAAGGGTGATTTTATCGATCTTTCGGATATAAATTCGGTCGATACGAGTTCGCTTGAAGCCGCTCTTTCGAAAGGAGCCGATAAAATATACCTCGAAAAACTCAAGCAGGCGAAAGTCGAATTCGAACTCGAAAGACAAAAAGAAAAAGCCGATTTGCAAGCGCAAATTGAAAAGGTGAGGACGCAGTCGGTTTCGGATTCGCAAAAAGAGCGGCACGAATTGGAGATCGCGTTAAATAAACAAATTGCCGATTTACAGATGAAGCTTTCATCGTTCGAAGAAGCAAAAAAATCGGCGATAACCGAAATCACTGCGAAAAAGGATTCGGAAATCGCCGAGCTGAAACAAAAAATTGCGAGCAGCGAATCGCAAAATCAATTAAAGATCGAAAAGGTTGAAAACGAAAAAACTCTCGCGCTTCAAAAATTATCGAATGAACTTGAAAAAGCGAATGATAAAGCAAAACTGAAAGAAGACGGCATGAAGCAGACTTTTGAAGCTCAGCTGAAAGATAAAGACGAACAGATTGCGTATTATAAAGATTTGAAAGCGAAGCTTTCGACGAAGATGATCGGAGAAACGCTCGAAGCGCATTGCAAAAATTCTTTCGAACAATATCTCCGTCCCGTCATGCCCGGCGCTTATTTTGAAAAAGACAACGCGGTGTCGAAATCGTCCGGATCGAAAGGCGATTTTATTTTCCGCGATTCTGCGGACGGTTTTGAATACATATCGATCATGTTCGAGATGAAAAATGAAGCCGATGAAACTGCGACAAAGCACACGAACGAAGCGTTTTTTAAAGAGCTCGATAAGGACAGAAAAGAAAAAAAATGCGAATATGCGGTTCTCGTGTCATTGCTTGAAAAAGATAACGATCTGTATAATAACGGCATCGTTGACGTTTCGCACAAGTTTGAAAAAATGTATGTGATCCGGCCTCAGTTTTTTATCCCGCTCATAACGCTCTTGTGCAACGCGGCGAAGCATTCGTTGGAATATCAAAAACAGCTTCAGACAGCAAAAAATCAATCGCTCGATATCACTCATTTTGAAGATCAGCTGACGGAGTTTAAAGACAGCTTCGGCAGAAATTACCGTTTGGCAAGCGAAAAATTCAAAACCGCAATCGAAGAGATCGATAAATCGATAGCGCATTTGAATAAAATTAAAGATGCGCTGATCGGCAGCGAAAATAACCTGCGCCTCGCAAACGACAAAGCCGACGATCTGTCGATAAAAAAGCTCACAAAAGGAAATCCGACGATGATCGCAAAGTTCGATGAACTGAAAAAGAAAAATCAATAGATCGCTTCGGCAGGGATCAGGCGAAAGGCGGGGCTGCATACTCCGAGGAAATTTACAACGTCGTAGAGGCGGACGGCGAGCGGCATATTTGACCCGCTCGATAAAAACTGTTATGATTTTCGAAAGCTCTTTCGGAAGTTACCGCTTCCTGAAAAAAAATTATGGAGGAATCTATGAAAAAGAAATTGACTGCTCTTTTTGCAGCTGCACTTTTATCCGCAAGCGCGGGAGTGTTTGCGACGGGGGTCGGCCCGCAGCTGAACTTCGATCCTGTTGCCGCGCCTCGCATTACGCCGCCTGTATGGGGGCTTGCATGTTCCGCAAAGTTCGACGACATTCCGCTCTATTTTGCGGGCGCTCTCAACATTATAGCCCCGTATACTTACGTAAAATCGGACGACACCCCCGTTGTGACCGCGCGGCTCGGTCTTCAGCTTACCGCCGACTATTGGTTTATGAATCCCGAAATCATAGGATTGTGGCATTGGTTTTGGGGTCTCGGAGGAACTATAAGAACGGATTTCAGCGTTAACGGGAAAAACTTTTATTTGTCGACCGGTCCGCGAGCCGTTGCCGGTATGAACTGGTTTTTTGCCGACGGCTTTTTGGAGCTCTACGTGCAGCAGGCGATTCAGCCCGAGCTGCAGTTTGCGTTCGGAGAGGACGGCAGTGCGAACGGCGTGTTCGGTGTTCCCGTGTACTTTCCGAGCAGCGTCGGTTTGCGCTTTTGGTTTTAATAATTATTAATTTCGTATGAACCCGTGTTGTTCTTGCCGAGTGTTTCGGCAAGATACGGAAGTACGACTGCGAGTTCGTCGTCTATCTTCCACGGAGGATTGACGACGAGCATACCGCTTCCGTAGAGGCGCGGCGGTTCGGAATGATTTACGTCTTTCAATGCCGATTCCCTGTGCGAGTTTTCGGTGTTTACGCATAGCTCCGCATCGAGTATGCCTCTTTCCGTTTTCCATCCTTTTATTCCGGCGATTATTTTTTGCTTCATCGCATCCCGTTCGATTTTTTTTACCGCGACGAGCGGATACCAAAGTGCAAGCGTCGCACCTGCCCAGCGTTTATGCGTTTCGATAAGCGCGTTTGCCGTCCGCTCCCAGTCGGACGCATCTTCATAACTCGGATCGCAAAACACTATGCCGCGCTTCGTTTTCGGCGGCGTGAGCGCGCGGAGCGCTTCGAATCCGTCCCGATGATGGATGTGCACCGCAGGCGCGTTTTCGGCATTTGCGGCGTTTAAGCGCATATTGCGCTGCAGCGCGCCGATTTCATCAGGGTGCAGTTCGGAGAGTATGAGACAGTCTTTTGCCCGCATAAAAGCGCGCTCGATTTCCGGAGAGCCCGGATAAAAGCCCGCATCGAGGCAGACTTTTGCAAAGAGAAGATATTTTTGAAAATCGATAAAATCGCTTCGGCACTCTCTCGAACGTAATTCCCGTAAAACCGACTCGGATGATTTATGCGACGGCTGCGAATCGTCACGCGATATTGCGGATGACTCCGGGACAGGCTGCCCGCGATCGGAGGACTGTGCTTCCACGTATCGAGCCGCTTCGTCGGACGATTTGCCGGGCAGCCGCGCTTCCTTTGCGTGCGGAATCGATTCGAGCAATTTTAAAATTCCGCTTTGCGCGTCGAGCGTTTTCAGTGCACGCTCGTCATTCAAATCGTAGCGCGCGGATCCTGCGTGCGTGTCGATGACGGTATACGGCGTTTCTTTTGCGTTAAAGCGTTCGAGCAGCATGACGAGGAGCGTGTGCTTGAAAACGTCAGCGTGATTTCCCGCGTGAAAAGCGTGCCGGTAGCTCAGCATATTATTTCAGCGAATCGATTTCCGTAAGCCATAGGGCGGCGCTTGCGTCGCTCGGCATACGCCAGTCGCTCCGCGGGGAGAGACTTATCGAGCCGACTTTTGCGCCGTCGGGCATGCACGAACGCTTAAACTGCTGCGAAAAAAAGCGTTTATAAAATATGCGGAGCGTGCGGAGTTTTTCTTCGTGCGTGTACGGGAGAGAGGCTTTGTCCGCGAGAAATAAAATTTTTGCGGGCGAAAAACCGAAGCGCAGCATATAGTACAAAAAGAAATCGTGGAGTTCGTAGGGACCGAGTATGTCTTCGGTTTTTTGCGAAACCTTGCCCCGTTCGGAAGGAAGCAGTTCGGGACTCACCGGAGTAGCGAGGATATCGTTTAAGACAGACGAAAGATTTTTATTGTCCGTACTGTCCGCGCAAAATCGCACCAATCGACGGACGAGGGTTTTCGGAACCGAAGCATTGACGCCGTACATGGACATATGGTCTCCGTTGTATGTACACCAGCCGAGCGCGAGTTCCGACAGATCGCCCGTGCCGACGACGATGCCGTTTATCTTGTTCGCGATATCCATGAGCACTTGCGTGCGCTCCCGCGCCTGCGCGTTTTCGTACGCGGCATCGCGTATACTTTCATCCTGACCGATGTCGCGGAAGTGGACGCGCACCGCTTCGGCGATGTTGATCTCCGTGAGGGCGACTCCCGTTTCCTTTGCGAGTGCGCATGCGTTTCGGTAAGTCCTGTCGCTCGTGCCGAAGCAGGGCATCGTAATCGCGTGAATCCCGCTCGCATTTAAACCGCAAAGACCGAATGCACGGACGGTGACGAGGAGGGCGAGCGTCGAATCGAGTCCGCCCGAAAGACCGATCACGGCATTTTTTATGCCCGTGTGGCGCATCCGTTTTGCAAGCCCTTCGGCCTGTACGGTAAGTATGTCGTTCCACCGTTCGCTTTGCCCGCTTTCGTCGTTCGGAACAAAAGGCGAAGCATCGATCGTTCGGAAAAGCGGCGCTTTTTCGGAAAAAGTTTTTGCGCGTGACAAAAGGTCGACGGAAACTTTTCGGTACGGCCGCGTATTTGCGTTTGCCGCAGCGTCCGAAAACGTCGTCTCTCTTCGCCGCTCCGAAGCGAGCCGCTCGATATCGATATCGGCAAAACAAATTGTATCGTCGAACGATTTCGATTCGGCGATGATTTCTCCGTTTTCGGCGATGATCTTGTGAGAAGCGAATACGGCGTCCTGCGTCGATTCCCCGTGTCCCGCATCGGCATAGACATAGGCGCACAGCGTACGTGTCGACTGACTTTTGACGAGGAGCCTGCGGTATTCGGCTTTGCCGACCGTTTCCGACGTCGCCGAAAGATTTGCGATAATCGCGGCGCCCGAAAGCGCGTGGTATGAAGAGGGCGGTACGGGCGCCCGAAGGTCTTCGCCTATTTCCAAAGCGATTGCACAGCGTTCGTCGTCCGCATCCGAGATAATGATATCGCATCCGAACGGAACGGCCGGATGTGCTTTCGAAAAATATACCGTTTCGGCATCGATATTTTTTTTCGGCGAAAACCATCTCCGTTCGGAATATTCTCCGCTGTTCGGAAGATAAGTTTTCGGCACGAGCGCGAGGATTTTTCCGGCAAAGATAAAAGCCGCACAGTTGTACAGCAATCGGCCGGATGCGAATGGAAGACCGACTGCGATGAGAATCGGAAGGGAAGCCGTCTTTTTTGCGATGCGCTCCGTTTCGCGGATCGCCGCCTCTTGGAGCGTCGTTTGCAAAAAGAGATCGCCGCACGAATATGACGTTACGGCGAGTTCGGGAAATACGATGAGAGATGCGCCCTGTGCATCCGCTTTTTTGCATGCGTCTATGATGCGATTTGCATTTGCCGTGCAGTCCGCAACGACGGTTTCGGGACTCGCCGCCGCCGTACGAAAAAATCCGTAATTCATACGCACAGTGTAGCACCCGAAAGCTAAAAGCGCAATGCGGCTGGAAAAAGAGAGCGCCCGTTATTATAATAAAAAAGTGAATATGAGAATACGAGAAAAATGGGGATATTTTATTGTAACTCTGCCGACATTGTCGATCATGTGTCTCGGTGGAATGTATCACAATGACTTGATTTTTTCAGTTGGTTGTATTTTATGGATTATCAATGGAATATTCGCTTCTCGGCTCTATAATCTTATTTTCTATGATGCAAATACAACGTGCGGCTTTTATGCGGGGAAAGCTGCGCTTGAAAACGGGTTTGATCCGAAAGCTCAGAATGGAATAATATGGGATCCGAATAATTATAAAATTTCTGATATCTACAAAATGTATCCAAATAATAGAACGCCGAAACCGGAAGCGGGAACTGCCGGATTTGTGTTTTATACCAATAAGCGCGGAACATACAGCAGATATATGGAATTCTACGATTACCGATACGGAGGTGAGACCTATACGCGATATGAATTTTTTATGGATTCAATCGGCAATAAAGACAGAATATTTATTGAAGAAGCAAAAATAAGCGATGGAAAACCATATAAACGTTTCGTGCCTCTGGAACCGTTTTAAGAGGGCGGATTGTATACTACGTAATATTAATAATTATTAATAATTTAAGGAAATTTCCAATAAAATATTGATTCAGGAAATAATATGAAAGCGCTGATGAACTATATTGAAATGAATATCATACCGGCGGCATTGATTTTTATATTGTTTGTAATAGTAAAGGATGAAAAGGCTTATAAAAGAATCAAAGAAAAAAACATCGCCATTTACATTGCGATAATTTGTTATTGTATTTCGTTACTTGTCGGATTTATAAAGTTTTTGCGAGCTTGATCGTATTACTGAAACGACATATTGACAATCCCTTTTTTTGTATACTATACCGTAATCATGGATTGGAAAAAATTATTCGATGATGAAATATTGCATCGAGGTTTGGAGTATTATGAACAAGATGGAAAATGCTGCTTTTAAAAATGATAAAAATAAGACGGCGAGCAGTAATGAATCCTGTGCGGCTTTTTCGATAAAAGAACTTGTTGACAATACCGATAGTGAGGATATCAGGGCGTTTTTGATCGATGTGCTGACAGACGATCCGATGCTTTTGCAGCAATTTAAATTAAAAATGCGCTGCGGAATTTCAAGCGATGATTTGAAAATATATAAACAGGCAATCGACAGAATTTGTATATGCCATGCCGACAAATACGGATATATTTCATATTATGACTCTCGCGGATTTTATAACGAACTGTCGGAATTTTTGCAAAAAACGATTACGGAAATCATTGACAACAAAGAATATATCAATGCGCTTCAGCTGATACGGTACGTGTTTATAGCATTAGGAAATATCGCGATAGACGATTCGAACGGTACGCTCGGAGCATTGGCCTGCGATTGTATTACACTGTTGCAGACGATTTTGGAAAGGTGCGATCCGGAAGTAAAAAAAATACTGTATGAGGAATGTAAAAGCTTGGTTGTGAGCGATGATACGCTCGACTATTTACAGGATTATATTGAAGAGCTGCTTTTTTCCGATTTTTCCGAAGAGGAATTTTTACAGGATAAACTGGTATTTTCAGCGGTCCAAGTTGAAGCCTTTTTGCATCCCGAAGAAAATTGCATCAATGAATACGCTGCAAAAACGTGGGCAAAATATCATCTGCAGGTTATGAGACAGCTTAAATTTTCGCAAGAAGCTGTTGATGAATATTGTAAAAAATATATCGATTTGAGCGACATCCGAAAATATTATGTAGACGAATGTATACGAATGAAGCGATATGAAGAAGCGATTCAGCTGCTGGAAGAAGGAAAACTTGTCGATACAGGCTACCGCGGTCTGATACTGGCGTATAGCGAAAAATTAAAAGAAATATATGCGAAAACGGGGCAGCGCGAAAAGTATAAAGATGAGTTATGGCGTATTGTATTGGAATATGATCCCGGAGATATCGATACCTATAAAGAATTAAAAACATATTACACTGTCGATGAATGGGAAGAAAAACGGGAAATCATTTTCAAACAAAAAGATATTCATCGCATTGATCACTTATATGCATACGACGGATTATATGATCGGCTTTTGAAATTGGCGTTGGAAGCACAGGGGATTTATTATATTCTCGAATACGAAGATCTTATAAAAGATTTGGCGCCTGAAAAAATTCTGAAGCGATATGAAGAGGTCGTACGGAAAAAGGCCGCATATACTTCGGATCGGGGTGTCTATCAGGAGATAGCCGATTTCTTAAAAAGAATGAAGCGCTATCCGGGCGGCAAAGACATGGTTCAAACGCTTATCGCGGAATTCCGCAGCGCCTATCGGCGGCGCCCTGCAATGATGCAGGAATTGAATAGAGTGTGAGGGTATTATGGGTGTGTTGATAAAACAGGCAGTTATAGTTCATTATGCAAACAATTTGCCTTGTTTATCATTATAATTCATAATTATAAGATGCTCTGCTTTCTTATCGTTTCTATTCATAAAACTTACAGTGTAAGTTTTATCAAATTGTTTTATATTTAACCCTTTGTTTTCATATAAAGATAAAATATATGGAGTTGCCTTAATAATCATCATCCATCTTGCCTTACACTTGGTGTACAAATAATTTGCAAGTCTGACTTGGTCTGCTCTTGTAAAATTATTTTGCGCATAAGTGCTAAATTCAGAATCGTATGGCGGGTCTAAAAAGATAAAATCGTTTTCTTGAGGTACATTTTTTCTGAAAAAATCTTCAAAATCCAAATTCTCAATTATTGTATGCGCAAATTTATTTAATACTTTTTCAGATTGATAATAATTAAATTTACTATTTAAGGTTTTTGAATTATAACTTGTACCACCATAAGGCACATTAAATTCTCCAGCGTTATTATATCTGAACATTCCGCTGTATGTATAATTACGAATAAAAAGAAAAATTGCAGTGTATAGTTCTTTATTCTTTTGAATTCCCTTGTCATTGTATAAATTTCTAAAGTACATATACAGTGCACTCATAAAAGCTGTTTCGATATTCGCTTTTACATCTTCATCAGGCAAAACCCATTTTTCAGTTTCTATTTTTTTCATTCTTTGAAATTTCCTTGTAAGATTTACTTTAACTTCTGAGATGAATATATTTTTATTCATAGTAAAAAAGTCCGGTAAATTATTTAAAATATTTTGCTCATTTTCTTTTACAAAATTTTCAATTCTGTTTTTTAATTCTTTAACATCAATCTCATTATTTCTAAAACTGATAAAAAAAGATTCTAAATTTGTAGAATTTGCATAACTTAAAGTGTCTTTCCATGCGGTTTCAATTCCATTAGCCCAGCTATAAAATGTAGAATCATTTTTTGAGATAAATTGATAGAGATTTATTAATTCATTTGATTTATCATTGATGAAAAAATTGTTTGCATTAAACGCCATAAATACTGAACCTCCACCAACAAAAGGCTCGTAATAATTATTTATTTTCGTTGGAGCATTAGAAAAAATAAACTCTAATTCTTTCTCTTTTCCACCAGGCCACTTAATCAATGGCTTTAATGAAGTTTCTTGATTATAAATTTGGCACATCTTTTTTATACTCCATTATTCGTTTTTTTCCAGCTTGAAAATAATTTTCATCCAATTCAAAACCTATAAACTTCCTATTTAGTTCGAGTGCAGCAACTCCTGTTGAGCCAACTCCCATGAATGGATCAAATACAATATCGTTTTCATTGCTTGCTATAGTTACCATTTTTTTTAGTATAAACACTGGCTTTTGAGCAGGGTGTTTCGGTTTTTTTAATCTTTCGGGAGCCATACAAATTGGACTTTCTAGAAAATTGTGCATTTCTTTTTGGGAAATAAAATTCCATGTATGTCGTTTATTCCAACAACAAAAAATCATTTCACAACTGTTTAAGAAACCTGCCTTAAAAATTTTAGGAGCCGGATTCGTTTTATGCCAAATTATAAAATTACTTGTATCGAATCTATGGTCAAGACAATTATACCAACGTCCTAATTGATTGTAGGAAGTAAAAATAAAAAGATTTCCAGTTGGTTTTAAGACTCTTAAAAAATCTTCAACCCAATCTTCTGGATTAAAATCAATCCAATCCCAATCCGCAACATCGTTGTTCATCGGGGTACGACCTGGCAAAGGAATATTACCAGTGGAGTGTTTGCCAATGTTATATGGTGGGTCAGTCAAGAGAAAGTCTATGCTTTTATCTGGAACTTGTTTTATGAGTTTCTTGCTGTTACCTTTTTTTAGATAACAGTGCCAATCCCTTTTTAAATTAAGCATTTGGCAGATAGACCTTTTTAATTTTGTTTAATGCATCAATTATGAAATGAGCATTTTTCTTGTACTCATCTAAAATAATTTCATAACCTTTATCGGTTTTGCAAACCATATTCCAAAAGTCGCAACCAATTTTTAATTCTTCTTCACTAAAAAATTGTAAAACACGACTCTGTTTCCAAGGTTTATCTTCGCCATAGCGATTATAAGCGGTTGCAAAATAAATTTTTACTTTTTCTTCACTACCTAAACTATTTGCAAGAATACAATACTGTTCAAGCAATGCCTCTTTTTCGGAACGAGCCTTTTTGTTATCTAAATCTCCCCCGATTTTTAATTCGATGAGATAATGCATGCCTGTTTCTTCGTCTATTAAGTAATAATCGCTTTCATGTCTTTTATTTATGATGTCGTTAGTAGTTTTCTTGGTTATACCGCTGTAATCTGAAAGCAAAGGTTTTTTTGCATGTCTCTTGTATTCTTCTAGGATATCTGCAATATATTCAGTTTGCTCTTTGTAAATATTGCCCTCTACATGCTGTGAAACTCTATAATGTAATGTAGCAATGTTTATTGCCATCTTTTCAAGCATATTTCCAAGAGAAGAATCTAATGAACGTGACAAAGCTGAATAATATTGAATATCTGCACCTAATATGGCAATAAACACGTTGTGTATTTTCATGTTTATTGTACCTTCATCATCTTTGTATTCAGATATATGTCTATCTGAAAAGCCTGATGCATAACTTTCAACATGGCTTTTTACAATTGCCCTAATGGCTCTCTCATTATCGACTGTCATAAATACCTCCCATTATATTATTTATTTTATATTATTTTGGCGTTACAATAAATGAGATAGGATCAAAGTTGTAATTTTTAAATAATTCTTTGGCAGAGATTATCTTTGTTTGACCATGACGGGTTTCTTTGATGAAATTATAGACTCTATATATATAAGCATTATTATTTATATTTTCCTCGAAAAATAATCTTTCATTTTTACTCATATAAAATGGAGTTTCGCATGAGCCTTTTGTTGTTTTCACTTCGATGAAAATGGTTTCTCCATTCTCATTAACAGAACAGATATCGTAACCAAATCCGTCACCTTGTTTTTCACTCAAATGGATTACTTTGTCTAATGAAGCTATATCAAATTCTTTTACTTTAAAGATTTCTGAATGGAAGACAAACTCTTCTCCTAAATGGCCTAAAAGACTACGCCTTTCATTTTGAAGTTCCCAATTAATTTTTTTATAAATATATCTTTGCTGAGCCTTTTTCTGGCGTTGTTGTATTTCAGTTTTTGATATTTTTTGTTCTTTTCCAGCTAATCCAGTAACTGCAAAGAAATGTGCAGGTTTATAGTTTTTATCGACAATAAAACCCTCAGAATAGATTTTTACTAATTCACTTTGATGAGCAACAATATTTCCTATTCTTTGCGTTATAAGGATTTCATTACGTGTTTCTGATAGTATTTTATCATCATCATCATAGTCCAAGACTTCATCAAGATGCTGCTTTATCTCGGATGTAGTCATTTCACCATATAATTCAATAAGAGGTTTTATAGCTACTCTAATTTCCGCTTCTGTATGCACAACAAATATTATCACATATAATATAAAAATAATCAAATAAAACGAAAGGATACCGGGGCTGTCCAAAAACTTCAGTTTTTGGACAGCTTCCTTGATGTACTATGCGACGTTTAAAATTAAGTCATTACAATATAAAGACTTAATTTTAAACTCGACAGGCTGTCGAGAAAGTAACCGACTTTTGAGACAGCCCCCTCTCTTTCTTTGGTGGTATGCATGCCTTTTGTACTGACTCACAAAACCCTAACAGCCCGAAACGACAAGTTCCAAAATTACTCGAGATTCCCCAAAACAGCCCAAATCTCCGATTGACCAAAGTACACAATTAGGTTAATATATCAGAACTATCGATATCGTTCTCTTCGCTTTCTGCGGGGATTTGTTTACGGGAGTATATAAAATGGGTGCTATTCGTATAATTCTGCTCGTCGCATTTATCATTGCGTGCGCGTTGCTTATCCTTATCATTCTCGTACAGGATGACGGTTCGAGCGGCATGGGCGGTCTTTTGGGCGGCCGCGGAACGACGGCATTCGGTTCTCATTCTGCAAATATTCTGACGAGGACGACTTTCGTGCTCGTCGTGCTCTTTTTCGTGTTTGCGTTGGCGCTCGCGCTGCTGAACAAGCGGCCGCGTCTCGAACAAAATCTCGCTCCTTCCGAAACCGTACAACCGGGCGCGTCTCCTGCCGAAACACAGTCCAACGATTGGTGGAAGACATCCGATGCTCAAGGTGCGGCGGACAATGCCGGAAGTGCGGCGGTCGAACCGCAGCAGTGATCAGGAGGCGATAATCGATGTTAAGTCATTTACTCACCCCTGCGAATATCAAAGCCGATTTGGAAAGCGCGGAAAAAGACGAAGTATTTGAAGAGATGATCGAAATGATCGTTGCGTCCCAGCCGTCCGTCGATCGGCAGGATGCGCTGAACGCGCTCATGCTCAGGGAAGCGCAGCAGACTACCGGTATCATTCCCGGCATCGCCGTTCCCCACGCGCAATGCGCTTCGGTGCACGGTACGGCTTTGGCGCTGGGCTTGAGCCGCACCGGCGTCGAATACGATTCACTCGACGGCAGCCCCGTAAACTTTATCATCATGATGCTCTTTGCCGAGGGCGATACGGAATCGCACCTCCAGACGATGAAGGATGTCGCGAATCTTTTGCAGGCACCCGATTTTTTAAAAACGATTATGGAAAAAAAGACGCCGCAGGAAATATTCGACGCCGTATGTAATTTTGAAATGTCGTTGCAGGGGTAGTCTATGGCCGAAAGCGAAGTCAATGTTATCAATCATCTGCTTGACGTGGAAAAACGCGCATCGAGCATGACGTCCGACGCACAGGCGGAAGCCGATAAGCGCATCGCCGCATATCGCGCCGAAGCGGAAAGCGATTATAAAAAACAACACGACGAAATTTCGGCACAATTCGAAAGCGATTATCAAGCGCAGACGAAAGCGATCGACGAAAAACACGCGGAAGAGATCGCCGCATATCGATCCGAAATTCAAAACACGACACAGGATACCGGAGCTTTTAACAAGCTGCTCGATACGCTGCTTGCCGTACACTGACGGGTGTGCGTATGGAATACTCCGGTGCTGCTTCGTATGTAAACGCCAAAGCTGCGGGAATGCTCCGAAAGGCCTTTGTCGGCGAAAGAGCTTCGGCGCTGTTTGCCGTAAAGACGCTTCCCGAATTATGGACGCTCGTGTTCGGCACGGAAGTACCGCTCATCCCGCAGACGCTGCTCGGCCAAAAATTGGAAGAGGAAGCCGAAGACCGCTTTTTGGCGCAGTATATTTCGCTCGTCGAAATGTACGATAGGCCTCACGCCATCCTCACCGAACTCCTGTATTTTTACGTCGTCGAGAATTTAAAGACGATAAGCGCGGCGCTGTGCTTAAAAGAAGAAAAGATGCCGCACCTTTGTGCACTCGGCTCATACGGCGTGCTCGATTATAAAGCGTGGCCGGATATCGCTTCGATCACGAAGGGAACACCCTTTGCGTGGTGTGATTCCGTGCCCGATATTCACGAACAGCACGTCGTCAATGCAAAGCTCGACAGTCAATACGTCAAGCTCATGTGGCGGTGCGTAAACGAAGTGCGCGGGGAAATTAAAAAGCCCGTCGTCGATTTTTTTACGCATTACTATGTTATGCAAAACATCGTGTGGGCGCTCCGTTTGAAAGTGTACTACGATATGAAAAAGGACGAGATATTGACGCACCTTGCGTACGCGGACGACCGGCATGAAGCATCCGATCCGCTTGCCGCTCCTGCGATCGCGATTCTCGACAAAGCGGTCGACACCTACGCCGATTGGAAGGACTGGCAGTATGCGCCGCTGCTCAATCCCCACGAAGAGGGGGCGGTGTGGAAGCTCGATCCGCGCTGGATGGAAGATGCGTGCAAAGCCGACATAAACCGCCGCGCCGAGCGTCTCTTCCATCGATATCCGCTGACCGATGTCGTGCTTATTTCGTGGTTTAAGATAAAGCAGCACGAATGCGATATCATCCGGACGGCGGCGGAAAGCATCCGCCTCAATGTCGGCGCGGAAGAGGCGATGAAGATTGCGGGAGTGGCGGCGAATGCCCGATCATAATATTGCAGCAAAAAGCGAGAAGGTAAAATATGGCACGAACGACTGAAATGAGGCTCATAGAGCTTATGACGCTCCGACAGGATATTTCGAAAGTGATCGAATATCTCGGCAAAAAGGGTAACTTTCAGTTTCAGACAAAGCTGCAGGGAGGAGACGCCGCCTCTTCCGAAAGTTTTAAAAACGCGGATAAAGAATTTTTCGACAATCTCCAGCGCGCCCGCATCTTTCTCGCCGTCCCCGACAGAACGGACGACGGGCGATCGTGCAGTGCGCCTTCCGACGCGGACAGGGACGACGCTGCAAAACTGCTCGCCTCCGTCGACGATTTGAAGCGGCGCGTTACCGGAAGCATCGAAGAAGCCAAGCGGGTCGACGACGCGTACAAAGAAGCGCTCGCGTTTTCGAACTTGAAAGCGTCGTATTCGGAGCTCGAACATCTTTCGTTTCTTTCGCTGAGAATCGGAAAAATCGATCCGACGCTGTTCGAAGCGCTCAAAGATGCGGTCGGGGAGCGGGCTGTCGTCATTCCGCTCGGCAACGACAATTCTCGCATCCTCGCGGCGTCTTCGAAAAAGGGGCGCTTTGCCCTCGACACGGAATTGAAAAAATTTAATTTCGTCAATATGGAAATTCCCCAGGATTTTAAAGGTATCCCCGACGATGTGCTTGCCGGCCTCAAAAACGAAAAAATCGTCGCTGCGCAAAAAGTTGCCGAAATGGAAAAAGAGCGCAGCAATTTCGCCGAAACGCACCGCGAAAAACTGCTCGCGCTCCTCGGCTCGTTTTCGATCGGTATGCAGATTCAGGACGTCGAATCGAAGCTGCAGTCGACCGAACTCGTATACCGATTGACCGGTTGGATTTCAGCAAGGGACAGCGACGCGATGATGAAAGAGCTCGACCAGCTCACGGAGGGGCGGATCGCGATCCGCGAATATCTGCCGTCCGAAGTGCCGTCGGTCATAAACGGAAAAGAGCAGGTGCCGGTCGAAGTGCATCACCGGAAATTCGTCAAAGGTTTCGAGCGCATGCTTTTCAGCTACGGCGCGCCCGTCTACGGTACGATCGATCCGACACCCTTCGTCGCGCTCTTTTTTACGCTTTTGTTCGGCATTATGTTCGGAGATTTCGGACAGGGCTTCGTCATCTTCGTACTCGGTATTTTGCTCGAAAAACGGATTTTACGCATCGGCACGTACAACAGATCCGCGCCCGTCTTTATCGCAGTCGGAGCGAGCAGTATGATCATGGGACTTTTGACGGGCGAGTTTTTTACGAACGAAACGCTGCTCGAGCCTTTTGCGTATTGGGTGACGGGATTGTTCGGAAAGCCGCACGCGCCCATCGTAAAGCTCATGCCGTCGGGAACCGATACGTCGGCGATGTTTGCGATGTTCGGCGTCGCGATCGCCGTCGGCTTTCTCATCAATACGATCGGTTTGATAATCAATATTACGAATAAATTCATCGTGCGAAAACCCGGCCGCGCGCTTTTCGGAAAGACGGGGCTTGCCGGCGCGTGCTTTTTTTGGTACATCGTCGCGCTCGTCGTGCGCGTTTTGTTTTTCCATCAAACGGCGTCGCGCTTCGACTTTATCGCGATCGGCGTGTTCATGTTCTTTGCCGCATTCGGAGAGCCCTTTGAGCGCCTCGTCGACGGAGAGCGTCCCATCGCCGAAAACGGTATCGGTGCGCTCGTCATTTCGGGCGTCGTCGAACTCATCGAAGTGATTTCGACCTATCTTTCGAATTCGGTGAGCTTTTTGCGCGTCGGCGCGTTTGCGCTCGCGCATGCGGTGCTCGCGTTCGTCATTTCGATGCTCGCCGACATGATCGGCTCTCCGGGCGGTATCATCGTAACGGTGCTCGGAAACGCACTCGTCATCGTGCTCGAAGGTATGATCGTCGCGATCCAAGTCGTGCGTCTGCAGTACTACGAATTCTTTTCAAAGTTTTTCAATGAAACGGGTGTCGAGTTTTCGCCGTTTTGCTTTACGTATAAACAGGGCGCCGCGCAATAGGGTGCCTCATGAGTTTGCGTTGCAGACTCGAATATAGAGCGTGCGCTTGTCGGAACGTCGGAGTACAGCTCCGCGCTTCGAAGAGTGCGCAGGATCAAAAAACTTTTTCGGATGCTGATAATGTCCGAAAACGGGAGTTTCTATGTATAAAAAACTTATCGCGGTTGCCGTTCTTTCGGCAATGTTTTCGGTCGGAGCGCTTTTCGCGCAGTCTTCAAATGAAACGCAGAGCGCACCTGCTGTGGAATCGAAAGCTTCCGTGAGCGGCGGTATCCGCTACATCGCTGCGGCTCTTGCGGTCGGCATCGCGTGCATCGGCGGCGGTATGGCCGTCGGTAAAATCGGAGCGGCGGCTATGGGCGCGATGAGCGAAAACGCGAACCTTTCGGGAAAAGCGCTTCCTTTCGTCGGTCTTGCCGAAGGTATTTGCCTCTGGGGCTTTTTGATCGGATTCCTTATCATCAACTGATCGAGGATCATCGATTTGAACTATTTTGTGATCGGTGAACGCGAAATGGTTCTCGCATTCCGACTTGTCGGCGTCGACGGCGCAATAGCCGAAACGCGGCAGGAAGTGCTGGAATCGTTTAACCGCGTTACCGGCAGGGGCGGTCCCGTATCCGTTCCCGTTGAAAAGATTCCCCGCGTCCTCATTCTCACGGAAAGCGCCGCCTCGTATATTCAAGACGAAGAACTCGAATGGCAAAAGACGGCCGACTATCCGCTTATCGTAGAGATACCCGGTCTCGAAGGCCATTTGAGCGGGCGCAAAACGCTTACCGAAGCGATCGGGGAAGCAATCGGCGTAAAAATTTAAAGGATTGTTGTTATGGAAGAATTACGCTCGACCGAAGTTCTCGACAAAGAAATCGAAACGGACGCACGGAAAAAAGCGGAACGTATTTTGGCAAAAGCCGACAGCGACGGAAAAGCGCTCGTCGCCGATGTCGCGCGCCGCGTCGAAACATTAAAAGAAGAAAAAACCGCCGAATATCAAAAAAAGACGGAAAGCTATCAAGCCGACAGAGACGCCGTCGTCCCGCTTGAAAAAGAGCGTTTTCTCGTTTCGTTTATCGAAGGCGCGATTGTCAAAGCGATCGATTCGTACCTCGACGCGCTGGGGGAGGAAAAGCGTATCGCGCTCGCCGTACGCCGATGGAACGCGTATAAGGCGGTTGTCGCTTCGCAAAAAGTGAACGCGCTCGTGTTCGGCTTCGATGCCGCGCGCGCGGAAGCTGCTTTGAAAAAAGCAGGCGTGCCGCTTGTATCCTGTACCTCTGTCGCGTACGAAAAGAGCGGCGACGAAGGAATCGACGGTTTGACATTTAAAGAGGGCATCATCCTCGAAACGGAAGATACAACGATCCGCTGCCGTCTGACGCTTTCGCAAATTGTCGGCGAGCTTGAAACGGAACACCGCGCGGAACTCGCCAAAGCTCTGTTCGGCGGGAGGTTTAATTCATGACTGTTGAAGGGAAAATTACGCGCATCTCCGGCCCCATCGTTTTTGCCGAGGGGCTCGACGAATGCGGATTATACGATGTCGTCGATGTCGGTGAAAAAAAACTCATCGGCGAAATCATCAGGCAAAATACAGGCAAAGCAACCGTTCAGGTTTACGAAGACGACACAGGTATGCGCGTCGGTGAAAAGATCGTAAGCTACGGACGTCCGCTGTCGCTCAGGCTCGGGCCGGGTCTTGTCGGCACGATTTACGACGGCATCCAGCGCCCGCTCGAATCGATGTACGAAGACGGGACTGCGTTTTTGCTTCCGGGTCAGCGCACCGAACCGCTCGACACGAAAAAGACCTGGCACTTCGATGCCGGAAAAACTTCCGACGGAAAAACGATCGGGGAGGGCTCTCCGATAGCGCCGGGATCCGCGCTCGGGACGGTGCAGGAAACGCCGTCCGTTTTGCATACGATTATGGTGCCGCCCTATATCCGCGGGCGCGTGCTTAAAACATTTAAAGGAAGCTGCGATTGTACCGTCGACGACGTCATTGCGACGACGGAATTGGACGAAGAGATAAAACTTTCGCAGTATTGGCCGGTTCGCACTCCGCGTCCCTATACCGATAAGCTTACGGTATCCCAGCCCCTCGTTACGGGGCTCCGCGTTATCGACGTGTTTTTCCCGCTGTCGAAGGGCGGTACGGCTGCTATCCCCGGCGGCTTCGGTACGGGCAAAACGATGACGCAGCATGCCATTGCAAAGTGGTGCGACGCGGATCTCATCGTCTACATCGGCTGCGGAGAGCGCGGAAACGAAATGACCGACGTTCTCACCGAATTCCCCGAAATCGTCGATCCGCGGACGGGACGTTCCATTATGGAACGCACGATCCTCATCGCAAATACGTCGAATATGCCCGTTGCCGCGCGCGAAGTGTCGCTGTATTCGGGCATCACGCTCGCCGAATATTACCGCGATATGGGTATGGCGGTCGCGATCATGGCCGATTCGACGAGCCGCTGGGCGGAAGCGCTCCGCGAGCTTTCCGGCCGCATGGAAGAGATGCCTGCCGAAGAAGGCTTTCCCGCCTACCTCCCGACGCGACTTGCAAGTTTTTACGAGCGGGCGGGACGCATCAATTCGCTGTGCGGGAGGGAAGGATCTGTTTCCGTTATCGGCGCGGTTTCTCCTCCGGGAGGCGATTTTTCCGAGCCCGTCACTCAGCACACAAAGCGATTTATCCGCTGCTTTTGGGCGCTCGATCGGGATTTGGCAAACGCGCGCCATTATCCGGCTATCGGCTGGATCGATTCGTATTCCGAATATGCCGACGAAGTGAAGGGCTGGTGGGAACGCCACAACCCCGAGTGGTCGTCGGTGCGCACCGGAGCGCTCGATCTTTTAAAACGGGAACAGCACCTGCAGCAAATCGTGCGCCTCATCGGTCCCGACGCGCTTCCCGACGCCGACCGCCTCGTGCTTTCGGTTGCGGAAATGATTAAAAACGGATTTTTGCAGCAGGATCAATTCGACGAAATCGACGCGTACTGCGTTTCGAAAAAACAGATTGCAATCCTCGTGCTCATTATGGACTATTATTCGGAGGCGCTTGCGCTCGTAAAAAGCGGCGCACCCCTGGTCAAATTGACGGGGCTGCCGGTACGCGAAGAGATCATGCGCATCAAGTCGAAGTACACGAACGACGAAGCCGATAAAATTCAGGACGTAAAAGTGCACCTTGAAAATCAGCTCGACGAATTGAGACGGCTCTATCGAAGGACAGGCAGCGTATGAAAGGAATAGAATACCGCGGAATGACGTCGGTCGACGGTCCTATCGTCATCGTCCGCCGAACCGAAAATATTTTTTACCTCGAAACGGTGTGCGTGCGGGACAGAAACGGAAACAAGCGTATCGGGCGCGTCATGGATCTTTCCGAAGACGCGGCGGTCGTTCAGATTTTCGGCAATACGACCGGCCTCGACCTCGATGCGACGACCTACGAATTCCTCGACACGCCGCTCGAACTGCGCGTCGGTGAAGGTTTGCTCGGACGCATCTTCAACGGCTTAGGCGATCCTATCGACGGATACCCCCCCATCGTATCGTCGGAACTCGTCAATATAAACGGAAACCCGATCAATCCCTATGCGCGTATCTACCCGCGCGATTTTATCCAAACGGGTATTTCGGCGATCGACGGCATGAACTCGCTCGTGCGCGGACAAAAGCTTCCGATTTTCAGCGGCAACGGTTTACCGCACAATAAGCTCGCCGCGCAGATTATCCGTCAGGCAAAGCTCCGCTCGAGCGACGAACAGTTCGTCATGGTCTTTGCCGGCATGGGAATCAAATACGATATCGCGCGCTTTTTTACCGACACCTTTGAAGAATCGGGCGTCCTTTCGAAAGTCGTCATGTTTCAGTCGCTTGCCGACGCTCCGTCCATCGAACGCATCATCACGCCGAGGTGTGCGCTTACGGCGGCGGAATACCTCGCGTTCAAAAAAGGCATGCACGTTCTCGTCGTGCTCACCGATATGACGAATTACTGCGAAGCGCTCCGCGAAATCTCGACGACGCGTGGCGAAGTACCCGGCCGCAAAGGGTATCCCGGCTACCTCTATTCCGATCTCGCGGAACTTTACGAACGGGCGGGGCGCATCAAGGGCTCGGCCGGTTCGATCACGCAGATTCCGATTTTGACGATGCCGAACGACGACATATCGCATCCTATTCCCGACTTGACCGGCTATATCACCGAAGGGCAGATCGTTCTCGACAGAGAGCTTTCGCAAAAAGGATTGTATCCGCCCGTCGCGGGGCTTCCGAGCCTTTCACGCCTCATGAAAGACGGTATCGGAGTTGCAAAGGACGGCAGGGTCATGACGCGGGAAGATCACGCGAACGTTTCGAGCCAGCTTTTCGCTTCGTATTCGAAAGTAAAGTCGGTGCGGAACCTCGCGGCGATTATCGGCGACGAAGAGCTTTCGCCGCTCGACCGCGAGTACCTCAAGTTCGGCGATAAATTCGAAAACGAATTTTTGATGCAGGGCGAATACGAAAACCGCACGATAGAACAGACGCTCGACTTGGGCTGGAAGATTTTGGCGACGCTGCCGCGCGAAGAGCTCTACCGCATCAAACCGGAATATATCGAAAAGTATATGCCGAAAAGCGAAGACGAAAGCGGAGATGCGGAGCGGAACTAGCCTATGGCAAAACTGAATATTGCGCCGACAAAATCGAATCTCCTCGCCATGAAAGAGCAGCTTGCCGTGTCCAAAAACGGCTACGATCTCTTGGAACAAAAGCGTGAAATCCTCGTCATGGAACTCATGCACATGGTCGAAAACGTCAAGCTCCTCGAGCACGACATCGACAAAGTGATCGACGAAGCGTATCCCGCGTTTCGGAAAATGCTTGCGAGCATGGGAAGCGATCAAGTCGAGCGCATATCGCACGGCGTGCACTACGATTTTGTCATACACGAAAAGCAGGAAACGCTCGGCGGCATGTCGTTCAAATCGCTCGATGTCGAACTGCCGAAAAAAGAATTGTTTTATTCGTTTATGGGCACTTCATCCGACAGCGATAAAGCGATGGATCTCTTTTTTCGGCTGCTCGCGCTTTTGACGAAAATGGCGTCGATCCGCACGATCGTATGGCGGCTCGCGGGCGAAGTGAAAAAAACGCAGCGGCGGGTCAACGCGCTCGACAAAATGATCATCCCGCAGACGAGCGAAACGAAAAAATATATCGAAAGCGTACTTGAAGAGCGTGATCGTGAAAATATCTTTACGCTCAAAGCGCTTAAAAACCGCAACAGGCGATAGCCGATAGTCGATGGAGGTAGGATACAAAGCGGCGTCTGAAACAGCGCCGCCGCTTTGTATCTCGAGTTTGCGTATAAATTTGTCGGGGATGCAAAATTTATTGTTTTGTCCGGGATCGGATGAATAGATACTGTTGTATTCCCGCAAACTCGATTATTTACGAGTGCGCATCTGCGCACGGCTAAAAACTTTTTCGGAAGCCTATGCTTCCTGCAAAAGTTTTTATGGAGGTATGCAATGAGTAAACCGCTTTTCAGCCGTATTCTTGTCGCCGTCAACGGATCCGAAGCTTCTATTCACGCTGCAATGTACGGCATCATTATGGCAAAGACCTATCACCTCGATCTGAAGTTTATATACGTCGTCGATACCGCGACGATCAAGCGCCTGACGCTGTCGAAATTTTTTGCAAGCGACGAGCGTAAGATATATGAAGAGAATCTCATCGCCGACGGAAAAAAATATCTCGCATATACCGGAGATTTGGCAAAGTCGAAAGGCGTTACCGCCGAAACGGAACTGCTCAACGGATCCGTATGGGCGGAGATCGTCAAAGCGGCCGACGACTACAACGCGGACTTTATCCTCCTCGGCGGAAAAATACGTGACGTATCGTATACGCCTTCAGGCTCAAACCGAAGCGATGTCGTTTCTCTCGACCAAAGCCAAACGATCGCCGCCGCGAAGTGTTCCGTCATCGTCGTCAAGCAAAAAGACATAGAGCAATTATTTAAAATCGCATAAGGGTACGGCCGCTTGGAAAACTGCTACGAAATCCTCGGCGTAGCGCACGATGCGTCGGCGTCGGAGATAAAACGCGCGTTCAGACAAAAAGCGAAAGAGTATCATCCCGATACGGCGAAAAAAAGCGATGCCGAAACGACCGCCCTGTTCCGCCGTCTTGTGCAAGCCTACGACATCCTTTCCGATGCGAGACAGCGTTCCATATTTGACAATTCTTTTTTCAGCCGCTATCATATACGAAAAGCCCGCACAAATTCGTTCGATTATCATGCGTGGCTTTCGGAACGCAGTGACGATGAAAGCAGGGCAAAGCTCATATTTTGGGATTTGATGCATCACCGCGAAGACGAAGCCGTTTCGGAATTCAAACACATGATGACTTCTCGTCCGAGCTTTAATCTTGAAAGATGGTTTTCGCGCGAAGACTTTATGGATTACGGCTACATCCTTGCCGAAGAGCTTACGGTGCGCGGCGAATTTTACGATGCGTTTTTGCTGCTCGAGCGGATTATTAAAATGGAATACAAGAGCGATTATTTCAGGCTCTTTTTTCCGGAGGTGATTTCGTTTGCGCTCCATATTTTAAAAAGCAATATCGAGGGAAATACGAGCGACGAGCTTGCCCTCGACGCGTGGGAGCGGGCTCTCGATCTTAAGTTTTCGGCGGCGGACGATTCGTTTTTTTTGAAAAAGATGGCGAAAGCTTATCTCAGGCTCGGCGATCGTCACACGGCGGACATCTGCTTTGAAGAGAGCGAACGATTGATAAAAAAGGATCAATTTCGAGTTTAATAAAACTTGAAATTTTCCGACCATTTGTTATGATAACTGAATGGCGAGTTTTGAAAATAAATAAAACTTGTGTGGAAGCGAGGTTCCGACTGCGTGCCGTTTCGAGCGTTTGGCTTACGGAAGCCTGCCCTAAAAGCTCGACCGCGGCTAAGCGGGCGGGTTCTCGCTGACAGCACAGCGTTATTAGTTAATGCTTTCAAAACTTGCCATTCGAACACGAGGTGTTTATGATACGGTTAAAGAATGACGATGAAATCGCAGGTATCAGAAAATCCTGTCACCTGCTTGCGGATATGTTCAACGAAATCCTCCCGCGCGTAAAAGCGGGTATGTCGACGAAGGATGTCGACGATATGTGCAAGCATTTTATGCTGTCCCATCACGGTAAACCCGCGTGGTACCGCGAAAACTTTCCCGGAGCCGTGTGCGTCAGCATCAATGAAGAGGTCATACACGGCGTTCCATCAACGAAAAAAATAATCCACGACGGTGATTTGGTTTCGATCGACGCGGGAATCGATTTGGACGGTTTTATCAGCGATTCGACGCACACGGTGCAGGTCGGAAACGTCCGTCCCGAATGGAAAGCGCTCGACGACGTAACGAGGGAATGCCTTGCCGCGGGGATCGCCGCCTGCGTCGTCGGAAACAGGATCCACGATATTTCAAACGCTGTCAACGATATCGCCGTGAGTCACAACTACGGCGTTGTCTACGAATACTGCGGTCACGGCGTCGGTCTCGACGTGCACGAAGATCCGTCGATCCCGAATTGCCCCTCGGGGCCGAATCCGCGCATTCAGGCGGGTATGGTGCTCGCAATCGAACCGATGATCAATCTCGGAACGGCGGACGTCGTGACGGCGGATAACGGCTGGACTGTGCTGACCGCCGACGGAAAAGCGTCCGCGCACGAAGAGCACACCGTCGCGGTTTTCAAAGACCGTACGGAAATACTTACCGCGCTCGATTATGCCGGGTGACGGTAAATGAAACGGCGCAAGGCTTGACCTTGCGCCTGCTTTGAACTTCTTGTTAGGCGATTCTACTTTTTACAAACGGATGATTTTGAATAAGCGAATAACATAACTGGGCAGCTTTGTCTAAAATTTCGGGATAAAGATCGTTTCCCCCGAATGTTTGAAAAGGTGATTTCAATGTAGAGTCTAAAAGATTCTCATCGCGGACACTATCCAGTCCGCCTGTTTTTTCGATAAGAGAACTATGAAGCTTTAAGGACTTGCTCCTAAGACTTGCTCATACTTGACAAACAAACCAATATATGGTTACAATGTATAAGGCGGATAGATGTACAGGGTAATACAAAAAAAGAAAATACTGAAAGCGGTTTTGAAAATGCCGGAACGAGAACAGGAATTGTTTTCATACTTGTTGGAAGATCTGCAGGAAACCGGCCCGATACAAAAAGGCTGGCCGAATTTCAGTATGCTTGGAAAAAACAAATACCACTGCCATTTATCATATCATTGGGTTGCCTGTTGGAAGGAAACGATCAAAGGAATCGAACTGGAGGTATATTATGCAGGTAGTCGTGAAAACGCCCCCTATAAAAATTGAAGGTGATATACCGCAAGACTTACTCACGTTTGTAAAAAAACGTTATCCTCATGCTACGGTTGAAGAAGATGATGACGAAGCATATGTGGAAATAACGGAAACCGACTGGTATAAAAATATTGTAAAGGATCGGACACCGCAAAAGACGTTGAAGCTGTTTCGCTATCGCGATAATCTGACCCAGGCGGCTTTAGCAAAAAAATTGGGGATCCCTGCACAACACGTTTCCGGAATGGAAACCGGCCATAGAACGATAAGTCCTCGTATGGCTCGGAAACTCGGCGAAATATTCGGTACGAAGTATCAAAATTTTTTATAAACAAGAAGGCATGATATGAAAAAGATGATGATCGGATGATGCTTATTGCAGCGCTCAGTCTGTTTGCCGGCTGCAGCAACAGTGCTTCAGGCAGTGATGACGCTGAAGTCGATTATGCGGCACGACTGCTCGGTACGTGGTACACGCCGGGCTACGATGGCGGTCAATATATTCCCGTCACTGATGAAATACGTACTCCTTCCCTTATAAATATAAAGCAAAAGTTACATTTACCAGAACAGAGTATGTTGTAGAAATAGACTATGAAGATTCTTCCGATGTAAAAAACCGAACGCCGCTTTACGACAGCCGGCTTTTTATTGTCGTTATTGCTGATTATACGAACAATTTCGCGTTTCCGTATAGACGGGGATCGTTATCTTTTTGTTCTGCCGTTGTGCGTATAATTCAACTCCAGATTATCTGTATGTGCAAACATCACAACGGTTTTATCGAGCGCTACTCTTGCTTCGGCATCGATATTTTGAGGCTTTACGCTCACAGTATCATTGCCACGTATAGATAGGCAGGGACAATAGTACCATGCGCATGATTCGAATTCTTTCGCATTGATGACTTTACCGTCGAGTGACGGATCGCGTTTTTTTGAAAAACAACCCCTTTGCGTCCCGTTTTCTCCGTTATCGCTCCATATCAACGTATATTTATACTTGCTGTACGGTCAGAGCGATGAAGAAGTATTTTCATCTATCTTGTCAACAGTAAAACCCTTGTAACCGAGAATGACATACTCACTACAGTTATGGTGAGAACCGCTTCTCGTCCTCAAACAGTCTGCTTTCTTGTATTCCTTACTCTAGTATTTTTCCTTATTATTTTTAAGGGGGGGGGATAGAGATGCCTATAAAATAAACAGGGCTTACGCATGAGAATCTATATTCCCCAAAAAATAACCATTACCGTAAAAAAATCGGCTACACTCCCGGCAGCAGCCCTGCCGTTCGCCGCGGCAGACCGTGATTGGAATCGGACTGCGCGAACTTTTTTGCCAAAAAGTTCGCTTGCCATCGGTCAGAGCGGCTCGGCGGCAGTACCGCTGCCTCGCGTTTCGCCTTTTTTATTTTATATTATGTCTCTTTTCTGTGTATACATTTTTCATGCGTAATCCCTGATAAAATAAAATAAAATTATTGACAGTAACATATATCCGTGATATAATACCACTATCTTATTTAAATAATTATCAAATGGAAAATAAATAGGTGTTTAGTAAAGTAAAAGAAAACAGAGCTTTAGCACAAAATGATCAAAAATCTAATTCTATGATTATTGTTGTATAAAGGGATGCGTACAGAATAACACATAAACGCCAAGATTGCTGGAACTTCATAAACTATAATGAAAATCAAAGGAGGAAAAAAACTATGTTCAAGAAGGTAAAGAAAATTATACTTTCTAAAAAGGATGCGAAAGCTAATGCCGTTATCGTTGTTTGTCAAAGAAGTCAGTGCAGAACAACACTTAAACGTCAAGATTGCTAATGAAGTATAAAAAAAATCCCAAGATATTTGGGATTTTTTTTATTAGAAGGTATGATAAAAAAGGTAACCGAACAAGCGGTAATGTGATAAGCTGAAGCGATTCAGCGGGTGCCAGGCAACAGCTCGACATATTTAGTTGAGGTCATGACCTCAGCAGAGTACAAGACTATAGGCTTTGCTGTGAAAATCGGGGTCGAGTCAACCAACAACACAAGGTTTTTCAAGAATTAGGTAGAGAAATCTGGTCAGAAGTAACGGTGATCAATACCTTGAAGTTCAAGGTACTAACGAATGGACCAAGAAAATCGACAAGCATGATATTTCTACAATTTCAAAGTTTCTTTCAAAAGATATGTTTCTTGAAAGCCATATCTGCAACAAGGAAACGGAAAACTGAGGCGGCTACTTTTGCTGAACAGGCTATTGTTACCATGAATTAAATAGCTTAGAAAGTCATCTTGTTCGTTGACTTTTTACGGAGAAGATATGCCAACAGAATACGATTTAGAAAATGGCATTTCTCTACCAGAGAAATTATTAGATAAGCCCGTGGATGGGTATCATATAATACTAGCACCTGATAACCCGAATTGGATTGTTCTGAATGATAAAGAATATAAGATGTTTCATTGGCTGCAAGAAGGAGCCTCCATAAGATTTGCATTGGAAAACTACTATATAGAGTATTGCCCGAATGAGGATGAATGCCTGAAAATCATGAAAAAGCTCCTCGAGCAAATTGATGATGTTGATTTTAGAGGTAATTCTGTTACAAATAAGGAAGAAGCAATAGAGAATATTACCAAAACAGTTCATATAGGAACAACCAATGGTTGCAATATGCATTGTCCACACTGTTATATGGCTGCTGGGACACAGCCACTTAAGACTGTAGATTTACAAAAAACGATTCAATTGATTTCTGAATTGCACGATTTCTATGGAGAACTTGAAGTCGTAGTTTCTGGAGGAGAGCCGCTTACATATACAAATATTGAATCCCTTCTGAAAGGCATACAAGAGAACCATGTTATACTTTTTACAAACGGTTCTTTGATATCAGAAAGAAACATTGATCTTATATGTGAATGTTGTGATGAAATTCAGATTAGTTTTGAAGCTGTCAGTAAAGAGTATTATGCTCCAATAAGGGGTGAGCAGAATTATGAGAATGCTCTTCATGCTATAGATCTTCTAAAAAGTCGTGGAAAAAGAATAGTACTAGCAACGACGATTCTTCCAAACACTTTGATTGATATTGAGAATAATTTAATCGGTTTTATAAAACATCTGGAATATGATAACCTTGAAGTCAGGTTAAGTGACGAAATAGAAATGGCGGGTAATGCACTTTTCATGGATATGTCTGGTTTTGATAAAAAATATTCAAGAGAGCTTGTTATTAAGCTAGTAAAGAAACTTAAGAATCTTGGATATTTAGTACAATCTTCTGATATTAGAAATATACGATTCACAAACTGTGGAATAGGTAGCAGTGTTTTAATTAATTATGATGGTAGAATTTATCCATGTCATAAAATTTCGTCATATTATTTTGAAGCTGGAATAAGTGCTAATGATATCATAAGAGAATTCAACAAGATAAATGTGGAAACATCAAATGATAAAATTTCTAAATGTCGATTTTGTGAACTTCGATATATATGCTCTGGCGGGTGTCGAATAGATAATTTGAATACCACGGGTAGTATGATTGAACCTATTTGTGATGATATATATAAAGAACGACAGTATCGTAGGTTGCTAAACGATTATAGAATGTATCGAGAAAACAGGTGACTATATGGGAAATATAGAAAGTTATTCTGTGCATAGCATCGTAAAATATTATGAAAAACTTTCACAAAATGGACTGTTTAATTACGAGAAAGATATTCTCTCAAAATATTTTATAATTCCAGGAAAAATTCTTGATATCGGATGTGGTACGGGAAGAACTACAATTGCTCTTAGCAAGCTAGGTTATGACGTGATAGGGATAGATTACTCTTCAAAAATGATTGAAGAAGCAAAGAAAATGGCATCTTATATTAGATATTATGTACAAGACACAAGGGAATTATCATTTGATTCAGGATTATTCGATTATGCTCTGTTCTCATTTAATGGATTGATGTTACTTGAAACATACGCAGATCGAAAGAAAGCAACGCTAGAGATTTCCAGGGTTCTAAAATATAATGGATTGTTATTCTTTACCACTCCTTTTCTTGATAATAAAATTGAAAAGAAATATTGGGCAGAGAAAACTAGAGCGTTTAATAAACCTCTAGCACAATTCACTGATGAGGAGAGACTTATTTTAGGTGATTACGTTACAGATGAATGTAATGTGAAATTTCATTTACATATTCCTTTCATAAAAGAAATTATCGATTTAATGGACGAATGTGGTTATGAAATCATATACTCATGCAGAAGACTCGATGCGTTTTCAGAAGAACTACAAGAGAATGAATTAGATGATAATTATTTATGGGTTGTGAGGAAAACAGATGTATAGGTATAAGGGTATATCGACAAATAATTTAAAAAATATTTCAGTAGAATTCAATGATTATGAACTTATCTATATAGGCGGGGTAAGTGGAAGTGGTAAATCAAGTCTTGCTTTTGATACAATTGCTGCAATCAGTGAAAATGAATATGGAAGTCTTGTTAATGATAACAAAGTTTCTATCAAATATCGAATCAAAGACTATGGAAATGTTCTAGTAGCTGCAACATTAAAACAACTAAATTTTAATGTAAACCCTAGGTCAATAGTGCTGACCTATTTTGGATTGTATGAACATATGTCAAATATACTTAGTTATTGTACATCACTAACTTCAGACAAGTTTTCACTTAATGGGCCATGCAGATGCAGGAAATGTAATGGTATAGGCTATATAAAAATGATTGATGAGCTTCTGGTAGTGGATCCTGAGAAGACTTTGAAGGAAGTACCTTTTAGATGTTGGAATGCTTCTTATTCCGACTTCTTCACTCAGTTATTGTATAACTTCTGTAAAGAGAAAGGAATTGATGAGAAGAAGAGATTTTATGAATTGAATAAGGAAACGCAAAAAATGCTTTTGCATTCAAAAGGAGATGAAAAATATAAAATTACTTTTACTGTTAATGGGAGAAAGCGAACAAAGACTTCTGAATATATTGGCCCCATGCTTGGTATGGAATTGGGGAAAAAGGATATGTTCGGGTTAAATCAGGATAAATATTCAAAACAGCGTATCTGCCCAGTTTGTAATGGTAGCAGACTTATGGATTCCATCAACCATATAATCATTTTTGATAGAATAAATGTGGGTTTTATGCTTACAGAGAATATGGATGATATAGAAAAAATTCTAGAGAAGTTCAAATCGAGCATAAAGGAATCTGTGATAAAAACTTCTTGTAATTATATCTTAAAATTCATAAAAACTTGTAAAAGGTTAAATGTCTCTTATTTAAATTTCTCCCGTGGAATTAATACTTTGTCAGGTGGTGAATTACAGAGGCTGAGGATAGTTCATCTTTTGCTAGGAAGATTGAAAAATCTTCTTGTTGTTTTGGATGAACCAACAGGTTCATTGGATCAAAAGGAGGCAGATGCTCTTATTGAGATTATAAAAGAATTAAAAATAAATAATACTGTCATTGTTGTAGATCACAATGATAAATTAAGGAAAATTTCAGATCGTGCATATTTTCTTGGTCCCAAAAGTGGAATAAATGGAGGGCAGTTGATTACGGAAAAAGATTATATGAATATGCAGTCTGTATCTTATATAAAAGTAAAGTCAAAGTCAAAGAAAAAAATCAGTGTATCTTTGAAATCGGAATACGTAGATTATACCAATGAGCTTATATTTTATAAAGAAGCTTTGAATGGGTTATGCGGTTCATCAGGCATCGGAAAGAGTATAATACTAAGAGATATTTTGCCACATCAGCTGGATAGTTACAAGTATATTACTCAGAAACCAATAAAAGCTAACAGAACTTCTACTGTAGTTACTTATATGGAGATTCTTGATGAAGTGAGAATCTACTACGCTAAAAAAAATAAAAAAGATAAACAGATTTTTTCACTTTCCCAAGGTGGTGCATGTCCAAAATGCGGAGGGAAAGGCTGTTTTGTTATTGGCGATTTCTATGATGAAAAACTATATATAGATTGTGAGGAATGCAACGGTACGGGATATAGAGAATTGACTCTCAGTTATAATGTGAATGGCCTAAACATATATGAATTTCTTAACCAGAATATCAATCAAATTATTGAAAATGGAATGTCTATATCAAAAAAGTTTGATTATACAGTACAATTACTTGGAAAACTGGGGTTAGGCCATTTATCCTTGAATCAGAAGATTAGCTCATTATCAGGAGGAGAAAATCAAAGAATAAAACTTTCACAAGCACTAAAAAAGGGAAAAACAAAAATATTTGGATTAGATGAACCTTCGATGGGGCTTGGAAGAAAAGAAATGATAGATTTGATCTCAGTCATTTACGAAAACATTGAGAATTACGGTAAAACGTTCATTGTAATAGAACATAATACTGAGTTTCTAAATCTATGCCAATACGTGAATGAACTTGTTCGCGATAATAGGAAAGTAAAAGTTATACCTAGAAACGTCGGGCTGACCCAGTCATAAATTATGTGTAAATGGCATGGTTTGAAGGTAGATTTCCCTTGTCGAAGATCGTTTTTCTCCTGTTCACGGATATACTTCCGTATGACTTCTTCATCAAGTCCCACCGTCGAAACAAAATACCCTCGTGCCCACATATGCTGCCCGGTAAAGTACCTTTGTCGTTCTCCATACCGCCTTGCTCTATACAATGCACTTTTTCCCTTGATATATCCTATTACCTGTGCAACCGAATATTTCGGCAGTATCTCGATTAATATATGTATGTGATCGTTCAGCATATGGCTTTCAAAATTTTACTCTCCTTTTGTCCTGGCAAACGATGCAATTCTGCTAACAATTTTTCAAACTAACAAAATTTTATTAAGACTGCGGCGCTTTTTTGTAACACTTATCCTTCAATATGTATTATTTTAATAGTACGGGTGCCGAGATGAAAGTGTTTCATACTAAAATACTTTCGGCATTCGATTGATAAAAGAGCGGACTGCACCGATTGCGTGCGGCATCGCTCCGGAGGTTTTGATTATGAAAACATGGACAAAGAGGATAATCGGCATTTCGTGTGCGGCCGTTTTGGCGTTCGGTGCGATTTCGCTTTCGTGCAGAAAGACGCCGGTAAACGGAAGCGCGGACACGGCTTTTGCGGAAACGAGGACGACATCTCCCATACCCGCCGATTCTTTAAAGATGATTCAAGCGATGCAGGATGCGTTCCGCTCGATCAGCGATACGCTGCTTCCTTCGGTCGTGGAAATCGACGTGACGGAAACGAAAACGGTGCAGTCGAATCCGCTCGGAGATTTACCGTTTTTCTTTTTCGGTTTGCCGAATCAGGGCGGCGGAAGAGAGCGGCAGTATGAACAGCAGGGGCTCGGATCGGGCGTTATCGTGAGGCGCACGGGAAATACGCTCTACGTGCTTACGAACAATCACGTTGCCGGCGAGGCGACGAAGATTTCCGTAAAGCTCAACGACGGACGGCAGTTCGACGGCAAACTCGTCGGATCCGATTCGCGCATGGACGTCGCTCTCGTTTCGTTCGAATCGAGCGATAAATCGATTCCCGTCGCCTCTCTCGGTGATTCCGATGCGGTGCATACGGGCGATCTCTGCTTTGCGATGGGAGCACCTCTCGGCTACAATCAGTCGGTGACGCAGGGTATCATCAGTGCGACCGGCAGAAGCGGCAGCGATATCGGCAACATCAGCGATTTTATTCAAACCGATGCCGCGATCAATCAGGGAAACTCCGGCGGTCCGCTTATCAATATCTACGGGGAAGTGATCGGCATCAATACGTGGATCGCTTCTCAATCCGGCGGTTCGCAGGGACTCGGCTTTGCGATTCCGATCAACAATATCAAAAACGCGATCGACGACTTTATTTCGAACGGTAAATTGGCGTACGGCTGGCTCGGCGTTTCGCTCGTCGACATCTCTTCGGAATATAAGACGGCGCTCGGGGTTGCCGATAAAGAAGGCGCCTTCGCTTCGCAGATTTTCCGCGATTCGCCTGCGCAAAAGGGCGGCATTCAACCCGGAGATTATATCGTCTCTCTGAACGGAAAGAGCGTCAAAAGCGTCAACCAGCTTGTGCGCGATGTCGGCAGCTTAAAAGCCGGTTCTACGGTGTCTTTCGAAGTGCTTCGCGGCAAGCAGACGGTAAAACTTTCCGTCAAAATCGAAGCGCGGAGCGAAAACGTTTCGAGCGACAACAGCAAACTCTGGCCCGGCTTTATCGCGGTTCCGCTCACTGAAAAAACGAGGAGCGAGTTGAAGCTCGACAACAATAGAATACAGGGAGTTGCCGTTACGAGCGTGCTCGAAAAATCGCCTGCGGCTTCCCTTCGTCTGCAAAACGGAGACGTGATCACCGCCGTCAACGGCAAATCGATAAGTTCGATCGAAGAGTTTTACGCGGAGCTCGGCAAAGCCAAGCGCGGTGTCAACTTCGACGTGTATTCGAACGGCGGCACGATTACGACGGGAACGTATAAGTTTTAATAATGCCTCCTTCCTTCCCGCTTTTCGAGCGGGAAGGGTAGGACGGTTTCCGTCGATAATTTTCCGTCAATAATTTTCTTGACAGATTGTTTTTATCGAACTCATGCGGTTGCGCAATTTTTTTAAACGGTGTATGCTGTTCGTATGTATCTTTTTTTAATTATTTTTATGCCGGTATCGCTCGTATGGTATCTTATGCATGAAAAAGATAAAGCGGTGATTTCCGTTGCCGTAACCGGAGCTCTTTCGTCAATCGTGTTTTGCGCGTTCAAAGCTTTTTTTTCATTTTCATATCGTACACCGCGAGCGGGATTTTTCGTAAACTATGCATATATTCTGCTCGCCTATACGCTCATTCCCGTTGCCGCAGTCTATCTCATCTTTTTAGTTTTTTCAAAAGACGACGATGCTTTCCTTGCCAAGTCCTACTTTCCGCTTTTATGCGCGTTTTTTTCCGTGTACGTGCCGTATACGGTGCTTGCCGGCAGCCGTTCGGCCTATTCGGCGTTCGAGCTTTTTTGTAAGCCCGTACTTTATACGGCGATGCTTGCAGCGTCGGCCGTCTGCGTTTTTTTTCTGTATCGAACGGGAGCGGCGGGGAAAAAGCTTCGAACGTGGGCCGTTATGCTTATCGTCTCTCTCTTCATACCTGCCGCGATCGAAGCCGCGTGGTTTGTCGGCTTTCCGTTTTTCGTATGGCTGCCGTTCTTTGCCGTATACTTGTTTTTTTCAACCTGCGGCGCCGTCCGTTTTTGGTACGGAAAATTTCGGGAAGACAGCATTTCGATTTTTTTGCCGAACGGTTAAACGAGACGCTGAAATAGCGCGTCTCGTTTAACTTCGAATTTTTTTTGAAAACTCGCGGATGTACGTGTACGCGCTCGCGCACCAATGCGGCATTTTCGAAAATCGACATTTTCTGCAATGCCGCATTTTAAGGAAGGTTAAACGAGACGCTGAAATAGCGCGTCTCGTTTAACTTCGAGTTTTCTTGCAGAAAACTCGCTCTTATACGTGTGCGCGCACGCGCACCAATGCGGTATTTTCGGAAGTTGACACTTCCTGCAATGCCGCATTTTAAGGAAGGTTAAACGAGCCGCCTCGAAACTTCGCGCTTACGCGCTCGTTGCGAAGCTCGCGCACCAATTGCACATCTCCTAAATCTGAAGATTTACTCGCTGTGCAATTTTAAGGATGGTTTAAACGAAAAAAACGCGCAAAACGAGAGGGCTTTCTCTTATGTTTTGCGCGCCTTTTTTATAAAATTAATAATTTTTCCGCTTTTGAAAAACGAAGCGATTTTTTAACGACTCGGTTTCACATCATTTTGCGGCTTTGATCGCGTTCATCGCTTCGATCGCGTGTCCCGCGCTGCCGAGCACGTTTTTGTTTTTGTGTGCATACATCGCTTTCAGCTCGTCGCGTGCCGGCCCGAGATAGAGGCGCGGATCGAAGATTGTGGGATCTTCGGCGAGTACGCGTCTGACTGCTGCCGTCATTGCAAGCCGTCCGTCAGAATCGATATTGATTTTGCAGACGGCGGATTTTGCCGCTTTGCGCAGCTGCTCTTCGGGAATACCGACGGAATCGGGAATCTTGCCGCCGTATTTTTCAATTTCTTTTACGTACTGCACCGGAACGGACGACGCGCCGTGGAGCACGATCGGGAAACCGGGAAGCTTTTTTTCGATCGCTTCGAGTACGTCGAATGCGAGCGGCGGCGGAATTAAAACGCCGTCGGCAGTGCGCGTGCACTGTTCGGGCGTGAATTTGCATCTGCCGTGACTCGTGCCGATTGAAATGGCGAGGGAATCGACGCCCGTTTTGCCGACGAAATCCTGTACTTCTTCGGGCTTCGTGTAGTGGCTTTCGGCGGCGCTTACTTCATCTTCGACACCGGCCAATACGCCGAGCTCACCTTCGACGGTTACGTAGTCTTTCTGTGCGTGAGCGAAATCGCACACTTGCTTTGTCAATTTTACATTTTCGTCGTAGGGGAGTGCGGAACCGTCGATCATCACGGATGAAAATCCGCTTTCGATACAGTCTTTTGCAACTTCGAATGACGGACCGTGATCGAGGTGGAGCACGATCGGGATGTCGCAGCCGAGTTCGTGCGCGTATTCGACCGCGCCCGCTGCAAGGTGGCGGAGTATGTATTTGTCGGCGTATGCGCGAGCGCCTTTTGAAACCTGCAGAATAACGGGCGACCGGGTTTCAACGCAAGCTTGGATAATCGCCTGCAGCTGTTCCATATTGTTGAAATTGTATGCCGGAAGCGCATAGTGTCCGGCCATCGCCTGCTGGAACAGCACTTTCGTGTTGACCAGACCGATCTCTTTGTAACTGTGCATAGAAAACTCCTGTAAAGTTCCTGAAAAATCCGCTTTCGGGAAACTTTTTGTATACCGTCTCCATCAAGATGAAAGCGGTTTTTTGATATACGGATTTGCAACGCAAACCCCGGCTTGCAAAGCGGGTATTAGCCGTTAGAAGCCGTTGTCATATATGTCTGCATATATTGTAAACTTTTTTACTGTCGGTGACAAGCGACGGATTCGCCGCGCTGGCTTTAACTTCCGCCGCGTTTGCTTTAACTTCCGCCGCGTTTTTTGTTATAATCAATCGGATTACACAAGGAATATGTATGACACAAAATGAACGGCGCGTTTTTTTAATCGAATACCTTTTAAAGGAAAATCCCGGTTATCGCTCCGCGCGGATACCGGATGACGAGCGGGAACAAAAGAATTTGCTCCGTTCCCTCATGAACGTCCGTCCGCCGCAAGATACAAGTGAAGAATTTTTACGCATACAGGATGAGTATTTACGGAAAGCGATCCGGGAGGGTGGCATTACCGACCTTGCGCAGTTAAAGCCTCTTGCCGCACAAGGGAACGGAACTCTTTATCTGTGGCAGGGCGACATTACACGGCTCAAAGTCGATGCGATCGTAAACGCGGCAAACAGCGCTATGACCGGCTGCTGGCTGCCCTGCCACGCGTGCATCGACAACTGCATCCACACATTCGCAGGCGTGCAGTTGCGCGCGGTCTGTGCCGGCATCATGCAAAAACAGGGGCACGAAGAGCCGACGGGAAGCGCAAAAATCACGAGCGCGTTCAACCTGCCGTGCAAGTACGTGCTGCATACGGTGGGTCCTATTGTGCAGGGGCGATTACAAAAAAAACACGAAGAAGAGCTGGCGTCATGCTATCGTTCCTGTCTTGAACTCGCCGAGCAACATAAAGTGAGGAGCATCGCCTTTTGCTGTATTTCGACCGGCGTCTTTATGTTTCCGAATCGGCGTGCGGCGGAAATTGCGGTAGCAACCGTCCGAAAATACTTCGAGCAAACCGGAAGCGGGATGAAAGTCGTGTTTAACGTATTCAAAGACGAAGATTTTGCAATTTACAGCCTATATTTACAGCGGCCGAATTGACAAAAGGAACAGCCGGATGATTTTGGAAACAAAGAGATTGACGCTTCGTCCGTGGAGAGAATCGGATGCACAAGACCTGTTTTACTATGCAAGTCATCCCGACGTGGGACCGACAGCCGGATGGGCTGTCCATACGAGTGTTGAAAACAGCAGAACCGTCATCAGTAATATCCTCTCCGTACCGGAGTCATACGCGGTCGTGCTCAAAGAGACGGGACAGCCTGTAGGCAGTATCGGTTTAATGATCGGCAAGTTAAGCAATATCGGCCTTCCCGATACGGAAGGTGAAATAGGGTTTTGGATCGGCGTACCGTATTGGGGACAAGGACTTATTCCGGAGGCGGTTCGTGAGCTGATGCGGCACGGCTTCGAAGATTTGAAACTCGAAAAACTGTGGTGCGGATATTTTGACGGAAACGATAAATCGAAACGGGCGCAGGAAAAATGCGGCTTCCGATATCATCATACGAAAGAAAACGTTCCCTGTGCTTTAAAAGGGGTTCTGCGGACGGAGCACTTTACCTGTATATCGAAAGAAGCGTGGTTGTTACAGGAGTAAAAAACATAATAACAGTTTGCCGAACATTCAAACTATTGCCTGCAAAATGCCGGCCGCCGAACCCGCTTTTTGGATTCGGCCAACAACATACTCATCGATAAACGCGCGAAAAAAGAAGTGCAAACCGACGCGGACTTGATTGTGGAATTGAACGGTTGGAAGTCCGAAATTCGGATTTTATAAAATTATAAGAGGTTTATATGAACACAAAATATACATACAGACCCGTAAGATTTTATGTGTTGTGAGATAATACATATGTGACAAGAATATACAAAATGGCTTGCGAATGATATAATTAAATGATATAATTTAAATATAAAAGATGTTGATGGTTTTTTTGTATTGTGGTTAGAAAAACTTATGCAGTTAGAAGGAAAGGAGAAGTAAGGATGATTAAAAAGAGCTACGAAAGAGAACTGGAAAAACTTGGTGCATTTGAAATTAGCTTTGATATGTTGAAGCTGTCAGAAAAGAATGAGAAGCATTTGAAATTTTTAAATGCCGGAAGGGGAAATCCGAATTGGATTAATGCCTTGGGAAGATTAGCTTTTGCACGACTGATGGAATTCGGCGTGGCAGAAAGCAAAAGGACTCTGGACAAGGGAGACTTGGCGGGATATGTAGACTCCAAAGAAATTGCGGAAAGGTACAATGCATTTTTAAATCATGGCGATGAGGTGGATGTATTCCTGAAAAAAATCGTGGAGTATAGCGTAGACCATCTAGGATTAGATAAGGAAGCTTTGATTACGGAACTTACAAACGGAATTATCGGAAACAATTATCCGGTACCTAGCCGTTGTCTGGAGAATACGGAGTACATCATCAATGCATTTCTCCAAAGTATTCTGTACGGGAAGGCTGACTTAAGAAAGAAAACGAAGGTATTTCCGGTAGAAGGCGGTACGGCTGCAATCGTCTATATTTTTGATGCTTTAAAGCACAATGGCCTGCTCAATGAGGGGGACCGCATTGCCATTAACACGCCGGTGTTTACTCCATATATTCAGATTCCGAGACTGTCGAATTTCGATTTAGCGGAAATCAATCTTCTTGCAACGGAAGAAAATGACTGGCAAATTCCGGATTCAGAATTTGAAAAGCTTTTGGATCCTTCCATCAAGGCATTTTTTCTGGTAAATCCGTCTAATCCGGGTTCCCGCAGTCTTACAGATGAGACTTTGGAACAGTTAAGAAAAGTAGTTGAAAAGCGCCCTGACCTTATTATTATCACAGATGATGTATATGGAACCTTTGTCAATAACTTCCGTACGGTTTATTCCGTTTGCCCGAGAAACACTATTTTAGTATATTCGTATTCAAAGCTTTACGGGGTTACCGGATGGAGACTCGGCGTGATAGCAATAAATGAAGATAATGTTTTTGATGAACTGATTAAGAAGGTTCCGGATAAGAAGAAATGGGAGCTGGAAAGCGATTATTCGATTGTCACACTTAATCCTTCGGAAATGAGCTTTATTGACAGGATATGCGCGGACAGCAGATCCATCGGATTGTATCATACCGCCGGACTCTCCACTCCGCAGCAGATTATGATGGTCCTTTTGTCTATGACTCATTTGGTTCTTGAAAATGAAAAAGATCAGTATATTGAAGGCTGCAAAGAAATTGTGGCTATGCGCTACCACAATCTGATGTCTACCTTAGGCTTGCCGGAGGATAACAGTGACTTCAATGCTAAGTATTATTCATTGCTGGATATCTACCAACTTGCCGAGAAAAGTTATGATAAGGACTTCGCAACATGGCTTAGAAATCACTTTGAGGAAATCGATTTTCTTTTGCACCTGGCAAAGGAAGATGGTGTTGTGTTGATGGAAGGAGTTGGTTTTGGAGCAACTCCGGGTACAGTCAGAGTTTCTGAAGCAAACTTAGCGGACAATGATTATAAGAAAATAGCAAATCGTATCCTATCTCTTTTGAAGGAGTATTACGAAAAGTATGCAAAAGAGAAAAAGGATAAATAGGATAAGGGTGATTTCATATGAATATAGGATTAATCTCACATGAAGTGTTGGAAACAGCACAGCATATTACGATAACAGGTTTTTCTGATATAGCCCATTATTTGATTGCAAATCCGGTTATTTCCATTTTTATATGTCTTGCACTAGGGTATCTTATTGGAAAGCTAAAAATCAAATCCTTTACTATAGGTGCCACTGTAGGAACTTTGCTGGTAGGACTTCTCATATCCCTGGTATTTAAGGGGGTGGGAACCTATGAGATTGACGGAACTGTGAAGACAATCTTTTTCTCACTGTTTATTTTTGCTATCGGATATGAGGTTGGGCCTTCATTCTTTGCAAGTTTAAAAAGCTCCGGCCTTAAGATTATTATCCTATCCCTTTTCTTCGCCGTGGCAGCCTTTGTCGTTTCTATAGTTTTGTTTAAGGCTTTTGGTATCGGAGCGGGAGAAGCCGGCGGAATTTTGGCCGGTAGCCTTACACAGTCTGCAATCCTGGGAACAGCGGATTCCACGATGAAGGGAATGCTTTCAGGCACAGAACTGAAAACAGCGGAAAGTCAGATGGCAATTGCCTATGCTCTTACCTATGTTTTCGGAACCGTTGGGGTAGTGGTGTTTTTGAAAAACGGTGCAGCGAAGTTAATTGGTGTAAATCTGACAGATACTGTTAAGAAGAAAATCGATCAAACAAATTTCCATGAGTCTTCTTCGGAAAATACTGTTGTTGGAAATATCAAAGCACGTGCATTTTGCATAGAAAATGGTGCAGAATTTATTGGTAAAACAATAGGTTCGGTGGAAGAGCAGTACGGGGATGATCTTACAATAACGCAAATCATTCGAAAGGGTAAAAAGGTGAGCCTTGCGCCGGATGTGCAGCTCCTGGAAGGGGATACGGTTACGATTATCGGACTTCTTGATGCAGTATTGCATTTTGAAGCTCCGGGCATGAAGGAAACGGATGATTCGGAAGCCCTTAAGCTTGATGTGATAAAGCAGGAAATCGTTTTGACTAATCATTTCTCTCTGGATGTGATAAAGCATCTTTCAGAAAATGGAATCGTCATTTCAGAGAAGAAGAGAGACAACAATGTCCTTTCTGAAGATCAGGCGTTAAAAGCTCTCGACCACTTGACCTTGGTGGGACCGAAAGCCTTGATTACGAAGGTTGTAAAGAAACTTGGTTATGTGAAGGATACAGGTACCGAGACAGATGTATCCTTCATCAGCATGGGGCTTGTAGTCGGTTTATTAATCGGTGCAATCAGCTTCGTAGTATCCGGAATTCCGATTACACTCGGATCCGGCGGAGGTGCCTTGATTGGAGGGCTTTTATTCGGATATTATCAGGACAAACATTCTAACTATGGACTGATGCCGAAAGCAACACGGTGGTTTTGCAAGAGTGTGGGACTGAATCTATTTATCGCCATTGTGGGGCTTACATCCGGTGCATCCTTCTTATCCGCCCTGCAATCGATGGGCGTAAAGGTGCTTTTAATCGGTGTTTTGGTGACTATTTTGCCTCATATTGCTTCCGTTTACTTCGGAAAATTTGTATTAAAGCTGGATGCTGTAGATATCATTGGAGCTCTGTGCGGTGCCGGAACCTGTACCGCAGCGCTTAACGGAGTTGTGGAGGAATATGATTCAAGTATTTTTGCTATAGCATATACACCAGGATATGCAATGGGAAATATTTTACTTACAGTCTTAGGTCCTCTTGTAGTAGCAATATGCATACATTAGTTATTTGAGTAGATAAGATAGATAGATTCATACATTTATTTTAAGGAAAAGTGGTTGTATAATATTTAGCGTTGGTGAGAGAAAAAATTCTCTCCCAACGCTAAATTTTTACAAAAAAATAGGAACACACATCAAATCTCGTGTATAATTTAAATCGCACAAAATAAAAAACAAGGAGAAATGATATGTGTTCTAATGCTAGTATAACAGAAATCTTAGGAATTAACGATAAGAATTTAGTAATTTTAGGTAACGAAAAAGAAAATATTAAGGAGATAGAATATACAGTCTTAAGGGGAAAGCTTTCATATAGGCCAGCTTGCTGCCCTAAGTGTGGTATAGTCAATGAAAATTATGACATTATTAGAAATGGGAGTCAGACTGTAAAAATACTTTTTAATAGGGTTAATACAACCCCTTTGATATTGATGGTTAAAAGCAGAGATTTTTCTGTAAGCATTGCGAGTCAACATTTATGGCTAAAACACCTATCGTAGATAAGGGGTGCTTCATATCGAATGATGTTAAGAGGTCTATAGTTTTAAACCTATGTGAGACTAAGTCAATGGACCTAATTGCAAGAGAACACTGTGTATCTCCTACTAGTATTGCCAGAATACTCCGTTTAACTGAAGATAGGAGAAGAAAAAATATTCTATCAATAGATGAATTCAAGTCAGTAAATACAGTTGATGCGTCTATGAGTGTAAATTTAACCGATTTAGAAGAAAGAAAGGTTTCTGATATAATGTAAATCTACCAAACCACATTAAGGAGAAACCTTTCATATGAGTAGTATATCAGAAATATACCGTGTTCGTCAACGGGCAATTGAGTATGCAATAAAACATAATAATAATTCAAAGGCAGCAGTGAAGTATAAGACATCACGTCAGCAGATAAAACGTTGGAGAGACAGATACGATGGCACAGTCCAGTCTCTCCTGCCAAAAAGCAGAAGACCTAAAAGCCACCCAAACCAGCACACGCAAGAAGAAGTAGAGATGGTTATGAAAAAGTACAGGAAATTTGGCTATGAAGGGCTGGCAGAAGTTTATGTCAAAGCGAGAAAGGAAGGCTATAGCCGTACATACGATTCAATGTGCAAGATAATAAGGAAAATGAAGGGCAATGCCAAAGAAAAGCCTAAAAAGCTGCATAAAAGAAAAAAAAAGGTTGAACAGGCGAAGTACCCTGGGGAAAGAGTACAGATAGACATAAAATATGTTCCGGAAGAATGCATACAGTTTGGTACACGTGACCAGAAGTATTATCAAATAACGGCATTAGATGAATATACAAGAAAAAGAGTGTTAAGGATAGCAGATGAAAAAAGCACCTATCAGACCGCAAAGTTTCTAGAGAACTTGGAAAGGGAGCAGGGATTTGACATAAAGAAAGTTCAGACAGACAATGGGAAAGAGTTCACAAATTCTGAAAGTGATAAGAAAACACTGTTTGAGCTGAAACTGGAGGAGAAGGGGATAGAGTACGTGACAACCCGTCCATATTCGCCATGGGAGAATGGAAAAGTGGAAAGAAGCCACAGGCTTGACAGCAAGTACTATGCAGACAAGAAATTTAAAAGCAAGGAAGAACTGTTAAGGGCAATAAGGAAATACAATACAAGATACAACAACATATCAAGAAAAGTACTAGGCTTTAAGAGTCCAAATGAAGTGTTAAAAGAGTACAAGCAAAATCAGTAGGTTAAAGATACATTAGGAAAGAAACATTTTTTTTAATATATTTTTGTAACAAATGTTTGACATCTATACATACATACAGACCCGTAAGATTTTATGTTACAACAGTTTTGGCAACGTGGGGCTTTTGGTTTTGCGCGCTCATTTTGAAAGAAGGTTTAAAAGTACCGCTCAAATAGCGCGGTACTTTTAACTTCGAGTTTTCTTGCAGAAAACTCGCCCTTATACGTGTGCGCGTTCGCGCACTAATGCGTCATTTTCGGAAGTTGACACTTCCTGCAATGCCGCATTCTAAAGAAGGTTTAATTTGCACGCTCACAATGCTGCTCGGACTCCTTTCGCCGGCAATAATCGCACTCATCACCGTGTTCGGTTCAAAAAGCAAAGAACTGAAAGCGGACTTTAAACGCAAGATTTTCAGATTTTATAAATTAAGGCCGAAATACATCTTTGCCGCCGTAATTATTTTTGCACTGATAGTCGGCTGCTCCATTTTGCTTTCAACCTTTTGGGGACAGTCTTTAAATCAGTTTTCCGTCACGGAGGGTTTTTCTTTTACCGGAGCGGGCGTCACTTCCGCATTTTTAACGATTTTGCTTGCTTCGGTTTTGGAAGAAGTCGGCTGGCGCGGTTACGGTGAAGACTCAATCGCTCAATACTGCAGCTGGTTCAAAGAATCGATTATATTCGGCTTCGTCTGGGCATTATGGCACTTGCCGCTATTTTTTATTCCGGGCACTTATCATTACGGAATACGCGAAATGAATGTTTTATATATGTTCAACTTTTTTATTTCCGTTATTCCGTTCGGTTTTATAACAACATGGGTGTATGTGAAAAATAACCGAAGCATACTTGCAAGTATTATTTTTCACCTTTTTGTAAACTTCATGCAGGAAAAAATTGCGATGACACAAACGACAAAATGCGTCGAAACAATCTGCGTTACCATTGCCGCCGCGATTATCGTTTTTACAAACAAAGATCTCTTCTTTGAAAAACGCCACATAGGGAGAATATTGGAAAGCTGAATTTCGGGAAAAGGCTGATTTCGACAGCAAACAAACCGGGTTTTATCTTACTCAAGCCACTGTATAAATGCCGTTTTGTCCTCGCTGTTGTACCCGGCATTTTTATAGAAATTCAATGTGCTTTCTTTTTTTGTACCCGTTAAAAGCATCATCTTATAGCAATTATTTTTAATCGCTATTTCCTTTGCATAATTGAGACATTCCGTTGCGTATCCTTTTCCGCGATATTCTTCATTTGTAACGACATTTTCAATAAACGCATACGGGCGCACATCCCTCGTCAAATTCGGAATGATCACACAAACGCAGGACGACAGTATTTTGCCGTTTATTTCATTGACGATGATATGATGATTTTTATCTTCAATAATTGTTTTCCATGTGTTTTCCAGACGGCTTGAATTTTCCGGAATATCTTTTTCGTGTAAAAACAGATATAGGTTCAATAATTCATATAAATCTTCTTTAACCGCTTCTCTTACCATAATCACAACCCCGCAGCCGATTTTCAGCTGCCCGCATTATAACACAAGTATTGAAGGTTATCCATATTTTGTTTAAAATGCGGAGGGGTTTTGTATGGAAAAAGATTTATGCTTTAAGGCTTTGGTAAAGTTTTTTTTCGGTGTGATTGTCGTAGGGATTTTACTGTTTTTGCCTGCAGGAACATTTTATTATTGGAAAGCATGGTTATTGATGGGAATATTATTTATTCCGATGTTTTTTGCGGGACTTATATTGCTGTTGAAAAATCCCGAATTGCTCAAAAAACGCTTGAATATAAAAGAAGAGCAAGCGGAACAAAGGCTTGTGATAAAACTGACAGGATTGATGTTTCTTTTGGGATTTATTTTGGCCGGATTGAATTTCCGCTTCGGATGGATAATAGCACCCGATTGGTTGTCATGGATCAGTGCTGTCGTATTTCTTTTTTCATATATGCTTTATGCGGAAGTATTAAAGGAGAATGCCTACTTATCACGAACGGTTGAAGTCCAAAAGGGGCAAAAGGTCGTTGATACCGGATTGTATGGGATTGTTCGCCATCCAATGTATACCATAACGATTTTTTTATTTCTGTCGATGCCTTTGGTGCTGGGTTCTCCTATCTCTTTTGTCGTTTTTCTTGCATATCCTGTCATTATTGCAAAAAGAATTAAAAATGAAGAAGCCGTCCTTGAAAAAGAATTAAACGGGTATGTCGAATATAAAAATAAAGTAAAATACAAAATCATTCCGTATATTTGGTGAGTACTGATTTTACCGTAGGGGGGTAGAAACTATCGAATAAATTGTCCTGTATGTAAATAGACTGAATGGTTTTGTATAAAAAATGCCGCTGAAGAACAAATGATTTTTTTTGATACTTGGTTTAAAAGATTTGTTTGATGGATTTTCTTTTGCGGATTTTTGCCGTAAAAAAAGATATTGAAAGGGTTAACGATGGGAGCTGGGCCCAAGAATGTGCGTCCTTGCACATTCTTGGGCTTCGAGTTTAGGTGTTAGCCTAAACTCGCTTCTGATTATAGCGGAGCTCCACAATATTAATCCAAATGAATTCCCTTGGTTTCCAAATTCTTGAGACACTCACGATAATAGCAGTCATCATGTTCAGTATATATGGGGTTGAGTACTTCGATGACGGCTAAATTGTTATATGCCGGACATCTCCTGCCGCGATAGTCTTTGTCCAACCACTCCGGACTGCCCCTGTAGCCTCGCCGATTCATCTCTGTCATAATGAGTCGGTGATAACGATAAAGCAGATAGGGTGAATAACGAAAAACATAATTGACGGTTGCATGCTGCCTGCCCCGGCCGTTTCCGCGCAAGGCACAGCATTCCCTATGTTGTCCCAACAGCTGTCGGCGCGGCAGTTCGCTAATCAATCTTGACAGAAAACTGCCGATAGTATGTACATTTTCGAGTTTAAGCTGAGCGGTAATGGCAAAATCAATCTATAAATCTTCAACATCTATCACCTTGATATTGTTTTCTTTGAGAAGCTTTGCAAAAACACCTTGCCCCGAAATCAGTTTTCCTGAAAAAGAACCGTCATATATCATATTTACACCGCAAGAAGGGCTTCTCGACTGAAGAATTACAAGTTCAATTTCCCGGTCGAGAATCTTTTTCAAGGCGATTTGTGCTCCTTTTCTGAATTCCGCATCTACGGAGTTTCCGTTTTTCCGCATGACAAGTCCTCTGACTATTTCAGCGGGTTCTCTTGGAACAGGCAATCCGCCAAGAACTTCAGGACAGAGCGGAACAACTTCATGTCCTTTTACAAATTCAATTACTTTTTGAGAAAAATTATTTCCGCCATTATATTTGCAATTCTCTCCCAACAGGCATGCACTGACAGCGATTTTCATTATACGTTTCCCATTCATTGGAGCCGCTGAATAAAGGCAGCTTTATCATCGTTGTGTAACCTGCCTCTTCATACTCGACATCCTCTCATGTTATACTTTTTTTACTTTAGGAACAATTCCGAAAGCCCGACCTTTTTTCAGTGTTATGAAACACCATAAAATAAAAGTTCCGGAGGCGGTTATGAAAATCGAACATGTTGCGTTGTATGTACATGATTTGGAAGGTGCCCGAACCTTTTTCATGAAATATTTGGGAGCAAAATCAAACGGCGGATATCACAATCCCCGGACGGATTTTCGCTCGTATTTTCTTTCGTTCGACGGCGGTGCGCGGCTTGAACTTATGCATAAGCCGGGAATGACGGATGTGCCGAAAGCGCTTGCCCGCACCGGCTATGCGCACATTGCGTTCAGCGTGGGAAGCAAGGAAAAAGTGGACGCGTTGACTGCCGAACTGAAAGCGGACGGCTATGAAGTTATCGGCGAGCCGAGGACAACCGGCGACGGCTATTATGAAAGCTGTATTTTGGCGATTGAGCAAAATCAGATAGAAATTACCGTTTGAGAGGCAAAACTTAAACTTTAAATTATTACCGATAAAATCTTTATTTGCGAAGCAGTACTCTTTTATGATATTTTCTTACCGAACGATTAGGGGGTTTTTATGGATATTCGGTTTGACAGCCTGACCTAAAAATACAAAAAAATAACTATCGATATTTTCAATTATTATGCGGAAATTCGGCAGGAACATCGGAATAGTATATATGTATAAAGACATAGGTGCGGCAAAATGAAAAAAAGAAAAGGTGAAAAAACAGTATGTCGGCTCGTTAAATTTTTATAGAAAAGATTCAGGAAAGGATTATGGAATTTGTAAATGAATTTTTGCCGCTCCTTGAGCGGCTGAACGAAGCGCTTTCGAAAGCGGATACCGTGCTGATCGGCGCGGGCGCGGGACTTTCAACTTCCGCAGGTTTTACCTATTCGGGCGATCGCTTTGAAAAATATTTTTCCGATTTCCGCACAAAGTACGGCTTTACCGATATGTATACGGGCGGTTTTTATCCGTTTAAAACGCTCGAAGAATTTTGGGCGTACTGGAGCCGCTACATTATGATAAACCGCTATACCGACGCGCCGAAACCGATCTACGAAAATCTGCGTAAGCTGACGGCCGGCAAGGATTACTTTGTGCTGACGACGAACGTCGATCACTGCTTTCAAAAAGCGGGCTTTGATAAAACGCGGCTCTTTTACACGCAGGGCGACTACGGCTTATGGCAGTGTTCCGTTCCCTGCCACGACAAAACCTACGACAACGAGGACGCCGTCCGCAAAATGGTCGAAACGCAAAAAGACATGCGCATTCCGTCCGATTTGATTCCGTACTGTCCGAGATGCGGGAAACCGATGTCGATGAACCTTCGAAGCGATTCAACATTCGTGGAAGACGAAGGTTGGCACCGAGCTTCCGAACGCTGCGGCAACTTTATCGCGGCGCATAAAAACGAAAACATCCTCTTTTTGGAATTGGGCGTCGGCTCGAATACGCCCGGTATTATCAAATATCCGTTTTGGCGTATGTGCGCCGACAACCCGCGTTCGCTTTACGCGTGCATCAATTACGGCGAAGCGTTTTGTCCCGACGAAATCCGCGACCGCGCGATTTGCATAAACGGAGATATTGCAAACGTGCTGAGCGTGCTGGAAAAAATGCGGCGATTGTGATACAGTGCGGTTCGGAGAAAAAAAATGGATAACGAAACGAAACAGGAATTCGGCGAGATCGCGCAAAACATCGCACCCTACGGAATTATGATGGCGGTTTTCACTTTGTTTTATTCCGTCTGGTTTTGCTTTGCATGGGGCAGGGCCGGTATGGTTTTATTCGCGCTGACCGTCGTATACGGCGCGTACATCGTTTTTGCGAGCATAAAAAACATCAAACACGCAAAGCGTTTTAAAGCGGTACCGTCCGAAGCGGGAAAAAAGATTGCTAAAAATATGGGTATAGTAAGCGCGATTAGTTATTCGGCGCTGACGGTTATTGCCGTAACGCTTGCAGCCGTTCATCTTGAAAAACTGATTTTACCGGCCGTAACCCTTATTATCGGCTTGCACTTTATTCCGCTCGCAAAAATCATGAACAGAAAAATCGATTATTTTATCGCGCCTGTTCCGATTGTGTTTTCGCTTGTTGCCTCGTATCTTGCTTTTACGACGACAATGACATGGCCTGAAGTGTACGCCGTGGCGGGAATCGGCGGGGCATGTGCGACGATGATTTACGGCGCGTATATGCTGTATGCGTATAAAAAGGTCGCGCAGGAATACGGCGTGGAATATCCTTAAGAAATTCCCGGGCGCGAATTTTCGGTTTTCTTTTATAATTGATATTTCCTGCAAAAGTTTTTATGGGAGAAATATGAACGGATTTGTTTTAGTGGCAATAAAATTGTTAATCGGTTTTTTTGCTTTTACTATGAATAATAAATATTTCGGGAAAAGGAAATTTAGCTCCTGCATCAGCCAGTGATCAAGTGCAAAATTACGTGCTCGGAGGTATTATCGGAGGCGTGATTTATAACAATAATATTCGGTTATTGGATTATATAGGCGTTTTATGTATTTGGTGTACGCTTGTATTGATCTTAAAATGGATCAAAACGCATAATGTGAAAGCAAAACAGGTCATAGACGGAAAAGCATTGATAATTATTGATAACGGCAAAATCAATATTGAAAATTGTGAAAAAGCGGGTTTATCCGCTCATGATATAGCTTTTAAGCTTCGAACAAAAAACGTTTATTCAACAAAAGATGTAAAAAGAGCGGTCGTGGAGCAAAACGGTCAATTGATCATTATACTTCCGGGAGAAGCAAATCCGAAGTTTCCGCTGATAACGGACGGGCAGCTGCAAGCGGATATTTTAGAAGTGATAGGCAAGGATGAAGAATGGCTGATCGAAGAAATTAAAAAGCAGGGATTAAATAAATACAGCGATGTGTTTTTGGGAGAATATGTGGACGGCAAGCTGAGGCTGACAGCATATGAGTCCAAACAAGACGAATAAAAGATTGCAAAAACATGCGCATTGAGGTACCGATTAGTTATTCGGTGCCGATGGTTTTTGCCGCAATATTCGCAGTCGTTCATCGCCCTGATTTTCAATTTTCTTTTATATATGCGTAAATAATTTTGCGCGTTTCCTTCGCTTCCGGAAGCCAGCCCGCGGCAGCCCACGTGTGCATCATGCCTTTTCCGATATGAATTTCAAGCGCAACGCCGTCCGCTTCACATTTTTGCTTAAAGGCATCGAGTTCGGCATAATAGATTTCGTCCGTTCCGTAAAAGGCCGCGATGCGCGGAAAACCTTTCCAGCTGTATGAAACGGAATTCCCCAAAAAACCGAGCGCTCCGCACAGCGACATCATCTTTGATGCGGCTTCGACGTATTCTGCGGTAAACATCGCATCTTTTTTTGCGATGCGCTTCATATTGTCAAGCTGTGCGGTTGTCGGCGGCATTTGGATCGTAGCCGAAAACGGAATGAGTTTGCCCGGAAGCGGAAGGCCGAGTTTTTGTTCGGTAATGTATGTACAAATGTCAAGGCACAAAGAGCCGCCGGACGACAGGCCGAAAAAGGCGATGTCTTTCGCCTCATATGCGCCGAGCGCTTCTTTATAAACGTCGATAATCGATTCGATAAGTTCTTTCCCCGTCGTTTCGGGAAAAAGCTTATACCACACAATCCACACGTCGGCTCCCGTTTGATCGGCCATATCCTGTGCAAAATCGAAATCGCCCGCATCGCCTGACATCACGAAGCCGCCGCCGAAAAAGTACAGCACGAGCTTTTTCTGCGCACCCGTACCGCCGCAATTTTTATCGCGGCTGTGTACGGCATAATACGGAATTCCGCCTGCCGTCCTTTCATCGAAGTCGTATTTTTTGTGAAGATCCGAAAGCGCGAGTTTCTTTTTTTGCTGCGCCTTATACTGTTCTTTAAGGAAATGTTCAGGATCGGAGGCGGCCTTTTTCATCATCGGGCGCACAAAACTTTTAAATAAAAATTTCGTAAGCGTATATCGAATGCTTGCCATATCGAAAGCTCCTTGGCGGACTTTGCCGTTAATTATCTTTAGCTAACTTATTGTACCGCACTGCGGTTTTTCATTCAATAATTTTACGACACTGCATCAATGATTTGACAAAATGCGTATCTCAAAATATAATATCTTTCGGTATAATCAAATTTGCAAAACCGTCCGATAATAGAGTATGGTAGTCTGTATGGTCAGACAATTTCCGACTTTTTCGAAAGCTGATGCTTTCTGCAAAAGTTTTTATAGGAGTCTTGCATGAAAAAGGGCTTGGTAGTCTGTATGGGGTTTGGACTGCTTTTGGCGTATGCGGCGCCGGCTTTCAGCCAAGAAACGCTGCAGACGCAAAAGAGCACCGAATCGTTTGTGATCGACAAATTCAACAGCGAAGGCGAAAACGGATGGACGTGGGACGTCAGCGCGAGCCGTTATATTGCCGACGGTTATCCTAAAATGGGGTACTTCGACGGAATTCCCAATTCGCTGAAATACTTGCTCAAAGACGGTAAGGATAATCAAAAAGTGCTCGGCGTGCAGATCGCGTTTAAGCGAAAGGGCGACAACTGGTTTGAAGTGTATCCGGTAAAAGACGGAAAAGCGTATGAAATTCCTTTTGTCGGAACGGTCACACAGATCGATTTTTGGGTGTGGGGCGCGCACTATATGTATTTCCTCGATCTGCTTGTCAGAGATGCCGACGGCCGCGTTCTCGTGCTTCCTGCGGGCAACCTCGCATTCGACGGATGGAAAAACATGGTTGTTTCCGTTCCGGGCTGGATACGGCAGCATTCGAGGGCGAGCAGCGGCAGGGACTCGATGTCGTTTCTCGGTTTCAGGATCCGTACGAGTCCCGAAGAATTCGTCGATTCGTATACGATCTTTTTCGATCAGATGAAATACGTTACGAGGGCGCTTGCGAATATCTTCGACGGTTACGAACTCAAAGATGCGGACTTCGGCAATGCTTCGGAGGGCAAATAAATGAAAAAAATCATATTGGCGGTTTGTGCCGTACTTGCAGGCGGTTTGATCTTTGCGCAGAATTCGAGCCTTTTGGAACCGACGCCCGAAACGATCGGAGCGGATTCCGCCGCGATGGCGCTCCGCGAAATAAACGTCGATAAATTCGAACGCGAAGGTTCGTGGAACGTCACGATCTCTTCGGATTACGGTTTTATCACGTCGCGCCTTTTCGACGGAAATCCCGCGATGAAAGACACGCTCGAAGAGGATAAAGGTAAAGAAGACGAAGATGCGTTCGTGTACGGCGTAAAAGTCGAATTTTTCCGCCGCGGTGTCAATTCCTTTTACATCACGTCGGTACGCCCGCTGCCCGTCGAAGGTATTGCAAAGACGATCAGCGTGTGGGTGTGCGGACGGAATCAGGATCATAATCTGTGGGTACTCGTACAGGATATGTTCGGACGCAATTACGAGCTGTATATGGGAACGCTCGGTTTTGCCGGCTGGAAAAAGATGACGGCCGTCGTTCCGCCTTCTCCCGACGGAGAGCACGGCATCGTACAGCAGAGCGCGTTTTACAACAGCCGTCCGGGTCTGCGCATCGTCGGCTTCAGAATCGACTGCAATCCGATGCTTGCTCGCGGTTCGTACTATGTGTATTTCGATGCGCTCCGTGTCGTCACCGATTTGTACGATTTGCAGTACCGCGACGAAGACGATATGTCCGATAACTGGTAAGGGAACCTCTAAAAACTGCAGTTTTTAGAGGTAACTTTGCCCGTAAGCGCTTTCACGTGCAATAATTCCGATTTTTATACGGCGGCTGTCCAAAAACTTCAGTTTTTGGACAGCTTCCTTGATTTTATGTGCGACGTTTAAAGTTAAGTCATTATAATATAAAGACTTAACTTTAAACTCGACAGGCTGTCGAGAAAGTAACCGACTTTTGAGACAGCCCCTTTTTTTATTAGGTTGCATATCGAGTTTGGAAAGTATCAGCTAATCAAGTTGTGCTTCCGGCGAGAATGACCGACGTACAACTTTTGTAGACGTAGCGGCTCTCACAGCGGAAGCGGCACGTAAAAAGAACAACCGTTCCGTAGACACCGCGAGTTTGCGTCGCAAACTCGTCAGTGAGGCGAAGCCGAACGTCCTTCCGTAAGCTGAACGCACAAAGTCGCACGCGTGTCTCCCGCTGCTACGCCGCATCGTGCACACGTCAAGCGGTTTCGAAACGCGGTCGGAATCTCGCCGTAAGCATAATTTTATCTGATCCTATAATATCTCGGGCGGGAAAAGTCGTTTTCGGCTTCGATGAGGTTCATGTGCGAAAGCACCCACAGCATGAGATTGGCTTGCGCTTTTGCGGAAGCGGGAAGAGCCTTGTTTTCGGCGAGAGAAGAGGCGATATCGCGGGCGCAAAAACGCGGCAGGCAGGATTCGGGGATTAGCGAAAGGTAGTCGCCCGCTTTTGTAAACCTGTGCGTTTCGAATATCGTTTCGAGCCGCTTATCGGTTTTGTTCCAGTTTTTTAAAAAGCGGCGCCTGCCGTTCGGCGACTGTACCGGCGTTTCGCTTTGCGTGCGGATTTCGCTCATCGCGATTTCAAGTACATCGAGCGAAAAGCGCTTTTTTAAAAGCACGGGATAGAGGCCGGTGAGTTCGCGGAATATGCTGTAGATCGAAGCGCGGACGGGGCTTTTCCGCTTCGAGAGAAGTACGCCTTTTTCGTCATAGACTGCAACGTATTTGATGCGGACGACAGGATAGACGATTTTGACGCTGCGCCCGCTTTTTATCGCACCGAGCGTTTTTACGAGCAGCGACGAAAGGTTTTTCGTCTGTATTTCGGTGATGTTTCCGAGAGCGTCGACGACGTCGTAAATTTTTCCGTCGATATTGACTTCCGTCATACAGCCTTTTTCGAGCGCATAAAGCGATTTCAAAGAGCGGTGGAGCGAGCTTTCGTTGAGCGTATTTATCATTGTTTTCGAATTCCACGATACAAGTATATAGCTAATCGACGAATTTTGCAAATTTCTTTGTAAAAAATACCGTTTTATCCGTTGACATTCGGTGTTTTTGTTATAAAATAGTTGCTAAGTGGGAATTACTGGGGAAAAGTGGTAGGCAGTGGCATGAGTATGCTGACAGGAGAATTTCGGAATACGCTTGACGAAAAGGGAAGAATTCTCTTTCCCGCCAAACTGCGTTCCGAACTTGCCGGAAATGTGCTCATCGTGACGCAGGCTCTTGACCGCTGCCTATGGCTTTTTACTCCCGAAGAATGGAAAACCGTTTCTTCGAAACTCATGGAAGCCGCGTCTCCGTTCAGCGAAAAAAACCGCCTCGTGCTCAGGAGGTTTGTCGCGCCGGCGCAGGAACTTGAGTTCGATAAATCGGGGCGGCTTTCGATCCCCCAAAGTCTGCGCGAATATGCCGCGCTTTCCAAAGACTGCGTTTTGCTCGGCGTCAGCAAATACATCGAGCTGTGGGACGCGGAAAGCTATCGGCACTATATCGAGGAAAGCGAAGCGTCGTTCCGCGGGGCTGCGGAAGAGCTCGGCTCGATCTTTTTTTAGCGCAGGGGAGGAAAGCGCATGGAAGCGATTCATACGCCTGTTTTATTGCAGGAATGTCTTGAACTGCTTGCCCCGTACGGAGATGAAAAAACGGTCATGTGCGATTCGACACTCGGCGAGGGCGGCCATTCATTCGCATTTCTTTCGCAATTCCCGAATAGTAAGGTAATCGGCATCGACGCCGATGCGGGCATTTTAGCGCGCGCAAAAGAGCGGCTCGAATGCTTTGCCGAACGGACGATGTTTTACAACGGTTGGTTCGACGATTTTTACGCGTCGTATCCTGCTGATTTTCCGAAGCCCGATATCATACTGTTCGATTTGGGCATATCGATGTACCACTACGAACTGTCGGGCAGGGGATTTTCGTTTCGACACGACGAAGCGCTCGATATGCGTCTTACGCCGTCGGGAGGAAAAAGCGCCGCCGATATCGTAAACGGTACGGAAGAAGGGGCGCTTGCCGATTTGATATACCGCTGGGGCGAAGAAAAACTGAGCCGCAGCATAGCGCGTGCGATAGTGAAGGCGAGGGCGAGCGGGGAAATCCGTTCGTCGAAAGCGCTTGCCGATATTATTTACGATGCGGTGCCTTTGCAGTACCGGCACGGATCGATACACCCCGCGACGCGTACGTTTCAAGCGCTCCGCATTGCGGTAAACGGCGAACTTGCGCGGCTTCCGCGGGCGCTGCACGATGCGTTCAACGATTTGAAGGCGGGCGGAAAGATGGGCGTGATCACGTTCCATTCGCTCGAAGATCGCATCGTAAAAAATTATTTCCGGAATCTCGGAAAGTCCTGCGTCTGTCCGCCCGAGGTTCCGGCTTGCCGCTGCGGAGGGACGCCGTGCGCCGAAGTGCTTACGAAAAAACCCGTAAGTCCCTCGGCGGAAGAGGTTTCAGGCAATTCGCCGTCGCGGAGCGCGAAGCTTCGCGTCGTACGAAAACTGCGCGATGCCGAAGATGCGCGGTGCTTAGGCACTGTCGTGTAATCGGGAGCCGGTAAATATGTGTGCACTTGCGCACGATGCGAAAACTTTTTCGGAAATTGCAATTTTCTGCAAAAGTTTTATGGGAGTAGGTATGAAACGAAAATATAGCCGTATACGCGAAACGCTTGTCGTCTGCCTCATCGCGCTTTCAATTCCGCTTTTATTGCTTGCAGCCGGCATGCAGTCGAGAAAATACGAAGATCTGTCGGACGAAGTTACGGCGCTTGAAAAAAAACAGGAAACGCTCGTCGAAGAAAATAAAAAACTCGTCACGGATATAAGCCTTTTGGCGAGTACTGAACGTATCGAAAAGATTGCCGAAAACGAACTCGGTATGCATAAAGCGCAGACGGACGATATTGTCCGTGTGGAGATGAAGGGGAAGGGCAGTGCAAAGTCTGATGGAGCGAAGTGAGCTCGTCGCTGCCGTCCGCGGTAAAAGTGTCGGGTACAGTGCAGCCGAAAGCCGATTTTGTTTTTCCTCAGTTACGACCGACAGCCGCCTCGTTGTCCCGGGCAGCCTTTTCGTTCCGCTCGTCGGCACCGTGCAAAACGGGCACGCCTACATTCCCGAGTCTCTTGCAAAGGGAGCATCCGCCGTCTTCATCGACGAAAGCGAATATTCAAGCGATGAACGCTCGTATGCGCTTTTGGCGGAAAAATATCCTCTCGTCTTTTTTGTAATCGTCTCCGATACGCTGTACGCGCTGCAGGATGCGGCCGCCGCCTACGTCGCAAAATTTCCGCGCTTGAAAAAAATCGGCATAACGGGTTCGAGCGGAAAGACGACGACAAAAGAACTCGTCGTTGCGGTTTTAAAACAAAAATATAGAGTCGTCTCAAGCGACGGCAATTTCAATTCCGAAACGGGGCTGCCGCTTTCCGTTTTCAAAATCAGGGATACGGATGAAATCGGCGTATTCGAAATGGGCATGAATCGGCCGAACGAAATCGGGGAAATCGCCGGCGTTTTAAAACCGCAGTACGCCCTCATTACGAATATCGGAAGCGCGCACATAGGCATACTGGGGAGCAAAAAAAATATTGCCGCCGAAAAGCGAAAAATATTCGATTATATTCCCGCAAACGGTGCGGCCTTTGTTCCCGCGTCGGACGTCTTCGCACCGTTTTTAATCGAAAACTGCAAAGGACAAATCGTCTATTTCGGAAAGGATGTGAGCGCCGAAAAAAGCGGCGTCTCTCTCGTTTCCGACGAGGGGCTTGCAGGGACGGTTTTTTCCGTCGGATGCGAGCGCGTACATTTCAAGCTTCCGGGTATGTACAATTATGAAAACGCACTTGCAGCCGTCGCCGTCGGAAAATATTTCGGCGTAAGCGATGCGGAAATCAAAACGGCGCTTTCGTCTTTCGGCGGCGTTTCGGGAAGGAGCGAAAGCGGGACTGTCGCATTGAAAAACGGAAAGCGCGTTACGCTCGTCAAAGACTGTTACAACGCGAATGCCGAATCGACTGCGAGCGTTCTTTCGTTTTGCGCGTCCGCAAAAGACGTCAATCGGAGAATATACGTGCTCGGCGATATGCTCGAACTCGGAGACGCATCCCGCGGCGTACATGAAAAAGCGGGCAGAGATGCGTGCAAAGCGAATGCGTATAAAATCGTATGTATCGGCACGGAAATGAAATACGCTTACGATGCCGCCCTCGCTTCGGGCTTTACGGGCGCGCTGTATATACCGGGCGCTTCTGTGGAAGCGATGAGAGACGCGGCGGACTTTATCCTTGCAAACGCTTCCGACGGGGATTTGCTTTTGTTGAAAGGTTCCCGCGGTATGGCGCTCGAGCGGATCGTTCCGCTCATTGCGGCGGAGGGGCGCGATGCGTGATTATCTTTTCCTCGCCGACAGACCCGTTTCGTCGTACCGAAAAAGCGATTCCGCCTTTATCGCGTGCGTCATCCTTTTGTGCGGACTCGGTATCTTTGCGCTTTTCGTATGCTCGCAAAATTACGCCGAGCGTATGTTCGGCAATCCGTTTTATTTTGTAAAGCGGCAGCTCGTGAGCATCGCCGCTTCTCTTGCGGGATTTTTTTTGTTTGCGAGTATGCGCATAAAAATTATTAAAAAGATTTTGCCCGTTTTCGTACTTACCGTGATCGTGCTCTGTCTTTTGACTTTCGTTCCTGGCATCGCCGTTGAAAGGAACGGCGCTCATCGATGGATACGCATGCCCTTTGCGTTTACGCTGCAGCCGTCCGAATTCGCAAAATTTGCACTCATCCTCTTTCTCGCGAATTTTTTCGACAAGCAGGCGCGCATCGAAAATCCCGACGAAAAATCGGTGCTGCCGGCCGTCATCGGTTTGACTTTCATTTCTCTCCTCGTGTTTTTTCAGCGCGATTTTTCCACGAGCGTTTTTATTTTTTGCATCGGGCTCGTGATGTTTTTTGCGTCGGGTGCAAAGCTTACGTGGCTTCCGCCTGCGCTCCTTCTTATCGTTCCGGCTCTCGTCTTTATGATTTTGCAGGAGCCGTATCGGATCGAACGCATTATCGGATTTTTGCGGCCGGAAGAACACGTGCGCACGTACAATTACCAAAGCATTGCGGCAAAGCGAGCGATCAGTTCCGGCGGTTTTTGGGGCAGCGGCATCGGGAGCGGTCTCGTGTGGATAAACAGCATTCCCGAAGTGCAGGCGGACTACATATTCGCCGGCTGGGCGGAAGCGATGGGATTTTTCGGCGTGCTTTTGTACTTTGCCATGCTCGCAGCTTTCGCATGGCGCGGATTGAGGTCGTCGTTCGTCTGTAAAAACCGTTTCGCCGCCTACGCGTCGTTCGGCTGCGTTGCCGCAGTAACGCTGCAGTCGCTGATGAACTGCGCCGTCGTCTGCGGGGCGCTTCCGGCTACCGGCATACCGCTGCCGTTTTTTTCGCTCGGCGGTTCGTCGATAATCGTAACGTTTTGTATGTGCGGCTTTATCGTCAATGCGTCGCGTTGTACGGCGGAAGAAGACGAAAACGAATTTGAAGATGTCGTCTATGAGGGACAGGATGAGTGATGTGAGCATGGCGGGCTTTGCCGCCGGAAAAACCGAAACGAAAAGCGATGTAAAGACGAAAATCGTCGTCACACTCTTTTTTGTTTTTTGCGTAATTTTTTTGATCGAAATCGCAGTCTATAAATTCGCCCTTCCGAGTATGCACGCTCCGAAGATCGTCATCGGCGGAGAACGCTCGCTTTCCGACGAACAAGTGCGTTCTCTCTTGCAGCCGATGCAGGGGGCGAACTGGTTTTCATTCAACGCCGAAGAAGCCGTTTCGATTTTATCGTCGGTGCCGGCGATCGATTCGGTTACCGTATCGAAGCGCTTTCCCGACAAAATATTCGTGCGCATCGCCGAACGCGAAAGCGTCGCGATGACTTTCGTTTCATCTGCGGGAAGGAGCATTCCCGTGTGCATCGACAAAAACGGCGTGCTCTTCGACGATGCGGCGGTCGACAGAAAAAGCGGCGCCGTTCCGATCATCTCAGGTTTGCCGATAGAGCACCTTTCGGAAGGCATGCGGATCCCTGCAAAGTACCGTACGCTCATCGAACAGATTTCGGAAATTCAAAACCGCGACAGACGTTATTTCGCCGCTCTCGCGGAGATCTGCGTCGTTCCGAAAGAATACGGAAACTACGAACTCGCGCTTATCCCTGCGCACACGAGGATGCGCGTGCTGACCGACCGCGCATTGAACGAAGACGCGTTACAGTATATGATGGTTGTGCTTGACGTCGTCAATTCGATCGAGCCTGACGTATCGGAAATCGATCTGCGTTACGGCTCCGTTTCTTACCGGACGCGCTGAAGCGAGGATAAGCAGGTATGATTGTCGGTCTTGATATCGGTACGAACCATATACGCGTCGCGATCGGAGAACTGAACGATTCGGGCGGTATTGAAATCGCAGGAACGGCTTCGAGAAAGTCGGCGGGGCTCCGAAACGGAGTCATCGTCAATATCGAAGACGCCGCCGCCGCGATAAAAGAAGCGGTCGAAAGCGCCGAACAAACGGCCGGTGCCGAAGTGACCAAGTGCGCGATCGGCATCGGCGGCACGCAGATCGAAGGTTTGAATCAGCGAGGCATAACGCCCGTGACCGAACCGGGGCGGCCTCCGAGGGAAGTGACGAGGGGCGACATAGAGCGGGCGATCGACAATGCGCGCGCGGTTTTTATTCCGCAAGACAGAGAATTGCTGCACGTCGTCGCGCAGACGTTTACCGTCGACGGTTTGAAAAATATTAAAGATCCGACGAATATGATGTGCGCCCGCCTCGAAGCGGACGTGCACGTGATCACCGCGTCGAAAACGACGATACAAAACATCAAGCGCTGCGTGAGCCGCGCGGGCTACGAATCGTCGGGCATTATGCTGAAAACGCTTGCAGCGACGCAGGCTGTCGTTCACGACGACGAAATGGATCTCGGTTCCATCCTCATCGATATGGGCGCGGGAACGACCGACGTGCTCGTGCTTTTGGGAGGGGCGCCCGTATGCACGGTATCCATTCCCGTCGGCGGCAACCTCGTTACAAACGATATTGCGATCGTAAAGGGCATACCGGTATCGGCTGCGGAAAAGATCAAAATCGAATCGGGATGCTGCTTTATCGACAATATCGAAATCGACCGTGAAGTGATAATTCCGGGCGTCGGCGGAAGGGATCCCGAGCTTACGACGCAGACGGAATTGTGCGGCATTATTCAGCCGCGCGTCGAAGAGATATTTTCGATGGTGCGGAGCGCCGTCATCAGTAATTCGAATATCCGCCGCCTTTCCGGCAATATCATCCTGACCGGAGGAGGCGCGCAGATGGAAGGCGTGGTCGAATGCGCGCAGGCGGTTTTCGGAACGAGCGCGGTGCGGATCGGTACGCCTGAAAAACTCGGAGGCGCGGAAGCCGAATACCGTCGCCCCGAATTCGCTACGGTGATAGGGCTTGTGATTGCGAATAAAAACGCTGTTCAGGAAAAGAACAGCCGTAAAAATAAAAAACTTTTTTCGTCGGAAGAGAGCGGGAAAAAAGAAAATCTGTTGACAAGGTTGAAAAAATCATTTTTCTGAGGGGAAAAAGGGTTGGGAGGAAAACATGATGGATTTTTCGGTGATCAATGAAAGCGGCACTGCCCTCGATGCGGTGAGTCCCGCGGTTATTAAAGTCATCGGCTGCGGCGGCGGCGGATCGAATGCGGTAAACCGTATGATCGATGCGGATATCGCGAACGTCGACTTTATCGTGTTGAATACCGATGTGCAGGACTTGAACCGTTCGAAAGCCGAGACGCGGATCGCTATCGGACGGAAGGTTGCAAAGGGACTCGGCGCCGGAGGCAATCCGAAAGTCGGAGAAGAGGCCGCAGAAGAAGATAAAGAGGCGATCGCCAATCTGCTCGAAGGCACCGACATGATCTTTATCACGGCCGGTATGGGCGGCGGCACGGGTACGGGTTCGGCTCCCGTCGTCGCGCGCATCGCGCGCAGCCTCGGCGTGCTCACCGTCGGCGTCGTTACGACTCCCTTCGAATTCGAAGGGCCGGTACGCATGCGCCAAGCGCGAGAAGGCATCAGCCGTTTGCACGAAAACGTCGATTCGCTCATCGTCATTCCGAATCAGCAACTTTTAAAAGTCGTCGATAAAAATATGCCCATACGGCAAGCTTTCCTCGTTGCGGACGACGTTTTGCGTCAGGGTGTCGAAGGCATTTCGAATATCATCACAAAGCCGGGCGACGTGAACCGCGATTTCACCGACGTCAAAAACACCATGCTCGGACAGGGAGAAGCGATACTCGGCGTCGGTCATGCGAGCGGCGAAAACCGCGCCGTCGATGCTGCGACAAAGGCGATTAAAAATCCGCTGCTCGAAGATACGAGCATAGACGGAGCGAAAAGCGTTCTCATCAATATCTGTTCGAGCGGCGACATATCCATGCTCGAAGTGTCGGAAATCATGAAAGTCGTCAGAGCTTCGATCGATCCCGACGCGAATATTTTGTGGGGACAGGCCATCGATCCCTCACTCGGTGAAAACGTCAGCGTTACCGTCATTGCAACCGGATTCCATGCAGGCTTTGAAAGAGGAGCCGGCGATGACGCATCTTCTGCCGCTCCGCGCGATTCGTCCGTCGTTACGAGCGACGAATTTTCGGACATACTGGGCGGGCGCGGTTTCGAACGTATGCGGCAAAAGCTTTCATCCGCCGCGGAAACGAGTCTTTTCGATTCCGTCGACTCGGATGCCGAAAAAGTTCCCGTTGCGGTCGGCGCTCCTTCCGTCCGCGAACAGGTAAATCAAAAAATCGGCTCGCTCGGAAAAGCGCTTTCGGCTTCCGTCCCCCGCTATTCGGCGAGCGGCATAAAACCGCCTGCGGGATTTACCGGAAGCAACGACATCGCACAGCCGGCGTGCTGGCGGGCGAGCGGACGCGGAGAATTGTCGCGGACGATCAGACTGCAGGATTAGCGCGGGATCCGTATGGCTGAAAAGTTGACGATTCCGGTCATACTCTCCCGCTTTTACACGGACATCGTGCTTGTTTTGCGGCGCTCGCAGAAAACGGCGGAAACCTATCGGCTTTCTGCGGGCGAGTTTTTGTCGTGGTGCGTCGAAAAAAAAATAAAACTGCACGATGTCGCTTCCCGCGAACTCACGTATTATCTCGTGTGGAAAAAGACCAAAGGCGATACGGAGCTGACGATCGCAAAAGATATTTCAGCGCTGCGCGCTTTCGGATCTTATCTCACGAGGCTCGGTATATGGAGCGAGAATTTTGCCCTCGCGCTCGACCGTCCGAAAGCCGCCCGTCCGCTGCCGCGCGTCCTTTCCGTTACGCAGATCGAATCCTTCCTTTCGTCCATCGATACGTCGGAGCCCTTGGGACTTCGCGATGCGGCGCTTTTCGAACTCATCTATTCGTGCGGGCTTCGCGCGAGCGAAGCGGCTTCTCTTCTCATGCAAAACGTGCATTTGAACGAACGCATTATCCTCGTGCGAGGTAAGGGTGATAAAGAGCGCATCGTGCCCTTCGGAGATGCGGCGAAGGAAAAACTTTCCGCATACCTTTCCGAGTCTCGGCCGCTTCTTGTCGGGAAAAAAACGGTCGCCGAAGTTTTCGTCAATTACCGCGGCGATCCTCTTTCGCGAAAAGGTTTGTGGAAACGATTTTGCGGATACGAAGTGAAAAGCGGCGTTCACGCGAAAGTGCATACGCTGCGCCATTCGTTTGCGACGCACTTGCTTGCAGGAGGGGCCGATCTGCGTTCCGTTCAGGAATTGCTCGGTCACGCGGATCTTTCGACGACACAGATTTATACGCACGTCGATGACGAGCAGCTTCGAAAAAATCACGAAAAATATTTTCCGGGCCATGCGGTAAAAGACGACGTATCCGCGCACTAATGTGCTGCCGCCGGGAGTGCAGGCGTTCGGTAAAATAAAACGTATCCGTGCGCGATGTGCGTCGTCTTTGTCCTTCGATTGCCTTGTTCTTGCAATTTTAGTATATATTGATATAGTAGACGAAAGATTCGAAAATCGAGGTTGCTATGAAAAAAATACGTATAACGGCAAGTTTATTATTATTAATTTTAATATTCGTTTCATGCGGATCGTCGAATGCAGCCGTCAAACGTCTGCAGCAGACGGAAGAAGGCGTTTCGTCCCCGACGACGATCGACGAATACAAAGAGGCGATTGCAAAATACGAAAAGCGCGTTGCGGATATAACGCTTGCGAACGAGCAAATCGGCATTTGGTATAAGATACTCGGCTCGCGCTATATCGATTTGAAAATGTGGGGCGAAGCGCTTTCGTGTTATCAAAAGGCGATAGAATATTATCCTGAAAATCAAAACCTCTATTACTATGTCGGCGTGTGCGCGGGTTATATGGCGCATTCGGCGCTCGATTACGATGCGACGGGCAGTACGACAAAAAAATATAATTATTTGAAATTGGCGGAGTCGGCATATCTCCGCGCGATCGCGATCGAAAGCCGCTATGTCCGCGCGCTTTACGGGCTCGGCGTGCTCTACGTGTTCGAACTCGACGAAAGCGAAAAAGCGATTCCCTATCTTAAAACGCTTTTAACTATCGACACGGGACACACCGATGCGAAATCCGTGCTTGCGAACGCGTATTTCCGCACCGGAGATTTTCAAGCGTCGGCGGCCATGTACGATTCCATTATTAAAACGACGAAAGATAAAGAAAAAAAGGCGCTCGCGGAAGCAAATAAAAAAATCGCTTTGGATGCGGCCTATGGGCGTTGAAAAGGAAAACTATTTTCTTTCTCTGTGTCTCGCGGGCGTATCGTTTTTGACGCTGCGCGAAAAAAATATTTTACTGAAGAACCTTGACAGCGCCGCCGCCCTTGCGCTACTGTCTATAGACGATATCGCAACGCTTGTCGGAAGAACTTTTCGATCCGCCGTGTGGAACGGCCCTTCGTGCGTGCGCGAAGCGGAAAAGGCCGAGCGGATTATTAAAGCGTTCGGCATCGAAACGATTTTAAACGGGGATGCCTTATATCCCGCGCTTCTTGCGGAAGCGGAAAATGCGCCTTTTATGTTGTTTTGCCGCGGAAACGCATCCTGTCTTTCAGGCGAAACGGTTTCCGTCGTCGGAACGCGGCGCATGACGAGAGAAGGAAAAGAAGCGGCTTTTTCGTTTGCACGCGATGCCGCCCGAAACGGAGTTACGGTCGTGTCGGGTCTCGCGTACGGAATCGACGCATCGGCTCACGCAGGAGCCGTCGATGCCTGTTTCGATGCGATGGAAGCGGGGACTGAAAAAAACTGCGGAAAGACCGCGGCGATCCTTCCGTGCGGAGCGGATATGATCGTTCCGTCTTCGCATAAAAGGCTTGCGGAAAAAATTATTAAAACGGGCGGGGTTCTCGTAAGCGAATATCTTCCGGGAGTCCCTGCCGAAGCGTGGAGATTCGTGCACAGAAACCGCATTATCGCGGCTCTGTCGCCTGCGACCGTCGTCGTCGAATCGCCCCCGGGAAGCGGCGCGCTCATTACGGCGCAGTACGCCCTCGATTATAACCGCGACGTGATGATTCACGAAGCGGCGTTTTCCGCTCCTGCAAAGGCGGTTTCGCGGCAAGCGAAGTGCGAGCTCGAAAAAAAGATCGAGAGGGGAGAAGCCGCAAAAGGAAAGACCGAGCGAACGGCGGAAAAATACGTCGCCGACGGCGCTCCGGTTATAAAAGATTATGCCGATTACCGCCGCTGCCGCTCGGAAGCCCCCGGTGTGCGAAGCGGCGAGCCCTCTCTTTTTTAAGAGGGGCGAAATTTTGAAAAAATCGCTCGGGGCAAGTGTTTTAAGATGCCCTTATACGCGGCTGTCCGAAAACTGAAGTTTTTGGGCAGTTTACTATACGGGTGCGGTGCGGAACGCCGCACTCTCGCGTTAAAATTTTTATGGGAGAAGGCTATGGCTGATGCAGCAAAAAAACGTGCTTCAAAAACAAAAGAATCGACGCTCGTGATTGTCGAATCTCCGGCAAAAGCGCATACGATCGAAAAATATCTCGGCCCGGGCTATACGGTAAAAGCGTCCATGGGACACTTGATCGATTTACCGAAATCGCGCCTCGCGATCGACGTCGATCACGATTTTCAGCCCGAATACATCACCGTGAGAGGCAGGGCAAAATTATTAAAAGAGCTGCAAAAGGATGCGAAAAAATCGACGGCCGTCCTGCTCGCAAGCGATAACGACCGCGAAGGAGAAGCGATCGCATGGCATTTGAATAAGGCGCTGAAAGAAAAGACGAGCGCTCCGATCAGCCGCATCGTATTCAACGAAATCACGCCGATTGCGATCAAAGAAGCGGTCAAGCATCCCGACGAAATCGTCGAAAGCAAAGTGAACGCGCAAAAAGCGCGGCGCGTGCTCGACCGCCTCGTCGGCTACAATTTAAGTCCGCTTTTGTGGAGTAAAGTGAAAAACGGTCTTTCGGCCGGCCGCGTGCAGTCGGTCGCGCTTCGTCTCATCTGCGAGCGCGAAGAAGAAGTGGAAAATTTTCTGCCCGAAGAATATTGGACGCTCGATGCGGATTTTGTAAAAGGCAAAACGACGTTTACCGCTCAGCTCGTTTCGTACAAGGGTGAAAAGGCTGAATTGAAAAACGAAGCCGAAGTCAATAAAATTATCGACTTGATAAAAAATTCCGACTGCACGGTCGTAAGCGTAAAGACGACCGACAAAACGGTAAAACCGAAAGCGCCGTTTACGACGTCGAAATTGCAGCAGGCGGCCGCAAACCGCCTCGGCTACACGTCGAGGAAAACCATGCAGATCGCGCAGCAGCTCTACGAAGGCGTCAACGTCGGTGAAAGCCGCGTAGGTCTCATCACGTATATGCGTACCGATTCCGTGCGCATTTCGCAAACCGCCCTCGACGAAGTGCGTTCGTGGCTTTCAAAAAATTATCCCGACGATCTTCCGGAAGAGCCTGTAAAGTATGAAGTCGGAAAAGCGGCTCAGGACGCGCACGAAGGCATCCGCCCGACCTACGTGTCGTATACGCCCGATTCGATAAAAGAATATTTGACGCGCGATCAGCTTCGCCTCTATTCGATCATTTGGGAGCGCTTCGTTTCGAGTCAGATGAACAACGCGAAGACGCGGACGACGAGCGTTGAAATCGCTTCGGGCGATGCGGTTTTCCGCGCATCCGCAAGCAAAATAGTCGACAAGGGGTTTTATCATGTCATCAAACTCCTTTCGTCGAAAGAGGATAAAACCGGAAATCTCCCGTCGCTGAAAGAAGGCGAAAAAATCGCGTGCGAAAAATTTTATCCCGAACAGCACTTTACTCAAGGGCCCGCGCGCTATACCGATGCGTCCATCGTTCGAACGCTCGAAGAAAAAGGGATAGGCAGACCTTCGACTTATGCGCCGATCATTTCGGTTTTGCTCGACCGCTATTATGTGACGCGGACGAACCGACAACTCGTGCCGACTGTCCTCGGCCGCATGATATGTAAGATCCTCGTCGAATCATTTCCGAACGTTATCAACGAACATTTTACCGCGGAAGTCGAAAACGATCTCGACAAAGTGGAGCAGGGCGCTCTCGTGTGGAACGGGATGATAAAAGATTTTTACGGCCCGTTCAAAAAACGCGTCGACGACGTGATGGAAACGCAGGAAAGCGTCAAAGGTTTTCTCGACGAAAAAACCGATATCATGTGCGAAAAATGCGGAAAGCCCATGGTCAAAAAACTCGGCCGCTTCGGATACTTTCTCGCCTGTTCGGGATTTCCCGAATGCCGCAACACGCGTTCGATCCCGCTTGCGAAGTGCCCGATGCCCGGCTGCGACGGAGAGATCGTCGCACGGAAAACGAAGGGAAGAGGCAAAGAATTTTACGGCTGTACGAATTACCCGAAGTGCAATTTTATTTCGCATTTCAAACCGATCGATCAGTATTGTCCGAAGTGCGGATGGTTCCTCGTCGAAAAATACGACAAAAAGAACGGCACGTATAAATCGTGCATCAATCCCGACTGCACCTTTTTGCATTCCGCCGACGATGCTGCGGCTTTTGAAAAAGAGTCGGAAGGTGCTCCCGAGTCTCGGCAATAGCGCAGGGTAAACCGATGCGCCTTTCGGATGCGATAGACGAATTTTTGCTCTACCTCGAAGCCGTGCGCGGACTTTCGCTCAATTCCGTTTGTGCGTACCGAAACGATTTGCGACGCCTTTCGGCTTTTTTAGGCGCGGAAAAAGACGTGAAGGAAGCGTCCGCCGAAGATATCAGAAGCTGCATCGGAGCTCTTTCAAAAGAAAAAAAATCAAGCGCAACCGTAAACCGCTTTATCGCCGCGTGTAGAACTTTTTTTGCCTATTGCAAAAAATTTGAGTATATTAATACAGATCCCGCAGAGGAAATCAAAACGGTAAAGATGCCGCATCACGTGCCGCGCTTTTTAACCGGCGCGGAAGTCGACGAGCTGTGCGCCGTACCGAAAGAAAAAGAAATCCTGTGGGCATCTCGCGACAGCGCTATTTTGGAAATGCTCTATTCGTCGGGGTGCCGCGTTTCGGAGCTCGCTTCCGTTCGCTTAAGCGATATGTCGGAAGATTTTTCTTCCGCCCTCGTCACCGGAAAGGGCGGTAAAGACCGCCGCGTGTATTTCGGAGAAGATGCGCAAAAAGCGTTCAAAGCGTATCTTGCCGACAGGAAAAAGTTTTTTGCAAAAAAACGCATGACGGACAACGTGAGTGAAATATTCGTCAACAGGAGAGGCACCGCTCTCGGTGCGCACGGCATCCGCTGGATACTGTCGCGCTATTCGGGTGCGGAAGGGACGGCTCGCCATATTTCGCCGCACGCGATGCGCCACACCTTTGCGACCGCAATGATTTCACAAGGTGCGGACGTGCGCGTCGTGCAGGAGCTTTTGGGACACGCGAGCATTTCGACGACGCAGCGCTATACGCATATCACGACAGAGCGCCTTATCGAATTGTATGAAAAAGCGCATCCGCACGGAAAAGGCTGAGACAATTAATAATTGATAATGTGTAATTGTTAATTGTTAATTGTGTGTGGGATCGAATCGATTGCGAAGCGGCGGTAAATGCGCCGGTGTAAAACGGCCGCGCCGTTTATTTTTTTGTTTTTGTTGGAGTGTATATGGCTGCGAGAAAAATTCACAGTACGACGGTTATCGCCGTCCGCCGGAACGGAAAGGTTGCGATGGCGGGCGACGGACAGGTGACTGCGGGCAACACGGTCGTAAAGGGCAACGCGCGCAAAGTGCGCAAAATATACGACGGAAAAGTGCTCACCGGATTCGCAGGTTCTGTTGCGGACGCGTTTACACTGTTCGATAAATTTGAAGAAAAATTGAAAGAGTATTCGGGCGACATCATGCGCAGCGCCGTCGCGCTTGCCAAAATGTGGCGTACCGAGCGTTCTCTGCAAAAGCTCGAAGCCGAGCTCCTCGTCGCCGACGGAACGAAAATATTGCTCATTTCAGGCGACGGCAACGTCATCGAACCGGAAAACGACGTGTGCGCGATCGGAAGCGGAGGAAACTATGCGTATTCGGCGGCTCTTGCGTATCTCGAAAGCTCCGATATGAGCGCTGTCGAAATTGCGGAAAAGAGTCTTGAAATTGCGGGTAAAATCTGCATCTATACGAACGGTAATTTGACGGTAGAGGAGGTACGATAAAAAGCGCCGTCTGAAATATCGCCGACACTTTTTATCTCGAGTTTGCTTGGATGTTTGCAGAAGACATATATACGTGTTATTTCGATAAAAATCGCATGAATACGATACGTTTTGTTTTGCAAACTCGACTATTGAACGTGTGCGCACACGCGCACGGCTAAAAACTTTTTCGGAAATTCATATTTCCTGCAAAAGTTTTTATGGGAGGCATAAACGCATGAGCGACGTACCGGCAGAAGTACACACGGATTTGACGCCGAAGGAAATAGTCCTCAGGCTCGATCAATACATCATCGGACAGGAAAAGGCGAAGCGCGCGGTCGCCGTTGCGCTGCGTAACCGCTACCGCCGTTTGAAACTCCCCGAAGATATCCGCGACGAAGTTGCGCCGAAAAATATCCTCATGATAGGACCGACCGGTGTCGGCAAAACGGAAATCGCGCGGCGGCTTGCAAAGCTGTGTTCGGCGCCGTTTTTAAAAGTCGAAGCGACAAAGTACACCGAAGTCGGCTACGTCGGGCGCGACGTCGAATCGATGATACGCGATTTGATGGCGGTCGGTTTCAACGACGTCAAAGCGGAAATGGAAGAACGTTTGCGCGAAAAAAGTGTGCCCCTCGTCGAAGACCGGCTTCTCGATCTCCTGCTCCCCGGTTCCGCCGAAAAAGACAGGGCTGCAAAAGCGAACGAAAAAAAAGATGCGGCTGTCCTCGGAAATATCTTTACGTTTATAAACGGAAGCGGAGCGGGCGGCGCGGAATCGAAAGCGTCATCTCTTTCCGATCGGTCGGGCGGTGCTTCGGAAAAAGATGCTGCACAGAATGCGCCGCCGAAAAGATCCGCTTTATACGATGCGGTATCGGAAGCGGCCGCCTCATCCGATGCGGAAGCGCAGAGTGAAAGCCGGCAAAAAGAAAGCTCGACGCGGGAAAAGTTTCGCACGATGCTGCGCGAAGGAAAGCTCGAAGAGAGAGAAGTGGAACTTACGGTGCATCCTCAGTTTCAAATGCCGAGCATGGAAATCATCGCCGGCGGCAATATGGAAGATCTCGAAAGCAGCATGCAGAGCATCGCCGGTATGTTTTCGGGCGGAAACAAAGCGAAGCGGAGAACCGTGACGATTCACGAAGCGCGGAAAATCATAAGCGGAGAAGTGCTCGACACGATGATCGACCGCGATAAAGTCGCATCCGAAGCGAAAAAACGGGTCGAACAAAACGGCATCATCTTTATCGACGAAATCGATAAGATTGCGACGAAAAACGGAGAATCGCGCGGGCAGGACGTTTCCCGCGAAGGCGTGCAGCGCGACATCCTTCCGATCGTCGAAGGCAGCAATGTAAATACGAAGTACGGCGTCGTCGATACCTCTCATATTTTGTTTATTGCGGCCGGAGCGTTCAGCGTTTCGGCTCCGAGCGATTTGATTCCCGAACTGCAGGGACGCTTTCCGCTGCGCGTGGAACTCGATGCGCTCAAAAAAGACGATTTCAAAAAAATCCTCACCGAGCCGAAAAATGCGCTCACAAAACAGTACGTCGCGCTCCTCGAAACGGAAGGAGTGACGGTACGTTTTGCCGAGGATGCGATCGACCGTATGAGCTTTCTCGCCGAAGACGTAAACGCAAAGAGCGAAAACATCGGCGCGAGGCGGCTCCACACGATTATGGAAAAAGTGCTCGACGATATTTCGTTTACCGCGGATGAACACGCGGGCGAAACGATCGATATCGACGCGGCATACGTCGACGACAAGCTCAAAGATATCGTCACCGACGGCGATATGTCGCGATATATACTCTAAGGCTGTACAGCGAGTTTTCCGTCGGAATATCTTTTCGGCGGAAATCCGCTTTTATACGCCCCGCCGATTCCCCCTTATTTTCCGCTAAACCCCTTTCCGCTATCTGCCGAAATTTGTAGTATGAGTACCTTCACGAGGGCGGTCGATTTACTGCACCGCGGCATGGATGTCAATACACTGCGCTATCAAGTGTCGGCGAACAATATGGCCGCAAGCGGCGTTCCGAATTTCAAACGCAGCGTCGTCAATTTTGAAAGCGAACTCAAACGCGCGTTCGAATCGGAAGAAAAGGCTAAAAACGGTTTTCAGTTGACGCGAACCGACGAAAGGCATTTTGCGCTCAACGAGCCTTACGATTACCGCGACGTCGAGCCGAGGCGCGTCCTCGATTATACGACGACTGCGAAGCCGAACGGCAACAACGTCGATGCGGAAACCGAAGCGATGATCGTTTTGCAGTCGCAGATGCAATATCGCATGATGGCTTCTCTCATCAATTTCGAATTTTCGCAAGTGAACACTGCGATGCAAAAAGGGTGATAGGCACTTCTGAACTATAGCTTAAAGTGCGCGTAAAAGGCGCACACTTTACGGGAGTATTGTATGGGACTTTTTTCAAGTATAAACGTTGCCGCGACGGGGATGGCAGCCGAACGCCTTCGGAGCGATGTCATCGCAAACAATATCGCGAACGCTTCTACGACGAGGACGCAGGAAGGAGGCCCCTTTAAACGTTCTCGCGTCATACTCCAGGCGATCGGCGAAAAGTCGGTGCAGTGGCGTATGCCGTTTTGTCCCGAAGACTTGGACGAGGGTCCGGGAAAGGGCGTTCGCGTTTTGCAGATCGTAAAAGATACCGATACCGAAGGCCGCCTCGTCTACGATCCGACGCATCCCGACGCGATACAGTCGGGACCGAACAAGGGATACGTCGAATATCCGAACGTCAACATCGTCAACGAAATGGTCGACTTGATCGCAGCTTCGCGCGCCTATGAAGCCAATTCGACGGTCATCGAAGGCGCAAAAGATATGTTTGCTTCCGCACTGGAAATAGGACGGTAAAAGCGTTATAATAACGGCGGGTAAAAGCGCTCGGACGATTTGAGCGCAGGGGAAAATTATGAAAATACCGGAATTCGGCATATTGCAAATGAACCGCACGCTCTCCGCTCACACGGGCCGCGCAAAGCTTTCGGATATAGCGGGCGCTCCGCTGAACGGCATTCCGTCCGCTGCAAAAAACGCGCTTGAAAAAAAGCGAATCGATTTCGAATCCTATCTCATCGATGCGGTAAAGTCGATGAATGCCGACCAGCTCGACGTCAACGCGCTTGAACAAAAGATTCTCACCGAGCCCGAATCGGTCGATCCGCAGGACGTGACGATCGCGATGGCGAAAGCGCGGATGTCGCTCAGTCTTGCGCAAAACGTGATCGATCGTATCGTTTCCGGTTGGAACGAAATCACGACGACGCGGTAAGGGTGCGCTTCATGTACCTGCGTGCACGGCATGAGGCGGCGATGAGCGTTTATAAAATTTTCTCTTTTCAAAAATATAATAATATGGTATAATTCCCTATACTTTAACGGTGCGATTTGCCGTTTTACGTATTCGTTCACGGGAGGGGTAGATGAACGAATGGCTCAAAAGGCTTACTGAATCTATACGAAATTTGTGGGCAAAAGGAACGGTCGTACAAAAGGTCGTGCTCTTTGCCCTTGTTGCGCTCGTCATCGTTGCAATCGTGCTCGCGGCATCTCTTTCGTCGCGTCCGACGACGGTGCGGCTTTTCAATTCACCGGTTACCGACGAGACGGCGCGGACGAGAATCCTCGACAAATTGAGCGAACAAAACGTCGAAGCGTACGTGACCGACGACGGTTATATTTCCGTCGGAGACGAACGCACCGCGCGGCGCATGAGGGATGTACTTATCGGCGAGGGACTTGTTCCGTCGAATATCGATCCGTTCGCTTCGTTTTACAATCGAAGCTGGTCGACGACGGACGCCGAACAAAACGTGCGCCTTAAAAACGCGATCACGCAGACGGTAAAGCAGCACCTCGAAGCGATCGACGACATAACGAAGGCCGACGTCAACATCGTTTTGCCCGACAACTCTCTGTTTATTTCCGAACAAAATCCGGTAACTGCGAGCATCATTTTGCGCGTAAAGCCTATGAGTTCTCTGCTGCAGGATCCCAGGCGCATACGCGGCATCCAAAGCCTCGTGCAGACGGCGGTCGAAGGATTGCGTCCCGAAAACATTACGATCACCGACGCCGACGGCAATGTCTTAAACGATTTCGCCGCGATGGATGCGATCGATACCGTCAATCTCGTCGCGCGCCAGCAGCGAGAAATTCAAAAGCTCGAAGCCTACTACCGCGCGCAGATTTTAAAATCGCTTCAGAGTACGTATACCGAAGACCGCATGCGCGATTTGAATATCAAAATCGATATGGATATGTCGAAGCGTACGAGCGATTCCACGATCTACACGCCGATTCAAATCCGCGCCGACAATCCGCGCACTCCCTACGACGATTCGGAGCTCCGCGATTCGCTCACGATTTCGCAGCAGACCGTTACGAAAGAATGGCAGGGTACGGGTTTTAATCCCGAAGGACCTGCGGGCACCGAAGGTCAGACGCCGCCCGTGTATTCCGATATGTCGAATGTCATCGGGCGTTCTACCGAAACGGGCGTTACGCAAAACAACGTCGTCAACACTACTCAGGAGCACAAAGAGACGAGTCCGCAGATAGACCGCGTTTCGGTTGCGGCGAACGTCGACGGTACGTGGACGACGCAGCTCGATCCGAAAACCCATCAGCCGGTTATAGATCCGGAAACGGGCAGGATCCAGCGCGTGTATACGCCCGTTCCGACGGATACGCTCGTGCAGACGGCGAACTATATTCAAGGAGCTGTCGGCTACGATGTCAGCAAAAATTATATCGTAACGGTGACGAATATTCCGTACGACAGAACCGCGCAGTTTGCCGCGGAAGACGAAGCGTATTTTGCGGGCATCAGGCGGCGTCTTGCACTTATGATTTCTCTCGGCGCGATTGCGCTCGTGCTCGTGCTGTTCATCGTCATCCGCCTCATTATGCGGGAAATCGAACGGCGGCGCCGTCTTCGTGAAGAAGAGCTTTTGCGCCAGCAGCAGGCTGCCCGCGAGCAGGCGCTGTGGGACGCGAAAGAGGAGGGTATGGGCGTTACGATGTCCGTCGAAGAGTCGCGGCGGGCGGAGCTTCAGGAAAATGCGATCGCGATGGCAAAAGAACATCCGGAAGACGTCGCGATGCTCATACGCACGTGGCTGATGGAGGAGTGACAGTATGGCAGAAGAATCGAAGGGCGCAGGTGCAAAATCGAACAATCCGAAGCCGATTCCGAAGCCCGGCAGCTTAAAAACGCCGACGTCGGCGGGCGGCAAAAAAGGCATAAAAGATTACAAGAGTTTAACCGGCCGGCAAAAGGCCGCGATCTTTCTTGTGTCGCTCGGCAGCGACGTTTCCGCCGAAATCATGAAGCATCTTCGCGAAGACGAAGTCGAAACGCTGACGTTTGAAATAGCGCGTTTGGAAACGATCGACGCGGAATTTAAAGACGCCGTTCTTGAAGAATTCCAAGAGCTGATGAATGCACAGAATTTCATCACGACCGGCGGTATCGACTATGCGCGCGAACTCCTCGAAAAATCGCTCGGAAGCCAAAAAGCGATCGACATCATCAACCGCCTTACGAGTTCGCTCCAAGTGCGCCCCTTCGATTTTATACGGAGAACCGATCCCGCGCACTTGCTGAACTTTATTCAGCAGGAATACCCGCAGACGATTGCGCTCATCCTCGCGTATCTCGAACCGGGCAAAGCCGCCGTCATACTCCAAAATCTGCCCGAAGAAATGCAGCCGGAAGTTTCGAAGCGTCTTGCGACGATGGACAGAACTTCCCCCGATGTTTTGCGCGAAGTCGAACGCGTGCTCGAAAAAAAACTTTCGACGCTTTCAAGCGAAGATTACACTGCAGCCGGCGGCGTCGACAGCATCGTAGAAATTTTGAACCTCGTCGACCGTTCTTCCGAAAAGGCGATCATCGAATCGCTTGAAGAAGAAGATCCCGATTTGGCCGAAGAGATCAAAAAGAAAATGTTCGTCTTCGAAGATATCGTTATGCTCGACGACCGCGCCATTCAAAAAGTGCTGCGCGAAGTCGATACGCAGGAACTCGCAAAAGCGCTCAAATCCGTCGATACGGAAGTGCAGGATAAAATTTTCCGCAATATGTCCAAGCGCGCGGCGAGTATGTTAAAAGAGGATATGGAATTCATGGGGCCGGTGCGCCTCAAAGACGTTGAAGAATCGCAGCAAAAAATCGTTTCGACGATCCGCCGTCTTGAAGATTCCGGTGAAATCGTCATCGCCCGTTCGGGTGAAGACGAACTCGTAACCTGACGGCACTATAGAGGAAGCAGATGGCAAAAACCGTTTTCCGCCCGAATGAAGTCAAATCTCAAAAGGGCGAAGTGATGCTGAAGCTCGTCCACGACTTTAAGCCGGCCGAAGAAAAAAAAGTCGAAAAAGCGCCCGAATACGAAGGGCCGACGGTCGACGATTTGCGGCGCGAAGCGGAAGAGTACAAAAAAAATTGGGAAGCGGAAAAAAAGCGGATGCTCGACGAAGCGCAGGCGTCTGCGGATGAAATCGTCCGGAAAGCGGAACAGGCGGCCTTTGCCGAAGTAAAGCGGCAAACCGACGAAGCGAATATTATTAAAGCCGATGCACAAAAAAGTGCGGAAGAGATCGTAAAAAAAGCGCAGGAATCGGCGCAGGAAATTGTCCGCGATGCCGAGTCTCAGCGGCAAAAAGTCGAATCGGATGCATATAAAAAGGGGTTTGACGAAGGGCACGAAAGCGGCTACCGCGACGGAGAAGCCGAAGCGAACCGTCTCATCGAGCGTATGCACGCGATGCTCGAAGCCGTCATGCGCCGCCGCGAAGAGATTTTGCGCGATACCGAAACGCAGATCGTAGAACTCGTCATTTTGATGACGCGCAAAGTCGTCAAAATCATTTCCGAAAATCAAAAGAGCGTCATCATGAGCAACGTGCTCGCTGCTCTGAAAAAGGTAAAAGGCAGATGCGAAGTGACGCTGCGCGTCAACCTCGAAGACGTCAAACTCACGACGGAACACATAGACGATTTTATCAAGCGGGTCGAAAACATCCGCGGTATTACGGTCGTCGAAGATTCGACGGTCGAAAAGGGCGGATGTATCGTCGAAACCGACTTCGGCGCAATCGACGCGCGCATTTCGAGCCAGCTCAGCGAACTCGAAAATCGCGTCATGGAAATCTCACCGGTAAAGACGCTTGCAAAATCCGACGTGATCGAACCGTCTTCTTAGATTAATAGTATGAATGGCGAGTTTTGAAAGTAGGCATAATAAAAAAAGGTGGTTTCGGCGAGAACCCGTCCGCTTAGCCGCGGTTGAGCTTTTAGAGCAGACTCCCATAGCGGAACGCTCAAAGCGGCACGCAGCCGGAACCTCGCCTTTGCACAATTTTATTCGTTTTCAAAACTCGCCATTCCATATGAACAACAAAAACGGCGGAAAAGGGGCTGTCTCAAAAGTCGGTTACTTTTTCGACAGCCCGTCGAGTTTAAAATTAAGTCTTTATATTGCAAGGACTTAATTTTAAACATCGCATATAAAATCAAGGAAGCTGTCCAAAAACTGAAGTTTTTGGACAGCCCCTTTATGTTAATAAAATCGGTGCGGGTGGGGACATGCGTTCATCGTATACGGGAGAATTCGATTTTTCAAAATACCTCAAAACGGCTGAAGCGATTGATCCGATTTTATACATCGGACACGTGACGGCGGTCAACGGCCTCGAAATCGAAAGCCGCGGTCCGCGTTCGGTCATCGGCGAAATGTGTACGATCCGCATGCCGGATTCGAATGAAACGCTTGCGGCGGAAGTCGTCGCCCTTGACGGTACGACGGTAAAACTCACCGCATACGGAGACACGAAGGGGCTCGAAGTCGGATGCGAAGTCGTCGCTTCCGGTTCCGTACTGCGCGTTCCCGTCGGCTCATCGCTTTTGGGACGCGTCATCGATGCGACGGGAAAACCCTGCGACGGGCTCGGCGAAATCGTGCCGGAAACCTATTATCCCGCAGTCGCTTCTCCTCCCGATCCTATGAAGCGTCTTCCCGTCGTGCGCCGGGTAGCGACGGGAGTTCGTGCGATCGATGCGATGCTCACCGTCGGTAAGGGGCAGCGGCTCGGTATCTTTGCCGGAAGCGGCGTCGGAAAATCGACGCTCATCAGCATGATAGCGCGCAATACCGACGCCGACATCAACGTTATCGGTTTGATCGGAGAGCGCGGCCGCGAAGTGCTCGATTTTATAAACCGCGATTTGGGAAAAGAAGGCTTGGCTCGTTCGGTCGTCGTTATGGCGACAAGCGATCAGCCGTCGATCTGCCGCCTGCGCGCAGCTTACGTGACGACCGCCGTCGCCGAATATTTCCGCGACAAAGGTAAAGACGTCATGCTCATGTTCGATTCCGTTACGCGATTTGCACAGGCGCAGCGGGAAATAGGACTTGCAAACGGCGAACCGCCGGCACAGCGCGGTTATCCGCCGAGCGTGTTCGATATGATCCCGAAGCTGCTCGAAAGAGCCGGTACAAACGACAAGGGGTCGATTACGGCGTTTTATACCGTGCTCGTCGACGGAGACGATCTCAACGAACCGATCACCGACAAAGTGCGCGGAACGCTCGACGGGCATATCATCTTAAACCGCCGCCTCGCACAGGCCTATCATTACCCCGCGATCGACGTGCTGCAGTCGATAAGCCGCCTTTCCAAGCGCGTTACCGGACGCCAAACGCAAAAAGCCGTCGGCATACTGCGCACGCTTATGGCTTCTTATGCGAACAACGAAATGATGATCACGACGGGCATTTATCAAAAAGGCAATTCGGCTGAAATCGATGCGGCTCTCGAAAAGCATGCCGCCATCGAAGCTTTTTTAATGCAGGAAGAATACGAAAAGTGCCCGCTCGACGAAACGCTCAAAAAACTTTCCGAGCTTTCGGGGGTTGCGATTCCGATCGAAGAATACGGAGAAGCTCCCGTCGTTCCTGCTCTGGGTGCCGCGGAAATCGCCGAAGAGTCCGAATGAAAAAATTTGCGTTTCCCCTCGAAGACGTGATGAAATACCGCGAGTATCTGCAAAGCCAAGCGGAACTCGCGCTCGGTAAAGCGATGGCGGTCGAACACGATATTCAAATGCGCATCGACGAAGTCGCTTTTCAATATGCTTCTCTCACCGAAACGATGCGCGGCTCGACCGATTTCAACGACATAGCGCGGGCAAACGATTTTTACGTCCTCCTCGATCAACAAAAAGCGTACCTGTTGGAAAAGCTCGCCGAAGCGAAGCTCGTTTCGGAGCAAAGGCGCAAAGAAATGCAGGAAGCGATGCAAAAAACGGAAGGCCTCCGCAAACTGCGCGAACGGCAGTTCGATGAGTACAGAGATGCGGAGATGAACGAAGCGAACGATGTCGCCGACGACGTGACAAATGCGCGCTCAGCGAGGGAAAGAGTTTAATTAATAATGGAATGCACTGCCGCCGATAAATTCGCGCATGATCGATCTCGCGGGAACGGCAGTCGGCGGAATCGGCGAAAAGTTGTATAAAAAGCTCAAAAGGCGGCACGCTTCTCCGTATTCTTTTTGCGTCGGATTGACGCATCTCAAAAGCGGATCGGCGTAGACTTTGAGGACTGCGAGCTCGTAGTCGAGGGCGGTGTTGAGCATCGCGTCGGCATTGATTTGAAACGGGAAGATGTGTTTTTGCTCTCCCGCTTGCACGCTCGGCCACATAGAAATCGTTTCGGCGGCGCTTTTACCTCGAAACTGCGAGTCGCGCACGATTCTGCGGATGAGACGGTTGTCGCTCGTCGAAATACGGTTATGGTCGTCGAGGTTCAGCTGCGTGAGCGCCGACAGGTAGATTTTAAATTTGAGTTCGTGCGGAATGCGAGAGGTCAGTTTATCGTTTAATCCGTGGATTCCTTCGATTATTAAAATTTCGTTGTGGGCGAGCTTTATCGTATTTTTGTCTTCGTAATAGCGTTCTCCGCGTATAAAGTTATACGACGGGATGCGCACTTCTTTTCCGGCAAAGAGATCGAGCAGATTGTCGTTGAGCAAATCGATGTCGAGCGCTTCAAGGCATTCGTAATCGTAATCGCCGTTTTCGTCTTTCGGATTTTTTTCGCGGCCGACATAATAGCTGTCGAGACTGAGTACGTGCGGCAGGTAACCGATCGCTTGGAGTTCGAGCGCGAGCTTTTTTGCGGCCGTCGTTTTTCCGGAACTCGACGGGCCTGCAATCAATACGGCACGCACCCGCTCGCGCTTTGCGATCTGATCGGCGACGTCGGCGAACTGTCGCTGCTGAAAGGTTTCGGCGATGTCGATAAAATCGTTTATCCTGCGTTCGTTGACGAGCTTGTTTAAAGTCGCCGCCGACGTTACGCCGATGCGTTTTCCCCATTCTTTGTAGCGGCTGTAGATTTCGAAAAGCTGCGGCTGGTCGACGAATTCGGGGAGTTCGTCGGGGGCCGACGGCTGCGGAAAGCGCAGCAAAAAACCTTTGCCGTAGGGGAGGAGGCCGAACGTTTTCAAAAATCCCGTTGACGGAACGAGGGGGCCGAAATAGAGATCGGAAAAATTGTCGAGGGAATTGATTTTAACGCGCGGCGGACAAAAATAGTTCAACTGCAGCCGCGTTTCGACGCGCCCGAGCGCTTCAAAAAGCGAAACCGCGTCCGTATAGGAAAGGAACTGCACGGTTATCGGAAGATTTTTTGCGACGAGGAGACGCATCTCTTTTTCGAGAGCGGCGATCTGCTCCTTATTTATCGGTTTTCCCGTTTCGAGCGTATAGTAATAGCCGCTTCCGAGACTGTGGCCGCACAAAAGGCGTGACAGCGGAAAGAGCTTGTGCGCGGCTGCGGCGAGCAGGAGGCAAAGCGAACGGCGGTACACTTGCGCACCGTCTTTGCTCGAGTCGAGGACGGGTTCGAGATAGGAATTGATTTCGAGCGGTTTGTCGAACGGCTCGACTCCGTTGTTCACTTTTACGGCAAGGATGTGTTCGCTCTTTTCGGAAAAGTGCGGAAGCAGCGTATTGAGCGGCGTACCGGAAGGCACACACAGCGTTTTGCCTGACGGAAAAGTGACGGAAAGCGTATGCCCCTGCATATAGGCGGTATTGGATTTGAACCAATGGCTTCTACCGTGTGAAGGTAGCACTCTACCCCTGAGTTAACCGCCCGAACGATCAAGTATCGAATATAATAATGTATTTTAACAGGTTCGCTATATGCTGTCAAGGAATATGAAAGGAATATGAAAGGAATATGAAAGACCGAATGCGATGCAATGCGCCGCAATACGCAATGCGCCGCCTTGACACTGGCATTTATAAAGCGTAAAATTATTGTTATAAAATGATTTTTATTAATAAGGGGTTATTAGTATGATTAAAGTCGGTATCAACGGTTTCGGTCGCATCGGACGCATGGTATTCCGCGCTGCGGTTTCAAACTTTAACGACATTCAGATTGTCGGCATCAACGATTTGCTCGCTTTCAATAAAGCCGATCCTTCGAAAATGCTGATCGATTATCTCGCATATCTGCTCAAATACGATTCGGTTCACGGCCGCTTTGAAGGCAAAGTCGAATTCGACGATCAGCACCTCATCGTAAACGGCAACAAAATCCGCGTCTTTGCCGAAAAAGATCCGGCGAATATCAAATGGGGCGAATGCGGCGCCGATGTCGTCGTCGAATCGACGGGTTTTTTCCTGACGAAGGAAGCGTGCGAAGCGCACATCAAAGGCGGCGCGAAAAAAGTCGTCATGTCGGCTCCTTCCAAGGACGATACGCCGATGTTCGTGTACGGCGTCAACGACACGACCTATGCGGGTCAGACGATCATTTCGAACGCGTCCTGCACGACGAACTGTCTTGCTCCTCTTGCAAAAGCGATTCACGATGCATACGGTATTAAGCGCGGTCTTATGACGACGGTGCACGCATCGACGGGTACGCAGCTTACGGTCGACGGTCCGTCAAAGGGCGGAAAGGACTGGAGAGGCGGACGCTCCGTATACAACAATATCATCCCGTCGACGACGGGTGCTGCAAAAGCGGTCGGAAAAGTTATCCCCGCGCTCAACGGCAAACTCACCGGTATTTCGATGCGCATCCCGTCTCCCGACGTATCGGTCGTCGATCTTACCTGTCAGCTTGAAAAGGCTGCCGGCAAAGACAAAGACGAAGCGTACAAAAACATCTGCGAAACGATGAAAAAAGCGGCAAACGGCGCGCTTAAAGGCATCGTCGCGTACACCGAAGATCAAGTCGTTTCGACCGACTTTACCGGCGACAGCCACACGTCGATCTTCGATGCGCATGCGGGTCTCGCGCTTGAAAACGATTTTGTAAAGCTGATCGCGTGGTATGATAACGAATGGGGCTACTCGAACAAGCTTTGCGAAATGATCCGCGTTATCAGCAAGTAAGGCTTTCGCCTCGTCGCTCGGATTATTTTTAATAATTATTAATAGATAAAACCGGTCGGTGCGTGATGCGCGTCGGCCGGTTTTTTTATGCGCGATTTCGCTTGAAGCTCCGCTGCTCTAGGGCGAGCTTATGTATGTCGATACCGCCGATGTTCCGTGCAGCTTTTTTCGAATCCGCTCTTGCACGTCTGTCGCAGAAGAGAGTGTCGTCATCGAAAAATAATATCGTTTTTTTTCAAAGACGAAGGACGCGTCGACGCGGTGTTTTATATCGGTAAAAAATATACTGTACCATTTTTTCGGAGGCAGTTCGGTTTCGAGCGATTCGATTCGGCCGAGGTCGATGATCTGTTCGGATGGTTTTTTCCCGCGTGTCATCTGCCGAAACATCAGAGACATAAAATTTTCGGACGGGGAAACGTAAAAATACAGCCCCCGCGCGCAAAAGACGAGGAGTCCCCAAAGCTCGGTGCGCGAAGAAGCGAGCGAGAGCGCTGCGTAGGTTTTTTTGTCCGCATTGATGCACACGAATTCCAGCGCTTCGACGGCATCGCCCGTTTTTTTTTCGAGTTCGATAAAAAATTGTTTTCGTTCGTCATTCATATAAAACAGTATAGCAGATACTGAATAAAAATTACATATCTGCTATACTGGACGCTATGAATGAGAAGAAAAAATCGCCGTTCATTGTGCGGCTTCTAAAAGGGTTTTTGATTTTTTTGTGCGTCATCCTCGTCTCTCTCTTCGGGTGGATCGGTTTTTCCGCTCTCGACAGGATGTCTCCGCTCGAAGTTATTCCGTCCGATTATTCGGTTTTCGTGCATACCGATTCTCTGTGGGATGCCGTTTCTCCGATAATCGATTTGAAAGCCGCCGACGTGCTGCTCGCCGATCCGCTGCTTTCGAATTACCGCGCTCCGTTTATGGAGTTCCGCTCGTCGGCTTTGCGCGACAACAAATACGTACGCTTTGCCGCTTCCAGAAGCGTGTATGCCGCTTTTTATGCGGCAAAGGGGACTTCGTCGTATATCGCCCTCATCGATATGAGTTTCCTTTCCTCGCTGACGAGACTCGCGCCTCTCGTCGCGCCGCATTTGAATATTAATAATTTGGAATATGTCAACGATTACGATTTTCCGTATTTCAAATACGCTGCCGAAAAAAATGCGGCATATTATATCGCCCAAAAGCACAATCTCCTCGTCGTATCCGATTCGCTCGCTGCGCTTTCCCGTGCGATTTTAGACGATAACGCTCATGCGTACAAAAAAGAAGAAAAGGCGATTTTGCTGCAAAAAACAAACGATCCCATCCGCATTATTGCAAACGGAAAGCGGCTTGCCGAACAGTTTGTCGTCGGAAACGATGTCGCCGAGGCGGTTTCTTCTCTGCTCGATGAAACCTCTCTCAGCGTCGTTTCGTTCGGCATTACCGATGCGGATATCACGGTCAAAGCGGAATTCCCGTTTGCGATTTCGGACGAGAGCACATCTCCGCTTGCACCTCTTTTAACAAAAAATTCGAAAATGCCCGCACTTCTTTCGCAGCTCGGAGAGAGCGTGCAGTACTATACGCTGCTCAATGCGGGACAGTTCACTGAATTGAAAGACGCGCTCTTTCCGCTTTTGCAAAAAACATCGGATATCGAGCGCACATGGCAAAGAGCGAACGCGTGGTGTAAGCGGCTTTTTTCGGTATCCCTCGACGATATCGTTTTTTCATGGACGGGCAGCGAATGTGCCGTGCTCGGTATCGAAGGCAACACCGATCCCGTTTTTGTGCTGCAGATACGGGACGCGCGTCAGAGAGAAAAAATATTCGATTCCATATTTTCGTCGTTTGCGATCGAAAACAATACGAATTTAATAATCGGAGGCGTGCGCCTTCCCCGTATCGATATGCCGCTTTTGCTTCGCGAACTGCTTGCGTCCTTCGGCGTCGATCTGCCTCGCCCGTATTATTTTGTACAGGGGGATTATATTTATTTTTCCGAGTCGCCGCAAAATCTTTCGACCGTGTACAACGATCTGAAAGAACGCAAAATGCTTGCGCGGAACGAAAATTGGAAAACGGTGTCCGGCAATCAGTCGGCGGAAGCGACGATGAGCGTGTATTACGATCTGAAACGAAGTGTTCCGTTTTTTATCCGAAACGGTACGCTGCTTGCCGACGTGCTCAAATTATACACGGTCGGTCGCTGCGATTTTCGTTTAAAGAATTCCGTGCTCACCTGTCAGCTGCATGCAGTCGCTTCTTCCGCATCGGATATGCGCCTCGTTCCGGGCTTTCCGATCGCGATCGAAGGAACGACCGACTTTTTGCTGCACGCCGAAGCGGGAAAAAATCCCGGTGCGGTGTTTTGGCTTGAAAACGGAAAAAAGATACGCTCTCTTGAACTTTCGTCCATGAAAAAGACGGAGCTCGGTTTTACCGAAACCGCGTCGATCGTTCCGGCAGCGGAGAAGTGCAGGGAAGGAGGCGTGCTCTGGGCCGTCGGTGCGAACGGTGCGGTACATTTGCTGAACCGCGCTCTTGAAAACGTCGGAAACTTTCCGATCCTCACCGGCGCCGCTCCGTCCGCGCGCCCTGCGGCATTCGGCAAAACACTTTTGATCCCGTCACGCGGATCTGTCATCATCGTCGTAAAAGACGACGGTACCTACGACGAAGTGCGGTTTCCGGACGACGGCGAAATTCTTTCCGCGCCTTCTCTTTCGGGCGATACGGCGGCGGTATACGAAAAGTCGTTTGCAGGCTCGATCTATCTTATGAAAAATCAAAAAATTATTAATGCTTCCGAACCGATGGAAATCGAAGGCATAGGCTTTGACTCGCCAGCGCTGCTGCAAACCGGCGGTTTTCTCTATACGGCGTTTATAACGCAATCGGGCAGGTTTTACCTTTTCAAAGACGGTAAGCTCGAAGACGGATTTCCGATAGAGACGAACGGCGTGTTCTATACGAATGTCGTCTCGTGCGGCTCTTTTTTCTTTGCGCTTTCGGAGGATGCGGATGTGTATCGTTTCGCCCTTGACGGTACCTTTACGACGGTAAAGATTCCCGGCGCTTCCTCTGCGCGGCAAGGGAAAATCGCTTCCGTACGTTCCGCTTCGGGAGATGCCGTGTATGTGTGCGCCGACGAAAACGTACTCTACGGTTTTATGCAGTCGCTCGAACTCGTACCCGGATTTCCCGTCGCGGGCAGGGGCGTACCTGTCATAGCGGATGTCAACGGCGATAAAAAAGACGAATGCATCGTGCTTTCGTTCGATAAAAATTTATATGCGTGGGATATACGATGAAAAAATTAGTAATTATTATTTTTGCGGCGTTCTCGCTTGCACTTGTTTCCTGTATGACGTTTCAAAAAGACGTACTCGTCTCTTCGGATGAAACGGCCGACGGCGGTTTTTCGCTTTCGATGCAGGCGCGCCTTGCCCCCCTCGACGCCGCTTTTTTCGGCGGGGACAATGCGGCAGATTATGCGGCTGAAAGAGCGCATATCATCTCGGAGATACAAAAGCGCCTTGCGTTTCCCGAACTCGAAAAACGGACGGCTTCCCGTCTCTATGCGCTTTTGGGCCGCGCGTATTTTATCGGCGGAAATTCCGCCGAAGCGAAAAAATGCTACGAGCAGGCTGTCCGCCGCTATGCCGACGACAGCGAAGCGATCGTGCTCGGTCATCGTTTGGGAATTGTTAATCTAAAAGAAGCGCTTTCGCTTCGAAGCGGAGACGGAGTCCTCGTCCTCGAATCCGCACTCGGCGCATACAGGGCGGGAAGGTACGATGAAGCGGCAGGCCTCTTCGATACCGCTTTTTTGCTCCTCGCGCCTTTTTATAAAAGCGCATACTCGCCGCTCCGCGAAAAAGCGTGGCGACTTAAAGACGCCGTTACAGGCGATAAAGCGCTTGCAAAATTCTTGCCGCTCGAATCGATTTCGCTTTTACAGATGATCGAAATAACGCAAGTCTCGACGCAGCTTTTGGATATCTATACCGGCGGAAAAAAGTACGGAGGGGAAAGATTGTTTTCCGTTGTGAGGGGTGCGGGTTTGCTGAAAAGCGTTTCCGGCGCTTCGGATGACGCTCAGCTTAGCTCGGCTGCGGAAGCGAACCGTATCCTTTGCGCGCGCTTTTTATGGAACTTGCGGACGGCTGCGGGAAAAAATCCGAATCCCGCACGATATTCCGAGCGCTACCGTGCAAGGATGCTTTCGAGTCCGATCCCCGATGTGCCGCTCGCTTCTCCCGATTTCGATGCGGTGCTCGGCTGCGTTGAAAACGAACTTATGACACTCCGCGACGGAATCAATTTTTATCCCGAAGGAAAAGTGTCGGGCGCGGAATTCAACGCGGCCATTACAAAGATACGATAGCGGATTTTTGTATTAAACGGCTTCAATCGATATGCTTTTCCATGAATAAAAAAGGGGCCGCAAGGAGGATACGGTCCCTTAAAACTTTTTATATATTAAAAAACAATTTTTCGAGTTTCTGAAAACTTCGATTTTTAAAGACGTTCGTTTTGTTTTGCAAGCTTTTTTTCGATGTCGCTTTTTGTCATCTTTTTTGCATTGTACTGCAAAAGCGAATAGCCGGCTTTATTGACTTTTTTGATCCACGCGATATAGCTTCCGCCGCTTTGAAGCGCGTCCGCTTCGTCGAGCAGCTTTGCGCTTTCGGCTTCGCGGGCTTTGTCGTCGAATAAAAATTGCGAAAGAAAAATCTTCGCAAAATACGTTTCAGCATCAGTGCGTGCATCCCTTACCGCGCGCTCGAAATACTCTCCCGCTTTCGCTCTGCTCCCGCCGCCGATGGCCGGTGCGAAATAATACCACTGCGCGATATTCGTGAGTGCATACGACATGGCGGGGTCTTCCTCGAGCGCTTTTTGATAATACTTTTTTACGGCGATACCGTCGTGCATGATGACGCCGACGGTCGCATAGCTCAAATTGCACGAAAGCATATCGGCCGCCGTAGACCACAGCCATTTGTTTATCGCGTCGTTTTTGTGCGCGGAAAAGTACGCGTCGTTTTTATCGTATTGAGTACGTATGAGCGATTTGAGAGAGCCTTCCATCGACGGAATTTGCCGCATATAATTGTACTGTTCGAGGATTTTAAAATTTTCGAAAATCAATTTTTCTTCATCGGTAAAAGATGCGAGCGCGTTTTCTGAAAAATGCTCTGCGGCATAGGCTTCGATTTTTGCAAGCGCGCTCTCGGGGGAAGCGCAGGAAGCGAGGTTCATGCGCAGCGTCATAAAGCCGTCGATTTCCTTTTGCGCTTCGGCGGAAATCGCTTCAGAAAAAAGAGAGGCGAGGGGGAGTGTCAGCGCCAAAATACATACAAGACTTATTCGAATCCGTTTCATTTTCTCTAAACAATAGCGAATCGACTGAAAAAAGGCAAGGGTTTTATTGCTGTTTTGTCAGAGCAGCCGCACAGGAAACTATATGCGCTAAAAAATAGGCGGTACTCCGCACGGTGTAAATCAAATCATACGATTGCATATTGCGCCGAGAAGATATATAATAAAAAATCAAATCGCAAAAAATTTTCGAAACATACAGCAGGGGGCACTATGATTAAAACCGTAAAAGATGTGGATTTAAAAGGCAAGCGCATCGTCATGAGAGTCGATTTCAACGTTCCGATGAAAGACGGCGTCGTTCAGGACGATACGCGTATTATGGCGGCGCTGCCGACGATCAAATACATTCTCGAGCAAAAGCCGCGGAGTCTCGTTTTAATGAGCCATCTCGGCGATCCTGCGAAAGACGTAAAAAAAGCCGCAGAAAAAGCGGAAAAGGCGGGAAAGCCGTTTACCGAAGAGGACAAAGAAAAATTCATCGCGGGTAAAAACCGCATGGCGCCCGTCGCCGCGTATTTGGAAAAAAAGCTCGGCACGCACGTCGCGTTTGCGCCCGACGCGCTCGGTCAAAAAGCCGCCGTCGACGCGCTGCCTGAAGGCGGGGTTATGATGCTCGAAAACGTCCGCTTCCATAAAGAAGAGACGGCAAAGACGGCCGAAGAGCGCGAGGGAATGGCGAAAGAGCTTTCGACTTACGGCGACATCTTCGTCAACGATGCGTTCGGTACCGCGCACCGCGATCAGGCGTCGACTGCGACGATCGCAAAGTTTATGAAAACGGAATGCGTCGGCGGTTTTCTCATGGAAAAAGAAGTGAAGTACCTCGATCCGATGCTGCACAATCCTCCGAAACCGATGGTTGCAATTATCGGAGGTGCGAAAGTTTCTTCGAAGATCGCAGTGCTCGAAAGCCTTTTGAAAAACGCATCGACGCTCGTCATCGGCGGCGGTATGTCGTACACGTTTTTGAAAGCGCAGGGGCACAGCGTCGGAAAATCGCTTGTCGAAGACGATTTTATCGATACGGCGAAAAAATTATTAAGCGAAGCGAAAGAAAAAGGCGTAAACATTATTTTGCCGGTCGATCACAGAGGCGCCGAGTCCTTCGACGCGAACGCTTCCGCCGTTCCGATCGACGGTACCGATATCCCCGACAATCTCATGGCGCTCGATGTGGGACCGAAAACGCTCGAACTGTACAAAAAGGCGATCGGAGAAGCGAAGTCGATCATTTGGAACGGACCTGTCGGCGTTTTCGAATTCGAAGCGTTTTCGAAAGGAACCGAAGCGGTTGCGCGTATGGTCGCCGAAGCGACATCTCGCGGCGCGATGACGGTAGTCGGCGGCGGAGATTCGGTCGCTGCGGTCAATAAATTTCACCTTGCCGATAAGATGAGCCACGTTTCCACGGGCGGCGGGGCGTCGCTCGAATTTCTTGAAGGAAAAACGCTTCCGGGTATCGCGATTTTGGCACAAAAATAATTTATCGATAAACGGCGAGTTTGGAAATTATTAATTTTTCTACAGGAGATACGATAAAAAGCGCCGTCTGAAATATCGTCGGCGCTGGAGTCTAAAGCCGAAAAACGCTGAAGCGTTTTTCTTTTATGGGAGACACTCGCGATTTCTGTGCATTGCTCGAAATCGCAGCGTTCTTATCTCGAGTTTGCACGGATGTTTGCGGAATCTATATATACGTATTGTTTTAATGAAAATCGAATGAATACGATACAGTATAGTTTCGCAAACTCGATTATTGAACGTGTGCGCTTTTGCGCACGACTAAAAACTTTTTCGGAAGTTGCAACTTGCTTGAAGCTTCGCTGCAAGTACCTGCAAAAGTTTTTATAGGAGTTTTTATGGCACGGACACATTATATTGCGGGAAACTGGAAGATGAATACGAGCAAAGCCGAAGCGGTCGCGCTCGCAAAGGATTTGGTTGAGCGGCTGAAAGGCAAACCGAATAAATATATGATCGCTCCTCCCTTCGTCTATCTCGATGCGGTCTCGCAGGTTGTAAAAGGGAGCAATATTATTTTGGGCGCTCAGGATGTCGCCTCTACCGGAAACGGAGCGCACACGGGCGAAGTGTCAGCCGAAATGCTCAAAGACATCGGAGTTCAAGCGGTGATCATAGGGCATTCGGAGCGGCGGCATGAAATCGGCGAAAGCGATATGCTCATCAACGCAAAAGTGCGCAAAGCGCTCGCGTCCGGTCTCGATGTCGTGCTGTGTATCGGAGAGCTGCTGTCCGAACGTGAAGAAGGAAAGGCGGAAAGCGTGTGCGCGTTCCAGCTCGATGCGGGACTTTCAGGCGTAAGGGCCGCCGAAATGGCGCACGTTACGATCGCATACGAGCCGGTGTGGGCGATCGGCACGGGAAAAACCGCGACGCCCGAAGACGCGCAGGCGATCCACGCGTTTTGCAGAGCTCATATCGAAAAGCTCTACGACGAAAAAGTCGCCGACGAAACGATCATTCAGTACGGCGGTTCGATGAAAGCGGCAAATGCAGCCGAACTGCTTTCTCAAAAGGATATCGACGGAGGGCTCATCGGAGGGGCGGCGCTGAAAGCCGACACTTTCGTTCCGATCTGCGTTTTGTAAAAAATTGTATGGGGCGATGTTTAAAATTAAGTCATTGTAATATAAAGACTTAATTTTAAACTCGTCAGCTGTCTGAAAAAAGAACCGACTTTTCAGTCAACCGCTTTCCACAGCATTTTATTATCGGCGATTTCGTAGGTTATGCGCCCTTTTTCATACAAGCACGTAAGAAAGGAGCGGAGCGTCGAGCCGATGAGCACGTACTGCGCGAGCTTCATCGAAATGCCGTTTGCGTTTGCGACTTCGGTTAATAATTCTTCGGCCGTATGCGGCTTCTTTTTTAAAATCTTCATAATGCAGCTTATCGTCTGTAAAACGGCGATTTCGTTCATCTCGACCGTTTCGTCGATCCTCGTGACGGCGTCCCCGTGGCTCGGCACATACCGGTCAGCACGTACGGAGCGGAGCTTTTCGAGTGTATCTAAAAATGAAAAAATGTCGAGCATAAACGGAATCGAAAATTTTGCGATAACTTTTTTGCCGAATACGGCATCTCCGGCAAAGAACGCGCATTTTCCGTCGGGGATCGTGCACATAACGCCGAGCATTTCAAAATAGTGGCCGGGCAGGGCGATAAAGCGTATTTTTTTTCCGTCGGAAAGCTCGACGCACTCTTCATCTCGTATGACGCGCGTCGCTTCGCAGTGCGCGGGAACGTAATAGGATGTGCGCAGTTCGGGAAGCGGAAAGCCGCCCCATGCGAGAGAGGGCTGCAAAAGCGTGTTTTCAACGCTCCCTTTTTCGAGGTAGGGCATCCATATTTCGCATTTCGTTTTTTCTGCAAAATAGGCGTTGCCGCCGGTATGATCGGCGTGCGAATGCGTGTTGATGACCGCTCGGAGATGCCGGTCGGTAAAATGCTCATCAAGAATTTTCTCGATTTTGCGCGCGTCTTTTTCGCTTCCGCCCGAATCGATGAGGTAGAGGCCGCATCCGCTTTCGGTTTTTACGCGTATGACGCCGACGTTCGTTCCGCCGGGGATCACGTAGACGTCGGGGATGAGTTCCTGTATGTCAGTCATAACGCGTAAAAGTATATCAGATAAAGGGGCGGCAGTCAGTATGTTCAAAAACGCGGTCTTCCGGACTCCGCACTTTTATCGCACATCGCTCATTTTACCGTGCGATATCATCCGTCTTTTCCGCCTGCAAAGAGCGGCAGCCGTTTTGTTAACGATTTATTGACTTCGACTTTCGCTTCTTTTCCGTCCCACGTGTAGGTGCCCGTTCTGCTCATGATGTATGAACGGATGCCGGTTTTAATAAAAGCCGAACCGCTTCCGGAAATCGTTCGGAAGACGACGGAGGCGGTAAACGGCTCCTGTTCTTTTTTTATATCGTCGATGAGCGACGGGAATTCGATAATAACGGACTGTGCGTTCGTTTCGTCGGCGTATTCCATGCGCAAAGCGGGAAGCGATGCGCTTATCCTCCTGATCGTCGTTTCGTAGCGTTTCTTTTTATACGTGACGGTGCCGTAGGTTACGTCGGGGATATGAAGTGCGTCGAAGTATTCGCCGTACGTGTTTTTAAAAACCGGATCGGTTTTTGCGCTGCCCGTTTCCGCTATGCGATCTTTGAGCGAAGCGCATTCGTCGATGATATTTTGCGCGGCCGAAATTTTATACGGGTTCGCGTACAGTTCGAACATGGAAATGAATTTGAAATTATCCGCATTTTGCGCCATGAGCTGTCCGCCGAAGGAAGTCAGCGTTTTTATTTTCGGCACGTCCACACGATTCAGCATCGTCACGGCGGCGATCGTATCGAAGATATTGTAGCCCCAGCGGGAAAGCTCCGAACGCGCGGCGTTTTTGAGATAGCTTTTCATCTGCGCGTCGGCTTCTGCTATGACGTTTTCGTTTTCCCGTATGATACTTTCGAGGAGCGGCACGTCGCTTGCCGTGTACGTCTTTGCCGTATCGAGGGTACGAAGCGATTGCGTTTGTACTCTGCTTGCCGTCATCTCTTTTTTAAACTCGGACTCGGAAGTTTTTGTCGCTTTCAACGATATCGTGTATTCGTTCGGTTTTTTCCCTAATGTAAATATGAGATAGGGTCCCCATGCGGTCGCCGTCGCAGAAAAGAGATCGAGATTTTTTCCTTGAAACGCACCGTGAAGGAGCGCATCCAGCGTTTTGTTTTGCGCCGAAATATCGGCTTCGGAAAAATGCGGAGTGGCGAAAAAGCTTTTCGGCGTCCCGTCGAATACCGGATTGTAGCGTGGCATATACGTCCACATCGTAACGAGGTAGAGCGGAATCGATTTCGCTTCGTCTCCGCACTGCAGCACAAGCGTACAGGAACCTTCGCTTGTGAGCGTCATATCGCTTACGGAACAGGTGACGCCGCTTATCGTTTTGCCGTTTTGCGCGACGGTACCGGTATACGAATATTCGTTTTTCTTTTCGGCTTCCGCTTTTACGCCCGAAAGAAAAGCCGACGGAGGAATGACGAGAGGATAAGGCTCGAAGCGCCATTCGGAATCGATCAGGTTTTTATAATAAAAACCCGTCCTGCCGGCTGAATCGGTACCCGCGACGCGGAGGACGCGCGCATCGTTTCCTTTGCCGTTTTGAAATATACAGATGTATTTTGAAAGGCGCGCATTTCCCGAAAGCGCTATGTCCGGCTGCTTACGCCAATCTTCGTTCGGCAATCCCCAGCGCGTAAAATTGGATCGATAGTCGCTGCCTTTGTAGCGCTGTTTTTCGGCGACATAGGTGTATTTGAAAAACATCGGATCGCATCCCATCGTATCGTAATCGATGAGGCGCGTGTACATCGTGCCGTCGTCTCCGATGAGAAAAAGAGTGGAACCGCTCGCGCTGATGTTTTGCGCGGTAAAGGCGCCGCGCTCGGGGCCGAGGATGGTATCGCTCAAATCGGTCGGAAGTCCCGAATCGGTAAAGCGTATTTCCCGTCCGTTTTCGGTGAGAAAGTAGACGGTCGTAACGCCCATCGTTCCCCAATTGTGTTCGTTGCCGAAGCGGTCGGTATACCATTCGATGCTCGATCTCCTCGTACCGGTCGCCCAGCCGCGCTTATGTGCGACGAGATCGTTCTGCACGAGCTGTTTTTTTTCCGGCCAGCCGAAACCGTTCGTCCACACGAATTTTTTATCGACGCGGTTCGATGCGAGCGGGCAGACGAACATCTTTTTTTCATCGTCGAAAGCGAGCAGCATATCGTCGTCGGCAGCGATTTCGACGATCTTTTTCGGTACGTCGAAGCGTTCGCCTCTCGCGATGCGCTTTTTTTTCGGAAAGGGGAGACCCGTCCCTTGAAAGAGCGCCCAGTTTTCGGCACCCGCTTTTTTTATCATGATCTTTCCGTCCGAAAGGCAAAACTCCCAGCCGCGCGAAAAAGTTTGAGTGGGTGTGGCGACGAAAACGTGCTTGGGAAGGTTTCCGTTTATATCGCTTTCCGAAACTACCCGTCTTTTTGCAGTCGGCGCATTGGCCGCTGAAGTGCCTTCCGTCATGTGTGCTCCGATTATTTTTTTGTCGTATAAAAAAAAGATAAGCGCACCCGCGAGGGGGATGGCGGCGGACAAAAATATTTTTCGATATTTCATACGCTTAAGATACACATTTTTACGCGCTCTTCGACAGTACAGCGTCTTTCGAATCCTTAAAAACTCGAGGCGGCTGTCTCAAAAGTCCTTTGCTCTTTCGACAATCCGCCGAGTTTAAAATTTACGTTTTTACGGTTTTGCGGCTTTTATCTCTTTTACGGTGTAATCGTAGTTGTGGTCGTTGATTGTAAAGGCGACGCGCTCGCCGGTTTTTTTATCCATAAGCGCGTTGCCGAACGGCGACATATACGAGATGACGTTGTTGTCGGGATCCGATTCCCACGGACCGAGTATCGTGTACGTTTCGTCTTTGTCGGAATCGTTGTTGTGCAGCGTCGCCGTCGTCGAAAACGAAATGAACGCCGTCGTAATCGTCGTCGGATCGAAGACAACCGCCCGTGAAAGCTCTTCCTGCAATTTTGTCAACCGTTCGTTTAAAAAGTGCTGGTGTTCGCGCGCGGCTTTGTATTCGGCGTTTTCTTTTAAATCGCCCTGAGAGCGGGCCTCACCGATCTCTTCGGCGTTTTTCGGAATTTCGACCGTGCGTATCTGTTCTTCCTGCGCTTTCTTTTCTTCGAGCATTTTCGCCGTAACGAGCATGCCGCGCTGCTGCATGGAAGATTTTTCTTCCGACGCTTGAAATTTGAAGTCCGGATATTTTTCGAGAATTCTGTTCCGCAGCTGCGCCTTTTTTGCAGGATCGAGATCCGCAATGTCGGCGACGAGCGTATACATGCGCTTTACCGTGTCTTCATTGTTTTCGAGCATATAGCTTATAAGCGTGTCGTCCGTGAACAACAAATCGATTGCAGCTTTATTGATTTTTTTGTTTTCCGTCGTATTCACGTGATTGCTGATTTCACGGAACGTGAGCTCGACGATATTGATCAGCGCGATAAGCTGCTTTTCGTAGGCGATACCCGCGTCCTTAAACCAATCGTCGTCTTTGCATTCGCGGAAGAAAAACAAAACGGCTTGACGGTTGTCTTTGAAATTGTCGAACGAATCGGCTGCAAGGCGTCGAACCATGTCCGTTTTTCCGGCGTTGATAAGAGAGGTGAGCATGGCGCGGCTCAGTACCGTCGGAAAGAGGCGCACGTATTGTTTGTCCCAATCGGGAAGCAGCTTTACATTTTTAATAAAATCTTCACGGAGCGTCGTGTTTTTCGTGTCTTTGAGCGAAAGATACATTTTGCGCGGCTCTTCGATTTTGTCGTACAATTCTTTAAATGTAAATTTGATTTGATAAGCGGACGACGGAACGAGCATATTTACCTTTTGAATGGTCAAAAAGGAAGCGACAACCTGTTCGTTTATGTGCGAAACCGATTTTACGAATCCGATAAAGTAGGAGAGCATTTCGTTGAACGTTTCGCCGCTTTTATCCGTTTCGTCGTCTTCGATAAAACGCAAAAACATATCGACTCGCGGGAAAAATTGCTTTTGCGCTTTGAATTCGTTTGCGAGCTTTATATCTTTGCTTACATCGTGATCGCGTACCGTATACATATTGACGTCGTTCGTGTCCACACCGAATTGCGGATTCGATTCGAGAATCTTTTTTGCCGCGCTGTTCCACGACGTCCATTCGCCCGGAGTGAGGACGGCCGGAACGAGTTCGGCTTTGATGCGTTTGAGGTCACAGCTGTTGTCAAAACTTTTGATGATCGTTTTAAGCGCCTGCGTTTTATCGCTCTTTACTTCTTTTGCAAGCTCTTCGCGTTTTTTCGTCGCTTTCAGTACCCAAATGTGATCTTTTGCAAGCGGCTGCAACGCGCTTACCGCCATCTTGAGTGACATGGAACGCACGCCGTATTTTTTTCCGAAATTGATTTTCAGCGTGTCGTCTTCGACCGAGCGGATTATGCCGACGCCCCACGAACGGTGAAAAACATAGCTTTTGGCATCGAACGCGATGTGCTTTTCAAAATCGTTTATCGCTTCGAATACGTTGCGGAAACTCTGGGACAGGTTCGACGATCGGATGTAGTCTTCGAGGTGCGCTCTCCCTTCGTATTTTCCGCGGTAGCAGTCGACAAGCTCTTTGCGCGCCCACGTATCGTGCTGGTCGATTTCGAGAATCTGCTTTAAGATATCGATCGACGTATCCCATTTTTTATTGTCTTTGTACCACGTGTACAATTCCTGCATGAGGACGGCGCTCCGTTCTTCGCTGATCGTCTTTGCGATCTTTCGTTTGGCGAGCATAAAAAAATCGATTTCTTCGGGGATGAGCTGGACGAGGCGCGACCACGTCTCTTTTACCGCGTTCATGTTTTTGGCGGTGATGTAGCGGAGGTGCGCTTTTTTATAGTAGTCGATCGCCGTTTCCGTGTCGTTTGCCGCTTCGGCGTGTTCGGCGAGCAGTTTTGCCAAATCCGCTTCTTCAAAATCGAGCTTTACGATCTTTTCGTAGAGTTCCCACACTTTATCGCTGTTATCCGCGCGCAGGCAGTCGGCGAGCGTACGAAGCGCAAATTTATTGTTCGGATCGTCGGCGAGAATCGTTTCGCAGAGATAGACGACGATATTTTCTTTGTGATTTTTTTGAAAGATGTCGACAAGGTTTTCGAGCGCGGAATTGTCGAGCGCACCTTTGCCGAGCGACACCATGCCCGACAGGTACAGCGCGATAATGCTGTCTTTCGTATGGGCGAGGTGTTCGTCGCAGATTTGCTGCAGTTCGTCGGCGCATCCGGCTTCCCGCGCTTTTTCCACGATGTCGGCAAGTTCCGTAAGATTGTTCTTTGTATAATTGCTGATCGCCGCGCGTGTCCACGTTTCCTCTTTGAGCATGTTTTGAACCTGCGTTACGAGATTTTCATCTGCCATACGATACTCCTTGTTTAATAATTGCAAATTATTGTTAATTTATAAATAAAGTTTACGGCCTCTTGTTCCGGCCGATTTTATCTTCCGACGGATTTACATCTTTTGCACTCACTTCATATACTGTTCGTAAACGTCCGAATCGAGTATTTTTATCTTCAGCAGCGTATCGTTCACCGGCTTCGAATTGTCGCCCGAAGCGAGGTAGTAGTCGATGAGCCAAAAATACAGATTGATGAGACGCGGCGTAAGATTCACCGAATCGCATGAAGGATCTTTCATCTCCGTTTCGATCGCGTAGATTTCCTGTTTTAATTTGCTGATCTCCTGCAGCTTGAGTTCGCGCCGCACATTAAAAACGCCGTAGAGCACTCCGTAGACCGGAATCCACTGCAAGAGCGTCATACCCGTGTAGCCCTTTTCCGCCGTCTTTTCGAACAATACCCGAATCAGTTCGGAATCGAGAAAGCTCGCGTCGATTTTTGTCGGATCGATAAAAAACGCTTCGCGGAAAAGCACTTTTGCGTTCCGCTCGTGTCCGCACAAGGCAAAACAGTCGGCAAGCTCGGCGAGTACGGAAGGAATCCCCGGCTGCGCATTGTTTGAGGCGGTAAGGAATTCCTGCGCCTCTTCGAATTTACCGAGCTTTTTACAGCATAAGCCCGCTTTGCGGTAGATTTCCGCTTTTTGTACGATATCCCGCTCGTCCAACAGCTGCCGATAATTTTCAAGGGCGCATAAAAAAATACCGCGGTCTATCGCTTCGACTGCAGGGGTGTACACGTTCGCTTTTCGCGAAAGAAAAGAGCGGAAGCGTTTCCAATCGGCAAGGAGGCTTTCACCGCGTTCAAACGCGTTTTCCATCGCGTCGATCTGCCGTATGTACGGAATCCAAAAATTGCAACAGTCGGCGGTAAACACAAGCTCGCCGCATTCGAATTCGTCTTCGAACAGGTTTTCAAGTATTTTCTGTGCTTCTGCGGGATCCGCGCGTTCCATGCAGGCGATGACTTTTTTGAGCCCGACTTCCGTTTGAATTTTCATAGCTGCACGTTTTATTATAACAAAAGGATTTTTTTTAGTCAATTATAATTTTATATCGAAAATAAACTAATTTTTATACCCGCTTTAGAGAAATCTGTCAAGACCTTAATCGGTTTTGTGTTTTTGTGTCGGTTTTCGCTCGAACCGTTTATACCCGCATAAAAATCTGCCGATACTGTAATGATGAAAACCGTCGTTATTTTAAATGCCGCATTCGGCGCTCGGTATATGTTCGAAAAAGTTTTCGGCGGACGTTCCGCATACGACAGGGCGCTTTCGTGGGCGGCTTCCGTTTCGGGATGTATCCCCGTCGTCGTCCTCGCCGCATCCGATAATGCCGAAAGGTGCAAAAGCGAAGCCGCATCCTCTTCCGTATCCGTTTCCGTAAAAGAAAAGAAAGTGTGGACGACGGCCGATGTACTCGACGAAATTACAAGTCTTAGCGAAAAAGCGGAAACTGTGCTCTACGCCGCCGCCGACTGCCCTTTTTTGGACAAAGCGCTCAGCGATGAAATCCTTCGCGTGCATAAAACCTATGCCGCGGAATACACCTTTGCAGACGGCTATCCCTACGGCTTTTCACCCGAAGCGATCGATACGGGGGCGGCGGCCATCATGGCTTCTCTTGCGCGGCAAAAAAATCTCGGAGATGAAGTCATCACACGAGATGCCGTCATGAAGATTTTAAAAACCGATATCAATTCGTTTGAAATTGAAACCGTACTCGCGCCGAATGACCGGCGTCTTTACCGCCTTTCGTTCGAATGTTCGACGAAGGCGGGCTATATCGCCTCTCGTGCGCTCTACGATGCGTGCGGAGAGGGAAAAGACGCGGCAAGCCTTTCTGAAAAAGCGGTGACCCTCGTGTCGGTTTTGAAAACAGTACCCGCCTTTTACAACGTGCAGATTTCAGGCAGGGAAGAGGGGGAGTGCATTTATTCGCCGTATAGGGAAGCATATAAAAAAACGTACGGAGAAAAAAATCCGCGCGATATGACGCTCGCCGAATTCCGGCCGCTCGTGTCGCAAATGGCATCCCTTTCGGAAAGCGCCGTCGTCTCGCTTTCGGCGTGGGGTGAGCCGCTTTTGCATCCCGATTTTACGGATTTTGTTAAAGAAGCCGCTTCTTACGACGGGCTTTCGCTCCTTGTCGAAACGAACGGCTTGCACGTAACCGAAGAACTGTGCGAAAAAGTCAAAGAGGCTTCAGGCGGGAAAATCATTTGGATCGTACTGCTCGACGCGGTAAGCGAAGCGACGTACAAAAAGATGCGAGGTTCGGAAGGCTCGCTTTCAAAAGCTCATAAAGCCGTCGCTCTTTTGCAGCGCGCGTTTCCCGATACGACCTATCCGCAGTTTGTTCGGACGAACGACAACGAAGCGGAACTCGAAGCCTTTTACCGCTTTTGGAAAGACGATAAAAACGGCGGCAAAGTGATAATCCAAAAATACGATTGGTTTTCAGGTCTCCTTCCCGAGTGTAAACCCGCAGATCTTTCGCCGCTCGAACGCAATCCGTGCTGGCATTTGCGGCGCGACATGACGATCCTATCCGACGGCAGTGTGCCGCCGTGCCGCGAATACGTTTTTAGCAATATTATAGGCAATGCGTTTACGGAAAGCCTTGCATCGATTTGGGAGCGGATGACCTCTTACGCCGAAAAAGATATGAAGTGCGAGTACGGGGAAGTATGCGGGAAATGCGATGAATACTATACCTTTAATTTTTAACGAACGGCAGATCAACCGCACCGTTATCGGCGGGAGAGCGCCGTCGGAAAAAAAGATGGACGTTTCCGCCGTCCTCCTCAATTCGAATGCGAGCCGCTTTCACGCGCAGACGCTTGAAACGCTTTCGAAATGCGGCTTCGCTTCCGTCATTTCGATCGAACCGAATTCGGGCAGCTGCAATATCGAAGAGCTTTCGAGGCGCATTCCGTCCGTGCAGTTCGTAGTCCCTCTCGAAGCGGTGACGGACGGAGATATGATCAATATCGGCATCGGCGAAGCGTCCGCTTCTTACGTGCTCGTGCTGCGCGATTCGCTTTACATCCCGCAGGGGATTTTACAGCCGCACCTCGCGGAAAATCTCATAAAAACCGGAACATACTGCATCGCGCCGCGCCTTTCGGATGCGGAAAAAAAAGCGCTTCCGGTTCGCTTTACGCCCGAAGCCTCTCGCGGAAAGTTTTCCGTTTCTCAATCCGCAGTCGTCAAAGACGGTATGCATACATTGTATCCCTTCGATTATATCGGTCTGTACAATAAAATGAAATTCATCCGCCTCGGCGGCTTCGACTATACGATCACGTCTGCGTATTATCAAAATCTCGATTTGGCGCTGCGTTCGTGGCTGTGGGGAGAGGAGACCTGCCTTTCGACGTCGATGCTGTTTTCTTACGATGAGAAAGTTCCGATCGAAGACACGACGGCGGACTTAACCTATCTGCAGTTTTATCTTAAAAATTTGGCGCCGCGTTTTAAATCCGATTCGGGAGGTTCTGTCCCACCTCTTTCGTTTTTCAATTTTCTTACACATTCGTCGTGCGGCTTTTTCGAAGCGAAGCGGCGGTTTTCCGATGCGAAAAAATGGGTGCATACGAACCGTGCGCGATTCCACACGGACGCGAAGCATTTGATAGAAGCATGGAGAGAATGATGACGGCGGTAATCGTTCAGTGCAGAATGTCTTCGACACGCTTTCCCGGCAAAGCGCTCAAAGATTTGGGCGGTCGCCCGGTGCTCGCGTGGACGCTTTCCGCGATGAAAAAAGTAAAAGCCGACGCGTATTACGTTGCGACGGATGAAGCGTCGTTTTCCGAACTCGAGCCGGTCGCGCGCTCGTGCGGCTGGGATATTTTTTCAGGACCGCTCGACGATGTCTTAAAGCGTTTTTGCTTATTGATCGAAAAGATCGATGCGGACGTCGTCGTGCGCGCGACCGCCGACAATCCCTTTTTATTTTACGAAGCGGCGGAATCTCTCCTCGACGAATATATGCGCCGCATTGCACTTTCTCCGTGCGATTATATGACGTGGACGGGGCTGCCGCACGGTTCGGGCGTCGAAGTGTTCAGCGGCAAATCGCTCGTCGCGGCCGAAAAATCGACAAGCCTGCCTTACGACCGCGAACACGTGGCTCCTTCTCTCTACAATCACCGAAACCGCTTTTCGGCTGTGATGCAAAAAGCGCCTGCTCGTTTTTATTATCCCGACTGCCGCACGACGATCGACACGCCTTCCGATTATCGAAGAGCGCTTTCGGCCGTTCGCTTTCTTTCCAAGGGAAAAGCGGGAAATGAGCCCTATACGACGGAGCAGATTTTATCGGCCTTTTCCGAACCGAGCGTTACGCATCCCGTGCTCTTTGTGCCGTCGGTAAAAGAAGGGGGCGGGACGGGACATCTGAGGAGGAGTCTTGACGCCGCGATCGAGTCGGGCGCCCTCGTCTATATTCCGAAAGATGCGTCGCTTCGCGAATGCGGCGAACTTACGGAGCAGGCGAAAGGACGGGGGCTTTCGGATTGGCAGATCGTCACGGAATATCCGCTCCCCGGGGAATATTCGCTCATCGTTTCGGATTTTTTTTCGCTCGATAAACATACGGCATCTTCCCTGTGTGCCGCAGCCTCCCTTGCCGCGATCGACGAGGGCTCGGACAATACGTGCTTTTGCGATTATCTCATCGATATCATCCCGTCGAATCTTTCGCGAAAATCGAATATAAGCGAAAGCGCATTTATGACGATGCCCTCCCGCACGCGGAGCGGGGAACGTTGCAAAAAATTTTCCGATATAAAAACCGTTCTCGTGTGTTTCGGAGGCGAAGATCCCGCATCCCTTACCGTTCCCGTATCGATATCGCTTCGGCGCGAAGGTCTTTCCGTGAGCGCAGTCGTCCCCGAAGGCATCGACTCGTCGGAAGCGGAAGAAGCCGGTGTGACGTGTATGCGCCCCGTTCCCGTTTTGCGCGAAATACTTTCATCCTACGATCTCGTCGTAACGCATTACGGGCTTACCGCATACGAAGCCGCCTATGCGGGCTGCGCCGTACTTTTGTTGTCGCCGACAAAGCTGCACGCATCCCTTGCAAAAAAATACGGATTCGTCTGTCTCGAAAAAAAAGATGCTGCGGGAAAAAAACTGCATACGGTTTTAAGCGAAAGCGAAAAACTCTATCCGCATATCGATCCCGTAAATCGGCACGCTTCGCTCGGCGCTTTTATCGCATCCCTTGCAAAGGGTAAGCGTTTCTCTTGTCCCGTCTGCGGACAAAGCGATCCCGAAAAAAACGCCGTCGTCTCGCGTACGCTGCACCGGACATTCAGGAGATGCGCTTCGTGCGCCATGATCTATATGTCGTGGACGGATTCAAACGCCGCACCCGATTACGATAAAACCTATTTTGCCGAAGAGTATAAAGCGCAGTACGGCAAAACCTATCTCGAAGATTTCGATGCGATAAAGGCGCAAGGAGAGCGCCGTATCCGTGAAATTGATTCGCTTGTCAAAAATAAAAAACGCTTTGCATCGAAACTTTCCGTGCTCGACGTCGGCTGTGCCTACGGACCCTTCCTTGCGGCCGCTGCGGAAGACGGATGGCAGGTTTTCGGCGCCGACGTTTCGAAAGACGCAGTATCCTATGTGCAGTCTTCGCTTCTCTTTCCCGCATCCTGCACTTCTTTTCCCGACTTCGATCCTGCGTCGGAATTCGGTGTGCGGCAATTCGATGCGCTTACGATGTGGTACGTCATAGAACACTTTCAAAATCTTGATCGCGTCCTCGAAAGCGCCCTCGCTTTGGTAAAAGACGGCGGCATCTTTGCATTTTCGACACCGTCAGCAGAAGGCGTTTCCGCTCTTATGAATACGGACGATTTTTATGCGCAAAGCCCCGCCGATCACTATACTTTGTGGGAACCGTCCAAAGCGAAACACATACTCAAGCGATTCGGCTTTACGGTTGAAAAGATAATTTCGACGGGACATCATCCCGAGCGTTTTCCGCAAGTGAAAAAACACGGCTGGCAAAAAAATTCGCTTATGTATTCGCTCTACGCTTTCCGAAGCCGCATCTCACGTCTCGGCGATACTTTCGAAGTGTACTGCAGAAAAACGGGCGGTGCGGAAGAGGGAGAAAAATCGCATGAATAAAAACATACTCATACTCGGCGCGGGCTTTTTGCAAAAACCCGCAATCGAAGCGGCAAAAAAAATCGGCTGCCGCGCGGTCGTCGTCGACGCTAACGAAGGCGCCGTCTGCGTCGGACTTAGCGACCGATTCGAACGCATCGATTTAAAAGATAAAGAAGGGATTTACGAATTCGCAAAAAAATTACAAAAGGAAGGAGGGCTTGCGGCAATCTTTACGGCGGGAACCGATTTTTCGGCTTCGGTTTCATACGCGGGTGAAAAGCTCGGACTTGCCTGTCACTCCTATGAAGCTGCCTGCAACGCGAGCGGCAAAGTGCGGATGCGGCAAAAGTTTTCGGAAGCGGGCGTACCCTCTCCGAAATTTTTCGGCATAACGAAAAAAGAGAGCGATCTCGATTTTGTTAAAAAATGTGTGCGGGAACTCGGCTTTCCCTGCGTCGTAAAACCCGTAGACAATATGGGAGGCCGCGGCTGCCGCATGATAAGGAGCGAAGACGAAGCCGAAGGTGCTTTGCAGGCGGCCCTCGCGTCTTCGCGGACTGAAAACGCCATCCTCGAAGAATACATGGACGGTGATGAATATTCGATCGACGCGCTTATCTGTGACGGGACGATGACGATCACGGGCTTTGCCGATCGGCACATATTTTTTCCGCCGTACTTTATCGAAACGGGGCACACGATGCCGACTGCGATATCCGATGCGAAAAAAAACGAACTCATTGCGGTCTTTGCGCTTGCGGCAAAAGCGCTCGGTCTTTCCTGCGGGGCGGCAAAGGCCGACATCAAATATACGGAAAAAGGGCCGATGATAGGCGAAACGGCCGCTCGTCTTTCGGGCGGCTTTATGTCGGGCTGGACATACCCTTACGCGTCGCACTGCAATCTCACCGAACAAGCGCTCCTCATCGCGTGCGGAAAAAAGCCTTCGTTTCTCGAAGCGCATCGGAAACGCGTTCCGTTTACGCCGCCCCCCTCGTGCGGAAACTGTCGCGCGCCCTACGAACTGTACGAACTTCCGTGTGTTGATGCGAGCGCCGAGCGCGCGTGGATTTCAATTCCGGGAATCGTTAAAGAAGTATCGGGCTTGGATGCGGCGCGCTCCGTTCCCTTCGTCAAAGACGTATTTCCGCGAAGCGGTGCGGGAGATGCGGTCGTCTTTCCGCACAACAACGTGCAAAAATGCGGCAATGTGATTTCGTCTTCTCCGTCGCGTAAAGATTCAATCGACGCCGCGGAAAAAGCGGTTTCGAAAATCGTGCTGCGCTTGGAACCCTGCGTCCCCGAAACGGATGCGTTTTTTGCCGATGCGGAAACCGCCGCTTCGGATATGCTGTCCGTACGAAAAGCGGACGCAGGCGGCGAGCGTTTTCCGCCCGATGCATACGAAGCGGCGTATGCGGCGGTTTTGCGGCAAGACAGTGCCGCACGTACCGCAAAGGGAGCGGGAACAAAAGACGAACGCGGCGAAAAACCGTTCTCGAATATGGGCGATACAATCGTTGAAAACACACTTTTAGCCGATACGTCGTCCATAGGAGGCGACATAGCGAAAGGCGTTCGCGTTTCCGATTGCGTGCCGCGGGTTTTACGCAGGCTTTACGAATCGGATGAGCGCGATTGGAATCACCGAACTTTTGCCGAAAGCTGCGCACTTTTCGACGAAGTCTGTCCCGATCATCCCGAGCTCGACGCGAAAAAATTTTGGCGCGCGGGACTGCGTGGGGGGGTGCAGGGAATGCTGTATTTTGCCGATACTATAGATAGGGTAAATACCGGCTTTTGAAGATTATCGGAGAATGAAAAAGGCTATGAACATGCCGAAACGACAGAGGATTATATTCGCTTTTTTTGTTTTGCTTTTTACAGCGGCGGCGCAAAGCTATGCGGCGGAAACAATCGAATTGCTGAAAAAAGCCGAAGCGTCGGGCATTCTCCTGTATTGGGACAGTTTGTCCGAAACCGGCCTTATGGAAAAAAACGGACATCAAATCAGTTTCCGTGCGGGCGACAACGTCGTACTGCTCGACAACCGAAAGCTTTCCGTAACCGATGCACCCCTTGCAAAATCGGGTGCGGTTTTCGTGTCGCAGGCTTTTATCGATACGGCGGAATCGTTTTTTAAAACGGAAAGCGAAGAAGCGCACTATCGCGTCGGCGCGATTTTAATCGATCCGGGACACGGCGGAAAAGATCCGGGGGCGAGCCAAGTGTTCCGGCAAAACGGCAATACGCTCGTCATTCGGGAAAAAGACGTAACGCTTGCCGTCGGAAAAATGCTGTACGCAAAACTCAAAACGGCGTTTCCCGACAAAAAAATCATATTGACGAGGAACAGCGATACTTTTTTGTCGCTCGGACAGCGGACCGATATCGCCAATTCCGTACAGCTGAAAAAAAACGAAGCGGTGCTGTATGTGTCCGTTCACGTAAACGCGTCTCTCGACAAAAAGGCGAGCGGCTACGAAGTGTGGTATTTGTCGCCGGGGTACCGCCGTACCGTTATCGACAAGGCCGCTGCGGGCGAGGATAAAACGCTCTTTCCGATTTTGAATGCGCTGACGGAAGAAGAGTATACGACCGAAAGCGTCCTCATCGCAAAATTTATCATGGACGGTTTGCAGGCACAGATAGGCGACAAGTCGAAAGCGCGGGGTATAAAGGCGGAAGAGTGGTTTGTCGTTCGTAACGCGAACATGCCGAGCGTACTCGTCGAATTGGGGTTTTTAACGAATTATACCGAAGCGCGGAATTTAAGCGATACGCAGTATCTGCAAAAAGCCGCGTTCGGCATATATAACGGCATAAGCGATTTTATCACGCACTTTGAGCGGTCGAGAGGCTTTACATCATCGAAATGATTTTGTACGATGGCGCTATGAAAAGAAAAACAACGGCGTTTATCGCGATCGTGTCGGCTTCTTTCGTTCTGTCTCTTGTGCTGTGGATGAAGGGCTATCCGGGCGTTCGCTACGTATTTATGTTCCAGTCGGCTGCAACCGGCAAAATCTGCATGGAAGCGAGGTATTTACCGAAACATCCCGTGCAGGGGGATGTAAACTGCTACGTAGACGAACTTTTACTCGGGCCTTTGACTGCGGAATACCGCCCGCTTTTTACGCGGGGTACCCGCGCGCAATCGTGTTTTGTGCGCGACGGCGTTCTGTATGTCGATCTTTCGGACGCGCTCGTTTCCGAAGCGGACGGTGCATCCGAAATACGACAAGGGATGGAATTATTCAGGAAAAATATCCTGTATAATTTTAAAAATATTCATACTATCGAAGTGTTTGTCGCCGGCAATCACGCGTACGAAAAAAACGCCGTCGGGGATTTGCGAAAATAAAATCCTTGACAAATGGAGTTTTTTGTACTATCGTGATAGACGGTACAAGGCTACATCGAATAGTATAAGGAGCTTCCAAAATGAAGAAGACTTTTTTAGTGATCGCGGCGGGGATGCTGCTCACCGGAGGCGCGGGGCTTTTTGCTGCGGAATCGATGGTTATCGATTTTACGCAGCTCGATGCGGACATCGTCGCCGACGCAAACGGCAATCCGACGCAGAACAGCCGTACCGTAATGAATTACGCGGCGGCTGCGGGCGCGACATTCACCGCAGAGCAGCGGGATCTCATGAAAACCTCTCTCGCTCTCCCCGAATGGGAAGTCGTGCTGAATTCATCTGCGCAAAACGTGCAGTCGATGGGGGTTTCGACGGTCGTCGCAGCTCCGGTACGCAGCGAAGCCGATGTGCCGTTCGCAGGTTCGAACGTCATGGGTGTCCGCGTCCTTTTCCCGGAATGGAATTCGAACGCAAATGCGCGCATCGAACCGCCGTTCGATATTCCCGCGTTTGAACCGCTTGCGGGAGCGGATGCCGACGGCAACCGTCAGGCACAGACCGATGAAGAAAAAGCGAGCGGCAAAACCCTCTTCGAAGACGGTTTCGGGGTCGTCAGAAATGTCGGTGCGATCAAATCGATCGCCGTTACGACGATGGGTATGAACTATCCCGAAGGTCTGTACGTTTTGCTCAAAGACAACGACGGAATCGAACGCCGCTATTTTATGGGCTATCTCGGATTCGACGGCTGGAAGGAGCTTGTGTGGAATAACCCGCAGTATATCGCCGATATCCGCAACCGCGAAATCCGCGTGTACCCGATCTATCCGCGCGGTATTCCGTACGTAAAATTCACGGGCTTCCAGATTACGCGCGATGCCGCTCACATCGGCGGCGACTATATCGGCTATTTCAAAGACGTTAAGATCATCTACGACAAAGCCGTGTTGACGTCCGAACGCGATATCGCCGACGAAGATGTGTGGGGTATTGTCCGTGCGCGTGAAAAGAAACGCCAGGCCATCGAAATGGAGCGCTTCGGCAACAAACAGGTGAACCGCTATCTCGAACGCGTTAAACAGGCGACGGAAGAAAGCTTTACTTCGAGTCTCAACGAAAATTCTACGTCGAATGCCGCACGTTCGTCGGGCAACGCCGCAAATGCACGATAAGCTGCCGTAAGTTTCTTTTAATAAACGTCCTTTATGCCCGCCCTGTTCGGCGAGACTAAGGGACGTTTTTTTATAATTTGATTTCGAGTTATGGAACACAAGTCTTACGATAATCTGCCGGCAAAAATCCATATTCAAAAAACCTATGAATCGTATGCGCCGTATTTTTGTGCCGTCATGGCAAATATTCAAAAGCGTCTGGAAGACGGCGTTTCGCTCGCTTCTCCTCCGACGTATAAAGCGCGCATCAAATCTTTCGACAGCTATTATAAAAAGATTCTGCGCTTAAAAGTGCAGCCGCCTGCCGACGGCTCTCTCGTTTGTCTTACCGATATGGTCGGCATACGCATCATCTGTGCGTTTCTCGAAGATCTTTCCGAAGTTTCGGCGCAAGTCAAAAATCTTTTCGATGTGCGGGAAATCGAACAAAAAGGTCCGGCCGAAAATTTCAAAGCGTTCGAATACGAATCGATTCACATCCTCGTAAAAATTCCGGATTCGTGTTTTCCGCCGCCGTCCGATTTTCCGTCGCTTCCGCGCTTAGACGATATCGTGTGCGAAATACAGGTTCGAACGATTTTACAGGACGCATGGGCGGAAGTGGAGCACGAGCTTATTTACAAAAGCGAGTTTTCCCCGTTCGATCTGCCGCTTCGAAGGAAACTCGCCTCGATCAACGCGTCGCTCACGCTTGCCGATACGATTTTCCAGGAAATCCGAGATTATCAAAAAAGATTGCAAGGTGAAGTAAACGAGCGGCGAAAATTATTTTATGAAAAAGTCGATGAACTTGATGCGATAAAACGCGGAATAAAAAAGATATCGACCGAACCGGATTTTCCTTCTTCTTTTGCAAAAGGAACGATCGACGATTTGCTTCTCGAAGCGATCCATGCGCACAATACGGGAGATTTGGCGAGGGCGATCAAAATCTATACGCAAATTATCGAATCGAAGCCTGCGCCGGCCGATGTCGTCTTGTCGGTCATTCATAAGCACCGCGGTATGGCGTATTTTACCGACAGCGAATATCAAAAAGCGCTTGAAGATTTTAAATCGAGCTTTGCGTATAATCCGAAAAATTTCCGTGCGCTCTATTACGAGGGGATCGTACACGCCATTCTCGGAGACAACGACGGGGCAATCGGTTGTTTTTCACGATCGCTTTCGATCAACGAATATCAGTCGCATGCGTTTTATCACCGTTCGGAAGCGTATTACGAAAAGGGCGAATACGAAAGCGCGCTTGCAGACATACGGGCTGCCAAAAAGCTCGGCATAAACGACGACGCATGCAATGTGCTGCTCTCAAACATTATGGATAAAATGTAAAGCAATCGCCGAAATCTCCGCCGTTTTACTCATAACGTGTAAATTCGACCTAATAATAATGCGTAATCTTGACAGTTTTTAATTTCGCCTTGTATACTGAATATGTTAGTTTGTTATAAAAACAGGAGGTAATTGAAAAAATGGCAAAAAAAATCGTAATCGTCGGCGGAGTCGCAGGCGGTGCTTCCGTTGCCGCCCGTGCCCGAAGACTCGATGAAAGTGCTGAAGTCGTTATGTTTGAAAAGGGGCCGAACGTTTCGTTTTCGAATTGTTCGCTGCCCTTTTTTTTGAGCCGGATCGTAAAAGAAAGCGGCGACCTCGTGCTTATGTCGCCCGAGCAGTTTAAAAAACAGTATAATATTATCGCGAAAACGTCGCACGAAGTGCTCAAAGTAAACGCCGATAAAAAAACGGTTACCGTAAAGGATTTGACGAGCGGAAAAGAGTTTGGCGAAAGCTACGATACGCTCGTCCTTTCTCCGGGCGCGTCTCCCGTCATGCCGCGTTCTATTCCGGGCATCGATAAAACGCACGTGTTTTCGGTGCGCAACGTCGTCGATATCAAAAAGATCGACGATTACGTTACGGAGCACTCGGTAAGCGATATCGTCGTAGTCGGCGGCGGATTTATCGGTATCGAAGTCGCCGAAAACTTTAAGCTTGCCGGAAAAAACGTCACGCTCGTCGAAAAACTCGACCAAGTGCTCGCGCCGTTCGATTACGATATGGCGCAGATTTTGCACAAAGAGCTGTACGACAAAGGCGTCGCTCTCGTCCTCGGCGACGGCATCAAAGAGATCGGCGAAAAAGACATTACGACCGAAAGCGGCAAAAAGATCGCTGCAGGGGCGGTCATCATGGCGCTCGGCGTACGGCCTGAAACCGAACTTGCAAAGTCGGCAGGCGTCGCGCTCGGCGCGACGGGCGGTATCCTCGTCGATCACAATTACCGCACGAACGTTCCCGACATCTACGCCGTAGGCGATGCGGTCGAAGTGACGCACTTTATCACAAATAAAAAAACGCGCCTCACGCTTGCAGGTCCCGCCCAAAGAGAAGCGAGAGCGGCCGCCGACGATATGTACCGCATTCCGCACCGCAACACCGGCGTCATCGGTTCATCGGTTATCCGCTGTTTCGATTTCAATGCGGCGTGTACCGGCTTAAACGAAAAAGCGTGTAAAGATGCGGGCATCGATTACGATTACGTGTACGTCATCCCCGGCGATAAAGTCGGCCTTATGCCGAATGCGAATCCGCTCTTTTTCAAATTGATTTTCGAAAAACCGTCAGGAGCGATCATCGGTGCGCAGGCGATAGGAAAAGGTGCGGTCGATAAAAGAGTCGACGTCATCGCGGCCTGCATTATGCTGCACGGCACGCTCGAAGATTTGAAAGAGCTCGAACTGTGCTATTCGCCGATGTTCGGCACCGCAAAAGACGTCGTTAATCACGCGGCGCTTGTCGGCCTCAATATATTGAACGGCGTCTTCAAGCAAGTGCCGGTTACGAAAGTGCGCGAGCTTGTCGAGCAAAACGCGTGCATTATCGACGTGCGCGAGCCGAAAGAATATGAAGCGGGGCATATCGTAAACGCCGTCAATATCCCGCTGAGCGCTCTTCGTGAACGCATGAACGAAATACCGAAAGACAAACCCGTGTACTTGCATTGCCGCTCGAGCCAGCGGAGCTATAACGCAATCTGCGCGCTGCAGGGCAGCGGCTGGAAAAACGTGTACAATATCATGGGCTCTTTCCTCGGCGTGAGCGAATACGAATACTTTACCGATAAAGTGCGAAACAGGAAGCCTATCGTTACGGCATATAATTTCAAATAAATATTAATTATTAAGGGAGGCAATATGAAAACGATTGAAAAGATTATCGGAGTCGCGCTGCTTATTCTGTGCATCGCGTTGGGATCCGCTTCATTAAAAACGGATATGGTTTTTTTTCGCTGGGTTATGGGACTTGCTCTCGGTTATGTGCTTTCGCGCTCGTTTTTCGGATTTGCCGGCAGTATCAACCGCGCCTATCGCGCAGGTTCGACGAAACTCATGCGCGCGCTCATGCTCATGTTCGTTCTTTCGGCGGTTCTCACCGCATCGTTTTTGATTTTCGGAGACGCGACAAAGTACGATCTCTGGGTCAACCCGATCAATGCGGGACTTGTCATCGGAGGCATTCTGTTCGGCTTCGGAATGAGCTGTTCATCGTGCTGCGCAACCGGTACGCTTACCGATTTGGTGACCGGCTTTCCGCGCGCCCTCGTCACGCTCCTCTTTTTTTGCATCGGCGTATTTGTCGGGTTTCCCATTCAAGCGAAAGCCGATTGGGTAAAAAAATCCCTCGTTTCGACGGCGACATTCCCGGACGGCGTATTTATTCCCGACTGGTTCGGCGGCAACAAACGCATCGAATACATCGGAGCGGTAGCCGTAACGATGGTCTTCGCCGGCATTGTTATCGCGCTCTCGTATCTCTACGAAAAAAAGCGCAAGCGGTCGAATACGTACACCGGCGTCGACACGGAAACCGTGCAGGATAAACTCTCGAATATCGACAGCTCTCATTACAAAATTTTGAGCGGCGCTACCTACGACCGCCTCTTTGTAAAACCGTGGACGCTCGTCGAGGGCGCGGTGCTTTTATCCGTTTTGTTTACGCTGCTCATGGGCGTTACGAAGGCGGGATGGGGCGCGTCCACTCCCTTCGGCTTTTGGTTCGGAAGACTTCTGAGAGTTTTCGGTGTCTCAACCGATACGATCACATCGTTTGCAAATAAGCCGGCCGGTCCCTTTACGATGCCCTTTGCCGAAAATCCGATGAATATGCAAAATATCGGCATCGTCGTCGGGACTCTTATCTATCTGCTTATGGCGGGTATGTTTACGAAGGCTTTTACGAACGGGCTTAAAATTACGCCTCTCGACGCACTCATCTATGCCGTAGGCGGCTTTGCAATGGGATTCGGCACACGTCTTTCGAACGGCTGCAACGTCGGCGCGCTCTATACGCCGATCGCAAATTTTTCGCTTTCCGGCTGGATCTTTTTTATCGCGCTCGTTGCGGGCGGCATACTCGGAAACGCGATCCTCAAAAACGTGTACCGTGCTTGCGGCAGAAAATAACAGCCGCCTGCCGGCTTTTTAATAAGCTTGGATTTCGAGTTTTCTGAAACTCGAAATCTTCCAACCGTTTCATGTATCAATGAACGGCGAGCTTCGAAAATACATAAAATGATGCGGAGGCGAGGTTCCGGCTGCGTGCCGTTTCGAGCGTTAGGCTTGCGGAAGCCTGTCATAAAAAGCTCGACCGCGGCTAAGCAGACGGGTTCTCGCCGAAAGCACAGCTTTATTTAGAAATACTTTCGAAACTCGCATTCAGGCTAATATTGTCTTTGATAAAGCGCAGCTTCAAATCTTTCAGTTTTTCCGTTATCGACACTTTATAGATGTGAGGATTCAATAAGCGCTTGTACGATTCGTCGAACGTTTCGAGCTGCTCCCGCATCGTCTTCCGGCTTACCGCAAGCTGTTCGCTATCGGGAATGCGAGCCTTCGTACGCTTTCCGCTTTCGACTCGCTTTTTTAAAAGCGGCTCGATGCGGGATGCCGTAAAAGCGAATTGGCGGTAGTCGATCATCGGGTGATAGTAGCGGTATTCTTTTCCTTTTTCGATTTTTTCTCCGTCGAGCGCGAGGATGTCGGCTTTTGCCATACCGCACTCGTCGTAGAGGCGGAATACGTTTTTTATGCCGGGGTTTGTCGTCTTCGCTGGATTGTCCGAAAACTTCATCGCAGGGGCGAGGGTGTCCGTTTTTTTGTCGTGACGGGCGGCAAGCTTATACACGCCGGTAAACGACGATTCTTTTCCGCCGGTTACCATGTGCGTGCCGACGCCCCAGCTGTCGATCGGAACGCGCTCGGCGACAAGCGTCGAAATGATATCTTCGGTGAGTTCGTTCGAAACGGAAATCTTCGCGTTCGGCAAACCCGCCGCATCGAGCTTTTTCCGCACTTCCGTCGAAAGATAGGAGATGTCGCCCGAATCGAGGCGTACGCCGAAATTATATCCTTTTGCGGCGAGTTCTTTGCCCGCGATGATCGCGTTTTTGATCCCCGATTTCAGCGTATCGTAAGTATCGATCAAAAAGACAGAATGCTCGGGATAGATTTTCGCGTACGCACGGAATGCTTCGAGCTCGGACGAAAACGACATGATCCACGAATGCGCCATCGTTCCCATGACGGGGATGCCGTACCGCTTTCCCGCAAGCGTGTTCGACGTTCCCGCAGCTCCGCCGATGAAAGCCGCGCGCGATGCGCTCATCGCTCCGTCGGGACCCTGCGCTCGGCGCAAACCGAATTCCATGAGGCTCCCCTTGTTCGATGCGAGCCATACGCGGGCGGTTTTCGTCGCGATGAGGCTTTGAAAGTTTACGTAATTTAAAATCAATCCTTCGACGATCTGCGCTTCGATGAGATTTGCGTGGATTCGAATGAGCGGTTCCTGCGGAAAAATCACCGATCCTTCGTCCATCATGTAGACATCGCCTCCGAACGAAAAATCCTTTAAATAATCGAGAAAACCTTTATCGAATATCTTTTGTTCGGCGAGGTACGCGATGTCGGCCTCTCCGAATCGAAACGACGTGAGAATGTCGATGAGCGTTTCATTTCCCGCGAGAACGGAAAAACCGCCCGCCCACGGCTGGCGCCTGAAAAACATATCGAAGACGACGGGGCGGTTCATCTTTTCTTTCCAATAGCCCTGCGCCATCGTAAGTTCGTAAAAGTCGGTAAAGAGCGCGCTCGTAATGCCGCAGCTTTCAGACGGGGAAGATTTCGCTTCGGATTCTTTCATACAAATACCTCATTGATAAAAATCGATAATCGCGTATTCGCGATTTTTCAGAGAGGTTTTTTGCGCGCTTTGCCGGCATCCGTCTTACGCTGCATTCCCTGACAAGCCGTATTGTAATTGATTTACCGTATTTAGTCAAAATCAAAATCGAGTGTGTATGTGATGCTGTTTTACAGCGCTTTCGTCATGACGATGCCGGCTGTTTTTACGCCGTCTTCGGCAAAAAAATTTTCGATGCGGCGGAATTCAGAAAACCCGTTTTTTTTGTAGATGTGCAGTGCGCCGCGCCACGCTTCGTTTACGAGGAGAAGCGCGGTTTTTACTTCCGGATTGCCGGATGAAAAGCGTTCGACCGATTGAGAAAAGAGTTTTTTCCCGATGCCGCACCCGCGGTATTCGGGAAGCAATGCGAATGAACTCAAATAGAGCACGCTGCCGGCAGGGCGGTGCGAAGAGACCGGGTCGTGTTCGAGCGAAAACGCTTTATCGCTTTCGGGGATACGTTCCCATTTTTCCGCGCTGAAATAGCCGCAAAGTGCGTGAGAGGACGGATCTTCGAAGACGATAAAACAGTTTTTACAGATTTCGATGCGCGATAAAAACACGGCTTCGCTTTCGCGCGTAGCGGCGTCGAAGGATGCCGCTTCAATATCCATAATAGAGCGGATATCCGACGGACGGGCTGCACGGAAGATCATACGATCATTGTAAGCGATTTTACAGTGCGTGTACAGCCGTGCATACGCTGTATCACGGTTTGCTTCCGCGCGGCTCTGCGCTTTAAAAAAACAAGAGGGAAAGATGTTCGGCAAAACGCCTACTTGCTCTTTCCCGCAATTCCGGATTTGCGGTCCGGCTCCGCATTGTGAATCCCTCTTTCGGCTTTGTTTCGCCGAATTGCCAATGACGCGACTGCCTTTCGGAAAACCTGACAATACGGAGTATACAACAAAAACACACCCCGTACGGGCATCGCGTATCGAAGCAGGAAAAACCCTGCAAGGATTACTGTAAATATACAAACGATGAAGCGAAAAGTCAAGTGGAAAATAAAATAAAACACTTTGACGCTTTTGTCATCAAGAAGAATACTGCTGTCCTCACTGCATACACTGCGGAATGTATACACGGGTAACCCCACTCCGAAGGGATCCTGCGTACAGATAAAGATGACATAGCTTTCTTTCAGTTCGGCATAGCTTTGGCCGCGCAAAAGGTTATCGACATCCATGAGGCTTTGATAAAAGTTCGAATTTCGAGTTTGCTATGCAAGCTCGCCGTGTATGCCGCAGTTTTTTAATCGCGTTCCAATATCGATTTTCCGACTTCGATGTCTTTGATAAAAAAATCGATCTCCGCTCTGACGCGTTTTAAAAACGACAGGTCGAACGATGCTTTAAGGCCGTCGGGAAAGTGGAGATACAGGTATTCGCGCGCGGCGAGCAGCTTTTCGATTTCGACTCTGCGCTCATCTTCGCTCATATTCCGGCCCGACGATAAAATATTTTTTAAGCGCTCGAGCGCGCACTCTTCTTTTTCGTAAAAATTTCGGACGGAGAGCGCTTTTCGTTCCGAGAACGCCGTTCGTTCGGTAAACGTTTTTTCCTCATGTACCGCTTTTTCGTCCGTACCCGTTCGAGCGATGTTGTTCTCCGAATCCTTTTGTCCGACAATCGTCTCCGCTCCGTTCGCGTCTTTTTTTCTTCTGTCCCGTTCCGTTCCGACCGTATTGCCGCTTTCCCGAATCAAATCGTTTACGTCTTTTTGCGGGATTCCCAATTCGATGCCCGTCGTTCCCGCATCGAAGAGATTCGGCGATTCGGAAAAATACGCGCGGAACGTTTGAACGTACGAAAGGAGGGCGGGAGAAGTGAAAAACGGCGAGCCGTCTTTTCCGATAATTTTTTGTATGCTGCAGCCGAATGCCGCTTCGTAATTCGCGGCGGGTGAGATTCGGAAACTCGATGTGAGGCGCGCCGTATGAGGTGCCGATCCTCGCGCGTGCGTCGTACCTGCGCGGTATGAAAAATCGAGCCCCGTAACGAAGACGGGAATGCGGTCTGTTTTCCGAAGCATGAGGGCTATCTTCGTCGCGGTGAGTCCGACCGAACCGAGGGGCGGCATGATGCACGGCAGGATGCGCCGAACGACAAGGGAATCGAAAAAGGCCGTATCGTCGTAGTGCGGCGAAAAATAGCAGATAGTGCCGTCCGACAGATCGAAGAGTTTCGGCCATGACGTAATGCCTGCGAATACGCGAAAGCGCTTTCCGTTTGCGCCTAAAAAAAACGGTGCGATGACCGACTGCGCTTCTTCGCAGACGACGGCGTCCGGTTCGATGCCGAAACGGAAAAGCGGGGCGAGGGCGGCATCGGCTGCGACGATGTAAAACGCGCTTTGCACGCTCCGAATGCTTCGAGCGGTTTTTTCCATGCTTCCGCCCGCACCGAAAACGATAATCGGTTTTTCGACCGACTGCGTAAGGTTTTCGATCGGGCAGGAGCGGGGGAGACGCGCGATGTTTCGAAAAAGATTTCTCGAAAAGCGGCGGCCGAATTTGATGAGCGTGACACGGTTTTTCCAAAATCGCATCACGGCATTTTCCGCCGCTTCCGTAAGCGCCGCGTAGTGCTGCGGAAAAAACTGCGTGCCTGCCGAAAAGTCCGCACGCAAAACACGGCGGAAAGTTCCCGCAGGGGGAAGAAAAGCTCCGCTTTTTGTTTCGGCGCGGCGCTTTGTGAGCATAAACGGGAGCTTCGGCAATTCGTCCGGAGAAAGCATCGCAAAACGAGCGATATCGTGCGGGATGTATTTCAGCGAAAAAGCGTACAGCACCGCGTCGAATTCGCAGCCGAGCACGAAACAATTTTCGGGAAGAGAAGCGCATAATTCTGCAAGGCACAAACACAGAACGGGGGAGCAGGCAAGCACGAGGGTGCCGGGCGCGACGGGTTTCGACAGAACCGTACGCTTGATCGCTTTTTCAGGCGCGTATTTTGAATAGAGGTATCTGCCCTTATACAAAACGGAAATACCCCCTTCCGTTTGCACAGAGCGGGGATTTCCGTTATCGTCGTCAGTTAATATTCCCCGCATTCGCAAAGTAATTAGAGTATACCGTAATGAGATCGTTTTTCAGTTTCGGGCTCGCCATGAGATGCGAAGAAGCCGCCTCTTCGTCGCTGCTTACAATCTGTCTCTCAATCGATGATGTGTTTTCCGACGGCTCGTCTTTTACTTCGTTCGTATACTGCAACACGAGTACGGTTTTGCCGTTGACGACGGGCGATGAGATTTCATTGGACTTTAAAGAAAATGCCGTCTGCAAAAAGTTTTTATTCGTGTTCGCTCCCGACAGCCCTTGTATGCTCGTATCCACGGAATTGGCAAAGGGAACGCTTCCGTAGTTGAGCGGGAAGGGTGCAATAACCGCATTCACCATGTTGAATTTTTTTGCCGTTTTTTCAAAGCCGTTGAGTGCAGCTTCCGCAGCAAAATTCTTAGCGCGAGCCGTATAATAATCTTCGATGCGCCCCGCTTCATTCGAGCGCAGATAGCTCCACACGTCTTTTACGGTCTGTTCGTTTGTAAAATCGGGATCGGAAGCGTTGCCGTCCGCATGAAACACGGAAAAGCCGATATTCGTTTCGATGACGACGCTCGTTTCATCTTTTGCAAGGGAGACGACTTTTTCTGTGTCGTCGGAATTTTTTATGATGCGTTCGATTTCATAGCGATATGAATTTGTCAATTTTCCGTTCGCATCGCTGTAGTTTTTTGAAGAATATTCGTTTACCGCGTCCGTAAACGTGATCTCGTTGTTTTTGAGGCGCTTTGCAACGGTTTCCGCTTTCGATTTTTCGCCGCACGTGATGATCGACATATCGTATTTGATAAATTTTTGCGCATTTGCACGGCCGTACGCTTCCTTTTCGCTGTCCGGATAATCGTCGGTGCTGAAAGACGCCATATCGAATCCCCGTTTTTCGGTGCCGAAATTTTCAAAAAAAGCGATTTCGTTTTCGGACGATTTTAATCCGTACAGCGTCGTGCCTGCAAACTGTTCGGAAGGGCCGAACATGTCGTCGGTGTAGCGGTTCTTCGTAAACTCTTCACGGATTTCCTTTTGCCGCTGTTCGATTTCCGATGCTGGGGTTTCTCTGTATTTTCGCTGCGAGTATTTGCCGTTTTCGAAAAAGTCCGGAAGCATTTCGCGGTTTACGGCGCTTTGCGGTACGACATAGCCGCTCTCTGCTACCGCCTGCGTATACGCCATTTTTTGCACGACTGCGTTGAACGCATAATTGAAAATATAATAATTCGACAGAGGATCGCTTTGCTTTCCCAGTTTTTTAAAAAGGTCCGCGTACTTTGCAACGTATTTTTTGAAATCGGAACCTTCTTCGAATTTTATTTTTTTGCCGTCGTAGGATCCGAACGGCGGAAGCGTGTCACGATTGCCCCGTCCGACCAAGGCGGGAGCGAGGATGAATGCAAAAGCCGATACGGCCAATACGATAATCAAACCGACGGTGTAAAATCCCTTTTTCATGATAAAATCCTTATACTGAATCCGTGTAAATAGAAAATTATATAATTTTATCACGATAAAGACGGTGTGTCAATTTCCGTTTCGAAACGTGTTATGGCAAAGTGATGGACTTCATTTATCGTCTGAACTGTTTTCGCGTACGATAATACGCATTTTTATCTCGGTACAGCATACCGTCGGCTCCGGCGATGAGAGAAGCCGGAGGTGTGTCGGCTGCCGTACACAGCGCATATCCGATACTGAGCGTCAGCGTGTACGGCAGATTGCTCTTTTTCGATTTTTCTGCGAGCGTATTTCTAATCGTCTTTACGAACGAGTCGGGATCTCCTATGTATTGCGCTTCGACGATTATGATAAATTCATCGCCGCCCCATCGGGCGATAAAGCTGTGATACGTACGTCCGATTTCCTGAAATGTTTCGGCAATGATTTTGAGCGCTCTGTCGCCTTCCAAGTGCCCGTACGTATCATTGATGTGTTTAAAGCTGTTTATATCCGCAATAAAAAAATACAGCGGGCGGAGCTCGGAAACCGATGTAAGTTTATTTAAAAGCCTTTCGTCGGCGAGTCGTCTGTTGTTTAATCCGGTGAGCGCATCTCTGTAAATCTGCGATTCCTGAAGATTTGAAAAAACGATAAAAACGGCAAAGAGCATCGCCATTTCCAAAACCGGTAAATCTGGAATTATTTTATCGACAATGCCTGCAGCGAGCGGGCAAAATAAAAAGACGATGAGCGTAAAATATTCTTTTTTCTTCGTTGCAATTTTTGTCCGCCGCCATACGATAAGGGTATGAACGGAGACGAACAGAAGATAGAAAATGTCGAAAACGAGTTGAAGAGAATAAAGCGAACCGTGAACGTATTTGCCGTCTGCGTTATAGTAAAAAAGCCGTCCCGTAAAAGATGACGGAAGGGCAAGGATGATGATGATGCACATCGGTAAGGGTGACAGATAATGGAAATATTTCAATTGCCATAACGGCGACTGTAGTCTCAGTTCGGTATATTGAAACCGAAAAAAAGCGCACACGCCGATCGCGATTATATTCATAATGCTCAGCGCATTGTCCCACGAAGAGGGAAGATAGCCGTGATTGCACCATATCAATACGCCGTTCGTTATTAAAAAAACGGCATAGCCCGAAATGACGCCTCTGAATGCGCGCATTTCCGATTCGCTTCCGACATCGCTTGTAAGTTTCGTTGCGATGACGACCGCTATGGCAAGGCATATTACGACTACACAAAAATATGAAACGACATATGTGAATAACACAAACCCCTCCCTTTCGTGTACTCCATAGAACGGCAAAATTATTTTTTGCGATAAAATTTTTATGATTATACTATAAAAATAAAAAATGTACTATCTTTTTTAAATAATTTTCGCTACAGTATAGTAAAGAAAACGGCAATCGATGCCGTGCGATTTTTTGAGGTCTGTATGAACGATTTTATAAAAACGGCGATGCCGCATATATCGGGATTGCAAAAAGCGGTGATTTTGCTCGGCGAACTTGACCGTGATGCGAGCAGCGCCGTTTTCGCGTGCCTGCATCTTTCCGATTCCGAGCGGAAAATGCTTGTTTCCGCGTTCAAGCGGCTCGGGCAATACAATCCCCGCGACGAGCGGCAGGTTTTGCGTGAAAATGCGGTTTTACAGGAAGCGCTCGACTACGGCGCGGCAAAGGGGATTTTTATCGCACCGCGGAAAGGAGCGGGGAAGACGGGCGCAGTACGAAGTTCCGGCGACATCGCGCATATGGCAAAAACGGATCCCGATGCGGTTGCGAAAATAATAAAAAATTGGCTTGAAACATAATTATGCGCTTCGAATCCGCGGTAAAAGGCCGCAAAATCGGAGCGCACGGTATTTGAGTTCGGTTTGAAAAACGGTTTTAATCGTTTTCCGCCGTCTGCGTTTTAAACCTGCCGACTTCCGTGACGAGGCTGTCGATCGAATCTTTATGTTTTGCCGCGATTTCAAGGGATTCCTGCGTCGCCGAATTGATAAGATCGACTTGCGATTCGATGGAATTCATCGTTTTTACATAAATGTTTATATGGCAAGGAATCAGCAGTCGGGCAAGGCGGATTTGAACCGCCGACCTCTTGGTCCCGAACCAAGCGCGCTACCAACTGCGCTATTGCCCGTTCGTCGGTTTTTCCGGCGTAAAAAAATAGGGCTGTTCAAAAACTGAAGTTTTGAACAGCTTCCTTGTTACGGGAGCGACGGGGCTCGAACCCGTGGTCTCCGGCGTGACAGGCCAGCGCGATAACCAGCTTCGCTACGCCCCCGTGGTTGTACACTATAGCATATTTTTATTTTTTATGTCAAGTATCGCGAAAAAATATTGTAGAAAAAATATATGCCGCGAAAAAGTGCGGACGATTTTTAAAAGCCTTTGTAAACAAAATCGTTGCGGCGTGAGTTTCAAGCGGCCTCCGATAGGGAGCGATCATCAAAAAAATATTTCAAATTATCGTTTTCAGTGCGTTGCAGATTGCTGTTTTTTAGTTGCTAAAACATATTGACAAAAGGCAGCGATGGGTGTATATTTATTTTAGTAGCTAAAATATACTGACGAAAGGTCATAAAAACGGACGGCACGATGAACGACATACAAAGCTTTATGAAGCTTACGGCGAAGATTCAATACCGGATCAATGCCAACGATAAAAAACCGAAGCGCTTCGGCACCGCTCACCTGCTTTATCAGAGTGAAATACATTTTATAGAGGCGATAGGTTTGTCGGACGGATACAGCGCATCGGAGCTTTCGGAAAAACTCGGCATTACAAACGGTGCGGTAACGCAGGTTTCCGATAAATTGCTGAAAAAAAAATTGATAAAAAAATATAAAAAAGAGGGGAATAAAAAAGCCGTCTATATTACATTGACAAAAGAAGGAGTGCGTGCGTATAAAAACCACGAAAAATTTCACGACGGTTTTAATAAAAAAATTACGGCGTATTTAAGTTCGCTTTCGAAAAAAGAATTTTCGGCGATAGTGCGCTTAGCGGAATTGGTAAACGAAACCATACCCGATTTCGATACAACGGAGGATATCGTATGAAAGCCGTCGTAATCGTATTCAGTCCTGCGGGACATACGCTCGCCGCCGCACGGATGATCCGAAAAAGCATCGAAGCGAGGGGAGGTGCGGCCGATATCATCGACCTGACAAAAGACGATACTCTGTTGTTCTCTCCGGCCGGAAACGAAAATCTCGCGGCGAAAGCGGGCGCGTTCGACGCTCTTTTTATCGGCGCTCCGGTATATGCCGGTCATGCGGAACACACGATATTGCGTACGATCGCGATGCTCCCGCCTCCGGACGAAAAGCGGTCGAAAATTGCCGTGCCGTTTATAAGTTACGGAGGAGCGCATTCGTTTGTCGCGTTGGAAGAGATGGGACGCGCATTGAAACGAAAAAACTACGTGCCGGTTTTGGGCATAAAAATCGCTTCGTTTCATACGCTGAGCAGAAGTTTTCGCACAAAAATATTGGAAGACCGGCCGGGCGATGCGGAGCGTTGTGTAATAGACGGCGCCGTAAACAAAGTCGTCGATCTGTGTGCCGACCCGGAATCGATACGGGATAACAGCGCGTCTTTTGCATACACTAAAATGCCCATGCGTTTTATATTGAAAATGCTTTCACAGGAAAAAATTCATGCGAAATTCAAAACCGTGTCGATCGTATACGAAAAGTGCCGCGCATGTAAAAGATGTATAGAGGTGTGCCCCGTTAACAATTTTGTTTTTACGGACGGAATCGTGTCGGTGAAAAATCAAAAAAATTGCATTTTGTGCGGAGAGTGTTTTTACAACTGCGCAAGCGATGCGATCGTTTTCGACTACCGTAAGCTTGCAAAAAAGCGATTGCGTGACGGCGAGGTCGTTTTGGAAAGTCCGCTCTCGGCCGTATATCCTGACGAATACGCGTATATACGGGAGGTTTGAATTATGAATGAAATTGGCATTGTGTACGATTCTCCGCACAAGGGAAATACGGAAAAGCTGCTTTTGAAAATCAAAGAAAAATATGCGGATACGGCTCTTGTTAAAGCGGCAGATTGCACTCCGGAATTTTTTTCCCGCTATGACGTACTGGGATTTGCGTCGGGAATTTATTACGGAAAGTTTTCTCCGTCCGTTTCGGCCGTGCTCGAACAGGCGATTAAAAGCGATGTAAAAAAATTGTTTTTTATCTATACGTCGGGAGCGGGCAGGTCAGGGTATGAAAATGCACTTCGGGCTAAAACGGAGAAAAGCGGCAAAATCTGCTTGGGTATATTTTCCTGCAAAGGTTTCGATACCTACGGTCCTTTTAAGCTTATCGGCGGATTGAATAAGGGCAGGCCGAACGAAGCCGATTTCAGAGATGCGATCGCATTTTTCGAAAACGATATTTTAGCGATGTAAATTATTAAAATATCAAGTGTTTCCGAAATTTATTAAAGCAGGGAAGTCGTTTTTCTGATTTTGAGCGTGCCGCCGATTTTAATTTTCGAATAACTTTTAAATCGGTTACTGATATGATTTATTAACGTTTGCGCAGCAATTTCTCCGATCATTTTACGCTGTACGTGCATCGTTGTCAGCGGAACCGAAGCTATGGAAGATAGATATATGTCATCGAAACCCGCAATTTTTATATCGTCCGGAATTTTATAGCCGGATTCCAGCAACGCTTTCATTGCACCGATCGCAACGATATCGTTATCCGCAAATAAAATACGAGGGATCCGTTTGCCGCTGCGGATTATTTTGAGCATCGATTCATAACTGCCGCTGACGTTTGCGTCTATCAAAAACATTTTGTCGCCGTTAAAATCGAAATTGAATTCTTTTGCATAGGTAAAGACGGCATTTTTTCTTTCTATGAAATTAACCGCTTCAGGCAGGCCGTGCAGATAGCCGAAGTCGGGGTCGTTGCATAGCGCAAGGTGTTTTAATACGGTGTATACCATTTCTTCGTTATTCATAGTGATGGAATTGCATTGGTACACGGGCATTGAATTGTCGATGACGATGTAGGGCAGCGTGAGGATGTCCAAGTACTTGAAATCGTCTCGGTCGAGTTCGGTTCCTATGACGAAAACGCCGTCGTAATTTCCTCCGTTTATTTCCGCAAGCGCCTTTGAAAGATCGTTTCCTGCGACGACGATATTTAAATTGTAGCCGAAATTGCTGCATTCGGTTTGTACGCTGTCCATGATTTTCGAAACGAAACCAGCATTTTGTTCGACAAAATATCCCGATTTGACAACTTTCAAAAAACACAAACTTTTATTCTTTTTTTTTGTCGGGGTATGACGCAGCTTATAGCCGGTTTTTGCTATGAGCTTTTCTATTTCACGCCGTTTTTTATCGCTTACCCCTTCCTTTTCATTCAAGACGAGGGAAATCGTTGCAGTGGAGACGTTTGCCAACTTTGCCAATTCTTTGACGGTCATAAGCGTATTCATTTATTATAATTTAAAATCATTAAGTTGTCAATTATATGTAAACTGCGTGTTAAATTGTGTATACTATGCGATTTATCGTACTCTCCGTATGCAGTAAGCGGATAAATGAGTAAAATACGTTGAAAAACATAAAAAAAATGTTGACAGATGGGAATTCCCGTGTTACAGTTAGTTAATGTTAAGTAAAATATATACAATATTTTTAGTAAAATAAATTGTATATTAAGTGGAAATGCATATGAAGAGATTTTATAAAGAAAGAGTTGCAGTAGCAAACTTTATGAAACGTTTGTACGACCGGCAATTGACGACCGCAAGCGGCGGAAATATAAGCCTGCGTGTCAGCGATGACGAATTTTGCATAACGCCGTCTTCCCTCGATAAAGGCAGTTTGACCGCCGAATCTATCGCGGTTGTAAAATTCGACGGTACGAACCTCTCTCCCGAGTTAAAACTAAGCATTGAAAGCGAAATGCATCGGCAAATTTTACTCAAACGGCCTGATTTACATGCCGTCGTCCATGCGCATCCCGTTTTTGCGAGCGCTTTTGCTACGGCACAGCCGTGCGTACTTGATTCCCGCCTCATTGCGGAAACGTATTTTATTTTAGGTGAAATAGTGAATGTCCCGTATTTTATCATGGGGTCAAAAGAATTGGCGGATGCGGTATCGGAAGCGGTTGTACATAACACTGCCGTCCTTTTGGAAAATCACGGAGCATTATGTGCCGCCAAAGATTTGTTGCACGCGTTTGACGGTATAGACTTGATGGAACGCTTGGCTCAAATGACAATATTGAGGCGTTTTATCGATAACAGTCACATAATGACGGAATCTCAGTGCAAAGAGATAACGGACGTTTTTAAATTACGCTGAAAGGAGTTTCGCATGTTAGTGGGAATAAAACCTTGCATCGGACCGGAGCTGTTGAAGACTTTGGCACAGATGGGGCACGGAGACGAATTGGTTTTGGCGGATGCATACTATCCCGGACATACGATGGGAAAAAGATGTATAAGAGCCGACGGCATAACGATTCCGGAGTTGTTGGAAGGAATATTACCCCTGATCACGCTTGATACTTTTGTAAAAGATTCTGTCGTGATGATGGCCCCTGTCGAAGGAGATACCGCCGATCCTGAAATCGAAAAAAGCTTTATGGCGATAATCAAAAGTCTTCGTGCAGAAGCGCCCGACCTTACCAAAATTTCCCGCGAAGCATTTTACGAACGTTCGAAAAATGCTTACGCGGTGGTCATGTCGAGTTCATGTGTTAAATACGGCTGTATCATACTGAAAAAGGGAGTACCGCTTGCTGCAGAATGAACAACATAAGGAATAAAGGTATTCGATTATTCATCAAGCAAATAGGAGGTTTGTGATGAAAAAGTTTATAACGGTTTGTATGTCGCTTGTTTTGCTCCATGCGATGATTTTTGCCATGGGACAAGGGGAAAATGCTGCTGCAGCCGGGGAAAAAGCATCTCCCGTCGCCGGAAAAAAGGTTGCCTATATTTTGAATCTTGCATCCAGCGATATTTTTCAGCTCTGTGCCAATCAATGTGTCAAAACGGCGAAAGCGCTCGGAATGACCTGCGACGTGTATTTTTCAAACGGCAATGATTCGACATGGCAGGATTATATAAATGTATGCGCTGCAAAGGGTTATGACGGATTGTTCGTATCGCACGGCGGACAAAATTATTCGTATACGTTTTTAACGAAAGTGTTAAAACAGTATCCGAAATTGAAAATCGTAACATTTGACACGCAATTCCGAGATACGAGCGGAAACGTAAAGACGATACCGGGTGTGACGCAGTTTTTCCAAGACGATGCGGGATTTGCGACGGCATTGCTCGATTTTATATGCGATGATCTGTATCCTGACAAGGTCGCAAAAAAAGAACCCATAAAAGTATTAAAAGTCTGGGTCGGCCCCAATTATATAAGTCCCTTTGACAGACGCGAAGTCGGCTATGCCGCATTCGAAAAAACCGGAAAGATTAAAACGGTAGAAACCGTCGGACCGACCGATTTGAACAATGCCGAATCGTCGATGACCAGCGTAACCGCTTCGACGTTGGCAAAATATAAAGCGGGCGATATCGATGCGATTTGGGTAACTTACGATGCATACGGACGGGGCGTATACAAAGCGATCATGGAATCGGGAATGAACATACCGATGGTGTCCGTCGATATTTCCAATACGGATATTCAATATATGCAGGCAAAAAAATCCGTCTGGAAAGCATGCGCGTGTACCGATTTCAAAGCAAACGGAGAACAGGGAATTCGATTGTTGGCGCTTGAAATGAATAACGATTACGACAAAATCGTAGATCCGGTAACGGGAAAGCAAACTGCATGGTGGGAAATGCCCTGTTCCGTTATCAAGCAATCGGATTTGAAGCCGAATACTACGTTGGAAAATCTATATGATGTGGCGCCCAAGTCATACGGTGCCGTCAAAAATCTGTCGACCAGCGATTGGCTCGTAAAAGCCATCGGCTATTGAATCGGTCGTCTGCCGATTTATCGGATAATTGGCAAAAAGAATCGTGCGCTGTCCTTCGGATTCGTAAAACGAAAAGTATAACTCCGGTACAAAGAGCAGCGCCGATCACGGACACGCTAGAGGAATCTCTCATGAACGATACGGTTTTGGAAGCGAAAGATATATCTTTAGTATTTCCCGATGTAACGGCGCTCTCTCACGTGAATTTTTCAATTTTGACGGGAGAAATACACGCGCTCGTCGGCGCAAACGGTGCCGGAAAATCATCGCTTATGAAAGTGCTTGCCGGTGCAAAACCTACGTACACGGGAGATATTTTTCTCAACAATAAAAAAATAGAAATACGTTCTCCCGCCGCCGCTAAAAAATTCGGCATACAGATAGTGTATCAGGAAGTCGATACTGCTTTGATAAATTCTTTATCCGTCGCGGAAAATATCATGTTAAACGACATGATCATGAATATGCATCATAGGCAGTTTATCAATTGGAGTGCGATTAATAAATCCGCGAAAGATATACTGAATCGTTTGAAAATAGATCTCGACGTAAGAAGACAAGTACAAACGCTCAGCTTGGCGCAAAAGCAGATGGTTTTAATAGCGCGCGCAATTCAAAGTTCGTGTAAGTTTTTGCTGCTGGACGAACCTACCGCTCCTTTGAGCACGACGGAAACGGAAGACTTATTTGTGACAGTACGCAATCTTGTCCGGCAGGAAAATATTGCAGTCGTTTTTATCAGTCATAGGATAAACGAAATCCTGCAAATATGCACAAAATACACGGTGATGCGGAACGGCGAAATAGTTGCAGACCGGCCGGTAACGAGTCAAACATCGACAAAGAGCGTTATTGAAGAAATGCTCGGTCGTCCGTTTGAAGAAGAGTATCGTGTACCAAAAAGAAATGTAGGCGATAAAGCTTTTATCGTAAACGACCTTACCGAAAAAGAAAATAAAATCAAAAATGTGTCGTTATATATACGCAAAGGTGAAATTATCGGCATTGCGGGGCTTGTCGGTGCGGGAAAGTCGGAATTGTGCAAAACGATATTCGGCGCGTTGAAAAAGAAATCGGGAACGATTATGTATAACGGCAAGTATTTAAAGATACGCAACCCGTCCGACGCCGTTAAGTACAATATCGCACTTGTACCCGAAGAGCGACGAAAAGAAGGGGTGTTGATAAACGAATCCGTGCATTTCAATTTATCGGCCGCAAATTTGGAAACATTTTGCAGGTTTTCTTTTATACTTAAAAAACTTATAACTCTGAATGCAAAAAAATTTATAGATTTGCTTTCCATAAAAACGTCGTCGGCCTATCAAAAAGTGCTGTTTTTGTCCGGAGGAAATCAGCAAAAAGTCGTCGTGGGTAAATGGCTTTCATCCGACGCCGGCGTCTATATTTTCGATGAACCGACAAAAGGCATAGATGTCGGCGCGAAACAGGAAATCTTCAAACTTATAAATACCATCGCGGAGCAAAACAACTGCGTTATCTATGCGACCTGTGAAAATTCCGAACTTTTGTCGATCACGGACAGAATATACGTTATGTGCGGGGGAGAGATCGCCGCCGAATTAAAAACGGCAGAAACTTCGGATAAGGAAATTATGTATTACGCCGTCGGTTCACAAGATACATACGGACAAAAGTAAAGGGGATATTCTATGAAAAGCGTTACGATCGATAATAAAAAGCTGGTAAATTTTTTATTGGATTGGGCTGCCATAATCGCCTTGTTTTTGTGTGTCATATTGTTTACGGCAAGATTGGGACGGGCTTTTTTTTCTTCTGCAAATCTTATTAACATTTTGCGTTCGATGGCCATTACCACCATCTTTGCCATAGCTGCGACTATGACGATGGCTTGCGACGGGTTCGATATGAGCGCCTGTACTTTAGCGAGCTTCAGCGGTTACATCTTTGTTTCGATGTATCTGTGGTACGGTATTTCCTTAGGTATGTCTGTAATTATCTGCATCCTTTTTACGGCGGTTTTTTATTTGCTTACTATGTTCCTTATTTTAGTTTGCAAAATCCCCGATATGCTCGCTACGTGCGCTTTGATGTTTATCCATCAGGGACTCGGATTGTGGTATACGGGAGGAGGAGCCGTTTCCGCCGGAATGAGCCTTCCTAACGGGAATGCGCCTGTACGAAGAACGCTTTCAGAAGCGTTTATGAACATAGGGCAGGCTCCTTCAATTATTATCATAATGCTTGCTTGCGTGCTCGTCGCATATATATTTTTGAATTACACAAAACACGGGCGTTATCTTTATGCGATGGGAGGAAATAAAACCGCAGCAAAACTGTCCGGCATAGATATCAATAAATACAGATTTATCGCCGGTATGTCGACTGCAGTATTTATCGCGATAGGTGCCATCGTAGTATGTTCCCGCGACTCGGCAGCGCAGATAACGGGCAGCGATAATTATCTCATGCCGTCGCTTGCCGCGGTCTTTGTCGGACGCTCCGTAGGAGGAGCCGAAAAACCCAATGCCATAGGTACCTTGATAGGAGCGGGGCTCGTTTCACTGCTTGAAAACGGGCTTATGATGTGTTCGGTTCCTTATTATTCATTGCCGGCGGTAAAAGGTGCCGTTCTTACCTTGGCTTTGATCGCTGCGTATGCCAATAAAAAAGAAAATTAAATTCGGGAGGTATATATGTCACGCTACGATACGTATTTTTTATTGAAAACAGAGGATGTCGAAGGCTATATCAGAGAAAAAATTCCGGATTATTTTTCCGCCGATGAAAAATTGGAATGCAAGGAAATCGGAGACGGCAATTTGAATTACGTCTTCAGATTGATTAACCCCGTAACCGGAAAGTCCATAATAATTAAACAGGCGGGACTTGAGCTTCGTATTTCAAAAGACATAAAAATATCTACGGACAGAGGACGTATCGAATTCGATATTTTAAAACTGCAGGGAGAAGCCGCACCCGGCATGGTGCCGAAAGTATATCTGTATGACGGGGTTATGTGTGCGTTTGTTATGGAAGATATGATCAATCATACTATGATGCGCACGGCTTTGATGCAGCATACCGTATATCCGAAATTTGCCGATCAGATATCTTCGTTTCTTGTCGATACGCTTTTGTCGTCGACCGATTTGGTTATGAATCATAAGCAAAAAAAGGAGATGGTAAAAAAATTTATCAATCCCGATCTCTGCGAAATCACCGAAGATCTCGTATACAGCGAACCGTATGTGGATTATAATCACAGGAACAATCTTTTTAAACCGAACGAAGCATTTATACAAAAAGAAATCTATAACGATACGGCTTTGCGTCTTGAAGCTGCAAAATTAAAATTTCGATTTATGAACGACGCGCAAGCGTTGATTCACGGCGATCTGCATACCGGATCCATATTTATAAATCAAGAACATTTATTTGTCTTTGATCCCGAATTCGCCTTTTACGGACCGATCGGATACGACGTCGGAAATGTACTGGCGAATATGTTCTTTGCGTGGTGCAACGGAGATGCGACGATCGCCGATAAATCGGAAAAGGACGAATTTTGCGACTGGACGATCGAGAGCATACGAGACATCGTTGATATGTTTACCGCGAAATTCAAAAAAGCCTATGCCGAAAAAGTTACGGATAGTATGGCGAAAACGCCGGGTTTCCTCGACTACTATCTTAATTCGATACTGGAAGATACGGCGGGATGTACGGGGCTTGAATTGATCCGGCGTACCGTCGGGATGGCGAATGTAAAAGATATCACTTCGATTTCAGAAGAAAACAAGCGCGTGCGTGCGGAGAGAATTATTATTGTTTTGGCAAAAGATTGTATAAAAAACAGAATGCAATTCAAGTGCGGTAATGATTATGTAACGGCGATAAAAGCTGCAATCAACAACCCCGACGCAGAGCATCGGGGTATGTTGTTCTCATAAGGTGGTTGCGGTCGGCTTTAATATCCTTTGTTACGACGCAGAGCGTCGGGGTATTAAACCCTCCGCACGAATAAAAAAAGATCGATCGGGAGGTTCAATAAAATGAGTAATATAAAATCGATTATGGATTATGATACGGTTCGTTTCGATGAAGAAAAAAACGAATTGGTTATAATCGATCAGACGAAACTGCCCTGCGAAATCGAAATTCTGCATTTAAAGACAGCGAAGGAAATATGGGATGCGATATACCTGCTGCAAGTTCGCGGCGCCCCTGCTATAGGCGTTGCCGCCGCATACGGACTCTATATTCTTGTGAAAAATATCGGCGCTTCAAACTACGACGATTTTTATAAAGAATTTTCACGAATAAAAGATTATTTGAATTCTTCGCGTCCGACGGCGGTAAATCTTTCGTGGGCTTTAGAGCGCATGAATACGGTTTGTGTCGAGCATAAAAGCGAGCCGATGAAAAACATATTGGAGTCTCTTTTGCAGGAAGCGAAGCGCATTCAAGAAGAAGATATTGCAACCTGCCGTAAGATAGGTGAATATGCGTTAACGCTTGTAAAACCCGGAGACGGTTTGCTGACTCATTGCAACGCGGGTCAGTTGGCGACTTCGAAATTCGGAACCGCTACGGCCCCGATGTATCTCGGTAAAGAAAAAGGATACGACTTCCGCATTTTTGCGGACGAAACGCGGCCTCTCTTGCAGGGTGCCCGTCTTACGGCATTCGAACTGTATTCGTCGGGACTCGATGTAACGCTTATTTGCGATAATATGTCCGCATCGGTGATGAAAAACGGTTGGGTAAACGCCGTCTTTACCGGCTGTGACAGGGTTGCCGCAAACGGAGATGCGGCGAATAAAATCGGAACTTCGGTAGTCGCCATCTGTGCAAATTATTATCACATACCTTTTTATATCTGTGCTCCGACTTCCAGTATCGATATGTCTATAACTGCGGGAAGCGACATTAAGATCGAACAAAGACCGGCGGAAGAAGTGACGGAAATGTGGTACAAAAAAAGAATGGCGCCGGAAGGAATAAAAGTATTTAATCCCGCTTTTGACGTTACCGACAATAAGCTGATAGCGGGGATTATTACCGAATACGGAATTGCACGACCGCCGTATTCGAAATCCTTAAAAGAAATATTTGCTGAAAAAGCACGTAACACAGCTGTACGATAAAAATAACCGAATCCTTATCATTCTGACAAAAACGTAAACGTTTGTGCCGGAGAAGTGGCTTCACTGTGTAAACGGCCGCCCGTTTTTTTATATACAAACGGCCGGCTCCCTGCTATAATCGGCGCTATGAATCGTATCGATGTCGATGACATACAGCAGATCGCCGTCTCCGCGGGAGCGGTCGTGCTTGAAAACGGCGGGGAAACCTACCGCGCGGAAAAGACGGTCGTACATACGGCCGCAGCTCTCGGCGCGATCGAGCCGTCTTCGTTTATAACGACGACGGTCGTCATGGTTTCGTTTTTCGACGAAAATCGGAAGCATTATTCGTATTTCAAACGCATATACAAGCGCGATATCAATCTCAATAAATTGACGATGATCAACAGTCTGTCGCGTTCTCTCGAACGGCACAGACGCGTTCCGGACGCCGCATTCATAGAGCGGCGCATCGCGCATATCGGCGATGCGAAAGACTATTCGGCCGCTTTTATCGTCGCTTCGGCTGCACTCAGCTCTTTTTTCTTTACGCTGCTTTTCGGCGGAACCGTGCTCGACGCTCTTTGTGCTCTCCTTATCGGCGGCATCATCCGTGCTGCGATGCGTCTTCTCGGAAAAGGCGCGGTCAACAATTTTTTCGTCTCATTGTGTGCGGGTTCGGCCGCTTCGATTATGACCGATATACTCGGCCTCACGCCGCTTCCCCTGCATCCGTCCGTCGTCATCATCGGTGTGCTCATGCAAGTCGTTCCCGGCCTCGCCCTCGTCAATTCGATACGCGACAGCATTGCAGGCGATTTTGTCGCAGGGACTTCGCGCCTCGTCGATGCGCTTTTGACGGCGCTCGCGCTTTCCGTCGGCAGTACGGCGGGTTTGTTTGTGATACATGCGGTACAAGGGGGATTGCAATGACGGCGAAGATAGCGCTTGAAAGCGTGTGGGCGTTCGGAGCGGCCGCCTGTTGCGCATTCTACTTCAATGCCGAAAAACGCGACGCGCTCATCGCTTCGCTTCTTGCGGGAATCGGCTGGTTTTTGTTTTGTGTGTGTAAGCTCTACGGCGGACACGAAGCGTTCGGCTGCTTTTGCGCTTCGTGCGCGGTTGCCTCGGGAGCGGAAGTGTTTGCGGTGATCGTAAAGCGGCCTGCGACCGTCTACCTCGTGCCGGGTATCATTCCCCTTGTTCCCGGGGGCGGCGTGTTTTTAATGATGCGGAGTGCGGTGCAGGGGGATTTTTCCGCATCCCTTTCATACGGGTACGGCGCGCTCGGAGAAGCCGTTGCAATCGCGCTCGGTATCGCGATCGCTTCGTCGATTGCGAGAACCGTGAGAGCGGCGATCGCCAAGCGTCACAGAATACATCGATAAACGATTGCGATTGATCGATTTTATTTTCGGAGTTTAAATACTGCCGTCATTCCATAAAATAATTGTAATCCGCGCCGGTATCGCCGGTATCGTTTCCCGTTTGCTTTCCGCTTCCGCCGTCTAAAATGTCGGACGGAATCGCAAGAGGAGACGTGTCGTAGGCATCCTCATAGCCGAATCCGGATTTGTACATTTCCTTTTGCAGCCGGTCGATAAATACGGCGGTTGCGTTTTTATCGGAATGGATCGTACAGAACTCTGTCGGCTCGGTTCCCGAAAGGAACCACTGCGTCGTTATGTGATTTCCGCATTCGGGCGTCGGCAGCAGTCCGCTTTCGGTGCAGACAGTTGCGCGGATAACGCCGGATGCGGGAGCGGCGAAATCTTTTGACGGAAGATCTTTGTGAACCGCGCCCATAAAGTCGCCCATCGCGGGGCCTGCAAGCGATGCGCCGGTCACGCTGAGTCCGAGCGAATTGCCGCGCTTGTCGAAGCCGAACCAAAACGCCGACGTGTAATACGGACTGAATGCGACCGTCCACGCATCCGCCCAGTTTTGCGTCGTTCCCGTTTTGCCTGCAAGCGGGATCGCATACGATTTTCCGCTTTTGGTTTTATAAGAAAGCTTTGCTCCTTGCCCCGCGAGCGTTCCGCTCCTTACGGTATTCGTCAAAAGCTGCGTCATAACGTATGCCGTTTGCGGCGAAATGATCTGCGCAGCGCTGCCCTTTTGTTGCTGCGCCAAAAGGATATCGCGTTCGGGATTAAAGATAACGTTTCCGTTTCTGTCTTCGACCGTGCGGATCGCTATCGGTACGACTTCTTTTCCGCCGTTTGCAAATATGGCAAATGCCCTCGCCATTTCGATCGGCCGCACGTCACAGACGCCGAGTCCGAAGGGGTAAACGGGAACAAAGCTGCGTTCGCGGTATTCGCTTTGCGGGATGCCGAGCAGTTTTGCCGACCGGTCGATTGCGGCATCGAATCCGATGGTATCGAGTATTTTTATCGCCGGTACGTTCAGCGACACGGCAAGCGCGTACCACAGTTGGACATTGCCCCTGTACCTGCCTTTGAAATTCTGCGGAATGTACGGCGTGCCGTCGGACTTATAAAAGACGGTCGGCGTATCGGAGATGATCGTAGCGGGCGTAAATTTTCTCGAATCGATTGCCGCCGAATAATAGAGCGGTTTGAATGTGGAACCCGGCTGAAAGCGCGACTGTACGGCGCGGATAAATTGATTACCTTGTCCGTATTGACTGCCGCCGACGAGAGCCGTGATATAGCCCGTATCGTTTTCAATCGCGATCATCGTTCCTTCGATCGTCGTCCGTTCGCTTTCCGCTTGAGAAATCTTCGTCGCGTTGTTGACGACCTGCATTTTCAAATCTTCAAGGCCGAACATAAGAGAGCAGGCGTCGAGCACGGGATTGATCTGATCGACGAACGCATCGTTTGCCGTTTTTTGTGCGCGCTCGGCCGAAAGCTTTATGCCCGGCAGACCGAAAGTGAGTGCGATGAGTTCGGAAAGCGGAACGTAGGGTCTGAACGTCGTTGTGCCGCGGTTTCCCTGATCCCGTCTCCATATTCGATTCGCCTGCGAAATGTATTTGTCCATGACCGCTTGTGCCGCCTCTTGGTGCGACAGGTCGAGCGTCGTATTGACGGTAAAGCCGCTCGTGTAAATGTCCTCCGAGCCGTAGACCATATTGGCGAGCTCGCGCCGCACGTATTCGCTGAACCACGGCGCTTTATCGTCGCGCGTAAAGTATGCCGATGCGCTCGTCCTCGTGTAATCGAAATTCGCCCAGTACTCGTCGAAGGATTCGTCGGCGTCCGCCTTTGTGATGTATCCCCGATTTACCATGGAAGCGAGGACATCGCGCTGACGATCCATCGCCCTGTTCGGATGATCGAAGGGATTGTAATAGGCGGGATTCGACAGCTGGATGACGAGGATCGCAGCTTCCGCCGGTGTGATCTTTGTCGCATCGTGCCCGAAATAATACTTCGATGCGGCGTTAACGCCGTAGGTGCCGCCGCCGAAGTAGATGCGGTTGAGATAGGTTTCGAGGATTTCGTTTTTCGAAAGCCTCCTCTCCATCTGTATCGCCCACCACAGCTCTTTGATCTTTCGCTTTATGCTTCTGTCGGCGCGGTCGCAGTAGAGCGTTCCCGCGATCTGCTGCGTCAACGTCGAACCGCCGCCGAGACCCAGATGCAGCGCCTGTCCGATCACCGCACGCACGATCGCTTTCGCGGAATAGCCGCGGTGTTTGTAAAATACGCGATCTTCTCTTGTCAACAGCGTATTTATCACGAGGCGCGGCAGACGCTCGAAGCTGATGATTTCACGCTTTTCGTCGGATGCGAGCTCCGTGATGAGTTCACCGTTTATATCGAGCAGTCTTGTCGGCAGCGCCGTTTCGAATTCGGTGATGTATTCGGTATTTTTGATGTTGATCGTTTCCGACAATGCCCAACCGAGCGCGCCCCCGAATGCAAGCGCGAAAAATGCGAGCACTGCAATTTCTATAATCGTCGATTTTTTAATCGAACCGGTAATTGTATTTCGTATCATACGCGTCACTATGATATAGTAGCTCGAATAGCGTATTTTGTAAATCACCCGATTTTAAGGAACCGTATTCATGCATCGATCTGAATAAAAAAAGGAGCCGGTACGCAAAATGCATATCGGCTCCAATGCCCATCAGGCAATCGGGGACATGGGTGGGAGGGGAAATGTCCCCGATATATATAATATCGACTTAAACGCCGAAAAAGAACAGCGGATTTAAAAAAATACCGCATTTTTTGCTTAAACGGCAGCGATACGCGCTTACTCTTCGTTTATCTTCAAATCGACGGCAATCGATACCGTATAAGATTTTCCTTTTTGTGCGTTGACCGTGCGCATGATTTCGTAATCGCCCATGACGAAGCGCACCGTGTGCTCGCCTTCGGAAATCTCAATCTCTTTGCCGATCGCCGTCCAATGCCTGCCGTCGACATAGACGGAAGCATTTGCCGGAGACGTGACGAGCAGCGTCGGAGCGAGGCTTTTGAGCGCAACCCTAAGTTCCGTCGTTTTCGCCCGGTCGATACGCACCGTACGCATTTCGTCGCGGTAAAAATCGGATACGATATTTACATCGTGCGTACCCGGCGTAAGCGTGTATCCGTTCGCATCGGCAGCCGTCTTGGCGCCGTCGATAAAAAGCGTATACGGATCGGTATCTCCGTTCGGAGCGGTGACGGAAACGCACAGCTTTCCTTTATTTATTAAAATCGGTTTTACGGTAATCTTTAATTCCGCGTTGATAGTTTCGTCGGGAACCCCTTTCATCGCCGGCTGCAGGCGCACGAATACGAAGCCCCGCTTTGTATCGGGAACGACGCCGATCTTTGTTTCATATGCGCTTTCTTTAAATGATACCGATGCCGAAAGCGGAATCCGGATGATCCACGAAAGCCGGGCGGGAAGCGGTTTGACGAAAGAACGCGTTCCGCCGTAATCGATTTGAGAAGACGAGGGGAGGGGCGTTATATTGTCGTAGAGAGAGAGGGCGACCGAATCCTGCCATGCGGCGACCGCTTCCGGTATCGCAATTTTTATTTCGATACCTTCAAGCCAGCTCCTGTCGTCCGGTAAAAAAATTGCGATACAATCGTTGATGCCGGTGACGAAAGTCTGTTCGTTTTGTATCGTACCGGTGAGCTTTATAGGAAAAAGTTTTCGCACGCGGAATGTTTCCGAAAAAAGCGGAGATGCGGCGCATAAAAGAGACAAAATAATAATTTTAGTGCAGATGCCGTGTATCTTCATCGTCCCTGCCTGCCGCCGTAATCCGGCAAAAGACCGCGGGGGTCGGTCGAAACGCCGTTTATGCGTATTTCAAAATGGAGGTGCGGTCCCGTGGCCGCTCCCGTTTTTCCCACAAGCCCGATCGGAGTTCTGCCTATGACGATATCGCCTTTACGCACAAATACGTCCGAAAGGTGCGCGTAGATGCTCGTCATGCCCTTGTCGTGTTTGAGTACGACGTAATTTCCGTATATCGGATCGCCCTTCGTACAGCGTACGACGCTTCCGCTTTTGCACGAATACACCCGTGCGCCTTCGGGAGCCGCCAAATCGATGCCGCGGTGAAAGCGCATTTCGCCGGAAAGAGGACTCATCCTCATGCCGTATGCGGATGACAGCCACGAAGCGTCGAGCGGCATTTTAAAATCCGCATCGAGAAAATAGGCGCGCTCGGTCGAGCCGAAACGCTCTCCGTGTAGAAAATAAAAACGCCTGCCGTTTATACTATACCACTCTTTTGACAAATTTTCCATAACCGGAAAATATTTTTTTTCTATTAATATTTCGATGGACGATTCCGGCGTTTCCGGGACGAATAAACCCGCATCGGTCGGAAGGATGATCGTTTTGCCGGCAGCCATATCGCCGATATTCGCGATGCTGTTTACCGTCGCTATCGTTTCGTAGGGAATCGAACAGGCGGCAGCGACGGTAAAAAGCGTATCGTCCGTTGTCGGCGTGTACGCGTAAAACTGCACGTGCTTTGCCTTTCCCGCAGCGGAACGCTTGTAGTTTTCTTCGACGTCGGTGCCGTACTGTTTAAAGACGTCGTCGCGCGATGAAAGACGCGGAATACGCGGAAGCTTTTCCGTTTGCAGCATGATGCCGTTTTGCGCCGAAGCCGTACATATATTTGTTTGCCGCGCGGCGCTTTGAAATGCGAGTGCGTTTTGCGGCGGAATAGGCAAGAGTATGATGCCGGCTGCCGCGATAAAGATGCGGCGTATCGTTTGCATATTACCCGTTTCGCAAAAGACGGGAAGAGATAATGCAGAGCACGGGGATGAGGATGATGACGGGGATCGCGATAAAGCGCGCGCCGGCAAATACGAGCGCTGTCGAAGCCGTAAGCCCCGATGCGATGATGACGATATCGAGGGCGGCGCAGAGCACTGTTTTCCGTGTCGATTTTTTTACCGCCGCGACAATTTTATAAAGAATATATCCGCCTAAAAAGACGAGGACGACCGCCGTATAGACGGAAGGGAGCGAAGTTGCAAAGCGCCACAGCGGAAACGTCAATGACCCGCCGACAAGGGCGCACAGCGCGACGAGCGCGGCCGCTTTCGCCGCCGAAGAAAACGCAGTGATTACATAATAAAGAAAACGTTTTGCCATAACCGCCTGCATAAAAAGGACAGCCGGCAGCCCTATGTTGCGGCGTCCGGCATGTCACTTTATTGTTAAAAAAATTACACTTCCGCAATTGCCGAAGTCGGACATTCGCCTGCGCAGGTTCCGCAGCTGATGCATTTTTCTTCATCGATGATGCGGGCGTTATCGGCTTCCGATATCGCGCCGACCGGACAGTCGGGTTCGCAGGTTCCGCAGTTTACGCACTGCGCTTTGTTGATTCTGTACGCCATAATTGTTCTCCTGTTATAGCTTGATTTATTTGTGTGCCCTATGAGAGCACGTACCACGTATAAAATAATACACTATTGCCGAAAACCGCGCAAGACCGCTATACTGTATTCGTTATACATTGATTATTTGGCAGGGATGATTATGAAAAAAGAAACTGTTGCGTCTATGATCGATCACACGCTTTTGGCGCCGGAAGCGGGGACGGAAAAAATACGGCGGCTCTGCGCGGATGCAAAAAAATATCGCTTTGCATCGGTATGCGTCAATCCCGTCCATGTACGGCAGGCGGCTTCCGAACTCGCAGGTTCGACCGTCCGAGTGTGCACCGTCATCGGCTTTCCGCTCGGTGCGAATGTAAGCGCCGTCAAAGCGTTTGAAGCCGAACAGGCGATCGCGGACGGAGCGGATGAAGTCGATATGGTGATCGATATCGGTGCGGCAAAGGACGGCCGTTTCGAAGACGTGGAAGCGGACATCAAAGCCGTTACGGATTCGGCGCGGAAAGCCGCAAAAAAAGCGGGTAAGAGCGTCGTCGTAAAAGTGATCCTCGAAACCTGCTTTCTTTCCGATAAAGAGATCGCTTCGTGCTGTACCTGCGCGGTAAAAGCCGGAGCCGATTTTGTAAAAACGTCGACGGGCTTTGCGAATCCGAAAGGAGATGACGGAAAGCCGCTTCCTAACGGCGCGACGGTTCATCACGTCGAACTCATGCGGAAAACGGTCGGCACAGCTTTCGGCGTAAAAGCGTCGGGAGGTATACGCTCCGCCGAAACCGCTTTGGCGATGCTCTCGGCCGGTGCGAACAGGCTCGGTACGTCGAGCGGCGTTAAAATCGTCGAAGATTGGGACGAAAGCGCCGCGGTCAAAGGCTGTTAAGCTGAAATCGAAGAATCGGGCATCGATTGCCGCAGCTTTTCACTTGAAAGCGAAAAGACGATATTCAAATATAGTGCAGATATTTTACGCTTAAAAGAGCGCCTGCAAGCACCGCGTCATCCGTAAATTTGCTCGGCACGATTTTATATGTTCCCGCGTTTGCGATGAACTCGTATTTCGACGGCAAGACGGTATTCCATTTCGATAAATCGCGCGCCGGCGTTATTTGCAGTATTTTTTTTCTATGTCCGAAATCATCCGCACGCGCTCGGCGTGCCGGCCGCCTTCGAACTTCGCATCGAAAAAAGAGTCGACGATCATCTTTGCCAATTCCGACCCGACGACGCGCGCGCCCATCGCGATGATATTCGCGTCGTTGTGCTCGACGGTGAGCTTTGCCGTGTACGGTTCGCTGCACACCGCGGCTCTGATGCCCGGCACTTTGTTTGCGGCGAGCGAAATGCCGACACCCGTTCCGCAGACGAGCACGCCTTTTTCGATTTCATTCGATTTTATCGCTTCGGCAACTTTCAAACCGAAGTCGGGATAATTTACTCTGACATTCGGATCCGTTGTACCGTAGTCGATACATTCGAATCCTCGTTTTTGCAAATGCTCCATTAAAATAGTTTTCAATTCGACCGCCGTATGATCGCATCCGAAACCGATTTTCATATTGCCTCCTTTTGGGCATGTATTGATAACAACTTACCCCGATACTTGCGCCGGGGTAAGTCGATTATAGCGGAACGGTTCCGCTCGTACAATAAATTTACTTCAAAAACGATTTGACATTATCTTTCGTAATCAAAACCGATTCGACGGGCGTTTTCGCAGGGATTTTGCCGACGACGCCTTTCGTACCGTTTTGTACCGCTTTTACGAGCAGGTTAAAACTCGTCGCACCGATTTGAGCCGAGTCTTGTGCGACGGTCGCGCTCAACTGCCCGTTTGCAACCGAACGCACGGCTTCGCTGTCGCCGTCCGTTCCGACGACCATGATTTTGCCGAGCTTATTTGCGTTTATGACAGCCTGTATGACGCCGAGCGCCATACCGTCGTTGCACGCGTAGATGCCGGCGAGGTCGGGGTTTTGTTGAATGTACGTCGTTGCGACATCGAGCGCCGTCTGGCGATCCCAATCGGCCGCCTGGCTTCCGACGATATTCAATTTGCCTGCGGTAAACGCCGCACGTGCACCGTTCTTTCTGTCTTCGCTCGATTGATTTCCCGATTTGCCTTCGATGATCAGCACTTTCGCGCCGGCAGGAACGTTTTTGACGATATATTCCGCGCCCTTTTTTCCGACCGCGACATTGTCCGTTGCAACGTATGCGACACAGGCGCCTTTGTTGTTGGCGAGTTCTTTTTCATTGAACATTTCGTCGATATTTACGATCGTGATACCCTTTGCCGTCGCTTTGCCGATGCCCGACAATACGTTTACGCCGGAAAGAGGCGCAATACCGATACCTTTGTATCCGCGGTTGATGCACTGTTCGAGGATCGAAAGCTGACCTTCCAGATCGTCTTCCGACTGCGCCGAATACAGATCGACTTTTATGCCGAGCTTTGCGGATTCCGCTTCCACGCCCTTCCACATCTTTACCCAAAAGTCGCTCGCTTGCGTTTTAAGGATGACCGCGTAATCGGCGCGTTCCTGATTTTCGTTCGAGCCGGTTGCGGCCGCAAACGACACGGCGATCAGAGCCGCCGCCAAAAAAGCCGTTAATTTTTTCATATAACCTCCCATAAAAAGTCAATGAACAAGGTGACTTTCTAAGCTGTTTAATTCATGGCAACGAGGGCTTGTTCAGCAAGACTCATAGGTTTATATCTGCCCATCATCTTTGTTGAATCAAAGTCCTGTTTTCCCGTGAGCAACGCCCACACGATTTCTGCCATCTTCCTTGCAGCTGCAACAATCGATTTGCCGCTGCCTTTGTTCTTTTTCATATAATCCAGTCGCTGCATGATCCTCCATCCCGAAGTATCCTTGCAACGACGAATTCCCAACACCAACTGTACGTACGCCGTTCTCAATTCCTGAGGACCGCGCTTGGTTATTCTGCCATGTCTCACCGTTTCATTTGAATCCTGTACCCATGGCACAAGCCCGCAAAAGGCCGCATATTTCTTCGCACTGGCAAACCTACCTATATCTTCTGTGTACGAGCGGATTATCCATGCCGTGATTTTTCCGCAGCCTCGAATCGTCATAAGACGACTAACCATTTCATCGTCTTTCGTTAATTCGCTTAACTGCTTTTCAATCAGCTTGACCGATTGGCTCATCTGCTCTATAATTTCAATCATCAGTTTTACTGATTGTGCTTCGAGCACGAGGTCGCTACGCGACGACAGGGTGTCCAGAACTTCCTGGCGCCCTTTTTTACTTTGGAGGCTTCGACTTTCATCCTGTAGCCCCATACTCACCAGAAGCGCATGAATTTCATTCTTTTGTCCGACAATCGAATGAACCAGCCGCTCCCTTGATTTCAAAAGCCGTCTCAAGTTTTCCGTTCCCTTACTGCACAGATAGCTTTCCGGAAGCATATCCTTTGATAGAAACTCTGAAATCGTCGAAGCATCATGCTTGTCGGTTTTCTTCGTCGATTCGTTGATTACCTTGAATTTCAACGTATTGATTACCGTCACGTGCGCTCCCACTTTTTCTACCTGAGCCTTGAAGAATCTTGTGTTGCCGGTTGATTCAACTCCGATTTTCACAGTGAAACCGCCTATCTTGTACTCCGTTATTCTCGCAAGAAATGCCGCATACCCAACTTCTGTCGTCGGATACTGTTTGATCTGCTCAAAGCTTTCAACCGTTTCCTCTGTCCGCTCATGCACGGTAAACTGTGTTTTGTGCAAATCAACGCCAATGTAAACTGTCATCTTGACCTCCGTTCTCACTCAGCGGAAAGTCTATTCGGTAATGTGTCCCATTCTCCCATTCAGTCTCTTACGACTATCGTATGGTGCGGCAATAGCTCTTCATTCTCCTAACCGAAGGTCATAGCCTCCACTAAATATGTCGAACTCTTGCCTGGTTCCCGCTGAACTCTTTCTTTGTTCAGCTTATCACATTACCACTTGTTCGTTTTCCTTTTTATCATACCTCCTAACTGCATTTCGAGATACACGGCAGCGGCGATATTCCCGACATTGCCGTATATCACATTTTATATTTTTAAAGTTCACACGAACTTTACATTACTCTTTAATTTTTCAAACGCGAAAAGCGCGCCTCCTCTGACTCCGCTTTCCTGCGTATGCTCAGGGTAAATAAATTCGATATTGTCACGCGGATACGGAGCACGTATGTGCCGGCGCATAAAGGTCATGAGCGTTTCCGTCGGAAACCCCTGCATCGCAAGCACACCGCCTGAAAGGATCACGTAATCGGGATCGATGATATTGATTTCCGTTGCGATGACATAGGCAAGCGTTTTTAGAAAATCCTGTACGAGCGGGTGAGCATTCCGCTTAACAAAAATTTCTTTTATATCGATTTCGGAAAAATTCTCTTTGCACATTTTTTCAAGGTATCGTCCCGATGCGACCGTTTCCGAACAGCCGATATTTCCGCAGCCGCAGACGGCCTGTGAGCCGAGCATCGGAATATGTCCCAATTCTCCCGCGACGCCGTTTTTTCCCGTGTAAAATCCGCCGTTGATATACAGCGCGTTTCCGATGCCGGTTCCGACATAGATACCGATAATATTTTTTTCTTTTGCTTCATCGAGCTTGTATTCCCGGATGTCGTTGTTCAAGAGGTAATTTACGTCCCTGTCGATAAATACGGGAAGCCGTAAACGCTCGTGCAAAATCCCGCCCAAATCGATATTGTTTAAGCCCGGCAAGTTCGGCGTCGAATAGATAAAGCTTTTGTTTTTGCTGACCGAAGACGGTACGCCGATCGCGACGGCGCGGCAGCTTTTTTGCAAATCGTGCTGCCGTATATATGCGGCGATTTTTTGTTCCAAGTCGGAAACGATATCTTCTTTTACGACCGCACCGATGAATTTTTTTTCGAATCCGAAAATCGTTCCCGCTTCATCGACGTACCCGATCCGTACATTCGTTCCGCCTATATCGATGCCGATGACCGTATCCATTTACGCTTTGCACCCCGTCTCTTTATAAAAAGCATCCGTCATGATATCCCACGCTTTTGCCAAATCGGGATCGTTGTTGAAAAGCCCCGATGAGCCGACGATGTACACTTCCGCGCCCGCGTCGTACAGCCGTTTAAAAGTTTTCGAATTGCACGAACCGTCCACTTCTATGAGATATGAATATCCCTTTTCGGCTTTTAAATTTTTAAGTTCCGTTATTTTGGGAAGCACTTCGGGAATAAACGGCTGTCCGGCAAATCCCGGATCGACGCTCATCACCGTGATTTTATCGAGCCGGTGAATGTAGGGCAGCAGTACGGAAACGGGAGTCGCGGGATTGATCGCAACACCCGCCTTGCACTTATGCGAATGAATCATGTCGAGGATTCGAAACGCCTGAGCGTTAATCGTTTCCGCATGCGGCACGATGTAGTCGGCTCCGGCTTTTGCAAGAGCGGCGACGAAGTCTTCGGGGTTCGTCACCATAAGATGACAGTCGATCGGCAATTTGCACGCCGCACGGATCGATTCTACAAAAAACGGAGAGAGCGTAATATTTTTTACGTAGTGTCCGTCCATGATATCGACATGAACCAAATCCGCTTTTTCGTTGATGATTTCAAGCTGCGCTTTCAATTCCATGAGATTCATACACATGAGCGACGGATTGAATAAGACTTTCATATTTCCTCCAGTGTGTTCCGCGTTGATATTCTCCAACCGTATTTGCAGCCTATCGGTTGTTTTTCGCGCCGACAAAATGATCTATCGTCACCGCAATGATGATCAGCATACCCATGACGATTTTTTGATAGCTGCTCGGAATCGTCAGCGCGGTCATTCCGTAATTGATCACGCCGATGATCAAACCGCCGATCACGACGCCGAGCACTTTTCCCTTGCCGCCGAAAAAACTCGTTCCGCCGATAATCGCCGCGGCGATCGCGTAGGTTTCATATCCCGTTCCGGCCGTCGGAGCTGCGGCGCCGAGTCTTCCGAGCAGTACGATGCCCGCGATGCCGGAGCAGGTGCCGGAAATCATAAACACGATGAGACGGTGCAGATCGACGTTGACGCCTGAAAACCATGCGCTCTGTATGTCGCCGCCGAGCGCGTAAATATTTCTGCCGGCTTTCGTCTTTGTCGTAAAAAACCAGCAAAAAAGCGCGACGACGAGTGCAATGACGACCGGCACCGGTACGAAGAGGAGGCTCGCATTCATCAGCGTGCTGAAAGAAGCCGGAAAGCCGAACACGTTTCTCGAATTCGATACGACGAGCATGATGCCGAAAAAGATCGATTGCGTGCCGAGCGTGATGATAAACGGATGCAGCCCCGTTTTATTGACGAGCGTACCGTTGATCCATCCGATTGCAGTCCCTGCAAGGATGCACACGAAGATCGCCGCTCCTACGGGGATCCCTGCGACCATGAGCTTCGCCGCGATCATGCCTGTCAATCCCGCAACCGCGCCGACCGACAGATCGATGCCCGCAATCAAAATCGCAAAAAATTCTCCGAGACTTAATAATATGTTTACCGCGCTTTGCCGCAAAATCTGTACGATACTCGACGGAGTAAATACTGCGCTCGGTTTTATAATCGTCAGGATTATAATCAAAAGCAAAAATATTCCGATCGTGCCGTACCGCTGCCACAGCATTTTAAAATGCTGCAAAGACTTTTCGTTTTTCGTATTGTCTTTCATATTGTATGCTCCCTTATGCACCTTGTATTATTCGCCCGTCGCGACCTTCATGATATTTTCCTGTGTCGCATCTTTGTTTGTAAATTCTTTTCGTATTTTCCCGGCGCGGAACACGCAGATCCGGTCGCACACGGAAAGCAGCTCCGTCAAATCCGAAGAAACCATGATGACGCCTTTGCCTTCTTCGGCAAGCCGGCGCATGAGGATATAGATTTCGCTTTTGCTTCCGACGTCGATACCCTTTGTCGGCTCGTCGAATATGAGCGCTTTCGAATCGGCAGCCATCCATTTTCCCAAAATAACTTTTTGCTGATTGCCGCCCGAAAGCTCGGTGATGTTTTCGTGTATGCTGCTGCATTTTATCGAAAGCTTTTCTTTTTGCACGGCCGCATCGTCGAGTTCGCGTTTCAAATCAATTAAGCCCCAGAGCCCGCGCAGTTCCGACGTCTTTATAAACGGCACGATGGAAATATTTTGTTTTATGTCGAAGTTGTGCATAAAACCCGTTTCCCGTCTGTTTTCCGTAACCATTGCAAGCCCGTTTTTTATCGAGTCGTAAGGAGTTCGGATCGAAACCGCTTTTCCGTTGATAAGAATTTCCCCCGATTCGCGCTTATCCGCTCCGAAAATCGCATTCATCAATTCGCTTCTGCCCGAACCGATGAGACCGAAAAAACCGAGTATTTCTTTTTTGTGAATTTGAAACGACACGTCGTCCGCTTTTTTGTCTTTCCGCGAAATGTGACGCGCTTCAAAGACGACCGGCTCTTTCGATAAATCCGCACCGCTTTTATCCAAGTATGTGCCGTATATTTCCCTGCCGACCATCATTTTAATAAGATCGTCGACGGTAACGTCTTCGACGCTGCGCGTACCGACCGATTTTCCGTCTTTTAAAACCGTAACACGGTCGCCGATCTGTTTGATTTCTTCCATCTTGTGAGAGATGTAGACGATGCCTTTGCCTTGTTTTTTCAAATTGCGGACGATATCGAAAAGTTTTGCCGTTTCGGATAATGTCAGCGATGTCGTCGGCTCGTCCATGATGATGACGCGGGAATCGGCGACGATCGCTTTTGCGATTTCGCACTGCTGTTTTTCCGAAATGCTTAAATTTTCAACATATTCTTTCGGGCTTCGGTTTAACCCGACCGTCGAAAGCGCTTTTGAAGCTTTTTTGAGCATGAGTTCGTAATCGACGACCGGTACGCCGAATTTTTTTATCGTAGGAAGTTTTCCGACGAACATATTTTCCATAATGGAAAGCTCGCCTATAAGACTCAGTTCCTGATAGATGATGCTGATTCCCAAATCCTGCGACTCTTTCGGCGTCAGCTTTTCATAGGATTTTCCATCGATATCGATTTTGCCGCTCGTCGGCTGAAATACGCCGCTCAATATTTTCATGAGCGTCGATTTACCCGCGCCGTTTTCTCCGAGCAGAACGTGTACTTCACCGGCACGGATGTCAAAAGTTATATCGCTCAGCGCTTTGACACCCGGAAAAATTTTTGTAACGTGCTCGATTTGAACTAGCGTTTCCATGTTGTCCGTCCTGTATAATTTCTCATACGTCCTCCTAGTGTGCGGCGGCAAAATGCGCTATGTCGTCTTCCGTCTTTCCAGCGTGACGGGAATCAATATATGCGTATTTTTAATAAATTTACGGTGCAGCTTATCTATGATAAGCGCGCCGGCTGTGTATGCGATCGCGTGCGAATCCTGCGTTATCGTCGTTATCGGAGGGTTGCAGAATTTGCTGAGGGAAACGTTATCGAAGCCGACGATCTTTACGTCCGCGGGAACACGATAGCCGGTTTCCTGCAATGCGTTGACGCAGCCGAGCGCTATCATATCGGTCGAACAAAAGATACCGTCGAAGTCGAGCGCTTTTGCCGTAAGCCGCCTTTTCAGCGACCTGCGCGCCGCCTCGTATTCGGGAGACGTATACAGTTCCATTTTTTTTGCGTACGGAACGCCGTATTCGCCGAGCGCTTTCAAATAGCCCTCCCTCCGTTCAACGACGGTCGAAACGTCTCTCCTGTCGCGTGCAAAAAGAATTTTTTTGCAGCCTTTATCCAAAAGCTCTTTCGTCGCAAGGTAGCCGCCGCTTACGTTATCCGATTGCACTAAGACTGCCGCATTTTTCGGACAGCGGTCTATGTATACGATGAACGGACACGAGGATGCATTTATTTTCGGAATACGGTCTTGCCCCGAAATATAGATGATCGCGTCGACGTTCCTCGAAATCAAATTTCGCAATTGCGTTTGTTCTTTTTTTTCGTCTTCGTTCGTATCGCAGATGAGCAGCGTATATTTTTGCGTAACGAAAAAATCATCCAATTCGCGGATGAGGCGTGCAAAATATTCGTTCGTTATGTCCGGCACGATGACGCCGATGCACATACTTTTGTGCGTGCGAAGCGAAACGGCGTTGAGGTTAGGGGAATAACCGGATTCCCGTATGGCTTTTAAAACTTTTTGTTTTGTCTTTTCGCTGTATCCTTCGGCGCGATTGATGACGCGGGATACGGTAGCGATCGAAACATTCGTCCGCTTTGCGATTTCAACGATGGAGTTTTTTTCTTTCGCCATTTTTGTTCCGTCCAAGCCGTTTTTTTACAAATAGGTGCAAGAGAATAATTGCATTTAACCCGTTTTACAGTGATATTACGTAAACGTTTACGTAATGTTCAACACCGCATACTTTGTTTTGCCGATTGGTGCAACAGATTAAGTATACACCGTTTCCGGTATCTGTCAACAAAAATTTTCATTATAAAAATTTTCATCATTTTTGTGTTTCGAAAGAACTCGGTTTGCAGGCAAACGTGCGACTGAAAGCGCGCGCCGTTCTGACCATCGTTCAAGTTTCGATTTTCGAAAGCTTTTCAAATATACGGCAGCACGCAGCCTGCGGCAAGCAGCGCCTGCGCCGCGATATACGTAATCATAATGATAAAGCGCGAGTGAGGAATATCTTTTTTGAATACGGTATACGATAGAATGCCGTCCGATATGAAAAATAAAATCGATCCCGCCAAATAAAAAAGCGCTGCTTTTCCGTTTATGCCCTTGACGACGGCGTTGATCGCGGTAAAGTTCAGAGCGCACAATATGCCGCCGTAGGCTATGACGCCCCCTCCCATGACACCTTTCGGTTTTCCGAGCAGCACGTATGTCGAAGCGAGTACGATACCGTAGCATATAAAACATATAAGCGCGAGGGGAAAAAACATCCGCCCGCCGGAAGCGTATGCCGATGTTCCGTTCGGAGAAACGACATATTGTACGATCCAAAATATATGACCTGCGAAAAACGAAAGTGCGCCGGCCATAAAACGTTTTTCGCTTACGGAAAGAAGCAATATGTCGCCGATGCAGCCGAAACCGAGAGCGCAAAGCGTACACGCGAACGCCGTTCGCGATTCGGGCAGGCGAGGGGCGAGAGCGAGTGCCGAGGTGAGCGCAAGCAGCGGCATTAAAAACACCTTTGTCGCATCGGCGGCTTTATTCCGTTTGAGTGCGCAAAATGCAAGATGTACGATACTTGCCGCGATAAATAAAGTTAAACTGCAATATAGCATAAATTCAGTATAGCACGACTTTTCGAAAACGCAATATGTAAAAACGATCGAAACGAAACGATTTTCAATCATCCGGAAAAGCGATAGCCTGCTTGAAAAAAAGGCCGCATTATTCTACAATCGAAATAATCGTTTTTTTAAATCAATAGGTATTGCGAGCGCAATACCGCGTTGGAGGAAATATGACAATAGCTGAAATGCTTCAGCAGAGCGGCATACTCACGCTGCTCGGAATGGGCGTTGTATTCTCTTTTCTTATTATCATGATTTTGTGCATGTACCTGCTTCACGTTGTGCTCCGTGCGCTCAAACTCGATAAAGAAGAAAAAAAAGAAACTGCGCAAGCTCCCGTACCCGCACCGGCAAAGCATGACGACGCGATTATCGCCGCGATCGCCGCCGCCGTTCACAAATAAATCATCAAGGAAAACACTATGGCAAAGAAAGTCCACATTACGGAACTCGTTTTACGCGATGCGCATCAATCGCTGCTCGCAACTCGTATGACAACTGCGGATATGCTTCCCGCATGTCCGATGATCGATAAAATCGGCTATTATTCCGCCGAAGCATGGGGAGGCGCGACCTACGATTCGTGTATCCGCTTTTTAAATGAAGATCCGTGGGAACGCCTGCGCAAACTTCACGCGGCGATGCCCCATACGAAGATTATGATGCTGTTGCGCGGTCAAAACCTTTTGGGATACCGTCACTATGCCGACGACGTCGTCGATAAGTTCGTCGAAGCCGCCGCAAAAAACGGTATCGGCATTTTCCGCATTTTCGATGCGTGCAACGATCCGCGTAACCTCGAACGTTCGGCGAAAGCCGCAAAAAAAACCGGCAAACACGTGCAGATGGCGATCTCCTATGCGACGACGCCCTATCACACAAAAGAAGTGTACGCCGATTTGGCCAAGCGCTATGCCGAATTCGGCGCGGATTCGATCTGTATCAAAGATATGTCCGGTTTGTTAAAACCCTTTGAAGCCTACGACCTCGTTAAAGCGATCAAAGCGAAAGTCGATATGCCGATCGAAATTCACTCGCACTCGACGACGGGCTTGAGCGTCGCGACGCTTTTGAAAGCGTCGGAAGCGGGAGCCGATGTCCTCGATACGGCCATTTCTTCCATGGCGATGGGAACGTCCCACAGCCCGACGGAAACCGTCGTCGAAATGCTCAAAGGTTCCGAATACGATACGGGACTCGACACGAAAGCGCTCCTCGAAATCGCGGCGTACTTTCGCGACGTGCGCGAACACTACGCGTCCCTCGAATCGAAATTCCACGGAGCCGATACGCGCATCCTCGTTTCGCAAGTCCCTGGCGGTATGCTTTCGAACCTCGAAAAGCAGCTGAAAGAGCAGGGCGCGGCGGATAAAATCGACGAGGTATTGAAAGAGATTCCGCTCGTGCAAAAAGACGTGGGCTACGTGCCGCTCGTAACTCCGACAAGCCAAATCGTCGGTACGCAGGCGGTGTTCAACGTGCTTTTCGGACGCTATGCGCGTCTTACGCAGGAATTCCGCGATCTCCTTACCGGACGATACGGAGCGACTCCTGCGGCGGTCAATGCCGATCTGCAAAAAGAAGCGCTCAAGCAAAACAATATGGACTCAGTCGTTACGTGCCGCCCCGCCGATCTCATCGCAAACGAATGGGATAAATGCGTCGAAGATGCAAAAAAAGCGGGCGGAGACGGAAGCGACGAAGACGTTTTGACGTACGCGATGTTCCCGAAAGTTGCCGAAAAGTTTTTCAAAGAGCGCTCAAAGGGTCCGGTCGATGCGCAAAAAACTTTCGGCGCAAAACCCGCTTCCGAAAGCGCTCCTGCAAGCGCGCCGAAATCGGGATCGTACACGGTAAACGTAAACGGTACTCCCTACTCGGTTACGACGAGCGCGGGAAGCGATACCATCATAGTAAACGGTACGTCGTATAATGTTTCCTTCGGCGATGCCGCCCCCTCATCTGCGCCCGTATCCGCACCCGTCGTTACGGGCGGCGCGGATATCAAAGCGCCTGTTGCGGGAACGCTTTTGCGCTATGTGGCGCAAAACGGCGCCGAAGTAAAAAAAGGCGACACCGTTTTGATGATCGAATCGATGAAGATGGAACTCGAAGTAAAAGCTCCCTCCGACGGAAAGGTAAACTTTATCGCACAGCCGGGCGCTCAGATTGCGGCGGGACAAGTTATCGCGACTCTCGGCGGCACCGTCGCGGCGGCACCGGCTCCGAAGCCCGCAGCAGCTCCTGCCCCGAAAGCCGCTCCCGTTTCTCACGCTTCTTCGACGGGCGGAAAACCCGTAAATGCTCCGGTTGCCGGAACGCTTTTGCGCTATGAAGTCGCTGAAGGCGATCAGGTAAAAGCCGATACGACGGTTATCATGATCGAGTCGATGAAGATGGAATTGGAAATCAAAGCAGGTGCGGCCGGCGCCGTTCACTTCCTCGTTCAGCCGGGTACTCAGATTACGGCGGGTCAGGCGCTCGCTGAAATCAAATAAGGGAAGGCAGTATGAATACGACAAAACAAAGTACTCGACGTATCTTTATTACGATGTTTTTGATACTCGGCGTCGCATCGGTGTTTTCCCTCGTGCGCCCTGCGGCGTTCGCGCAAGACACGTACGAAGAGCGCGCATCGTTCCGCACGATGAATACCGCGAAGATCAAAAATTCGGAGGGAATCAAAAATATCGATGTCGGAACCTTTATCGAAAACATTTGGGAAAACACCGGCATCTACCAGATGATTCACACGAAAACCGTCGCGGAAAGGGCGGCGGAAAAAGCGGCAGCGGCCGCATCCGCTGCACAGCAGGCGAACGATCCCTTTGCGGGAGTTACGGTGCCCGCGTGGTACAGCCTCATCATGATCGCGATCGGATTTTTAATAATCTATCTCGGAGCCGCGTGGGGCTTCGAACCGCTCCTTTTGATCCCGATCGGCTTCGGCACCGTCTTCGCAAATATACTCGGCGCGGGCATGATAGAAGCGCCTCACGGTATGCTGCACATTATCTATACGGCGGGCGTCGGAAACGAATTTTTCCCGATGCTCATCTTTATGGGAATCGGCGCCATGACGGACTTCGGCCCGCTCATCGCAAATCCGAAAACCGCGCTTCTCGGAGGAGCCGCTCAGCTCGGCGTCTTTGCGACGATGTTCGGCGTCGCCCTTTTCAATTTAATTCCCGACGTCGATTACAATATGCTGCAAGCTTGTGCGATTTCGATCATCGGAGGCGCGGACGGTCCGACGACGATCTACGTGGCGGGAAAACTCGCTCCCGAAATGATGGCCGTCGTCGCAGTTGCCGCGTATTCGTACATGGCGCTCGTACCGCTTATCCAGCCGCCCATCATGAAATTGCTGACGACGCATCACGAACGACGCATTGCGATGCCGCAGCTTCGTCCCGTTTCGCGCACGGAAAAGATCCTCTTTCCGCTCATGCTGCTTATCCTGACGATTTTGCTTTTACCGCCTGCCGCTCCTCTTATCGGTATGCTCGCATTCGGCAATTTTGTTAAAGAAGTCGGCATCGTCGAGCGTCTTTCCAAAACGATTCAAAACGAATTGATGAACATCGTTTCCATTTTGCTGTCGCTCGGCGTCGGCGCTCAGATGACGCCCGAAAAGATCATCAATCCGAGTTCGTTCGGTATCATCGCGCTGGGCCTCATCGCATTTATCATCGCGACGATAGGCGGCCTTTTGATGGCGAAACTGATGAACGTCTTTTTACCGAAAGATAAAAAGATCAACCCGCTTATCGGATCCGCAGGCGTTTCCGCAGTTCCCATGGCCGCCCGCGTTTCAAATAAAGTCGGTATGGAATACGATCCGTCGAACTTCCTGCTCATGAATGCGATGGGACCGAACGTTTCAGGCGTTATCGGAACCGCAATCGCGGCCGGCGTCTTTATCGCAACGTACGGTTAAGATCGTGTGCGCCGCACCTGTATAAATTAATAATCAATAACATCGGCTTAAGATGCGGCCGATCGAAGGGGCTGTCGAAAAAGCTGACCGCTTTTGAGACGGCTCTTTTGCTTTTTAAAATCGTTTTGCCCTAAATTCCTCGATACTAAATTCCTGCATTCCTGCAAGTTGACGCGTTCTTTTCAATGTGCGACAATAAGCTATGAAGCGTATAGCGATATTTGCCGCCACTTTGCTTTGCGTCTGTGCTTCGTGCACGCGCGTTCCCGAAATGACCGAAAAAGAAATCGATTCGGCGATTGAAGCGATGAACGGCGAAATGCTTTCGCACACTCGATCGAAGCCGTGGACGGGCGGCCCCTATGTTCCGGGAAGGGCGGGCGGTACGTGGTACGATTCGGTTATGACCGATCCGAAAACGTTCAATCACTATATCGCCGAACGCGACGCCTCTTCGAGTTCCCTTATCGCGCAGACGACCGATTTTCTTTTCGATTACGATCCGACGCTTCGAAAGTGGTCGCCGCGCGCCGCCTCTTACGCGATCGACATCGACAGGCAAAAAGGAACGCTCACGCTGCACTGTACGCTCCGTGACGATATGTACTGGACGTATTACGATTCGCCTGAAAGGATTCCCGTTACGAGCGACGATGTCGTTTTTTGGTATGATGAAATTGCGGGTGACAAAGCCTTTCAAAGCTCCGGTTATCCGCAGCAGTTTATGACGATGGACGACGGTTCCGTCCGCCATATCGATATCGTAAAAATCGATGAAAAGCGTTTCGATTTTCTGTTTCCGCGCATCGTCGCCGAACCCCTCCTTGCAGTCAATATGAATATCTGTCCGTCTTTTATCTATCGTCCGGCAAAAGAGGCGGGCGGCGTCGACGCTGTAAAAAATCTTTTCAGCATCGCGTCTTCCCTGCGATCTCTTCCCTCGGCGGGCAAGTGGTATATCGCAGAATATGCGCCTTCTCAGCGCATCGTACTCAAGCGCAATCCTCACTATTGGAATAAAGACGCAAACGGAATCTCGGAACCTTATCCCGAAGAAAAAGTTTTGCAGATCGTCGGAGATGAAAACACGGATTACCTTTTGTTCCGTCAGGGAAAACTCGAAACGTATCAGCTCCGTCCCGAAGACGTAAACGAAGCGGTCGCCGATCAAAAAGATTTTACGGTGTACAACGCCGAAGGCTCGCTCGGATCTTCTCTGTGGTCGTTCAATCAAAATCCCGTAAACGAAGAAAAACCTTTTTATTCGTGGTTTACGAAAAAGGAATTCCGTCAGGCGATGAGCTGCCTTTTAAATCGAGAGCGCATCATCGTGCAGACGTATCGGGGACTTGCCGAGCCGATGTACTATTTTTTCTCTCGTGCAAATCCGTACTACAATCCCGATATAACGCTCCGTTGGCGCTACGACGTCGACGAGGCAAAAAAAATATTAAAAAAATGCGGCATGGAAGAGAAGGGCGGCGTTCTCTATGATTCGAAAGGTGCTCTTGTCGAATTCGATTTGGCGATTCCGTCGACGAGTACGCTTGCAAACGATATCGCGCAGATCATCGCCGACGAATGTGCAAAGGCGGGCATAAAGGTAAACGTCCGCCAAGTCGATTTTCAAAAGCTCGTCGAATCTTTGACGGCAACTTACGATTGGCAGTCGGTGATCATCGCGCTCGGCACTCCGCTCTTTCCGTCGCAGGGGAGCAACGTGTGGCCCTCGTCCGGAAACCTGCACTTGTGGCACCCGCTGCAGGCATCTCCCGCAACCGAATGGGAAGCGCGTATCGACCGGCTCTACAGTAAGGGAAACTATACGATAGATCGGGAGGCTGCCTTTGCGATTTGGAACGAATACCAGCGGATTTTACTCGACGAGTGTCCCGTCATCTATCTCGTCCGTCCCCGCAGCTTTTTTGCGATTCGAAACCGATGGGATCAGTCGAACGTGTATTACGACAATCTGAACGGTGCGATGCTCGATTACGTTTTTTTAAAACAATAGGACACTGTGATGCGTAGTACGGATAAAATCAATAGTAACAATATAATCGCTGCCGCCTTCGGCTCGCTTTCGTTTCCGTGGCGGAGGTTTCGAAAAAGTTTTCCGCTCGCGTCGTATATAAGCGCCCGTTTTATCACGATGCTTGCTCTTCTTTTTTTACTCGGCCTTTCGATGTTCGCTCTTATGGCGCTCGCTCCCGGCGATATCGTCGACCGGATGATGACGCAGCAGATCATGTCGAGTGCGCAAAGCGCTCCTTCAGCTTCCGGCGCAAAAGCCGACAACGCGTTTTCTTCCGAACAGATGGCATCCCTCCGCGCGGAGTACGGACTCGACCGTCCCTTTTTCGTGCAGTATTGGAAGTGGCTCGGCCGCGTCGTCGTCCATCGCGATTTGGGCGTGTCTCTCGTTTCTCGTGCACCGGTTTCTTTTTTGATAAAATCGCGCCTGGTCAATTCCGTCGTGCTGAATCTCATTTCGCTCGTGTGCATTACCTTTACGTCTTTTTTGCTCGGCGTCTACCTTGCAAGCAAAGCGGGCACGAAACTCGACACGGCGGTAACTTTCGTCGCACTTTTTTTTCACGCGTTTCCGGGCATACTGCTTTTGATTTTGCTGCAGCTCTTCGCATCGGCTACCGGTCTTTTTCCGGTGACCGCTTATCCCGATTTTCCGTTTTCGCTTTCTCCCGGACGATTTGTGCTTTCTTATATACATCACACATTTCTTCCGCTCTTCGCTTCGTTTTTGGGCGGCACCGTCGCCACGCTCCGCATGATACGCGCGACGATGCTCGATCAAATGGGAATGCCCTATATTACCGCATTGAGATCCCGCGGTACGAGCGAAAAGCGGGTGTACTTCAATCACGCGTTCCGCAATACGCTCAATCCGTATATCACGGGAAGCGCGAATTTGCTTGCGGGTCTTTTTTCCGGTTCTCTCGTGCTTGAAATCATCTTCTCTTATCCGGGCATCGGGCGTCTTATGTATGAAGCGGTTTTGCAGGAAGATATCAATCTCGTGCTTGCGAACAGTATGTTTATTTCGTTCCTCGTTCTCGTCGGTATGATCGCTTCCGATATCGCGCTCGCCTTTGTCGATCCGCGCATCCGCTACGGAAGTCAGTGAGGCGCGCATGAAAAAATTTATTAATTTTTTAAAGACGAAACGCATCGCATTCGCTTCGCTTATCGTCATTGCAATTTTATATATCGTAATGCTCTTTGCGGAATTCGTTGCGCCCTATCCCGCATCGATGAGCTTCGGCCGCGATACCTTTCATCCTGCGAATCTCCGCATAACGAAACGGGGAATCGCAGCTCAGGAATGCCGCGTCCTCGATCCCGTTTCGTGGAAATACGCGCGCGTCAAAGGAAAGTACCGAAGGGTAACGTTTTTTGTAAAAGGCGAACCCTACAAATTGCTCGGGCTTATCCCGTGCAGCCGACACCTTTTCGGCACGATCCCCGACGAAAAGGGTGAACTCTATCCCGTCTTTATCCTCGGCGCCGACAACCTCGGCCGCGATCTTTTTTCGCGCATCGTCTACGGAAGCCGCATTTCCCTTACGATAGGTTTTGCCGCATCCGCCGTTTCGCTCCTGCTCGCCGTCCTTTTGGGCGGGCTTGCGGGCTTTTACGGAGGAGCTGCGGACTGGAGTCTCATGCGCCTTGCGGAATTTTTTATGCTCATTCCGAGCCTGTATCTCATTTTATTTTTGCGCTCGCTTTTGCACACGCAGACGGACAGCGGTACTTCTTACGCGCTCATCACGCTGATCCTCGCTTTCGTCGGCTGGCCGTCGAGCGCCCGAACGATACGCGGCATGGTGCATGCGATAAAGCGTGAAGACTTTATTCTCGACGCGCGTCTTGAGGGAATCCCGCCGGCAGTTATCATCTTCGGCCACATCATACCGCAGACGGCGAGCCTTCTTATCGTAAGCGTTGCGCTCAGCGTACCGGGCTTTATCATGAGCGAAACGACGCTTTCGTATCTCGGATTGGGTATCAGCGATCCTGCCGTCAGTTGGGGCTCTCTCATCAACCGCAATATTTCAACGCTTTCGAATCTGCAAAATTATCCGTGGCTGCTCGCTCCGGTGCTTTTGCTTTTGACCGTAACGCTCGCGTTCAATTTTTTAGGCGACGCGCTCCGCGATTACTTCGATCCGTATCACGCGGTTTTCGCCGGAAAAAAGTTTCGGCGAAAAAAAGCGCAGGCTTTCGGCGAGATCGGACATACCGCTCCCTCCGCTTTCGACATAGGCGCGGCGGACGATGCGGAAAGTGCGCCGGATGTGCACAGCGCACACGAAGGGGAGGATGGCGGTGCGCCGGATGTGCACAGCGCGTATCCGGCGGCACGCAATTTTCTTTCGGTCGAAAATCTTTCGGTTACCTTTACCGTTTTCCGTGAAGGAAAACGCATCGATGTCTATGCCGTGCGCGGCGTTTCGTTTTCGATGCAGAGGGGCGAAGTGCTCGGCATCGTCGGGGAATCGGGAAGCGGCAAATCGGTGACGGTAAGTGCGATCCCGGATCTCCTTCCGCAAAACACATTTCGATCGGGACGCGTGTATTTCGAAGGGACGGAATTATCTGCGCTCGGTGAAAAAGAGATGCGGGCATTCCGCGGCAAAAAGATCGGCATGATCTTTCAAGAGCCCGCGCTTTCCTTTGATCCGCTGCAAACCGTCGGAAGCGTGTTTTTCGAAGCGCTCCGCACGATTGACAAAAGCTGTACAAAGGATGCTGCGTACGAAAAAGCCGAAGCGCTGTTGAAAGAAGTAGGGCTTCCCGATCCGCGAAAAAGACTTGCAAGTTATCCGCATCAATTTTCGGGCGGCCAGCTGCAAAGGATCGGCATAGCGCTCGCTCTCGCACAGGGCTGCGAACTGCTCATTGCGGACGAGCCGACGACAGCCCTCGACGTGACGATTCAAGCGCAAATCGTTTCACTGCTTGTGCGCCTGCAAAAAGAAAAGGGACTTTCGGTCATCTTTATCAGCCACAATATCGATGTCGTTTCGCGCATCGCAGACCGCATCATCGTCATGTACGGCGGAAAAGTGATGGAAGAGGGTAGCGCCGAATCGATCGTGCGATCCCCCCGCCATCCGTATACGAAAGCGCTCCTCGCATCTTCCGCAAACTTCGGCATGCATTATACGAAAGAGCGCATGAAATCGATTCCGGGAAAAGTATGCGATCCGTCGTGCCCAGAGCGGGGCTGCCCCTTTGCTCCGAGATGCGCCTTTGTGCGCTCATCCTGCGCCACCGACGGAAGGTCGTGCCCTGAGATGAAAATCGACGGAGGAGCAAAAAAATGAGCGGCGCGATAATCGAAGTACGGCATCTTTCTAAAACGTTCAGCTTCGAAGCGGGATTTTTTGCGCGCGGAGAGCGGACGGTGTACGCGGTAAACGACGTATCCTTTTCGATACAACGAGGATCGACATACGGATTGGTCGGAGAATCGGGCTGCGGCAAAACGACGACGGCACGTCTTTTGGTCGGCATGTACTCACCGACATCGGGGGAAATACGCTATGCGCCGGAAGCGGGAGAAGCGCGGAACATCGCATCGTACACGAAAAGCGAAATGCGCGCTTACCGCGAAAAAGTAAAATATATTTTTCAGGATCCCGCACGTTCGCTCAATCCGCGCATGAACGTTTTTGAAATTATAACTTCTCCGCTTCGCTATTCGTCCGAATGGCGCGGAAAAGACGACGCAAAAGAAAGGGCGGTAAAAATTATTAAAGAAGTCGGCATGAGCGAAGCAGACCTTTTCCGCCGTCCGTCGGAATTTTCAGGCGGACAGCGGCAGCGCATTTCGATTGCGCGCGCACTTATCATGGAGCCCGAAGCGCTCATCTGCGACGAAGTGATTTCGGCGCTCGACGTTTCGATTCAGGGACAGATCATCAATCTGCTCGACGATCTTCGAAAAACGCGGAGTTTAAGTTTTTTATTCATCACGCACGATTTGAAAGCCGCTTCTTATTTTTGCGATGTGATCGGCGTCATGTACCGCGGCATCCTCGTCGAAGAAGCCCCTGCCGCCGATCTGTACGAAACGAAATTGCATCCGTATACGAAGCTTTTGTTCGACGGCGCGCTCGGAAAAGAAGCGGCATCGAACGCGGAAGTAAAGACGACGCTCGAAGCCGAAAAGGGCTGCCCCTTTGCGTACCGCTGTCCTCATGCGGAAAAGGCGTGCTGCCAAGCGCTTCCCGAATTGACGAAAACGGAAAGCGGTCACCGCGTGCGCTGCCTCCTCGTACAATAGAGGACGTTGCGCAATTTTACGCGCGCTGTACTAGGCAGGCGTCGTGCGATTTTGTGCGCCGGTATGTATGCGATGGGCTAAGCCGTCCGCCGATTTCCTATTTCATTTATTCGCTTTTTAATTTTTCGAGCATGCGGCGGAACGCGCTTCCGTCTTTGTGCAGTTCGCGCGATCCCCGCGTGATTTTGCACAGCGACATACCGAATCTTCTTGCGATTTCCCGCTGCGTCGTGCCCTTGTCGATTTCTTTGACGAGGAGCCACCTGTTTGCAAAATCCTTCCGTTCCGCAGGCGTAAAAAGACAGCCGAAAAAATCGCGGATAAAGCGCTCGTCGTCCGTTTCGGCGATGAGGCGGCAGAGCTCCAGAAAACTTTCTTCGAGCGCTTTTTGTGCCGCGCCTTTTTTTGTTTTTTTCACTGCCTGTGTGCTCATAACTCGTTTCCGCTCTGCATTGGAATCATACTATGGGGAACTTCTAAAAACTGCGGTTTTTAGAGATAACTTTGAAATGTATAGTATCACGAAAGCTTGTAAAAGTCCAATATCTTGTGTAGTATGTACCCATGACCGATGCTTTGACTTCTCTCGAGCGGCAGTACGACGAATGTTTTGAAGGCGAACTGCGTATGCTCGCCCGCCGTCGTGAACAGGATAAAGATTTGACGATCGAAACGCTCGAGATGACGCTCAAGGTGCTGTATGAAATCGACGGAAACAATTGGGAAGGGCGCAGCGCCGTCGTTCAGCGCGCCCTCGACGCGCAGATCGACGCATACGAAAAATTTATCAACGATTGGAAAAAAGAAAAAGATAGCGGGCAGGCTCATTCGGGGTAATGTGAATACAGCTTGTATTTGATTATATTTTCTTAAAGAAACATAATTCGAGTTTATTTTTGTGTTAAAATCATCTAATAAAATATATGTGCCCTTTATAATTATTTCTTAATTAGTATTATCCAATATTCTTTTTTGAAATCCTAAACCTCCCCCAAAAGCGATAATAGCGATTCCTAAATATATAATTAAATTATAAGTATATAATTAATGGATGATTTTCTATTTAATCTAACAACATTACCTTTATTAAACATTTTTTCCTCTTTTCTTATTATGTCATGTGTTAATGACGCATCCGCCTAACTGCCGCTTAACCTGCAACACGGCTTGACTGTGTTGTCAGCATTGAAGCGGGTGTCAGGTTTTATTCATAATGAGTCCACATTCTTAGAATACGAACGGTATTTTCTTTTTCGAAAACTTCATATACCAAACGGTGCCGTATATTAATTCTTCTTGAATATTTTCCTGTCAAATCACCGACTAACTTTTCGTAAGGCGGAGGATTTTCAAAAGGATTGTTCTTTATAATTTCAATTAAATGTTTTACCGTTTGTTTCAGATTTGCCTGTTTAATTTTTTTACTGTCTTTCGCCGCCTGTTTTGAATAAACTACAGTCCACATTACCAGTCAAGTTCCTTAATGCTCTCTTCCAATGGTTCGTTACTTGCTTCAATGATTGATTCTCTCATTCCCGGAATAGAGCACAAGTACAAGGTTTCTTGAATAGCATTCCAGTCGTCCTCTGAAATTAAAACCGCATTATTTCTTTTACCGGAAATTATAATCGGTTCATGACAATCTTTTGTTCTGTCAATTAAATTATAAAGGTTTGTTCTGGCTGCCGTCGCTGTTATTACTGCCATTTACATACCTCCCTCATAGTATAAACGTACGAATAATCGTACGTTATGTCAAGAAGCTGTCTCAAAAGTCGATTCCCTTTTCGGCAGCCCCTTATGCGTATGCTTCTATTTCCGCGACCGCTCTTTTGATTGCATAAATATATTATACTGATGCATATTTATACAATCAAAAAATTCGACAGAAATAGCGACGATCCCGTTAAAACAGGTCGATTTTCAGCGTTTTTTTACAAATTTACAAAAAAAATTATTAATTTTTGATGTTCGTAAAATTGCATAAATATGCATCCTACACTCGGCTTATAGGGTAAACGGTTTTTATCCTTAATACCTTGTATTTATCAAATTTGAAAACTGCGTTATGTGTTTTTACAATCAAATCTAATTTATGTCATCAGATACATAAATTGCTTTTCCTGAAACATTTTTTGCAGTAACGGGAATATACACACCGTAGCTTATAATACCACCGCTGTTTGAAGTACCGATATTTTCCAAAATTATCCCATTCGCCCCTATCTTTGCAGCTTGTTTCTTTAATTCCGCTATTGCATAATTTAAATCACCTTGTTCGGTCCATCCTAAATCGCTGGAAGCCGTCACAATTCCAATGACTTCATATTTTGGCGGTGCTTCCGTATAAATTACGACATTTTCAGGATTCGTTGCTGTTCTTTTGGTTCCGGTAATTAATGCGCTTCCGGTTGCACAAGAAAATAAAACCGTAACTGAAAAAATACAAAAAAATAAAACAATAAACATTTTTTTCATTTTTCTTTCCTATCGCTTTACGTTTTCCGCAGCTTTCAGTACGGCCGCCGCATCGTTTCGCTTCCAGCGGAGAGCCGTCATATACGGTGTTTCGCCTGAAATATTTTTTGCGTTTGCGTCGAGTCCGTATGCGAGGAGTTTTCGTATGGTGTCCGCCGATGCCGTGCGTGCCGCGTAGTGCAGGAGCGTATTGCCGTGTATGTCCGATTTAGTTCCGGCATATTTTGCTATATCGGCAAGTATGCGCTCTTCGCTTGCAAGCGCGATCGTCGCCGCGTTCCGCCCTTTTTTGTCGATCGATGAAAAAGGATTCGCGCCGTTTTGCAGTAAAATGCGCGCATAGTTTTCATCGTTGTTTTCGACCGCATAACCGAGCGGTGTCATGCCTTCGGCATTGCGCGTGTCGAGGGGATAGCCGAGAGAGGCGAGCAGGGAAAGAATTCGAAGCGGTCCCTTTGCCTGAACGATTATGTGAAAAGGCGTATTGCCGTCGCTGTCGGTTATCGTCTTGTCGTTTCCGAGTACGGTTTTTACGATGCCGTCGCTTTTGTCAAACGCAAGTGAAAAGGGCGTGGTTCCGTTTTTGTCGCGGGAGAGCGCTTTACCTCCTGCATCGCGCACTAAAGCGATGATGCGCGCGTCTCCTGTCAGCACCGCTTCGTGATACGCGTTCCGTCCGTTGATTTCCTGAATCTGGGGATTGGCTTTATTTGAAAGCAGCATCGCGATGACGTCGGCATTTCGGCTTCGAATCGCATCCATGAGAATCGTTCGTCCCGTGTTGTCGCTTGCGTTTATATCGGCTCCGGAATCGATTAATACTTTCGCCGTCGAAAGTTTTCCTGCAAGCACGGCTTCCGAAAGCGCGGATTTACCTGCGACGTTTTGTGCATTTACGTCGATGCCGAGGCGCACGAGCTCCCGCACGGACGCATCGGCATCCCAACGGACGGCGGTATGAAGCGGACTGCTTCCCAGATTATCCCTTGCTTTTATCGATGAACCGCCCTTTACAATGAGGGCTATCATAGCCGGATCGTTCGTCTTTACCGCGCTGAAAAGCGGTGTTTCTCCGTTCGCGTTTTTTGCTTCGGGGTTTGCACCCTTTTCGATGAGCGAAAGCGCGGCTTTTTTTAAATCCCATTCGACCGCATAATGCAGCGCCGTGTTGCCGCTTCCGTCGGTCGCACTGATTGTGCGCGATGTGATGAGCCAGCCTTGCGTATCGCCTCCTTTTTTCAGTGCAAGGTGGAGCGGCGAATCGTTGGCGTTGTTTGTCGAAAATATATCGGCATTTTTTGCAAGCAAAAGTTCGCCGATTTTTTTATTGTTCCTTTCGACTGCGAGATAGAGCGCGTTGTTGCCGTCGCTGTTTCGCGCGTTTATATCGTCGGTGAGACTTATGAGGTATCGGATCTGTTCGATCGATGCGTTGACGATAACCGCCGTGTGAAGCGGCGTGTTGCCGTTCGAATCGTGTGAAAGCGCATTCGTCCGGTTGACAAGCATTTCAAGCATGGCTTGTCCGTCTTTGAGCGCGAGTGAAAGGGGAGTGTTCCCCGCTTTATCGGCGGAATTGATATCGGCTCCGCGTTCGGCATAGAATTTGACGTGGCTTAAATTGCGTTTTTGCACCGCTATCAAAAGAGGTGAAACGCCGTCTTTATTGCGAGCGTTTACATCGGCTCCTCCCGCGACAAGCAGTTCGAGAATAGAGGGAGCAAGGGATGTCATCGTTGCCGTGTGCAGCACGGTATCGCCGTATGCGTCTTTTTTTGCGACATCGGCTGCGTGTTCGATGAGGAGGCTATACATCGCTTCGCGCTTATCTTCGGGTATGACGAGCATGACGGGCGTTTTTCCGAGATTGTCTTCGGCGTTTACATCGGCACCGCTTTCAAGCAGCGCTTTTGCGATATCGATATCGCCGTAGCGGACGGCTTCGTGAAGCGGAGTCGCTCCGGTTATGTCCTGAGCCGATGTGTGCGCACCGTTTGCAAGGAGATAGCGCGCGATGCTTTTGTGATGTTGTATCGCCGCTATGTGGAGCGGCGTCTGTCCGTCGCCGAATCGGTAATTGAAGTTCCGCTCAGAAACCGCCGTTTGAAAATACGAAAATTGACTATCGTTCGTTTCGGCTCCCGCCGTTATTAAATCGGCTGCGATTGCGACGGATTTTTCGTCGCCGGAATCTTCGAGCGCGATGTCGAGCGGCGTTTTTCCCGCATTGTTTTGTATGGAAACGGGAATGCCTTTTTTGATGCATTCGCGTACGGCGCCCTCGTTTTGCATACGGACGCAGTAATGGACGATCGTGTTGCCGTCCGAATCGCGTTCTCTTCCGGTATTTTGCGTGATAAGAGCCGCAACGTACGCATCGCTTTTTTCCAATCCCGCTTCGAGCGCCGTTTTTCCGTCAGCATTGCGTACGAAAACGCCGCTGCCGTTTTCCGCAAAAACGCGGACTGCACCGAAGTTGTCGTTTTTGATTGCAGCGTGCAGAGGTGTATCTCCGTCGGAATTGACTCTCGTGTCGTCGGCGCCTTTTATCAATAAAAAGTGCGCCACATCCGCATCGTCGACGAGCGCGGCTGCATGGAGCGGCGTATTTCCCGATGCGTCGGTTTCGTTTATATCGTATTTCGATTGGAAAAGGCTTTTCGCTTCGTTTCCTTTGCCGCTTAAAATCAATGTGATGACGGATCTTTCTTTCGGAGTCGATGCGCATCCGAATATAAAACAACAGAAGATAAACGCCGAAACGTATGTGATTGTCTTTTTAATCATTGTGTTTTCTCCCGAATTTGATTATCGGGAAAAAACGAGGGACGATTGAGCGAAATCGCCTCAGCGCTTTGCGCAGTCGCGGCAGATACCCCACATATTGGTCTGCATCTTTGTCATGACAAAACCTTCGGGAAGGGCGTTCGTGCTTTTGAGCGTGTAGTCGGCGATATTCGTATCGTCGAATACGTCGAACACTTTACCGCATTTTTCGCATTTAAAATGGATGTGCGGTCGTATGTCCGCATCGTAGCGCAGTTTATCGTCTTCGATTTTGAGAGAGTGTACGAGATTTTTTTCTTCGAATAATTTCAACGTATTGTATATGGTCGTCTTCGACAGCGTCGGATATTCGGGCGACAGGGAAGCGTAGAGCGTTTCCACTGTCGGATGTACGGGATGCTCGCACAGATAGGAGTAGACCGCAACGCGCTGTACCGAGGGTCTGACGCCGGCTTCGCTGAGTGTCGTATGGTAATTTTTCATAATTGCACCTCTTCCTGTTTTATATCCGGTTGATTTCTATATCTATTTAATTACTATAGCCGTTTTTAAAAAGAATGTACAGTCCCCGATTGTAAATATGGATTATCTGTAAATCGGTAACGAATATAATTTACGGCTGCTATGCGCGTTTTATAATCGATCGGCGAAGAAAAAATCGGTGCAATAAAAACGGATTCGAATTGAAGCGGAAGGCGGGTGTGCCGCGCGGTAACGGCGGCGTTTATTTCAGCTTTTCGGCGGCGTTTTCGGCACGGTAGCGGTTTGCATAGATCGTGACGGCGGAGTCGGGAAGCCAGCCGTCTTTAAATTTGTACCATGTGCCGCTTTCTTTTACGGCGGCTTTTCCCGTCACTTGTAAAATATCGCCTTTTCGGCAATAGCCCTCGGCGGCATCATCCCACGACGGGGAGTGCCGGTATGCGGCGTAGGGATCGAGCACGACAGCCCAACTGATGTCCGGTGCGAGAGCGAGAGGATCGGATACATCGAGCCGAATCGATTCCGAGGATTTTTTCGTACATGAAACAAAAGAAACGAAAGCTGCAAAAAGCAGCGCCGCACTTACAACGCGCATCGATATACCTAGAGCAAAAGCACGTCGGGAAAACTGAAGTGGAGAACGGCGGCCGCGATACACGCATAGCCGACGTACTTCCGCTTTTCGAGAAAACAAAAATCGATCCAATGAGGAAGGGCGAGTTCGGATGCGGAATTCGTTTTGTAGAATTCGACGAGGAGGCAAAAGCCTCCGAACAATCCTGCCGCCGCCGGAAGCAAATCTCCGACGACCGGCACGTCGGTGCGCACGACTGAAAGCAGTTTCATAATGCCGACGAAGACGGTCAAAATGCCGAGTACGAGACGGAAGTTTTTATCGTCGAAAAACGCATTTTCGCCGAGAATGCCCCGTGCTTTACTTTCGGGACTTTCGCCCGAGATGAGATTTTTACCGTAGACGAGGATGATTCCCGTAACGAGATTTAATAAAATCGATAAAAAATAAAACTGCAGCATAGCATATCCTTCCTTAAAGTGCGGCATTGCAGAAAATGTCAGTTTTCGAAAATGCCGCATCAGTGCGCGATCGCGCACAGGTATATGGGCGAGTTTTCCGCAAGAAAACTCGAAGTTAAAAGCGCCGCGCCATTTCAGCGGCGCTTTTAAACCTTCGGCGTTTTACTCGCGCACGACGCGCGCGACGAGCGTTTTCGTTTCTCCTCGAAACCGTATTTCCGCCCGTACCGCTACTATATCATAATCGGGAAACTTTGTCCGCACCGACAGTTCTTCTCCCGTATAATTTTGCACATCTTCGGACTCGCCGACAATCGCCTTTTGCACGTCGATCGACGAAAAGCGCACCGTAACCGTGCCGTGCTTTATCGCGTCAGCTTTATCGTTTCCGTTTCGGACGGTGAGGCTTGCGTAGATTTCATCCGCATACGAAAAAGCCGCAAGCGTCGCTTCTGCTCCTCCTACGGTTTTGCGGTAAGGCTTTTCGCTTACAAGCGAATAGACGTAAATAAACGCGCAAAAAATCGCGACGGCGAAAAGACCGAAGCGGTTCGCTTTCGTCGCAACGAGCGATTTTAAAATCCCTTTCGGGCTTTGAATTCCTTCTCCGCTGTAATAATCCCGCACGATTTTCGGCGCTCTCTTTATGCGCTCTTCGTGATTGAAGTAATAATGCAGCGCTTCTTTTCCGTCTTCGTGTCCTTCGTCCATATTGCTGAAATCCATCGTCCGATCCTTTTTTCGCCTTGCCTCTCGAGCGAGCGGAAATCCGCTTTTACGATTTTACGATCGCGGCTGTAAGCGAATCCGTCCGCCACCATACGACGCGCGCTTTTTCTTTTTCGATAAACAGTGCTGAAATGATGCCGCTGTCCGACAGCGAAAGCACGTAGTAGAGGATGTCGTCGTGCATCACAGTGAAATGCCGCTTGATAACCTTTTGACCGGAAGGCTGCACCATTTCGATACCGAAACCCGTATCCGTCGAAATGATAAAAAATAACCAGCCGCTGTTCGAAACGCCGAGGAAATCATAGGGCAGGCGGAACACGAGTTTGCCGTAATCGGCGGAAACCGTCTCTTCGTAGGGAGGGACTGCGACGGGGCTGCCGTATTTGCCGGTTTCCACGGTGAGCGGAAATATATAGGTTTTTACAAAATCGATGCCCGCTTCGGTTTTGGAATCTTCGTCGATGCGCGGCTCATAGTAATCGACTTTGACAAAAAGCTTCCTCGACGTACAGTCGGGTATGACGTCTTGCAAAACGGAAATACCGTTTGCGCCCGCTTTGGCGTCGGGCATCTTCGGCGCGTCTTTTGTTAAAATCGGAATTTGATACATGAGAAATCCCGCTTCGGAAAACCAATAGACGATCGTTCCTTCCGTGGTGAGGCAGACGACGACGAGTTCGTCGCTCGATGTCGTATAGATGTTTTTTATAAACGGAAAGGGAGTACCGCCGATGCCCTGCTGTCCGATATAATCTTCCGACGTACCGTCGCTTGCAAAGCGCAGGATGATTTGGCTGTACAAAAGCGTTCCTTTTTCGTTTTCTTCCTGCCGCTCTTTCGGCATCGTGCTTACGACGTACATGCGTTTTCGCGAGTCGACGGCGATCGCACCGGGATTGTTGAAAGGGTAGGCTATCGCTTTGCGTTTGCTCGCCGCACCCTCGTGAGTTCGGGGTTCGGATGCGTCTTCCGTTTCGTTGTAGTACAGCGTCAAAAGATCGCCGTACGAATTGAGCTCCATAATCTTTTGAGCTTCACCGTTTGCGATGTAAAAAAAACCGTCGCGCATCGTCATGCTCGTATGTACGTTTCCGATATCCGCAAGGTCGAACATATTGAGCTGGTCTTCAAAGCGTCCGTATGAAAGCGAAAAGAGTTCGTCTTCTTTTACCGATTCGACCGACGGCGAATTTTTGCAGGAAAAAAAGCAGACGGAAACGACGATCATACATGCGGCGATTTTTTTCATCATGCGTCCAGCATAAACATTGATTTTCGTCTTGTCAATGCACTGCAAAATATCGTATATTTATAGGTATGTTTATCGATAAGATCCTTACGTTTTTCTTCGGCTCTCAAAACGAACGAGATGTCAAAGCGCTCGCTCCGATCCTCGCAAAAGTGAACGAAAAAGAGAGCTGGGCAAAATCTCTTTCGGCGGAAGATTTTCCGAAACAGACCGCGATTTTTAAAGAGCGCCTTGCAAAAGGCGAAACGCTCGACGACATACTTCCCGAAGCTTTTGCGCTCGCGCGCGAAGCGTCGTTCCGCGTATTGGGCGAACGTCCCTACGACGTGCAGATCATGGGTGCGCTCGTGCTGCATTCGGGGCGCATTTCCGAAATGAAAACGGGCGAAGGCAAAACGCTTATGTGCGTCGCGGCCGCCTATTTGAACAGCCTTTCGGGAAAGGGCGTGCACATCGTTACGGTAAACGACTACCTCGCAGGGCGCGATGCCGAATGGATGCGGCCCGTGTACGCGTACATGGGGCAAACCGTCGGTACGATCCTTTCGGATATGGACAACGCTGCAAGGAAAGCGGCGTACGACTGCGACATCACCTACGGGACGAACAACGAACTCGGTTTCGATTATCTCCGCGACAATATGCAGATAGAGCTTTCGCAAAAAGTGCAGCGCGGATTCAGCTTTTGTATCGTCGACGAAATCGACTCGATTTTGATCGACGAAGCGCGCACGCCTCTTATCATCAGCGGGCAGGGTGAAGACGACACGTACAAGTATCACGAAGTCGATAAATATGTCGGGCAGCTTGTCGAAGTGGAAAAGGATCCCGTCACGGGGCTCTATCCCGACGAAGTGAACATGGAGCCTGAGCAGCGGAAAAATATCAAAGGCGATTACACGCTCGATGAAAAATCGAAGCGCGTGTCGTTTACCGACGCGGGTATGAACCACATCGATGCAATTCTCCATCAGCACAATTTGATAACGGGAACCGTCTTCGATGAAAATAATTTCGAATACGTGCACTATTTTACGCAGGCGGTACGGGCTCACCGCTTGTACAAAAACGACGTCGATTACCTTGTCAAAGACGGACAAGTGCAGATCGTCGACGAATTTACCGGCCGTATCCTCGAAGGCAGGCGCTACGGCGACGGGCTGCATCAGGCGATCGAAGCGAAAGAGCATTTGCGCATCGCACAGCGAAACCGAACGCTTGCGACGATCACCTTTCAGAATTTTTTCCGCATGTACGACAAGCTTTCCGGCATGACCGGAACGGCGGCGACGGAAGCGGTCGAATTCAATAAAATTTACAAACTCGACGTCGTTTCCATTCCGACGAATAAACCGGTTATCCGAAAAGACGAAAACGACGAAGTCTACCTCAACGAAAGCGACAAGTGGACGGCGATCTGCGACGAAATCGCCGCGGCTCACGCAAAGGGACAGCCCGTACTCGTAGGTACCGTTTCCGTAGAAAAATCGGAACACCTTTCGGCGATGCTCACGCGCAAAGGAGTCCGCCACGAAGTGTTGAACGCAAAAAATCACGCGCGGGAAGCGCTCATCATAGCCGAAGCGGGTGCAAAAGGCGCGGTGACGATCGCAACGAATATGGCCGGACGCGGTACCGATATCAAACTCGGAGGCAATCCCGAATTCCGCGCACAAAAAAGAGCCGGAACGAATGCAACGCCCGAACAATACGATGCCGCTTACAAAATCGAAAAAGAGCAGTGGAAAAAAGATTACGAAGACGTAAAAGCTTCGGGCGGATTGTACGTCATCGGCTCCGAACGTCACGAAAGCCGGCGTATCGACAATCAGCTGCGCGGCCGTTCCGGACGTCAGGGTGATCCCGGTCGCAGCAAATTCTTTATTTCGATGGACGACGATCTCATGCGATTGTTCGGCGGCGAGCGCATGAAAGTGATGATGAGCAGGATCGGCATGAAGCCCGGAGAGCCGATCGATCACCCGTGGCTGAACCGCGGCATTAAAAAAGCGCAGGAAAAAGTCGAAGACAGAAACTTTGAAATCCGCAAAAACCTGCTCGACTACGACGATGTTTTAAACGAACAGCGCGGCGTCGTCTACAAACAGCGAGACAGCATTCTCGCCGACGAAAACCTTTCCGTGCGCGTTATGAACAATGCAAAAGACGCCGTAAACGATATCTTCGACGAATACGAACTGCACACGAAAAAGCAAAAGGACGCCGCTTTGGCGGAGCTCAACGATCGCATCAGAAATATGTTCGGTATTCAATTGGCGTCCGAACAGCTTTCGCGCGAAACGCTCGAATCGATGCTGCAAAACGATTTGACGGAAAAGGAAACGCTCGCCGGCAAAGAAAACCTCAACATGTTTATCCGCTACCAGTACGTGCAGACGATCGACAAAAAATGGCTCGATCAGCTCGAAGAGCTCGAAAGTCTGCGCGATGCGGTGCACTTGCGCTCCTACGGCAGCAAAAATCCGCTTACCGAATATAAGATCGACGGTTTTAATATTTTCGACGAAATGATGGATTCGATCCGGACGACCGTTATGTCGCGCGTATTCAAAGTGCGCATCCAGCTTTCGCCGGCTGCAGCAGAAGCGCGAAGGAGGATGAGCTCTCGCGATATGAGCGCGCAGCATTCCGAAGCCGCGTCTTTTGCAGGAGGAGCGTCGGGCGAAGCGCAACGGGAAGCTTCCATGCAGATGAGCGGAGATGCCGCTCGGAGGGCCGCCGCAGGCGGTGCGATGCAAAAGCACACGCAGGGGCAATCGGTAACCGTTCGCCGCACGATGCCGAAAATCGGCCGAAACGATCCCTGTCCCTGCGGCTCCGGGAAGAAGTATAAAAATTGCCACGGGCGTAACGGATAGTAAAAGCACGGGGCAATTTTCATCAATTGATGCGCGCCGGCGCATCTCCTTTGCATGGGCGTAACTGATAACAGAGTCCGTGACAGTTCTCGTCAATGATGCGCGGCAGCGCATCTCCCTTGCACGGAAGAAACGGATAGTAAAAGCACGGGGCAATTTTCGTATATGATGCGCGGCGAGCGCATCTCCTTTGCATGGGCGTAACTGATAACAGAGTCCGTGACAGTTCTCGTCAATGATGCGCGGCAGCGCATCTCCGTCGATGAGTACTATCGTAACTATGACTTTAGATGAGATAAAAAAATTGCCTCCTTTGTCGGAAAAGAGAAAAAAAGAAATGGAAGATTTTAAAAATAAAGATTTTTCCGATTGTCCCAAGCTGACACGAGATGAACTCTCGGAATTCAAGCCGTGGTATACAATTCATCCCGAATGGGCGGAAACGGAAAAAGCCGATAGCGAAAATTTAAAGATATCCGTTCCGCGATAAAAAATCGCTTCTTAAATTTTCGGAACACTTTTACATGTGTACCGTCTAAGGACGCGCAATTCCTCGCTCACCGGCGGTACACGATGTCTTCCCAATCGACGCCTGCTCCAGCGCGGACGTCCCGTGAAAGGCGCGCGTTTACAATCGTTTCAAAGTATTCCGGAGAAATGCCGGGCGTGAGCGTTTTTTCGGTACGGAGGACTGCGATATCGTTTTCTTCGACGACGCTGCCGGCTTTCATCGCGTGCATAAAATGGAGCGAGCGGTTCGTCCTTCCGTAGTTTTCGATTTCCGACAGCGCAAGCGTTTTGATTCCCGTGCCGAGAACTTCACGTACTTTTTTTCTGCCGTATTGTTCGCGCATCTCTTTGAGTATGCGCGCCGCTCCGCGTTTATCGCCGTAGCGTCGTTTTGCCGCTTCACATTGGCGGAGTGCACGTACCATCAGGGCGAACTGTTCGGCTTCAAGCGCGACGGGGTCGTCGAGTCCGTCAGTCTTTTTGCTCAGCGTGATGTGCTTTTCGGTCATAACGCTTCCGTATGCGGCCGCCAGGACGGGAACGAGGACGGGATCGAGGGAGTGATCGCTGATGCCGCAGGGCACGCCGAATATATCGTGCAGCGTGGAAACGAGGCGCACGTTGTATTCGGTTTCGGGAGCGGGGTAGCTTGTGATGCAGTGTAGCAGCGTGACGTTTTCTTTTCCGACGATGTCGAGAGAGCGTTCGATGTCGGCGAGCTTTGAAACGCCGCTTGAAAGGATGACGGGGACGACGGCATCTCCGAGCGCTTTTTGCACCGTACGGAAATCCGACAAAGCTCTCAAAAGCGGGATGTGATTCAATTCGGGAGATGCGATTTTTACGGCGTCGGGTTTAAGCGCAAGCAGTTCGCGGAGGCTTTTGAGACCGAACGGCGAGCAGATGAAAAGGAGTTTTTTTTTGTGCGCATACGCCATCGCCGATTTAAAAAAATCGATCGGCACTTCGAGCGCTTTAAATCGATCGTAGAGCTTTATTTTTCCGCCCGGCAAATCGACCGTTCCCGTATCGGGGTGCAGGATTTCATCCGCATACACCCATTGAAATTTTACGGCATCGGCTCCTGCAAAAAAAGCCGCGTCGATGAGCTTTTTCGCCTTTGCAAGCGAGCCTCCGTGTGCCGTTCCTATTTCCGCGATGATCATACCGAAACTATAGCGATTATCGAAGCGGCTGTCGAGAATGAAAAAATATATGATGCACCGGTTTTTAGAGAATATAATTTCCGGTACCCCCTTTGCCTGCAAACGATTTTCATATCGTTGACAGACAGGTTCGTTTTATGCTATAGTTACAAAACAATCATTATTCAGTAATTTTTTTTCAGAGGAGTTCGATAAACCATGTCAGGACACAGTAAATGGTCAACGATTAAACATGCAAAGGGAATCGCCGACGCAAAACGCGGTCAAATGTTTACAAAATTCATTAAGGAAATTTCAATCGCTGCGCGCATGGGCGGCGGAGACCCGAACTCGAATCCCAGACTCCGCACCGCCATCTTAAAAGCGCGTGCGTCGAGTATGCCGAAAGACAATATCGAACGCGCGATCAAAAAAGGCACCGGCGAAACGGACGGAAAAACCTACGAAGAGCTCGTCTACGAAGGATACGGACCGGGCGGAGTTGCCGTCCTCGTCGAAACGCTTACCGACAATAAAAACCGCGCGGCAGCCGACGTGCGCAACATCTTCGACAAAAACGGCGGAAAGCTCGGCGTAACCGGTTCGGTTTCCCGTATGTTCGCACGCAAAGGCACGATCGAATACGACGCCGAAAAAGTATCGGAAGATACGGTTATGGAAGTCGGTCTCGAAGCAGGCGCCGACGATATCGTAAACGACGGCGGTATCATCACCGTAACGACCGATCCTTCCGCTTTCGACGGCGTGCTCGAAGCGCTTCAGGAAAAGGGACTCGAGTCGCTTTCCGCGCAAGTGGGCATGGTCGCCGATACGAACGCGCAAGTCGACGCGGCGACGGCCGAAAAAGTGCAAAAGCTCATCGACAAGCTTGAAGAAAACGACGACGTACAAAACGTGTATACGAACGTCGAATACCCCGAAGATTTTGAACCTGCAGAGTAAAATCGATTCGATTTTTGCCGCTTGCTTTTTCATCGCGAGCGGTATGCACGAACCTCTGAAAACCGTATCCGGTTTTCGGAGGTTTTTTTGTTAGGAAACGATTATGTTTTTGAAGCAGGAGATAGAGTTTGATAAAGTAGTTGCAGCACTTATTGTTCGGACTGAAGGAGTAATATGATGAAACAGCCATTATCGGTTGTTACAATTTTTTTATGTACATTTCAAATCATATTTGCACAAGCGCCCGAACTGAAAAACATGATGCCGAACAGTTGGCAAAAATTAACACGATTGAGCGAACAGGAAGAAAAAGAGTTTTTTGAAAAAGATGAAGTAAGAGAAGCAATTCTAAGTATTGATAATTATTTTTTCAGAAAAAAGAAAATTGAAGAAATGCACTATCAGGTCTTTACGGAGACAAATTGCGGATTGCAGTTTTACAGATTTTTGATCAGCGTCAGCCCATTGGAAAGTATTTATACTACAGAGTATAAAAATAAAACAATAAGTAAAGAAGAATGCTTCAAAATGCAGGGGGAAGAGAACTGTATTTGGCAGATTGTATTTTTAAAAAATAAGAATACTGTTCTACAAGAAATATTGATCCGCCCATATTCGCAGTATTGGGTTTCTCAGGGAGAATGGGAAGGCTATCTTTTTAATGATTTGATGATAAAACCTCTTAATAAAAACGGAATAGGATTTTTCATAACGGAAGTTAGCGTCGCTTTTATTGCAGACAGGAAAAAAATAAATGAAAACATTGTTCCTATAACGTATCATACCTGTAAAAAGCAAATAGATGCATCATCTTCTACATGGTTTTCAAAATATAATATAAACGACGATATCACAAGTGCTTGGAGTAAAGAAGGTATAAACATACAGGCTTCAGAATCTCTGTTTGACCCGAAATGTCCGCTCAAATACAGTATACAAAATGCTTTTGACGGAAATCCTGCAACAAGCTATGTAGAAAATACCGAAGATGATTTATTTTTAATTGAAATAGGTTTTTCTGGAAAATTTGAAAAACTCGCAATAATAAACGGTTATGCATTGAATACTTCCTTATACAAAGCAAATAATAGGGTAAAATGTTTAAGTGGCGATATTGAATTTTCAGATGATAATATGAATTATCAGATTATAAAATGCTTAGGCAATTATCTTCCGTTTGATGGAATATACAATGGCGAAAAATATAACGATACATGTATTGCAGAATTAAATTTATATGTAAATAAAAGTTGGCTTTTTGGAAAGATAAATGAGTGAAATATTTTATAAACGGAACTTAGCCGTTCCTTTTTTTACGCAACGAGATAATACGTATCAAGCCGCCGTCTTCGGTGACGGCATTTGACTTGATTCGTTTTCAAAATTCGCCGTTCATTGATGTATGATACGGTGCGTATATCGGGAAAATTTGCCGATATGATAGATATGGGTAAATCTCTTAGCCTCCTGCCGCTTTTTGTTTTTTTCTCCGCTTTTCTTTTTCCGCAGACGGAACTCGATGCGCGCACGATCGCCGCTATGTACGGCTGGGACTACGTGAGCGTTCCCGAACGGGAGACGGTAAACTTTCCCGTATTGCTCGAAGGCATTTGGACGGGCGGCGACCGCTACGTATTTTTTGTGCCGAACGGTTCAGACGAAACGGAGAAAGACGGCGAAAGAGCTGCTTTGCGGGGTGAAATTTCGACCGAGATCGCTCGTGGTGCACAAAGCTCGTCGAAAAATGCGAAAATTACGCCGACCGATATCGCCCTCATCTTAAAAACGTATTACGGCTGGTTTTACGACAGGGCTGCAGAGCCCGAGGCCTTTGCATCTCAGTCCGAACGATTTTTGTGTACGGCGACGACAAAAGAAGCCGAGCGCCTTACGGTGACGGCGGAAGACCTTTTAAATCGTCCCCCGCGCTACGATACGAACGGAAATGCCCTGCCTTACGAGAGCGGCGCGTGGGAACTCGTCGTCAAATACAACGGCAAAAAGAAATACGAAACGCGCATCCCCGTCGCCGTCATCGGAAACGAACTCTATCTCGATTTCGTGCTCCGTTTCGATTCGGAAGACCGTCCCGCCCCCTCCGGCGGCGAGCTTAGGGGCTATTGGCAGGGCGTGTGCAAGCGGGAGAGCATAGGTCTTGCACCCTATCCGAGGGCGCCTGAAATACGCTCGTACTATGTAAGCGATGACGGTATGTACGTGCTCCGCTTTTGGGAAACGACGATGCCGTACACGGACGCACTCGCGTCCTTCGACGACACGGATAAAACTTTTTCCGTCGCAAAGCATATCGTTTCGAGTGCGAGCGTTTTTACCTGCGTGACGGGACGAAGCAATCGCATCAGAAATATCGTAAAGACGCCGCTCGATTTCGGCGATTACAAGCTCGATGAAACGGGGACGATCTGTGTTTTCGGAAAACCGTATATGACGAAAGTGCTCGGCAAAGACAGCGCGCCGCACTTGATGCAAATCGTCGCCGAAGCGAACTCGCGCCGAAAAGATCCGCCGCCTCCGCTTTTTCCTCCGAGCGATTTGAATTGGCATTGGGATCTCATCGCCCTTCTTGAAAAAGACAATACGCTCGTGAAGGAAGTCCGCTTGAGGCAGCGCGCATTTGCCGAAACGAAAGGCGAGGGCGGGAAAATCGATGCGCTTGCGGCATCCATGTACGGCACGCATTTGAAGCTTCAGGAAGACGCGCTGAAAATTTCCGATGAAGCGCGAAAAAAGGCGCAAAAAGAAGCCGGACGGTGAGCTCTGAATACCGCGGGCGTGCGGCGATTTTTACTTCGTCCTTGTGAGCTCTTTTTTCCCCTGAAGCTTATTTTTTATCCCCAGCACGCTCCGCTTTGCGTTATACGATTCGACGCGCGCTTTTATATCGCGGTAATTTTCGGGATAATACGCATACTTACGGACGAGGCGGCGCACTCCGTCTTTTACGCCGTAAAGGCGCAGTTCGTCGAAAGGCGGGTCTGAAGCGAATACGCTCCCGTCGACGATCGACGAAAGACCGTTTATCGCTATCCAATTTTCTTTGAGCTTCCGCCCTTCGCGCATCGGAGCGTCGAGCGGCACGGCGATATAATCGCTTTCGCTTCGATAGGTTCTGTGATGCGATTTTGCGCGGTATCTTTCGAGGATGAGTTTTTCGTAGCCGAGTTTATCGAGCTTTTTTGCGCCTTCATACGTTTGAATATCCGCACGCCATTTGAGTTCCCGAACGTTGATGACGACCGAAGCGGCTGCGGCCGAAAAAACGAGAGAGGCGATAATGCCGAGCAGTACCGTCACGCTTCGAGTCCCGGAATCTTTTGCCTGAGCGATTTTAAAAACTTCGCGCCGTTTACCCCTTCGCGAAGACATGCAAAGAGACAATTGTCGCCTGCAACGGTGCCGAGTATATCGTCCAAGTCCATATTGTCGAGCGCGTTGCTGACCGTATTCGCGTGTCCCGGAAAAGTTTTAATGACGACGATATTGCCCGAACAGTCTATGCTGATATAACCGCGCAAAAAATCCTGAATGTAAATCTTTTCCGCTTCCGTGCGCTCTTCTTCTTTTTCGAGCGTGTAGATATAGCCGCCTTTTCCGTCGCTCATTTTTCCGACTTTGAGCAGTTTCAAATCGCGCGAAAGAGTCGCCTGCGTCACATCGTATCCCGCTTTTTGCAAGTGGGCGAGCAGCGATTCCTGACTTTCGATCCTGTTGTTTTTAATAAGTTTTTCTGTCGCGGCAAGCCGCGCACGCCTTTCTTTTACAGCCATCGTATATTGTATACCTCATTTTCGCCGAACATACAATCGGACAATTCAGGGCGACTTTTTGCGATTGCATCGCAAAAACCGGGCTTTGCGGGGTTCCGGCTTTCGCCTTCATTCCTCCTCTCGCCTCCGGCTCGCTTCGGAACTTTCGCCCCTCCAATCCCTGTCGCATTAAAACCCGCATTCGACCAATACTTTTTCAATGCAGTTCGACGTAGGTTTTTCCCGCTCCTCCGTCTTCGGGAGGTGCAAAACGGAACGCTTTTACGCCCGCACAGTGCGAAAGATAATTTTGCACCGCCTGCTGCAGCACGCCGTTTCCCTTTCCGTGTATGACGCTGAAGCGCTTAAAATCGTGAATTGTGCAGAGGTCGAGCTGCCGTTCGAGGGCGGCGATCGCTTCGGCTTCGCGGAGTCCCAAAAGACGCAGTTCGAAGGCCGGATGTTCGCCCGCATCTTCACGATTCGTTTCGACGGTGACAAGCGGTGCGGATGAAAGCGAGAGCGAAGCGGCGGGCGTCAAATCTTTTTGCTTCATTTCGATTTTTATCGAACCGAACTGTACGAGAAATCTTTCCTTGCCCGTGCGCGAAAGGATCGTGCCGCTCATACGTTTTTCACCTGCAATGACGGCAGTCCCCGGTTCAAAAGACGGCGCTTTGCTTTTCGTTTCGTTTGCATTGCCCGCGCTTCGGAGCGCGCGGAGCGCTTCGGCGTTTTTCACGCGGCGTTTTGTCGGTTTCGCGCTTTTCGGGTGCGGCATCGGAGTGATATTTTTAAATGCGTTTTGCGCATCGGAAAGTTTTTCGCCTTTTTCGTCGAGCTCTTTTTTTTGCGAGGCGACCGCTTCCGTCAATTCGTCGATATAGCGTTTTACCGCGAGCGTTTTTTCCCTCGTGATTTCGCCCTCTCTGATGACGCGAACGAGATTTTCAAGGCGTTTTCGGCTTTCCGAAAGAAAAGCTTCGGCTTTTTCGTGCGCCGCCTCTTGCAGTTCCTGCTCCTTTTGCCGGTTTTCGAGCTCTTTTGCATCGAGAACGTATTGTCTTTCCGCAAGTTCCGCTTCTTTCCGACGGCAGTCTTGCACGAGAGCATCGGCTTCGGCGTGCTTTGCCGTAAGCCCCGCGATAAGGGCGGAAATATCGGCCGTATTTCCCGCGATATACTCTCTCGCTTTTTCGACGACGGAAGGAGGGAGACCGCTTTTTTGCGCGATGTCGAGGGCGCGGCTTTCGCCCGGAACGCCCATGAGTATGCGATAAGTCGGCGCGAGGGTTTTCCCGTCGAACTCGGCCGACGCGTTGATGCAGCTTTCGTGCGTCCATCCGTAATTTTTGAGTACGCCCTGATGCGTCGTTACGAGCGTAAACGCTTTTTTTTCGATAAGCGCGTCGAGAACCGCCATGCCGATCGCAGCACCTTCCTGCGGATCGGTACCGCTTCCGAGTTCGTCGAGGAGGACGAGGCTTTTTTCGCCGCATTCGGCGATCGCGCGCGCGATGTTTTTCATGTGAGAGCCGAACGTCGAAAGCGACGAGTCGATCGATTGTCCGTCGCCTATGTCGGCAAACACTTTATCGAAGATCGCAAGACGTGAGCCTTCCGCTGCGGGAATCGGAAAGCCGCTTTGGTTCAAAAGCGAAAAGAGCGCTATCGTTTTGAGCGTAACCGTTTTGCCGCCGGTATTCGGCCCCGTAATTATTAAAACTCTTTTTCCGCTCATAAAGCGCACGTCTATCGGCACCGCTTTTTCTCCGAGCAGGGGATGGCGCGCTTGAAGCAGCGTGAGCGCATCTTTTTTTCCGCAGGGAAGCGCATAGGTCGCGTGGTGTTCGCCGCCCCATTTCGCCCTCGCATAAGCTTCGTCGATCGCGATCATAGAAGGAAGAGCCGCTTCAAATAGGGGCACATAAGGCGCAAGCGATGCGGTAAGCTTTTTCAAAATCGCTTTGACCGCGATCTGAAGATTCGCCTCTTCTTCGAGCAGTTCGTTTCCCGTCCGAACCGATTCTTCCGGTTCAATGTATACGGTTTGCCCCGATTGCGACACTTCGTGCACGATACCCGCAATGCGACTTCTGTGAGAAGCTTTGACCGCAAGCACTTGATGACCCGAACGGAGAGCGGGCACCGTCGATTCGAGGGCGGAGGAAAGCTTTTGATTTCCCGTATACGAACGCATGATGCTTTGAATTTTTTTATTGAGGTTTGCGATTTTGGTTTTTATTTCGCGGAGTTCGGGAAGATCTTTCAGCTCTCCGTCGGAAGCTACGACGCGTGCGATCTCGGACGCGGGCTTCGCTAAATCGGGAAGGCGTCGGACGGTTTCGGAAAGCGTTTCTATCGAAAGCTCTTTTTCGGCTCCCTCGATGGATGACGAAAGTTTTTTGACCGAAGCGCAAAAGAGCGAAAGCGTGTGAAACTCTTCGACGGAAAGAGAAGCGCCAGGAACGCTTATACGAGAAAAAAGAGGAGCGACCGGAGGCCACGAAAAAAGCGCGATTCCGAACGAAGATGAGTTGTATGCGCTCCAATCGCGGCTTATATTTTTCAGCGCTTCGATTTTCGCTTCGTCCGTAAGCGGAAGCCGCTGGCAAAAACTCTTTTTCCCCTCTTCGCTTACGCAGTAGACGGACGCTTCGTCTCTGATACGGAAATAGTCGAGCTCGGAAAGTGCTGATGCGTCCATGTTAATCTTCCCAGCTTTGCGATTTTATTTCATCCTTTATACGCATCCAGCTTTCATAGCGTTCTTCGGTGATGACGCCCGCGTACACGGCTTCGAGGATTTTGCAGCCGGGCTCCGCCGTATGCGTACAGCTCATGCCGAATGTACAGCTGCCGACGATCGGTTTGAACTCGCGAAAATAAAGCGCCAAATCTTCCGCTGCAATGTCGTGCAGCACAAAGCGGCGGATACCCGGCGTATCGATGATCGAAGCCTCATCTCCCTCTCGTCCGGTAAAGCGCTTATCGATGGCGATCGTATTGAGCGAACCCTTCGTCGTCGTATGAGCGCCGCGCTCGTATTTTCGGCTTAAATCTCCCGTGCGGAGCGCTTCGTTTCCCGCAAGCGCGTTTATAAGGCTCGACTTTCCGACGCCCGACTGCCCGACAAAGGCTGCAACGCGTCCTGAAAGAAAGCGCGCCAATGCATCGAGACCCGCACCCGTTTTTGCCGAAACATACAATACCGCATATCCGAGGTCTTCCCATATTTTCGCTCTCGCTTGAAAATCGATGTCGTCACCGGCTGCGAGGTCGCATTTATTACATACGATAATCGGTTCGAGATTTTGACATTCGGCTTGCGCGAGTTCGCGGTCGATAAAACGCGGGCGAAACGGCGGTTCGTCGGGCGTCGTCACCAAAACGATAAAATCGAGATTCGCCGCAAGAAGCTGCGGACATTTGCGTTTGACGTTCCAGCGCACAAACGAGTTTTTACGCGGCACGAGCGAGAGTATCTGCCCCTTCGAAGAATCGAGCTTATCGGTTTCGACTTCCACAATGTCGCCGGGAGCAAGCGGGTTGTAAAACCGGTCTTCGCTTTTTAATATCTTTCCTTTGAGCGAACACGAGCGCGGTTTTCCGTCAGTGCAGCGCACCGTAAAAAAATTATTCGTTCCGTCGACGACCGTTCCCTGCATAAAAATATCGTAATAAAAAGGACGCGATTTTGCAAGCGGGGTATATCGTTTTACCCGATCCGCCCGCAAAAAGCCGCCTGCACGGTAAAAGTCTTTTTTATATCCCCTCCGGTTTCCCGCCTGAACGAGCCGAAGCGATCGTCGCATTTCGTACAGTCGTCGCATATGACGACGTTTTCATCGAGTATGCCTGCTTTTTCGAGGAGAAAAAGATTCGCTTTTTCAAGCGAAAGCCGGTAGCGTTTTGTCCCGTCGTATTCGCTTACACAGTCTTCACAAAAGTTCTTTTTAAAATACGAAGCGCGTTCTTCGTCAACGATATAACAGCAGTTTCGTATATGAGGTCCGAGTGCGACCGAAATGCGGCGCGGATTTCCTTTGTATATCTTTTTTATCATGTTTATCGCTTCGCTGACGATGCCCGTTCCCTTCCATCCCGAATGAACGACGCCGAATACGCCGCATTCGCGTTCATAAAAAAATATCGGCATACAGTCCGCTGCCGTAACGACCGGCATGAGCAGTGCGTTTACCGTCAATATGCCGTCGCCCTGCAAGCCGTAAGTATCGCCTGCGGAAGAGACTGCGTATACGGTTTTTGAATGGATGAGTTCGAGCGGAACGATTTCGTACCGAACGTTTTCCTGAAAATCGCTTCGCTTTGAAACGATTTCTTTTAGAAGAGCATCGCGCGCTTCATTCGTTTCATCCCATCGGAATCGCATGCTTCCCGCCTTTTTGAGCGTCATGCCCCAGCGAAACGCATCACCGATAAGGGGGTTTCCGCCCGCATAAAAAGGTTGTATGGCGTAGCGATCCGGGCAGGCGAGGGTGATGTGTTTCATTGTCTGCCTGCCGTACCGGAAGATGCTTCACTCGGCAGATCGAAGGGTTCTATTTCCGCCAGAAGTTTGAACGCGTTTTGCAGCAGGTTTCGCACGTCGAGCATTTTATCCCGGAAATCCTGATTTTCCCGTCCTTGGATCGTCATAAGATTTTGCAAGGCATCGTATTCGCCGCTTTTACTTTCGTTAAAGATACCTGAAAAGATATTTTCGATAGTACGGCAGGACGAACAGAATGTACGTGCGAGGGTGCGGACTTCGCCTTCCATCCTGATCATGAGAGAATCGATGCGCGCCTGTCCCTGCAGCGAGCGCAGATGTTCCGCTGCCGTATCTTCGAATACGATTCCCCTTGTACCGCGCGGTGAAAGCGAGTCGGCAAACGCTTCGATTTTTTTGTTTACCGCCGAAAAATCGTTGACCGCTTCGGAAAACTCGATACGGTTTTCATTTTTTAAAAATATTCCTTCGAGCATCAACGTCGTAAGCGTCGGGATCGCATCCTGATATTTATGTGCGGCGAACCACGCTAAAAATCCCGCCGTTGTTTCGCAGCGGAAGGGAATGCCGCCCCACAACGAAGTCCACGGACGATAGGGCAGTTCGGGAAATTCTTTGAGATCGAAGTATGCCGTAAGCGTATCGAGAAGCTGATGTTTTTTTCTGTCCGCAAGCCATGCATTCCATCTCTCGTCAAAGGCCGCTTTCCACTGTCCGCGGAATTTTATCATCCAGTCTTCCGCTCCTCCGAATGCATCGGGAAACCACGTGCAGTTTCCGTATATGATGCGCCCGAGCGCAACGATGGGAACGGTTCCCATAAACATTCGTATTCCCGAAAGCATTGACGCAGATTTCGTTAAAAATTCCCGCAGTGCATTTTCCGCATCGATATCGAGTGAAATCGCTCTCATCGTTTTTTTTCGTACAAAGAAAAAGATGCATTGCAGGAGTTCGTTTGAAATCGGAACACCGTTCGAAAGTACACGGGCAAAAGCGGCGTAATCGACGAGGGCGTTCGCAAAGGGGCAGGTATGAGAGCTCGATGCAATTGCGGTAAATTGTGCGATAAAGTGGAGATAGGGCAGGGCGGTAAACTGCCTGAGCCATTCGGTACTGCGTACCGCTTCATACATTGCAGCTTTCGATTCTCTTGAAATATCGCGTACGACGGCGTCGAGTTTTCGCATGAGCGAAACGCGAAGTTCATTTGTCAGCGGACGGTCGAACGAAATCGTATACGGATCGGCTTCATTGTCGATGTGTTCGGCAATTTCGGGTGCGATAAAAGTGCTTAAAAACACATAAAATTCGCCGAGTGCATCGTAGACTACGGCGAGATGGGGTTTAAAAAAGGACGCGCAGTCGTGAAGGTCTTTAAGTTTTTCATAAAAGACCGATTCCAAAACGCTGTGAGAAAAATCGATGAGACCCGGATGTGCCCGTGCCGTTTTATGTGCCGTGTCCGCGATAAAATCTTTGTTGTAGAGCGTTTCCCGGCTTTGCGTTGTAAATAAAGATCGCAGCCACAACATAAAGCGATAAAAAAGCGGTTCGGTTTGTATGCGCGCTTCCAGCGTTCTCGTATCCGATATTTCGACTTCGACAGGTTCAAGCGTTTCGGGCGGTGCGGCAAGGTTTTCTTTTTTCAGCTTTTCAAGTAAAAACCGACGTTCTTCGGCGCTTATACCTGAAACGAGTTTATCAAAAGAATTGCCGAATGTTCCGTCTTTGAACATAACTTTGCCAGTGTACTTTATATTCGTTTAAATGTCGAGTTTTCGAAAGTGCCGTTTTGTAATTTGCAAGCGGCGGAAATGATGCGGGGAAGGGGGTACGGTTACCCGTATACCGTTTATATGCAGATATTTCCGGTGCCTTGCTTTGAAAATCGATATGTTCCGTTTACGTTTTTGCTTCGACGGGGGAGCGTATTGTAAGGCCGGCTTATCCTTTCGTACATGCGGTTTTTTGCGTACAGTTGTCGCAATGCGTCGCGCTGCCGCTTCCGACGGATTTGTTTTTGTCGAACATTTCCATCATCGTCCGCCAGCCGAGCACGGCGCATTTGACGCGCGCGGGCATTTTCGAAACGTCTTCGAGGGCGGCCGCTTCGTCGAGTTGTTCTATGTCGGATGTGCTCGCATCGCCTTTTATCATATTCATAAAGATGTTTGCGAGGCGGAGCGCTTCGGTTTTATTTTTTCCGATGACGAGATCGAGCATCATATCGACCGACGCTTGGGAGATGGCGCAGCCGCTTCCCGTAAAAGAGCCGTCGGTGATCGTTCCGTCATCATCGATCTGCAAACTGAGCGTGATATTGTCCCCGCAGCTCGGATTGATGCCGTTTAAAACGAGAGACGGGCGAGCCATCGGCTTTTTGTGCGCGGGATTTAAATTGTGTTCGTTGAGAATTTCACGATAGAGTTCTTTCGTTTCCATACCAATGCCGTCCTTGTGTATTCGCGTGTATGCGCCGTCTCTTTCGTCCGAGCTTTTTTGTTCCGCAGCCGAAAGCCTTTGCTGTCAGTCTTTAAATCCCATCCACGAACGGATGTTTTTTACTTTGCTTAAAAAAACGGCGGCTTCGTCTTCGGTGTTGTAAAAGTAGACGCTTGCGCGCGCCGTTGCGGGAACGCCGAGGTAGGCACCGAGCGGCTGAGCACAGTGGTGTCCCGCCCTGATCGCGATGCGTTCCGTGTCGAGCACGGTTGCGATGTCGTGCGGGTGCACGCCGTCTATCGTAAAGGTTACGATGCCGCAGTGCCGGTTTCCGTCGGGATTTCCGATAAGGTGCACGTGCGGAATCTCTTTTAGGCCTTCGATGAGGCACGAGGCGAGCGCGTTGTCGTGCTTCGTTATGTAATCGTAGCCGACCGATTCGATGTATTTGACGGCGGCTTCAAGACCTACCGCTCCGCCCGCATTTACCGTACCCGCTTCGAATTTTGCCGGGAGAGGCGCCCACGTCGCGTCTTCTCTCGTAACGTATTCGATCATCTCTCCGCCGCGCAAAAAGGGCGGCATATTTTCGAGGATCGATTTTTTTCCGTACAAAACGCCGCAGCCTGTGGGGCCGGTGAGTTTATGTGCGCTGAACGCGTAAAAGTCCGCATCGAGAGCGCGTACGTCGGTTTTGATGTGCGGTACGGCTTGCGCGCCGTCCGCGACGATGACGGCACCCGCTTTGTGAGCCGCCTTTGCAATCTTTTCGATATCGTTTGTGATACCGAGCACGTTGCTCACGTGTGCGACGGCGACGAGCTTTGTGCGGCTTCCGATCTTTGCCGCGATTTCTTCGTCGGAGATGACGCCGCTTCCCTTATCGCATTCCAAATACACGAGCTTTGCACCCTTCGCTTTTGCGACCATTTGCCACGGAAGGATATTCGAATGGTGTTCCATGATCGAAACGGCGATTTCGTCGCCTTTTCGTATATTCGCCATACCGTAGGTATAGGCGACGAGGTTCAGCGATTCGCTCGCGTTCCGCGTAAAGATCACTTCGGCATCTTCCGCCGCGTTGATAAAACGGGCGACGGTATGTCGGGCATTTTCGTAGGCTTCGGTTGCGCGCACGCTTAAATCGTAGAGGCCGCGAAGCGGATTCGCATTGTTTTCTTCGTAAAAATGCCTTATCGCATCGATGACTCGGCGCGGCCGCTGAGAGGTCGCCGCGTTGTCGAAATAGATGATGTCTTTATTTTTTTCATTAGAAAAAAACGGAAAATCGTTTCGAAAATCATTCATGTGAAAGCACCTCGTCCAAATACGCGTTGATTTTTTCGACCGTCGCTTCGTCGGGGATGTCTGAGGCGACACGTGCGATTTTTGCGCGTGCCATAAGCATTTCCGCTTCCCGTTTTGCGATGCCGCGCGACTGCATATAAAAGAGCGTATCGTCTCCGAGCTTTCCGATCGTCGAACCGTGTTCGCCTGCGATGTCTTCTTCGCCGCAGAGGATGAGCGGGATCGATTTATTGACGACGTAGGGAGAGAGCAAAAGCACTTCTTCGTATTCGTTTCCCGTAGAACCCTCCGAGCCCTTTATAAAATCGATCGAACCGCGGTAGGTTTTTACCGCTTTGTCCTGCAGCGTTCCCTGCGCGGTCATCCGACAGTCGGTTTTTTTGCCGATTTGGCGCACAATGTAATTCAAATCGAGTTTTTGCCCGCCTCGGCAAAAGTACGCCGTGTCGGCTTTGAACGAGCCGCCGAAAGCAGGAAGCGCTCCTGCAGCTCCCGTGTACGTTTCTTTTCCGCCGAGAATTACCTGCGTCACTTCGACGCGGCCGCCTTCTGCGCATATTGTGCCGATGTCATCGACCTGTACAAAACCGTCGCCTAAAAGCTGTACTTTTATCAAGTGAATGCACGCGTCTTTTTGCGCGTCGCAGATCGTGCGAAGAATTTGCGTGCCCGATGAAGCTCTCGCCGATTCGTATCTCATGATAACCGTTACGGCGGCTCCTTCTTCAGCTTTGATGATGTGGAATGCCTCTGTAGCGCTTTTATCGCCCAAATCGAAATCGATACGGACGGGCTCTGCAGCGTGCACGCCTTTTTTTACGGTGATGCGTGAAGCTTTCGCATCTTTAAAAAAATGCTCTCCGAGCGCTTTTCCGCAGCCCGTTTCGAGATCGCGATAGGCATCCGCATTTGCGTTTCGCTCGTATTCGACGCCGCGGGGCAGGGCGCTTATGCGGGGATCTCCGTCGCCTGAAAAGAGAGCATCGGTTGAAAAGGGTGTCGAATTTATTTTAAGCCAATTCCACGTGAGCGTCGGCAGATTGTTGATTGTCAATGTATCGGTCATACGCGGTCCTTACAGAGTGCCTTTCATTTCGAGGCGGATGAGATTGTTCATTTCTACGGCGTATTCGAGCGGCAATTCTTTGCTGACGGGATTTGCAAACCCGCTGACGATCATGCTTCTCGCTTCGTCTTCGGGAATACCGCGCGACATGAGGTAAAAAATCGCGTCGCCCGAAATACGTCCGATCTTCGCTTCGTGGCCGACGTCCGCGTCGTCGGTGTGAATTTCCATAGCGGGTACGGTATCGCTTCGCGAGTTCGGATCGAGCATGAGCGATTCGCACGAAACGGATGCTTTGCTGCCGTGCGCTTTTTTATCGATATAGATGGCCGAGCGGTATGTGCTTACGCCGCCGCCTTTTGAAATCGATTTTGTCGTAATGACGCTCGACGTATGCGGCGCGCTGTGCACCATCTTCGCACCCGTGTCGAGGTTTTGGCCGCTTCCCGCAAAGGTGACGCCCGTGAATTCGGCTCTCGCTCGTTCGCCGACCAAATCGCTTTCGGGGTAGAGATAGGAAATGTGTGAGCCGAAAGAACCGGATATCCATTCGACCGCGCCTCCTTCTTCGACCCGTGCGCGTTTCGTGTTTAGGTTGTACATGTTTTTCGACCAGTTTTCGATCGTCGAATAGCGCAGGTGCGCGTTTTTTGCGACGTAGAGTTCGACGGCTCCCGCGTGCAGGTTTGCGACATTGTATTTCGGCGCCGAACACCCTTCGATAAAGTGCAGATCGGCTCCTTCATCGACGATGATGAGCGTGTGTTCGAATTGGCCGGCTCCCTTCGCGTTTAAGCGGAAATACGACTGCAGCGGAAAGGAGAGGTGAACGCCTTTGGGCACGTACACGAACGAACCGCCCGACCACACCGCTCCGTGGAGGGCTGCGAATTTGTGTGCGCGCGGAGGAATCAGGCGCATAAAGTGCTCTTTAACGATGTCCGCGTATTCGCCCCTGAGCGCGCTTTCGAAATCTGAATAGACGACACCCTGCTTTGCAACTTCGTCGCGTATATTGTGGTAAACGAGTTCGCTGTCGTACTGTGCGCCGACGCCCGCAAGCGAAGTGCGCTCCGCTTCGGGGATGCCGAGCTTTTCGAAGGTTTCTTTTATGTCTTCGGGGACTTCTTCCCAATTGTTTTTCATCTTCGTATTCGGGCGCACGTAGGTCGCGATGTGTTCGATGTGCAAACCGCTTATGTCCGGCCCCCAGTTCGGCACGGGCATTTCGTTATAGATTTTAAGAGAGGCGAGACGGAAATCTCTCATCCACTCGGGATCGTTTTTGTCTTTTGAAAGTTTTAAAACGGTTTCTTCGGTCAAGCCCGGATCGTTTCGGTAAAAATCTTTTTCATCGTAGCGAAAATCGTACATCGACGTGTCGATATCGATTTTTGCGGCGGAATTTCTGTCTATGACTTCGCTCATTGTCCGCCGTCCTTTTCAAATCGTTCGAAGCCGTTTTTGTTGATTTCATCGACAAGAGACGCATCTCCCGTTTTGACGATCTTGCCTTTGACGAGCACGTGTGTAAAATCGACGGCAAGACTTTCGAGAATCTTCGTCGAATGCGTGATGATGAGCAGTGTGCCGCCGTTTTGCTTGTATTCTTCGATACCTTTCGATACCGTGCGCACGGCGTCCACGTCGAGTCCCGAATCGGTTTCGTCGAGTATGGCAAATTTGGGTTTCAGCATGAGCAGCTGCAGGATTTCGCTTTTTTTGCGCTCGCCGCCGGAAAAGCCGACATTCAAATCGCGCGAAGCGTAGGACGCGTCCATGTTTAACAATTTCATCGCAGCCTGCAAGTCTTTTTGAAATTGGAACAGTTTGACCCGCTCGCCCGTACGCTGCTGGAGCGCGCTTCTGATAAAAGTTTCGAGGGAAATACCCGGCACTTCGAGCGGATTTTGAAAAGATAAAAACATGCCTTCTTTTGCGCGCACGTCCGCCTTTTCTTCGGTTACGTCTTTGCCGTCGAATATGATCTTCCCTTCGGTCAGCGTGTAGACGGGATTTCCCATAAGCGTGTTGCCGAGCGTCGATTTACCCGCACCGTTCGGCCCCATAAATACGTGCGTTTCGCCTTTATTGATTTTCAAATCGATACCGTACAATACGGGCTTTTCATTTATATCGACCGAAACATGTCGGACGTCGAGCAGCAGATCACTCATAAATACCGGAACTCCTGATTGATACGGAATATAAAAAACTTAATTATCTACAAAACAAGTAGGTAATTATGCTCTCGTTCAATATAACGATATTATATCAAAAAAGCAAGCGTGCATACAGCGTCCGGGAGCATCGTTGAAATACGGTACGTGTGTGTATCGTCGTTATATGCGCGGAAAAGCGATACGTCGTTATACGGCAAATATATCGATTTTGAAAACGATATGTTCGGTTTTGCATTCAGGCGATGTTTAATACAGCTCTTTCATCCGGTAAAAATCGTCGTACATCTTTTGCCAGCGCGGATTGTTTTGATGCGGAACGCAGTCTTCCTGCCAGTACCACCAAAAGTATCCGCCGACATAGCGGTCGTTATACGGAGGCATGAGGTAATACGCATCGGCTTGTTTGTTAAAATCGTTTCCCGCCTTGTGCGGAGACGCAAAGCCGCATTCGCCGAAGGCGAGCAGCGAATCGGGAAAAAGCCGGTACAGGTTTTCGAATACGGTGTTCCAGTCTTCGTGTTCGCCGTCGTTGTCTTCGTCGTAATAGCTGACAAGCACGTAATCGAGCGCGGCTTTCATATCCGCGGGAACGTACTTTGCAAGCCACGCTTCCATCGTCATACTCTGATCGCCCGGCTTGAACATATATGCCGTAAGCGCCGTCTTATATCCGCGCGAATGCAAATATGCCCACGCCGCGTAGACTTTTTGCGCATTCAATGCGTTTGTACCGCCGAGCCATCCTTCACCGTTGATTTCGTTGCCGACTTCCCAAATATCGACATACGGAGCGAGGTGTAAAGCGCAGTCGGCAAAACGCGCGGTATACGCTTTGACGGTTTTATAGCGTTTCATATCTTCGGAATCGCAGGGACACAACATGATGTACGCGGCTTCGTGCAGGCGGGAAAGCAGCGGAATAAAATCAGCCGGCTTTGTATCGGCATCGATAACGACGCGCGCGGCGGGCTTTACGGGAAGCGCCCGTACGGCATCCGTAACGGCATCGATTGAAGAGGACGAAAGCGCATCGAGCGTTATACCGTACAACGGCGCGGATTTTTTTTGCAGCTTCTCTGCCGCAGTCGGATAAGCGCAAAGGCTCACCGCCGCGATAATCAAAAACAGCGTATGTCGCATCATAATTTTCCGCCTTAATTTAAAAAACTATACAGGTAAAAGATACAAGGGTCAATCATCGTCTTGACAGGATCGGCGGAAAAGCATATCGTTAGCAACTGCTAATTATCTTTTTTCTGCGAGGTATGTTCGTGAGAAGGATTGCAATTTACGGAAAAGGCGGTATCGGAAAATCGACGACAACGTCGAATCTGTCTGCCGCGCTGAGTACGATGGGATATAAAGTGATGCAGATCGGCTGCGATCCGAAATCCGATTCCGTAAAAAACCTTATGGGCGGGAAAAAGATCGTGACGGTACTCGATCGGCTGCGCGAAGATGAAGAAGCCGAACTGCACCTCGACGATATCGTATTTAAGGGCTTTAACGATATTTTGTGTGTGGAAGCGGGAGGACCCACTCCGGGCATCGGCTGTGCGGGACGCGGCATCATCACCGCATTCGATAAATTGGAAGAACTCGGCGCGTATACGACATACCGGCCGGATATCGTATTTTACGACGTTCTCGGAGATGTCGTATGCGGCGGCTTTGCGATGCCGATCCGAAACGGCTATGCGCGCGACGTGTTTATCGTTACCTCGGGCGAGATGATGTCGCTGTATGCGGCTTCGAACATCGCACACGCTATTTCGAATTTCGGCTCTCGCGGTTATGCGCGGTATTCCGGCGTCATCCTCAATTCGCGCAACGTTGAAAACGAACTCGAAACCGTAAATGAGGCGCTGAAAGAAATCGGCGGCAGTGTCGTTTCCGTCATTCCGCGCGACGGCGTCGTACAGCAAGCCGAAGATCAGGGCAAGACGGTGATCGAAGCCTTTCCGGAATCACATCAGGCCGATTGTTATCGTAAGCTCGCCGAAGCAATCCTTGCGAGAAGCGAAGACGTCGCTCTTGAAAACGGGGTTGCGTGATGGAGTGCCGTTCAGCCTGTTTTACGACGACGCTGCACTACGAATCCCCCGCTCACGGCGGCTGGGGCGTCATCCGCGTTGCCGCCCTCGTACCGGAAGTGTATATGCTTTTCGTTTCTCCCTTCGCCTGCGGCAGACACGGCGCGCTCGGAGGAATCATCAACGGCGTAAAGGATAAAGTATCCTATCTTTTTATCGGCGAAAAAGAGATCGTCTCCGGCGATTACGAAGCGCAGGTTTTCCGTGCAATCGAAGAACTCTTTGCGTTTTTGAAAAAAAAGCCGCGCGTGTTGTTTTTATTCGTGTCCTGCCTTGACGATATGCTCGGCACCGATCATGCGGCGCTCGATGAAAAACTTGAGCAAACATATCCGGACGTCCTTTTCCGTTCCTGCCACATGAATCCGATTCAATCGGATACGCCGCTTCCGCCGCTCGTGTCGCTGAATCGAAATATGTACAGTCTGCTCTCTTCTCCCGACGGAAAAGAAGCCGAACACTTTAAAAATTATGTAAATCTCATCGGAAACAATGTGCTTCCGGTAGCCGGTTCCGAACTCTACCGCATCATGGGCGACAACGGTATCCGCGTACGCCATATAAGCGAATGCAAAACATTCGACGAATACTATGCGATGCGGACGAGCGGTATGAATATCGTACTCTCTCCCGCCGCTGCTTTTGCCGCCCGCGACATGGAAAAAAATCCGGGCATTCCGTATTTTTTATCGTACGTCACCTACGATCCCGACGGCATAAAAGATATGTACGGAGAGCTCGCGAAAAAACTTTCCGATGCGGGTATGAACGTATCGTTTGACATCGAGCGCGAGTATGAAAATGCAAAAGCATCTCTCCGTGAAACCGCGGCTTTTTTAGACGGTACGCCCGTCGCGATCGATTTTCAAGCGGTAAAGCAGCCGTGTGCGCTCGCGAAGACGCTCATCTCTTACGGTTTTACGGTAAAGCTGCTCGCCGTCGATAAAATCCTTCCGTTTGAAAAAGAAAGTTTCGAGTGGCTTAAAACGCACGCTCCTCATTTGGAAATTGCAAGTCCGCTGCATCACGACTCTCCGAAATTCGCGTACCGATCGTACTCCGACTGTTTGTGTATCGGTTTCGACTGCGGCTATATGACCGGATCGGAAAAGGTCGTCAACATCATGGACGACGAGGGCAATTTCGGTTTTTCAGGCGTCGCCCGCCTTATGGAAATGATGCGGAGTGCAAATGCCCGCCGAGCCGATGTCGCCGAAATGATAAGGGAGGCAAAGCTTATTATATGAATAATTTGTGTTTGGTCTTGCCGCCCTTCGCGCCCGATTATTCGGGAGTCGCTTCTTCGCTCTTTGAGCTCGGAGGTATGATCGTTATCCACGATGCGTCCGGCTGTACGGGAAATTATTTGGGATACGATGAACCTCGCTGGATGAATTCGAAATCGATCGTGTTTTGCTCGGGGCTGCGCCATATGGACGCGGTACTCGGAAACGATAAAAAACTTGTCAAACGGATGATTGAAGCCGCCGAAAGTTTGCAACCCGCTTTTATCGCGCTGCTCGGAAGTCCCGTTCCCATGGTCATCGGTACGGATTACGACGGCATCGCTTCGGAAGTGGAAGAAGCGACGGGGATTCCGTCGTTCGGCTTCGACACGAAGGGTACGGTGTTTTACGATAAAGGCGTCTCCATGGGGACGATTGCGCTTTTAAAGCGTTTCGCTCCGGCTTCAAAGCGCTGTGAAAAGCAAAACAATGCGATCAATCTCCTCGGCTTGACGCCGCTCGATTTCGGCAACAGCGGAAACGCAGAAGCTGTACGCGCCCTGTTTGAAAAAAGCGGTATTGAAATCATTGCAAGCCTTTCGATGGGTCTTTCGCTCGACGATTTGAAACGCAGCCCCTCTGCGGCCTTGAACGTCGCGCTTTCGTATGCGGGGATCGAAATCGCAAAATATATGGAAAGGGTGTATCACATTCCCTACATTGCAGGCGTTCCCCTCGGAGACGGAAAGGCGATGCTTACGGTCGTACGGCGCTTTCTTTCCGGCGAAAAAAGCGATTCGGGGAGCGTATGGGAAATCGCTTCGAAAGCGAATGCGGCGCAAACTTCGCACAAACGGATTTTGATTGCGGGAGAGCAGGTTACGGCATGTTCGATTCGAAACGAACTCAGGCGCATCTCTCGAACGGCGGACATAGAAGCGGCATACCTTTTCAATTCGTTTCCGGAATACGCCGAAACATGCGATCATAAAGCCGTGTGCGAACGGGAACTCATGGATCTTGTAAACGGCGGTTCATATACCGATATCGTAGCCGATCCGCTTGTCGGAGAATTGATAAAAAATTCTTCCGTCAGGTTTCACGGTTTGCCGCACGTAGCCGTTTCGAGCAAAGTGTGCTGGGACGACACGAAGTGCGTCATAGGCGATGACATGACGCGCTTTCTTTTTGGAATCGCGGAAGAATAATTATTAATTGTTAATAGGTAATTGATAATTTTACAGTAGAGAGCATTATCGGTTTTTATTTTTGAGTAAACTGAGAATTGATACATAAAATCAATAGGAGGATATATGAAAAAGATGATCATAAAAGTCTGTGCCGTACTCTGTCTCTTTACGGCATCGCGTGCTTTTGCCGCGCCGAAAACGCATACCGTTGTCGACCACGCGGGCAATACCGTTGAAGTGCCGAATAAAATCAACAGGATCGTTATCGCAAGTCTCTATCCGCTGCCTTCGGTCTATTGTCTGTATGCGGATTCCGCAAAAAAACTCGTCGGAATTCCTTCGAGTTCCATGGCGGCTGCAAAAGCATCGTTTCTTGTAAAAGCCTATCCCGAAATTGCAAACGCGAAGACGGGATTCGAAAAGGGCGGCGTCATCAACGCGGAAGAATTGATGGCGCTCAAACCCGATGTCATCTTTTACAACGCCGGAGCGAAAGCGTCAAAAGCGATATTCGATAAAACGGGGATCCCCGCCGTCGGCTTTTCAACGTCGATTGCGAAGTTCAATACGATCGAAACCTATGCGGCGTGGATCGATCTTTTGGCAAAAGTGCTCGGTGAAACGGATCGTTCGAAAAAGCTTATCGAGTACGGAAGAAAAATCGAGCAAGACGTAAAAGCGCGCGTTGCATCGATCCCCGAAGGGAAAAAGCCGAGTGCGATGATCATCTATTCGTACGATAACGGAAAGATCACGACCTACGGAAAAAAGATGTTCCCCGAATATTGGATCACGACGGCAGGCGGGATCAATGCTGCGAAGTCGGAAGGCGGAGTCGTGGAACTCAATATGGAGCAGATTTACGCATGGAATCCCGATATCGTGATTTTAACAAATTTCAATACCAAACTTCCCGAAGATTTCGACGACGGCATTGTCGACGGCAACGACTGGTCGAGCGTGAGCGCTGTACAAAAAAAACAAGTGTATAAATTTCCGCTCGGTATGTACCGCTGGTGTCCGCCGTCGTCCGATTCGCCGCTTTCGCTCGTATTCCTTGCAAAGACGATTCAGCCGAAATTATTTGAAGACTACGACCTCGATAAAATCATCGTCGATTATTATAAAGAATTCTACGGAATAACGCTCACTTCCGGCGACCTCCATACGATTTATCATCCGTCGAGATCCGCCGCAGGTTTGTAAACGAAAAGGAAAACGCAATTATGAATTATACTGCAGGGCAGCGCAAAATCATCTTTGCAGCTCTCGCCGTGCTGCCGCTTTTTACCGCCCTCATCTGTCTCGGATTCGGACGCTATGCGCTCGGTGTTTTCGATACGGTGCGCATCCTCTTTTCCGGCGTGACGAAGGCGGAGATAACTGCGGTTGAACGCTCCGTCATCTTCAGCGTCCGCTTACCGCGCATCATTTTGGCGGCTTTTGTCGGAGCGGGTTTAAGCTGCGCGGGTGCCGCGTTTCAGGGTTTATTTACGAATCCGCTCGCGACGCCCGATACGCTCGGAGTGGCAAGCGGCGCATCCTTCGGCGCGGTATCGGCGCTTCTTTTTCGAAGCAATTTGATCGTCGTGCAGCTTTCAGCTCTTGTATTCGGACTCGCCGCCTGCGCCGTCACGTATTCGGTGGGACGATTTCGCGGACGCAGTTCGGTCGTCATGATCGTGCTTTCGGGCATGGTCGTCTCGGCACTCTTCCAAGCCTTTGTGTCGCTCGTCAAATACGCCGCCGATCCGCAGGATATTTTGCCGTCGATCACGTATTGGCTTATGGGCAGTATGTCGGGCGCAAGCTGTAAAACGCTTTTGCTCGGTCTTCCGTTTATCGTTACGGGAACGCTCATCATCTTTGCGCTCCGCTGGCGGCTCAATATTTTATCGCTGAACGAAGACGAAGCTCGTTCGATGGGTATGAATATCCGCGTGATGCGCCTGCTCGTCATCGTCGCCTCATCTCTTATCACCGCGTCCGCCGTGTCGATGTGCGGTTCGATCGGCTGGGTGGGCTTGCTCGTTCCGCACATGGCGCGTATGCTCATGGGCAGCAACAATCGCACCGTCATTCCCATAAGCATCAGTTTGGGTTCGGTCTTCGTTATCGTTATCGATACATTTGCAAGAAGCATGAGTGCGGCCGAAATCCCGATTTCGATTTTGACGGCGGTTATCGGTGCGCCGTTTTTTATCGCGCTCTTACGAAAGACGGGAGGTTCGTGGACATGACTTTTTCCGTACGGGGCGGCTCGTTCGCCTACGGTACCGAGCGCGTGCTCGATCGCATTTCGTTTTCCGTCGAAAGCGGAGAAGTGTTGTGCATACTCGGTCCGAACGGTGTCGGCAAAACAACGCTGCTCAAATGCATGATGGGATTATTAAAATGGGATAAGGGCGAAACCCTTATCGACGGGAGAGCGCTTGAAAGCTGGAGACAAAAAGATCTGTGGCGGCGCGTCGCATACGTTCCGCAGGCGAAAGGTGTCGCGTTCGGTTTTACCGCCTTCGACATGGTACTGCTCGGCCGCAGCGCTCACTTGGGTACTTTCGAACAGCCGGATGAAAAAGACAAACGCATCGCCCTTCGCGCGATGGAAGACACGGGTATCGCTTTTCTCCGCGATAAGCTCTGTACCGAAATGAGCGGCGGGGAACTGCAGATGGTGCTCATCGCGCGCGCTCTTGCGGTAGAACCCGAAATGCTCGTATTCGACGAGCCTGAATCGAATTTGGATTTTAAAAATCAATTGATAATTTTAAATACGATTTACCGTCTTGCAAAAGAGCGGCATATTTCGGCTGTCGTGAACACGCACTATCCCGCTCATGCGATGAAGATCGCCGACAAAGCGCTCATCCTGAACAGGGACGGTGAAAGCACGAGCGGCGCGATCGAAAAAGTCATCACCGAAGATTCGATGAAAAAGACGTTCAGCGTGCAAGTACACATCAACGAGTTCGAATATCAAAACACAAAATACAAGGACGTCGTCCCGCTGTATTTAGTGTGAATTATGGAAAAACGCGTGCGCTTTCGCGCACGGCTAAAAACTTTTTCGAAAGTTGTAACTTTCCGCAAAAGTTTTTTTGGAGGAATTATGAAAAAGAATATTGTCCGTATCGGAACGCTTTTCGCATGCCTGGCGCTTTCGACCTTCGCCATTTCCTGCTCGAAGTCGGGGGCTGCGAAAGAGGCGGCAACGCGCACCGTTATCGATCACGACGACGAAAGCGTCGTCATCCCCGCAAAGGTCAATCGCGCCGTCGTTGTCGGCGTGTGGCCGCTTCCGTCCGTCATCACGGTATTTTTGGGAAGCCCCGACCGCCTCGTCGGCATTCCGCCCGCATCGATCGGAGCTGCAAAAGCGGGACTGCTCGGAGAACTTTTCCCGTCGTATTTGCATATCGATTCGCACTTTCTTGCAAACGATACGCTGAACGTCGAAGAAGTGCTCGCGCTCAAACCCGACGTCGTCTTTACAACGGCGCATCGTTCGCAGCAAAAAGAGGAAATCAAAAAAGCGGGACTGGCCGCCCTTGCCGTCAGTGTGAACAAATGGGACTACAATATCCTCGATACCTATGACGGCTGGATAGACCTGCTCAGTCAGGTTTTTCCGGAAAACGATAAAAAAGACGCGGTGAGCGCATACAGCCGAAAAGTCTACGAAACGATTCAGTCCCGCGTTTCGTCCATCCCCGAAAACGACCGCAAAAAAGTGCTGTTTTTGTTTATGTGTAATGAAAAAACTATCGTGACGAGCGGCAAACACTTTTTCGGACAATTTTGGTGCGACGCCGTCGGCGCGAAAAACGTTGCGGAAGAAGTAGGCGCTGAAAACAGCAACGCCGTCATCAATATGGAACAGATATACAAGTGGAATCCCGATATCATTTTAATAACCAATTTTACCTCCCAGACAGCCGACGATCTGTACAACAACAGGACTGCAAATTACGATTGGTCGCCGATCAAAGCGGTGCAAAACCGTACGGTGTACAAAATGCCGCTCGGAACCTACCGCAGCTATACGCCGAGCGCGGACACGCCGGTAACGCTGTACTGGATCGCAAAAAAAGTCTACCCCGAACTCTTCGGCGATATCGACGTCGAAAAAGAAGTGAAGTCGTATTTTAAAGATATGTACGATATCGATTTGACCGACGAGCAGATAAAGCGTATGTACAATCAGGATTCGAAAGGAGCTGCCGGAACGCGGGGCGCCTAAGGATCCTTATCCTGTGCACGGAAAGCGCCGATAATTACAGTATGAAAGATATGTTTTCGACGCTTTCACTCGCAAAAGCCGTGCTCACGGACGCGCGCGTCATCGGCACGGCGATCGCCGTATTTTTGGTGATGGACTTCGCCGTCTTTGTCGCAAATTATACGAAAAAACCCAAACGAAAAAAACGGCGGCGGGTCGAATCGAATGCGGTAAAGCAAAACGCGGAAGCGGCTTCGGAATCGGGGAAAACGGAATCTTCGTCCGCATAGTACAAAAAAACGATTACTATCGGCGCAATCATTTTTTTCGTGTGCGGATGCATATACTTATATATAGCATACGATATATAATTTACAAGCTGCTATACTATCGGGCAAGCTCAGCTTCGTTTTTCACAGCCTATGCGCGCAACGGAATCGCGCAAAATCAAACGCACGGGAAAACGAATATTGTTTTCTTCTACGGGCTGCTTTTTCATCAGCTTTACGAGCATATCGACGGCGGCGCATCCGCGCCGGAATACATCCTGATAAACCGTTGTAAGAGAAGGATTTACGACTTGCGCATAAATATTGTCGTCGAATCCCGCTATGGAAAGGTCTTCGGGAATGCGCAAACCCTGCTTTTGAAAGTACGCCAAAGCTTCGGCGGCATAATAGTCGGCGGAAAAAAATAACGCCGTAAAAGGCCTTTTATCCGCGCATAAAAAATTATAAACGTCCGTCCGCTCGGCGCAGTCTTTCGACAGCGGAACGAAATGCTTTTCGGGATTTTTTATGCCGCTGTCCGTCAAAGCCTGCATAAAACCTTCCAAACGGTCGCGATCGCCTCCGACGGGATCTTTGCGGTCGGCTAAAAACGCTATCGCCGTGTGTCCCATCTTGCGCAAATACCAAGTCATCTGATAGGTTCCCTGCCGGTCATCCAAGCCGATATTGTGATAAACCAATCCGTCATCGGCAAAATAACAATCGATAAAAACAAGGGGCACATCGGTTTTTTTCCGGACAACGGAACAGATTTCGGTCGGAACCCAAAAAAGCAGCAAGCCGTCGAGCTTCCAATTTTGGATGAGTTTAAAAATTTCCTGCGGCTCCCGCGCCGCATAGAGCATCATATAATAACCGCTTTCCCGAATTTTCTTTTCCAGCGCGCCGATCATCGCTCCGGTAAACGGATCTTCAAAAACGGTTTCGTTGCTTCGCGGATCCATATAAACGATTACACCGATGATACGCGAAACACTGTGGGCAAGCAGTGCGGCGCCCATATTCGGCGTATATTTTTCGGCTTCGATTGCGGATTGAATTTTTTTAAGCGTTGCGGCGGAAACCTTTGCCGTCCTTCCGTGTAAGACATTGGAAACGGTAGTCGCACTGACTCCGGTTTTCGCCGCAATTTCTTTTATTGTCGCCACGTTTTTATTTTAAATAGCCGAGCCACTTTCGCTGCGCGTTAATCATATGGTCAACCATAGGCTTAACGACGGACGCCGTGTTGACGACAGGGTTTGCAAGCAAAGCCTGAACGACAAGGTTTTTATCCTTTTTCAAAACGGCTTCGGCCGTCAAATCGTACACGCCGCAGTAATTCCGAAGCAAAGCCGCATACCCTTTGGGCAGCTTTTTAATCGGAATTCCGTTAACACCGTTTTTATCGATAACGGCGGGAACTTCAACCGTAATCCACGAAGGAAGCTCTTCGATAAGCCCGTTGTTTTGAATATTGACAGCCGATTCTTCGTAGCCGGAATTCGTGAGCATACCGTCGATTATCGGAATAACGCGCTCGTGCGTTTCAAGCTTTATTTGTGCGGGTTTTTCGCGCAGTTCGACTTTATAAAAATCGTAAAAGTCGAGAATTCCGCGATGATCGACAAGATCCCACGCCCAGCCGATGTATTCGCCGAAGTGGCTGTCTACCGTTATCGGAAGCAGGCGGTAGGTTTCCAAAATGAATTTATGCAGGCGGCGGTCGGCCCATTCGTACGCGCTTTTTCCTTTTGACTGTTGGCGGTAAAAGCGTTCGGTTTCTTCGAATTTTCCCGTTTTGCGATACATGTCCCACACATCGCTGTAACCGGATTCGTAATGGAAAAACTTATCGGCTTTTCTAAGCACTTCCGGATACAGGTTTTTGCCCGTTTTTTTGTTTTTAATTTCGAGCATGCAGCTGAAGTGATTCAAGCCGGCCGCTTTAAAATAAATATCGTCGAGCTTCATATCGAGCATCGGCGGAAGCCATCTGCTGAGCCAGCCGATTTCGTGGCACATGCCGACAAAATGCGCTTTTGGGAACGCTCTGTTTACCGCCGTACAAATCGCGGTCATCGGATTTGAATAGTTGAAAATCCATGCGTCGGGGCAGATTTCAACCGCGTCTTTTACGATTTCCAAAATCGGCGGAATAATGCGCAGCGAATGGAAAACGCCGCCGGGGCCGCCGTTTTCGCCGTATACTTGGTGAATACCGAACTGCTGCGGCACTTTCCAGTCCTGATCCCACAGTTCAAAACGGTTGCCGACTTCGATCGACGAAATAATAAAATCCGCGCCTTTAAAAGCGGTTCTTCTGTCGAGTTCGGCTTTTACTTTAAAATCAAGTTTCTTTTTTTGTATAAAAGCATGCGCCGTTTCGTATACCGTTTTCAGCGTGTGTGCATTTATATCGTGCAGTACGACTTCGGCTCCCTTTAATACTTTGCTGCAAAAAATGTCGCCGAGCGTACCGTACCCGAATTGGGCGCTGCCGGCACCGACCAACACAATCTTCATATAAAAACCTCCATAGAGATACCTGTTTTATTTATTTTATTGAACCTTCAACCATTCCCTTGATAATATAGCGCTGCGCAAAAAGATACAATATGATGATCGGAATCATCGCAAGCAGGGTCGACGTTAAAATCAAATCCCACTGTTTTAAGTAAGCGCCGGCAAAAGTCGTTACCGCAATCGGAATCGTCTGCACTTTTCCGTTGGAACCCAAAACCAAAATCGGGAGCAGGTAATCGTTCCATATCCAAATGCCGTTCAAAATGAGCACCGTAACGATGATCGGCTGCAAAAGCGGAAAAACGATTTTGAAAAAAATCATACCGCGCGAACAGCCGTCTATCGTTGCCGATTCTTCAAGCTCGTACGGGATATTTTTTATAAATCCGTGAAAGATAAAAATCGAAAGCGGACAGCCGAAGCCCAAATAGGCGAAAGCGATGCCGTGAACGGTTCCCAAAAGCCGTATGTGCAAAAAATCGCCTATAACCCGCAGCCAGCGCACTAAAGGATACATAAGCACTTGAAAGGGAATAACCATCGCCGCAACGAAGAGCATAAAAATAAGGGTCGACCACTTGGTTCTGTTGCGCACGAGCACCCACGCGCACATCGACGAAAAAATCACTATAACCGTAAGCGATACGGCCGTAATAACGACGCTGTCTACAAAGGCGCCCGGATAATCGACGGTGGCATTGCCGAAAATACGGCCGATATTCGTAAACAGCTGTTTCCAGTGTTCCGGCCGGCTTAACGCATTGCTTATAATTTCTTTTGACGTTTTTGCCGAATTGAGCACAACCATTGCAAACGGCACCATAAAAAGCACAAAAAGCAGGAATGCAAAGAGTTCAGCCAAAATCCGGCGCGTATATTTTTCTCCGCCGCGTATCACAGTTCCACCTCTCTGCGCTTATTCACATTTACCTGCAGCAACGATACGATTACCAAAGCCAAAAATAAAATCACCGCTTTCGCCTGCGCTTCGGCCATGCGGTTTGCCGTCGCCGTATCGAAAATATTCATTGCCAAAAGCTGACTGGCTTTAATCGGCGAACCGAGAAAGCGGGTAGCGGGTCCTCCGTTTGTAAGCGTAAAGTTCATATCGAATTGTTTAAATGACGAAGTGAGCGTTAAAAAAAACGAAATCGTAAACGCATGCGCCATCATCGGAATGAGTATGCGGAAAATCCGCGTAAAATAACTTGCGCCGTCGACATTCGCCGCTTCCAAAAGCGAAGAAGGAATTCCCTGAATCGCCGCAACGAAAATGAGCATAATGTATCCGGCGTACTGCCAGGTATTTACAAAGGACATAACCCAAATCACCGTGTTCGGGCGGCTCAAAAGCGACGACTGCAAAAAACCTATAGAAAGCTTGTTGCCGAGCATTACCAGCGCATTATTTAAAATAAACTGCCAAATATAACCTAAAACGATTCCGCCTATAAGATAGGGAACGAAAAAGCCCGCCCGATAAAAGTTGCGGAATCTGACTTTCGAAGTTACAAGAAGCGATAAAATAAAACCGACAACATTAACCGAAACGATGTTTATAAGCGTAAAGCCTATCGTAATTAAAAACGAATATAAAAAGTCGGGAGCGGTAAAAAGATATTTAAAGTTTGCCAAACCGACAAACTGTACGCTGCTGCGAACCCCGTTCCAATCGGTCAGCGAATAATACAAACCGAATCCGAAGGGAATGACGATTATCATTATAAACGCAAACAGGCAGGGGGCAATAAATAAAATATTTACTGTGCGGCTCTGTTTCATCGGTATTTCCTTAAACTTAAACTGAAATCGGCGGCCGTCCGAAAATTGCAACTTTCGGACAGCTTCCTTAATTTAATATGTAATATACACGGGGCCGAAAAAACGAATTTTCGACCTCTCCGTTTTTTTTACATATTCGGCAAACCCGCAACGGCCTTTTTCATGTCGGCTTTAAATTGATCGATGGCGTCGGGGTTTTGGGCAAACAGATCGAAGACGGGGCCGAATACGTTCCGTCCCGCACCGTCGGGCAGCATACCGAAAAATACGCCGTAGTTGCCGCCTCTGGCGTTCGCTTCCATAAGCGCGCGGCTCAACTGGCCTTCCGGCTGCAGTTTTACGGATTTAAAGGCGGGAATCATGCCCGCTTTTTTTACCAAAAATTCGTGTCCCTGGGGAGTTTCGGCCATGGACGCCAAAAAGGCTTTTGCGGCTTCGGCGTTGGGGCTCTTCGCGTTAACGCACCACCAGCTCGGAGCGAACAGGTACAAACCTTTTTCTTCGGTATCGAGGAAGGCGTGCGGCGCATAGCCGATTTTAAACGTAACGCCAAGCTGCTTCAGGTTCGGATCCACCCAGTTGCCCTGATGCAAAAATGCCGCCTTGCCGCGCGCAAAGGCCGATACCTGATTGTCGTAGCTGCCGTTTTGCAAAATGTTTTTGTCGGCGTATTTAAACAAAAGCTGCAGGTATTTCGCGTATTGGTCGAAGCGTTTTTCATCCAGCTTGCCTTTCAGCGCCATCTCGATAATCGACGTATCGTCAAAAGCAAGACCGCCGCCCCAATAGCAGGCCAAATTGTGCTGAGCCGTGACCCACCACATACCGCCGGCAACGGAGGCCGCCATCGATACGACCGAATCAAGACCGAGTTCCGCTTTTTTCGAATCAATCAGTTTAAAAGCGTCTTCATACGCTTTGCGGGTCGTCAGCTTTGCGGGATCGACGCCGGCTTTTTGCAAAATATCGGCATTGTAAGCCAAGCCGTATCCTTCGATTGCAACCGGAAAACCGTATACCTTTCCGTTTTGTTTAAATGCAAGGTCGGTATCCTTTACCCAGCTTTGATCGCTTAAATCGGCAATATAGTCTTTCCAAAGATCGTAGCCGCCCTGTCCTTCAATTTGAAAAATATCGGGCATGTTTCCGGACTGAGCCTTTGCCTTCAGCGTTCCGGCGTAATCGCCGCCGCCTCCGAGCGTTTCGACGCTTACCGGGATTCCCGTCGCAGCGGTATAGTCCGCCGCATAGGAGTCGATCGCATCTTTTATTTCAACTTTCAGCTGAAACATTTTGACCGATGCTCCTTTTTTGGCGTCCTGCTTGCCGGCAGCTTTTTTCGTGCATGCCGCTAAAAGAAAAGCAGCGGCAAAAACAAAAATGAAAAGTACGGTGCGTAGCTTTTTCATCACAACCTCCTGTTTTAAACTTTTGCAGGTGTTACGTAACACCTATTTATAAAAAGGATAAACCCGTTTTTCGGCTTTGTCAAGAAAAATGTCCGTGTTCACGACAAATATTCCATTTGTGTACGATTTTATACAAGTCTTATACGGTACTTGTACATACGTGCTTATTGCCGCGCGGGATGCCGACTTTTCCTTTCCACGGAAAAGTTTTTATGCAAATGCGGCCGCTTTTTTCAAGCTGAAAGACGAGTTCGGAAACGGTATCGTGTTCCCACGTATTGAGGCCGCAGATTTTCTGAGAGCGTTCGTTTAAGAGCGCGAGCAGCATTCCTTCAAGTTCGATTTTCGTGTATGCGTTCCGGTGATTTGCGATAAAACGCAAGGCGAAGTCTTCGTCGCGCTCCGCAGGGAAAAAACGATTTCGTACAAGGCGGTATATTTTTTTATACGGCGGCATCGTTCGGAACGTCTTTTCTTTCGCTTCGGCTTTCTTTTGGGCGTCGCAGATGTCGCAGCCGCTGCACACCGCCTCCTCCGCGCCGAGTGCGTCGAGAAGCACTTGCCTGCGGCAGTTTTTCGTTTCGGCGAATTCTTTCATCGCGTATTCGCGGCTCCCTTTCGGAAAGCGTGAAAAGCGGGCAGTATCCGCGGGACTCCACAGCAAAATCGCGTTCGCATCTTTTCCGTCGCGTCCGCTCCGTCCCGCTTCCTGAATATATTGTTCGGCCGTGTTCGGCGCGTCGATGTGAACGATCGTGCGGATATCTTTTTTATCGACCCCCATACCGTAGGCGCAGGTCGCGCAGAGGACGGCATCGGTTTTATCGTAAAACCATTTTTCGATTTCATCTTTTTCCGATTTTTCCAAACCCGCGTGATAAAAACGCGCCGATTCTTTTCCGTAACAGAGCATAAGATCGCGCGCGACGTCTTCGGCGCAGACTCTCGTGGGGCAAAAAATTATCATCGGCCTTTGTTCGGTGTAAGCGAGCATGAGCGCCGTATGCTTTTTACAGCAGCTGTATTCGACGCGGTAGCGGATATTCGGACGATCGCTTTCCGATCGCACGATGCGCGCGCTTCCGTCGAAAAGCACGTCCGCTATGCGGGAGAGCACTTGGGGAGAAGCCGTCGCGGTAAAAGCGGTGACGAGGGGCGAGCCGAGTTTTTTGATGATGTTTCCGAGCGTCAAATACGAAGGGCGGAAACTGTCGCCCCATTCGGAAACGCAGTGCGCTTCGTCGATGGCGACGTGCGCGATTGCGCATTCGGAAAGACGGGTGACCAGTGCTTCGTTTTGCAGCACTTCGGGATTTGCCAAAATGATCTTCGCACCCGCTTTTATTTTATTGAAATTTTCCGCCCGCTCTTCGGCGCTTTGGCTGCCCCGAAACGTAACATTGCCGATATTCCCTTCTTCCATACGCCGCCTTTGATCGGCCATGAGCGCGAGGAGGGGATAGATGATGAGCGTCGGCCCGTCCAAAAGCAGGGCGGGAACGAGAAAGCACAAGGACTTTCCGGCTCCCGTCGGAAGGAGGACTATCTGCCTGCCGTATTCGGCCGTGTCTTCGCTGCCCGCATCGTTTGTACTGTTCTTCGCTTCGGCCGCAATGCCGTCCGCTTCCGCAGCGCTGCCGTCGTCCGTTTCCGCCTTCCTGCTGCGATACGCGTCGATGATGTTCGCGATGACGAGGCGCTGCCACGGATAGAGATAGCTTATGCCGAAAGCGCGTTTTGCCGCACCGAGCGCGTCGTCGTCCAAGCCCGCTTCGCCGTCGCTGCAGATTTCTTTTTCGAATTGCATGGTTTTTCCTTTTATTTTTTGTACCGGGAGAATGCCGAACTCGACATTAAGCCACAATAATAATCGGTTTAAAAAGCAAATTTACGCGGAATTGCGGAGCACTTTTCGGACACACCGCTTGCAAACGGCGCGAAGTTCCTTGCGCAACTTGCAACGAGCGCGAAGCGCGAAGTTCCTTGCGCAACTTGCAACGAGCGCGAAGCGCGAATTTGTGCAGCATATTGAGATTTTGCTGTACGTTCTTACTCTGCACCTGCATCTGTCCTCGTCAAAATGTACATCCAACAGCCAATGCACCGATTCCACCGACCATTCAGTTCTTGCATGATGGAGCAGCTCTTCCGCTCGTAACGCTTTACTTGAAATATAATAATGCCATTCTTCCGTCACGCCTTTGTTCGTCTCAAATCGTGTATGAAGTGCTCCAATGCATTTGAGTTCCGGCCGTATTATTGCAAGTAGACTTAACAGCCGCCAATAGCACGGTATCCGTTTGATTCCGAAGGTTTCTGCTAAGAATGTTCTGATATATTCGGTCGTTGCCCACTCGTGGATTTTTTTCACGCTTTGCAAATCGCACAGGCTTCCCAAAATCACGATGATAACCGCATCTTTTATGCTGCAAAAATATCCGTCGTATTCCTGCTCCGTCTCAAGCACTTCGAGTGCGTCTTCCAGTTCTTCCCACCTCATGCACTTACTTTAGCACCTTATCAACTTTTTAAATAATGCTTCTGAAAATTGATTTCCGTGCTCTTATTCGTTTTTACCTTGACAAATACTTCTGTTTAGCATTAGTATAGAAATATGATAAGAAGTTTTGATGATATAGAAACAGAAGCAATATGCAAAGGTAATAAAAGTAAAAAATTACCGATGACGATTCAGAATATTGCAAGAAGAAAACTTCGAATGATTGAAGCTGCAAAAGTTGTAGAAGATTTAAGGATCCCTCCAGGTAATCGTTTGGAAAAACTCGTTGGGAATTTAGACGGATTTTATTCAATCAGAATAAATGATCAATGGAGAATTGTATTTAAGTTTGAAAATGGAGGTGCAGAAAATGTTAGAATCACAGATTACCACTGATGAAAAATTACCAAATATTCATCCTGGAGAAATTCTCAAAGAAGATTTTTTAGATGCGATGAATATTTCTGCATATCGTCTGGCAAAAGAAATCAATGTTCCTGAAACAAGAATCTCAGAAATAATTCATGGAAAGCGTTCAATTACTGCGGATACCGCTATCAGATTTTCAAAATTCTTTGGAACAACAGCTGAATTTTGGCTCAATCTTCAGAATTTGTATGATCTAGAAGAAGAAAACAAGAATCACTTCCTAGAATTTGAAACAATAAAAATGTACGCCTATGCCTAAATTATCTAACACCCGCTTCAACGCTGACACTGCTTTGCAAATGCAGTTTAGGCGAATGTTAGCCGGACGCCCGCATTGGGGCGCACATTGGATATAAAATGAAAAAAGTACCGCCTTGTAAAACCGACATTCTCACTATATGGAGGTGTGTTATGCAGGCAGTAGTTCAGAAATGGGGTAACAGCCTCGGTTTTAGGATTCCTTCTTTTTGGGCAAAAGATAACAATGTAAGAAGCGGCAGTAAAATTGTATTGGACAATCATGCTATCAACGGCTGTATTTTGAGCGACCAAGTAAAAAATCTTGACTGGACTCAAAGAAACTGTGCCTTTATCGAAAAGGCAACGGAAGATGAAATAAATTCTGTCGTTGATAATATAAAATTGATGATTGAGTAGAGAAATCACATAATATGGTTTTCAAAGCGGGCGGCGGTTCAAGCCCACCGCCGTTTTAACGTTTTAAGGTTGGACAATGAAAAAAACTTATGTATTTTTAATTTTATGTAATATCTGTTTGTTGAATTGCAATGCTCAGCAAAATTTCAGTTCATCTTATAAATACTCGCAGATGTACTATAAAGATGATATTGAAAAAATAACGTTTACAATACCGAAAGAAAAAGCTGTTGAAGGAACGGCAAAACTTTTATTTCTCGATAAGAACAATAATGAAACCGTATGTTACGAAATGCCGGTTCAAATAAAAAACAATAAATGTAAATATGTTCTTAAGAAAATTCCGTCGGGCAGAATCGGAGGAATTACAAGAGAATTATATGAGGAATATTACGGTTCTGAATATGAATGGTTAATTCATCTAAAAATAATTTTTGAAGACGGTTCCGAATATATCTACGAGGATAATTACTTGTGTATCGGTGCGATGTTTGATGATGAAAACACAGGTTATACCGGCAATTACAATTTTGAAATTCGCGGTAAAATAAAAATAGAAGAGGATGATTTTTCATTTATTTTACCGGCCGGATATAAGGAATTTACCGCAATCCGAAACAAACTTTTTCCCGCTCAGAAAAACTTTGCAAAAGTATATTCAACGGTCGATTATTCTTATTGGGCAGGTTTTTCATTTGAAAAACCATTTAAAGAATTTTTTTCAATAGGCTCATTTCAACTTATTGAATTTTCGACATATTACGATACATGGACGGATTTTTTGATTGCTTTCGGGGATTTTCTAAAGGAAACACATTCGGTAAAAAAATCGGATGTTGTAAAAGTGAAAACTGCAAACGGCCTTGAGGGTGTAAAAGAGACTGTTAAAACCGGATCGAATTCATTCAGAGAAGTATATCTGTTTCCTTGTAAAGATAAAATTCTATACATTGCAATTGATAGAAAAATTAAAGATTCTGAATTGGAAAAAATAATTCCTTCAATTTTGGAAACTCTGGAAGAACAAACTATAGAGTATCAACGCGATACGCTTGAGGCAAAGCTCATAGACAAGAGGTGATTTACCTTTGTCTATTTTATGATAACAATAAAACCTGTCTCAGATATTCAAGGCGAGATTGCATAAGAATTTTGTTTGAAAAAGATTCGATAGAAAAAATCATCTTCGGCGAAAAAGATATACCGATTCCGAAAACTCCCGCCGATACAATCGATTTGTAGACACCGCTTCGCTTTGCAACGGGCGCGAAGTTCCCTGAGCAACTTGCAATATGATTGGCTGATTGAAGAAATGAAGAATACGGGTATAATAAAAAGAGGGCTGATATATGTTATACGGACGCTCCGCGCAGGGGAGAATGTAAAATTTGCTTTGTCTTATCGTATACTATCTATAAAAATCCATATTATTCGATTAATATAATTATGGAGGAGGTTCTATGATTTCTATTGAAAAAACATTAACGATATTGAAAATTGTTTTTTCTGTTTTTATGGTTTTCCATATTGCTATAATAATTTCAATAATATTTTTAGATATTATACCTGTAGACTACTTATGGGGCGGACAACTGAAAACAAAAGGTGAACTTTTTATATTCGAATTAATTTCAATTTTAGTACAAACAATTTGTCTTCTATATGTGCTCTTATACAAAAAATATTTCTCGGAAAAAACAACCGGTAAAATTATTGCGTGGATTTTGTTTATAATATTTTCTTTTAATATTGTTGGAAATATACTTGCAAAAACACTTTTTGAAAAAATAATATTTACACCGGTAACTTTATGTTTAAGTCTGCTGATGTTACGCATAGCATTGACAAAAAAGACCGAGAAATAAATAGTGAGTATTGGAAAAGCCGTATTTAATTATCAATAACAGGTTAAGCAAATGTCAGGCGGACGCTCCGCCGGGGCGAAGCGCCGGGAGAAATTATGAAATTTGATATTGATGAAAGTTTGCTTTGGAAAGGAAAACCTAAACAAGGCATTGTATTTACAAAAGCAGATATTTTTATAATTCCTTTTTCTGTACTATGGGCGGGATTTGTTGTTTTTTGGGAAATAAACGTATTACGAATAAAGGATGCTCCTGTTTTTTTTACGTTGTGGGGCATACCTTTTATTTTAGCGGGAATTTACATTACGATAGGACGATTTATACATGATTATTTGAATAGAAAAAATACGGAGTATTTTGTTACGGATAAACGAGTAATAATTGTAAAATACAAAAGAATCGAAAGCATACCGAAGGGGAAATGGACTACATTAAGACTGATAGAATATGTAAACGGAACAGGAACTATTCTGTTCGCCGAACAGCCGAGTTTTTTTCACCGATCCGGATTTACGTCATACGGATTATCCTCTGAATTAAGCGTTCCGGGGTTTTACAAAATAAAAGATGCCAAGAACGTAATGAAATTATTAGAGGAATAAACCGCGCGGTGCAATTTGGAGAATATATGATTTTTAGTAAATTTGAAGATACGATATTAAAAGAATATAAGAATAAATTATATTAAAATATTTTCAAAAATGAAGTCGGAAGCGTCTGATTACGATGAAAAAGAATAAGCAAAATACAAAAGCGGAAGAGAGCGGTAATCGATTGAATTTTTATACTTATAAGATGCCGAAATCAAGAACTGCAAAATATTGTTTAGGTTGTTATGAAGGAAGCGTTTTTATTGATTTTAATCAAAAAAATAATTTGATTTATTTGGAAAGAATTTCATTTGATGAATTCGGTTGTTTAAATATCGGTAATTCCGAAAATACACTTTCAAAAGCGGAAACAAATATTTTCGAAAAAGAAATTAAAAAAACAAAAATAGATGAAAAGAAAATGAAACCTTTAGTGTTAAAATTAATTCGGATGAATCAAGAAAAAATCGGCAGTGATATTTTTGAAAAGTATAAATTATTAAAATAATTTAATGGAAAAAATCATCTTCGGCGAAAAAGACAGGGCCGGGCTGCCGAGTGCGCAAAGCCCGCATGAAAATGCGATCCGTTGCCGTTTAAGTTTTTTTCGGATAGAATAGTAAAGTACATTTACTTATTATGGGAGGCGGATGCATGATTGCCGCGATTTTATTCGGATTGCTTGCAGCGATTACAGGATTGTTGTTTTGGATTTTTATCGTCATGCTGATCGTAAAAGCGATAAAAAAACAGCCGAAAAAAAATACGCTCATAGGTTCGGGCGTTTCCGGATTGTTGTGGATCGTCTTTTTTTCATGCGCGATAGTTATCGGAACGAAAGCTTTGATAAACGGCGATCCGCTCGTAAATAAAATCGCCGAAAGCGCCGGAGAAACGACGGCGACTATTGCGGAACATTCATACGAAGGTATAAAAAAAGGCTGGAACAAAGCGCTGCTCAATAAAATTAATAAACTTTCCGTTTCTTTCGTTTCCATACGGGAAATCGATAAAGACGAACGGGACACGTTCGATTTTGCGGATACGAACGGGAAAAAAATATTCGAAATACTGTTGTCGATCGACAACCCTTTGGACGCTTCGAAAAAAATTCCGTACCGAAAAATAAATAAAGAACAGCTGATTTTCGGAAAAGATGTAAACGGAAACTACATACCCGTGTTTATCATCGACGATTCGGGGCTTTCAACCATTCCGTGGATTTTTACGTTTTTTCTTCCGACGTACAGAAAAGACGGAGCGTCGGTGAATATTCCGACGGGTAAATCCGAACTGCGCCTCAGGCTCGACGCGACTGAAAAAGATTCGATAGAAAAAATCATCTTCGGCGAAAAAGACATACCGATTCCGAAAACACCCGCCGATACAATCGATTTGTAGATACCGCTGCGCTTTGCAACGGGTGCGAGGTTCCCCGCGCAACTTGTGAAGATGCGTATAATAAAAAGAGGGTTGATACAATACGTCATACGGATTATCCTCTGAATTAAGTGCTGAGGGATTTTACAAAATAAAAGATGCCAAGAACGTAATGAAATTGTTAGATTTCCAAAATAAATTTTAGTCACGAATAAAAAAATATACTTGCAAATATACTTGCAAATATACTTGTATCGGTATATAATGTGGTTAATTGGAGGAACATAATGCCACAGTTATCCTTATATCTGACACAAGAGCAACTTGCAAAACTTGAAGCGGAAGCGCATGCAGAAAAAATGTCTCTTTCAAAATGGGTTGTTTCTAAAATTATAGAAAAGGTCGAGCCTCGCTATCCTGAAGGTTGGGCGGATTTATTCGGCTCTGTAACCGATGAATCTTTTATCCGCCCGGAGCAGCCTGTTTTGGAACAGAGGGAGACGTTATAATGTATTTTGTAGATTCCGACACCTGCATCTATTTTATGAACGGAAAATATCCTTCTGTAAGAGACAAGTTCCTTTCAATATCGCCAAAAGAGATAAAAGTTTCTTCTGTGGTAAAGGCGGAATTATTGCTTGGGGCGTATAAAAGCCGGAACCGAGAACAGACAACAAGAAAAGTTCTGAATTTTCTAAAACCTTTTGAAATTGTTCCGTTCACTGACGAAATGACAGATGATTATGCTGAAATTCGTTCCGAATTGGAAAAATCGGGAAAACCTATAGGTGCGAATGATTACTTTATTGCGGCAACAGCCCGCTATAAAAAGGGAATTATCGTCACAAATAACGCAGATGAGTTTTCAAGAATTAGTAAATTGGAATTAGTGAACTGGGTAAAATAACCCAACACAGTTTTCAAAGCTGACAGCAGGTCAAGCCCGCTGCGGTTTAAAATTAGGCGCATACGTATATGGGGCTGTCTCAAAAGTGGTTACTTTTTCGACTGCCTGTCGAGTTTAAAATTAAGTCTTTATATTTGAATGACTTAATTTTAAACGTCGCATAGTATATAATGAATGAGAAAGAATATTTAGGAGGTATTTTAAAATGAAACGAATAATAGTATTTGCAACAATTGTAATAACATTTGCAAGTTGCCGCTTTGTTTCTTTTTACGGATTGGATTATCCGAATATTTCCGGAAAAATTGTGGATAGTAATAATCAGCCTGTTAATAATGTAAAATTATATATTACCGATCATTACGGTAAACGATTTAATGATTTGTCTTATTTCAGTAATTCCGAAGGATGTTTTTTTATAAAAGCTTATACATCAAAAAAAGAAGGTATAGGCGGTTGTATTGCTTTTGATGGTCACTGGATTTATGTACATACGGAAAGGGCAGGGGTAATGAATTACTGTCAAGCCTTATCATAATGGTTGCAGTACAATTATCTCCGTTGATAGCAACTTTGATTTTTAGAAAAAAATATAATGAAAAAAAATCTTATTCTTATAAATTGGATAAGTACTCGGCAATGAGTATTGTATTCCCCATAATACTGGTTTTACTGTCTTCATTTATACTCGGTTTAACGGGAAGGCACTATGTTAAGTCGGAGTACACGGGATATTTATTGATAATCGGTATTATACTGACTATTGTCGGATCTGTCAGTGAGGAAATCGGCTGGCGAGGTACATTATTATCAATTTTGGAAGATAAATATACTGCTTTTACCGGTTCATTATTTGTCGGAGTATTTTGGGGTGCATGGCATTTTTTCAAAATAATGAATGTCGGATTTGTAGGATACGTATTATTTATTCCTACGGTTATTATGCTCAGTATTTTTATTACATATTTTTATACAAAATCAAAAAACAATATTTTAAATGCGATTTTTTATCATGTTTTTTTTAATATATCGAATCTGGTTCTTTTGTTTGCCAGAGAATCAATACAACTGTATGTAACCGTATTGGGTGTATCCATAATCTCATTACTATCATTATTTATATATGATAGAGATTATTTTAAATTAAAGAAATGACGAGCCGTTCATATGTGCGATGCGCTTCGGCTCTTGCAGTCTTGGTTTTGCGGTTGAGAAAGACATCGTTTTATTATATAGTATGGCTATGAAGCTCATACAAAAAGCGGCTTTCGCATCGCTCGTTCTATCCGCATTGCTGTTGCTTTCGTGCAAAACGCTCGTCGGCAATGCGCTTTCCACGGCGCTCGCGGGTGCGAACGGCAAGGGCGTTCCGCAAAAGAAAAAAGCGTCCGCCGCCGATCCTATGCTCGCGATCACCGGCGAAACGGACGTAACGCTCGTCGGAGAATTTTTTCCGACGGTGCTCAAAAGCTATGAAATCCTGCAAGCTGCGAATCCCCGCCATATCGGTTTGATGACGATGACGGGTTCGCTCAATATCATGTATGCGAACGCGTTCGTGCAAACTCCTGCGGAAACGCTGCCGAATGAAGAATTCGATCGCCAGCACGAAGCGTTCGAACGCGCAAAGCTGCACTACCTGCGCGGCCGCGATCTCTGTCTTAAAGCTCTCGACGGAAGGCACGCGGGTTTTCGCGCCTCCGTTTTGAGCGGAGACGAAGAGGCGGTCAAAAAGGCATGTGCAAAGCTCGGTAAATACGACGTGGAAGCTGCTTATTGGGCGTGTGCGGGCTGGCTCGGCGCGTTCAGTCTCGATCCGCTCAGCGCCGATCTTCTCGGCACTATCCGTTCTCCCGCTCTCATCCTCGAACGCGCTGCTTTTCTCGCTCCCGATTACAATGCGGGTGCGATTTGGGAGCTTTTGTGCAATTTTTACATGAGCGCTCCTTCCGAGTTCGGGGGAGATACGGAAAAAGGTCTCCATTGTTACAACGAAGCGCTCCGAGCATCGGGCGGAAAAACGCCGGGACCCTATGTCACTTATGCCGAGGCGATATGCGTTCCCGCGGGAGACAGGGGAGGCTTTGAAGACTCTCTTCGTAAAGCGCTCGCGATCGATCCCGATGCGGATCCGTCGAGCCGTCTTATGACGACGATCGTGCAAAAAAAAGCGAAGCGGCTGCTCGAACATGCGTCGGATTATTTTCTTGAATGGTGATTTCCGCAGCTTTCGTCTGCCGTTTTTATTAAATCGATTTGAGGGATCTGATATGAAATTACGTTTTATTGTTTTTTCGATACTGTTTGCGTGCGCTGCCGCATTGCCGGCGCAGCAGGTTAAAACGCTTAAAATAGCGACCGTCGCGCCGAGCCGTTCCGCATGGGATGTGCAGGAGCGCATCCTCGCGCAGGATTGGGCGAAGGGTACCGGCGGGGCGATCCAAATGCAGTTTATGGGAACGAACGCGATGGGAGGAGAGACGGGCGTCGTCCAAAAACTCAATGCCGTTCGACCGGGGCAAAAGGCGCCGATCGACGGAGCGATCTTTACGAGCCTCGGTATCGCAACGCTCGCGCCTGAAACGCATATTTTGACGACGGCCGTTCCGTTTATGTTTCGGAATCAGGAAGAAGTCGATTTGGTACTGAATACCTTCGCACCCGGTTTTCAAAAGGCGATTGCCGCAAAAGGGTATGTGCTGCTCGGCTGGTTTAACGTCGGTTGGGCGTATTTTTACACGAAAAAGCCGGTGCATACGCCTTCCGATTTAAAGACGCAAAAACTTTCAGTTGCGGGCATGGGACTGCCAAAGCTTTCCGATGCATTCAAAGCGGCCGGTTTCCGTACCGAAGACATTTCGCCCGATAAGCTTTTACAGAGCGTTAAAACGCCCGGCGGCGTCGAAGGTTTTTATTCCATTCCGATGTACGCTTATGCGGGACAGTATTATAAATCGCTTCCGTACATTCTCGACGCTCCCATTTGCCCCGTTATGGCCGCGCTCATTTTATCGGAGCAGGTATGGGCGGATATTTCCCCTGCGCATAAAACGGCTATGCTGAACGGAGTCAAAAAAGCGCAGGCGAATTTTATTGCGGCACAGAATACTTCCGATAAAGAATATCTCGACCGCTGCGTCGAAGGCGGCTGTACCCTCGTCAAGCTCACCGCCGCGGAGCGAAAAGTCATGGAAGAAACGCTCAACAAAGACGCCGCCGCGATGATAAAAACCGGTCTCCTCGACGAAAAATTTTATGCCGATATCGAAGCGCTTTTAAAACGCCGCCGCGGTGAATAACCGGTGAATACTATGCTGCGAAAAATCGAAAACGTTTTAGCCGTCGCTCTCATTGCGATCGTCGCTGTGCTCCCGCTTTTTTTGAAATTTATGCAGGGAGTGTGCCGCGTGCAAGTGCCCGGCGCCGATATCGCCGTGCTTCACTTCGTGTTTTTATTTGCAAGCGTTGCGGGTCTTGTAACATGGCGCGAAGACAGGCATTTGAGCCTCGCCTCTCTGACTTCGGCGTTCGGCGAAAAGATCCGCCGTCCGATCGAAGCGATTAAAACGGGAGGGGCAAGCTGTATCCTTTCGGCGCTTTTTATCGATGCCTTTTGTCAGCTTGTCAATCCCGCTCAGTTCGACGCTCACTTTTGGGGCATGAGCGTTCGGATTTTTTTCGCATCTCTTCCGCTGTGCTATTTCGGCATCATCGCCATGATCGCATGCAGAAAAGGCAATCTCATCGCTTCACTCATCGGTATGGCGTTCGGCCTTTTTATTTCGATGGGGCCTTTTACCGGCATTCTGTATTATCTTTTCGGCATGGAAAACGCTCCGTCTCTGTACGCGATAAACGATGCGTGGCTTTCGTTTTCGAAAATCGCGCTTTTGCCGATCATCGTCATTCTTTCAGCTCTCGCATTTTTCGGCATGCCGCTCTTTCTCGTGCTCGGCGGTATCGCATACGTGCTCTTTTCCGCGAGCGGCGGCTATGTTGACGTCATCCCGCTTGAAACGTACCGCATACTTACCGACCGAAATATCGCGGCAATTCCGCTTTTTACGATTGCAGGTTACATTCTTTCTCAAAGCAGTGCGGGAAATCGTTATGTCGCCGTGTTCAAATCGCTCATGGGACCTTTTCGCGGCGGAACGGTTATCGCGGCCGTCATCGTGACGACGTTTTTCAGCACTTTTACCGGCGTTTCCGGCATAACGATCCTTGCGCTCGGCCCGCTGCTTGCCGTCGTACTCACGGGTTCCGGCTATTCCAAAGACAGAGCCGAGTCTCTCGTAACCGCATCCGGTGCGATAGGTTTGCTTTTTCCGCCGAGCGCCGCCATCATCATGTACGCGACCGTCAATTATTTTTCCGTCGACGTGTTCGACCTTTTCAAAGGCGCGATTATTCCCGGCTGTATTATGGCGATTTCGATGATGGCGACGGGCGTCGTGCTGGATAAGAGGGGAGAGCGGCCGAAGTTTTCCGGAAAAGAAGCGCGCGATGCCGTCCTTCATTGCATTCCCGAACTGCTCATGCCGGTCTTTATTTCCGTGTTTTATTTTAAAGGCGTGTTCGATCTCTTTGAAGTTGCGGCTTTCGCCGTCATTTACGCGTTTTGTCTTTCGGTATTCGTCCGCCGCGATTTTACTTTAACAAAATCGGCTCGTGTCGTCGCTTCGAGCGTTCCCGTTTCAGGCGGCGTTTTGTTTATCCTCGGTGCCGCATCGGGCATCTCCTATTTTATGCTCGATGCGAACGTTCCGGCGATCCTGTCGGGTTTTATCACGCAGTACGTAAAAAATCCGTACGTGTTTTTGATATTGATGAACCTCGTCCTGCTCGTCGTCGGCTGTCTCATGGATATGTTTTCCGCGATCCTCATCGTTTCCCCGCTTTTGCTGCCGCTCGCGGAATCTTTCGGCGTGAGTGCGGTCAGAGCCGCCGTCATATTTTTGATGAACCTATCAATCGGATTTTTAACGCCGCCGGTCGGCATGGATCTGTTTATTTCGTCCTATACTTTCGATAAGCCGCTTTCCCGCGTCGTAAAAGGCATCCTTCCGTTTTTGATCGTACAGTTTGCCGTCCTCATGCTTGTCACCTACGTGCCGTTTTTTACGGAAGCGCTTTTGTAATAGAATCGGGGGGCGACAAGCCCGGCAGCTTGAGATTTTACATGCTTTTGCCGATATTTGAATTAAGGAAATTATACTCCGCATATACGCGTTATTTAAAGATTCGGCTCGGATATCGCGTGAACTTTGAGCGGTATTTTCAATTTTCTTCGAGGACAATATGGCGGATGAACGGACGGTAATGCAGAGTGCGGAAAGTGCGGTAAAGACGAAGCGCAGCTATACGGCGGGCGAATTCGAAGGCCCGCTCGATTTATTGTGGACGCTTATCAGAGAAAGCAAAATCAATATCTACGATATCCCGATTGCCGAGATCACCGATCAATATCTTGAATATCTCGATTATGCCGTGCAGACCGATTTGGGCGATCTGTCGGAATTTTACAGTTGGGCGGCGAAGCTTCTCTATATTAAAAGCCGTATGCTGCTTCCCGTTGAAATCGAATACGACGACGATGACGAAGACCCGCGGCAGGAGCTCGTCGACCGCCTCATCGAATACCAAAAATTCAAACGACTGTCCGAACTCATGGAAGCGCAGGAAGATACGTCGGAGTGGAATTTCGAACGCGCGAAAATTCAGCGCGTGCTGCCTTTCGACAAAGACGACGGTATTTGGGAACGGATCGATACGTGGGATCTCCTCCAACAGATGCAGCGTATTTTCCGCGACATGGTTTCTCAGTATTCGAACGAAAAGATACTGAACATGTACGAAGAGATTTCGATCAACGAAAAGATTACGCTCATGAACGAAAAGCTCGAAGAATCGGGCGAGTGTATGTTTACGGATTTGATTACGCGGCCGGGAAACGAAATGGACGTCATCTGTTCGTTTATGGCGCTGCTCGAAGCGGTAAAAGACCGGATGATCGCGGTCTTCCAAAACAGGCTGTTTGGTGATATAAAGATATGCCGGATCAAAGAAGAGCACGCGGCCTCCGAAACGGCCGCCCTCGATGCCGGCAATACAAATACCTAAGGTGACCGAAGCGGTATGGAGCTTGAAAAAGAAACTGCATTGATCGAAACGATTCTCTTCCTCGAAAGCGAGCCCGTGAGCGAGCGTTCGCTTGCAAATATTTCGCAGCTGTCGAGCGAAGTCGTCAAAAAGTGTATCGACGCTTTAAAGGAACGCCTCGCCGAAAAGTCGAGCGGCATCGAACTGCAGATGATCACCGGCGGCTGGTCGCTCGTCCCCAAAAAAGAATTGTGGCTGGCGCTGAGAGAACGTTACGGCTCCAAAAGCGAAGGAAAGCTTTCACGCTCGGCTATGGAAACGCTTTCGATCATCGCGTATTCGCAGCCGATCACCCGCGGTGAAATCGAAGCGATCAGAGGCGTATCCGCCGACAATATGATCCGTCTGCTTTCGGAGCGAAATTTAATAAAAGAAGTCGGCAAAAAAGACGTGCCGGGAAAACCGGTGCTCTTCGGTACGACAAAAGAATTTTTAAAATTTTTCCGCTTGAACAGTATAGCCGAATTGCCGAAGCTCGACGAAGACGAAGCCGAGAGGTTCGAGCTTGCCCGCTGATTTTTCGTTTCCGATGAGGCTGCAGGCATACCTCGCGCGATCGGGTGTCGCAAGCCGCCGCGCGTCGGAAGAGTACATCGCGTCGGGGCGCGTTTCGGTAAACGGAAAAGTCGTTACGGCGACCGGTACGAAAGTGTCGTCCGGCGATGAAGTGGCGGTCGACGGCAAAATCGTTTCGCCCGAAAAAGAGTTCCGCTACGTGCTTCTCAATAAACCTGCCGGTTACGTGTGCTCTCTTTCCGATGAAAAGGGGAGACCCGTCGCATCCGATTTGTTAAAATCCGCATACGCCGAAAGATTGTACAATGTCGGACGTCTCGACATGTTCAGCACCGGTTTAATAATTTTTACGAACGACGGCGGCTTTGCGGCAACCCTTTCTCATCCTTCGGCGGAACTCGAAAAAGAATACGCCGTCGAAACGAGTACGCATATTCCTCGCACGCTTGCAGCCGATTTTGAAAAGGGCATCCGCATAGATAATATATTTTACCGCTGCATCAAAGCCGAAGAACGCAATGCGCGCAAAATGCACATCGTTTTGATCGAAGGTAAAAACCGTGAAATCAGGCGCGTGTTCGAATATTATCAAGTCGGTATCAAATCGCTTGAGCGCGTGCGGATCGGAAACGTAACGGCCGACGGCCTTAAACGCGGCGAGTTCCGCAATTTAACGAAGAGCGAAGTGCAAGGGCTCCTCGCGCTTTGCAAAAACAACCCTGCCGAAAGATTTTAATAAATTTTACGGAGAACTGCGGGGAAATCCCGCCGTGAGGATACATGAGGATAATGGAGGATTATGGTTATTGCGATAGACGGACCTGCGGGTACCGGTAAAAGTACGATTGCATCTCTTCTTGCAAAAAAGCTCGGCATTACGTTTTTAAACAGCGGCAGTTTTTACCGCGCGCTCACGCTCGCGCTTTTAAAAAACGGCATCGATTTGAATGACGAGGCGGCGGTCGTCGATTTTTGCAAAAAACAAAAACTCGATTACGTCGATTCGCATTTGATTCTAAACGGCGATGACGTCGAATCCTTACTGCACTCGGACGAAGTGAGCGCTCACGCGGCAGGCGTGTCCGCGTTTCCCGAAGTACGCCGCATTGTCAACGATCGCCTTCGCGAATTGACAAAATCGCTCGATATCGTTTCTGAAGGGCGCGATATGACGACCGTCGTATTTCCCGATGCCGACTGTAAATTCTATCTCGACGCGTCGCTCGACGTACAAGCCGAGCGGAGATTTAAACAGGGCGTGAGCGGTATGACGCTCGAAGAGATCAAAGAAGCGATAAAAAAGCGCGACGAAATCGACAAAAACAAAAAAGAAGGCGCGCTCGTCGTCGCTCCCGACGCCGTATATATCGATACGTCCACCTTGACGATAGAGAAAGTTTGTGAGATAATATTAAATCAAATTCACGAAAAAGGGTCAAAGATGGAAACACAGGAAGTGGAAAAGGAACAAAACCGGGACTCCAAGGATAAGTTCCAGACACAATTAGAAGAATCTCTGAACAGTTTGAGCACGCCGGAAAACGGACAGCTCGTCGACGGGACGGTCGTCGCGGTTACCGACGATACCGTATTTGTCGATGTAAACTGCAAATCGGAAGGCAGAATCCCCAAATCGGAGTTCGGTTCAAAAGCGCCGGAAGTCGGGGATACGGTTACGGTTAAACTCGTCAATAAATTCGGCAAAAACGGTCCGGAGATTTCCAAACGGCAAGCCGATGAAAAGCGTTTGTGGAAAGACATTACCCAAGCGTTTAAAGATAAAATACCTATAGACGGTACCGTCGCGAAAGTCGTCAAAGGCGGTTTCGAAGTCGATTTGGGAGGCGGCATCCACGCGTTTTTGCCGATCAGCCAGTCCGACAGCCAAAAGGTTGAAAAGCCCGAATCGCTGGTCGGTACCGAAAGCAAAATGTATATCGAACGGCTGTATTCGGACAACAAAGCGAACGTCGTCGTCAACCGCAGAAAGTATCTCGAAGAACAGATCGGTAAAGCGAGAGACGAATTTTTTGCGAACGTAAAGATCGGCGACACGGTAAAGGGTACCGTGAAGAGCTTTACGAGTTTCGGCGCCTTTATCGACTTGGGCGGATTCGACGGACTTTTGCACATAAACGATATGAGCTGGGGACACGTCGCCCGTCCGAAAGATTTCGTCAAAAAAGGGCAGGAGATCGAACTCAAAGTGATCCGCATGGACGAAGCCGAAAAACGTATCAATCTTTCACTGAAGCACTTTACCGAAGACCCGTGGATGCATTTTGAAGACACCTATCACGTCAACGATGTCGTAAAAGGCAAAGTGACGAAGCTTACCGACTTCGGCGCCTTTATCGAACTGGAAGAGGGCATCGAAGGGCTCGTGCATATAAGCGAATTTTCGTGGACGAAAAAAGTCAATAAACCGTCCGACATGGTAAAAGTCGGGGACGAAGTCGAATGTATGATCCTCGGCTACGATATTCAAGCCGGCCGCGTATCGCTCGGTTTAAAGCAGGTGACGGCGAACCCGTGGGATACGATCGGCGAAAAATATCCGGTCGGCAGCCGCGTAAAGGGCAAAGTCATAAAGATCACGAATGCGGGCGCCTTTATCGAACTCGAAGACGGTATCGACGGGTTTTTGCACGGAGACGATATTTCGTGGACGAAAAAAGTCAAGCATCCGGGCAGCGAACTCGAACAGGATCAGGAAATTGAAGCGGTCGTCATCGAAAACGATGCGGAAAGTCACCGTATCCGGCTCGGCATTAAGCAGCTTACCGACAATCCGTGGAAACTCTTTGCCGAAACGCATAAGCCCGGTTCGACGCTTGAAGGTGAGATCACGTCGATCACGGAGTTCGGCATTTTCGTCAAAGCGCCGGAAGGCATCGAAGGTCTCGTTAATAAAACGAATTTGAGTGAAGACCGCAACGTACCCTTTGAAGAGGCGGTAAAAAATTATAAAGTCGGCGATAAGATCAATGTGTACGTCGTCGATGTCAACGTCGAAAAAGAAAAGATCGCTTTTTCCGTGCGCGAATTTAAAAAAGCGCAGGAGCGGGCGGCCATTTCGCAGTATATCGCAAAGCCGGATGAAAACGACGGCGCGTATACCTTCGGCGACTTTCTGCAGACGCAGAAAAAAGACTGACAATCTTACCGAAAACCGAGATGACTTCGATTGGTTTAGATGAACTCAATACGCTCATCGAAATCAACAACAGGATCAATTCGAATTACGCCGATTTGGACGCGCTGCTCGTCTACATCCTCGAAGCGGCGATGCGTCTCGTTCACTGCGAATCGTCGTCGCTGCTGCTCGTAAACGCCGACGATACGCTGCGTTTCGTCATCGCGCTCGGGCCGAAAGGGGCGGAAGCGAAAGACATTCCCGTCGATAAAAGCAGTATTGCCGGCTGGGTCGCATCTCACCGGCAGCCGCTTATCCTGCGGGATGTCGTAAACGATCCGCGTTTTTCCGATCACGTGCAGCATAAGACAGGCTATGTTTCCAAAACGATGATAGCGGTTCCGCTGTGCGTCGGCGACGAATGCATCGGCGTCATCGAATTGATAAACAAAGCGGGCGGAGAGTATTTCGACGACGACGATCTCGAAATACTCAATATGCTGTGCAGTCAAGCGGGCATAGCGTACAGGAATGCGGCGAAGTATCAGTCCGCGCAGAATAAAATTTCCGCGCTGCAAAATACGCTTTCGGCGGGGAGCGATTACCATCCGTTTATCGCAAAGAGCCCGGTCATTTCGGATCTGCTCAAGATGATCGACGGCATCGCGAAGACGAATCTTTCGATCATCATCACCGGCGAAAGCGGTGTCGGAAAAGAGCTCGTTGCCGAACAGATACACAGAAAAAGCGATCGGGAGGGAAAGCCTTTCGTGCGGGTCAACTGCGCAGCTCTTTCTCCTTCGCTGCTCGAAAGCGAGCTTTTTGGGCACGTGAAAGGCGCGTTTACCGATGCAAAAGCCGATCACAAAGGCTATTTTGAAACGGCAGACGGCGGAACGATTTTTCTCGACGAAATAGGAGAGATGCCGCTCGAACTGCAGGCGAAACTTTTGCGCGTCATACAATCGAAGCAGTTTCAAAAAGTCGGATCGAGCAAAACCGTGTCGGTCGACGTGCGCGTCGTCGCTGCGACGAACCGCGACCTCGAAGCGATGATGAGCGAGCAAAAGTTCCGAAGCGATCTGTACTTCCGCTTGAGCGGCATACCTTTAAAAGTTCCTCCGCTTCGCGAGCGGAAAGAGGATATTCCCGCTCTTGCCGATTTCTTTTTGCAAAAGTTTTCGGGAGAAACGAAAAAGAATTTTACCGGCTTTTCGCGTTCGGCGATGGATGCGCTGTATTCGTATTATTGGCCGGGAAACATCCGCGAGCTCGAAAATTCGATCGAACGCGCATGCGTGCTCGGTACGCCTCCTCTTATCAATGCGTTCGACCTCCGCATCGGTTATGAAGAGCGCGGGAGCGGGAAAAACGAAATCGAACGTATGGCGGAGGAATACGCGTCGGACGCGAGCGGCGACCGCTCTCTCAAAGAAGCGGTGAATAAATTTAAAAGCGCCTACGTGAGGAAAATTTTGGAAGAAACCGCTTGGAATAAAACGAAAGCGGGAAAAATACTCGGCATCCAGCGGACATACGTTTCGCGCTTGCTGAACGATCTTCGCGACCGCGAAGAAGAATCGGAAGAGATGTGAATACGGGAGTAGATATGATTGAAAAAAAATTTGAAAAAGCGACTGCGGGCGAACGCCTTTCGCAGTTTATGCTGAAATACCGCATGCAGATCATCATTTTGACTGCGGCAGTCGTTACGGGTATAGTAGTATACGGCATATCCGCCGCCGTCGTTTCATCTTTGACGGTAAAGGGTATTTCGTTCGTTGATACCGTCGAATACGATTTTATAAAGGGTTCCGATTCTCTTTCGGAAGCGGAAATCGAAACGCGTAGAAGCGATGCGATGACGAAGCTCACACCGTATCTTTCGAAAGGCGGCATCGTCGGTGTTCGGGCGAATATGTTGGCGGCGGATATCGCATACGCTCGTAAAGATTATGCTGCGGCAAAATCCTATTGGACGGCTGTCGCAGCGAAGGGCGCGAAGTCGTATACGGCACCGCTTGCTTATTACAATATGGCCGTCTGCGATGAAAACACCGGAAACCTTGCGGAAGCGGCTGCAAACTACGGAAAAGCTTCGGGCGCAAAGGATTTTCCGCTTGTATCTCACGCGCGTTTTTCCGAAGCTCGTACTTACGAAGCGCTCGGCGATTATAAAAAAGCGTCGGAAGCGTATACGAAGCTTACCGCGAACGCGCTCGGAGATGCGTGGACGAACCTTGCGGAGACGCGCCTTATCGCGTTGAAAGCCGAGGGTAAAATCGAGTAACGGATACGGCGATATATTGTTTTTTTTGTATGATGTCGGGCGGCAGCGTGCGGAGAAAATATCACTTATACGAATTGTTTTCTCTTGCAGCGTGCTGTCTTTGTTTTTTCGGCTGCGGGCTGGAAACGATATATGCGCTTGATGAACCGATGCTTTTGCATTCATCGACATATTCTACCGTACAATTTGAAGAAAAATATTTCGAATTTGAGACGAATGAAGTTAAAAATTCGGATCCGCTTATCAATCCTCCGCCTTTTAAATTTTTGGGAACCGACGTCTATTATAAAATCTACAACCGATACGACTCCATAACGAGCGTTACTTCGGCGCTGAGTTCGGCGAACAATTCTACCGATCCCTCATCCGCCGCGAATCTTCTTAAAAAGAATTATAAATATGTACAGCTCGGAAGCACATCGGGGGCGGCTCACCTTATTGAATCGACCCAGGTAAACAGGCGGATTTATATCCGTTTGACGAATTATCAGACCGACCGGCGCTATCAGGCAAAGATTATCGTCGGTTATGCGGGAGACAGCAGCATTGCGCCGACAAATGTTCCGAAGCGGGCGGGGAATCGGTACTCTTTCGATTTCGGCCGCGACGGTGATAACGACAGTGCTTCCAAAACGCTTTCTTCGACCGACACCGACTACAATTATTCGAGTTCCGGTTTTTCAAGCGGCTACGACAATACGTATTTTGTCGATATGTATGCCGTTTCCGTCGGGCTGGATGAAAATTATACGGAACAGTACAGCAAAGTGCTGCATCTCGGCACGGTTGCAATCAACGCTTCATCAAAGGATAACTGACCTGAGCTTTCCGGAACACAATCGATTTTTTGCATTAAAACCGTTTTTTAGAAAATGCGGTTTTCGGCGCGGTTGCTCCTCATGCCGTCTTTGTGCTATTGTATGACGTATGAAATTATGTATACACAATGCGACGGTGCTGAACGGCATTTCGCAGATGGACGACTGCGCCGTTTTAATCGACGGCGGAAAGATCGCCGATATATTTTCCGAAAACCGTTTCCGTCAAAAAATATTCGACAATGACGTTACCGTTATCGACGCGCACGGCATGTACGTCGCACCCGGTTTAATCGACACGCATATACACGGATTTAAAGGGCACGGTACGGATGATTGCACAACCGAAGGCATACTCCGTATGTCGGTCGACCTTGCGGATTACGGCGTCACCGCTTTCAATCCGACGATGTATCCTTCCGACGAAGCGACGATGATTTCTTCGATCAAAGCGATCGTGCGCGCTATGGGACGGGAAGAGGGTGCGAAGATTATGGGGATCCATCTCGAAGGCCCCTTTATCTCGCCGCATAAACTCGGTGTGCAGCGGCCCGAAACGGTAAGGAGCGTAGACCTCGATTTGATGGAGCGGCTTTGGGAAGCCTCCGAAGGGCACATCGTCAATATGACCGTCGCTCCCGAATTGAAAGATATGCGGCGTCTCGCGCTTATGTGCATCGACAAGGGGATCGTGCTGCAGGCGGGACACACCGATGCCGCTTACAGCAATATGGTCGAAGGCATGCAGGCGGGTATTTTTCACTCGACGCATTTTTTCAACGCGATGAGCCAAATGCATCACCGGAACCCGGGCGCGGTCGGAGCGGTTCTCATCCATCCGGAAATGACGTGCGAAATCATCGCGGACGGAGTGCACGTACATCCCGATCTTTTTAAACTTTTGCAAAAAGATAAAACGAGCGATCAAATCGTGCTCGTTACCGATGCGCTCACTCCGACGGAAGAAGCGGGCGATCATCTTACGGCGAACGGAGAAGAAGTCGTTTTCAAAGACGGCTGCTTTCATCGGAAGTCCGACGACGTCATTGCCGGTTCCGCGCTTACGATGATTCGCGGATTGAAAAATCTCGTATCGTTCGGCTTTCCGTTGAGCGATGCGGTAAAATGCGCGTCGGCGAATCCCGCGCGTATTATGAAGTTTCAAAAAAAAGGTATGCTCGTACCCGGTTACGACAGCGACGTTATCGTTTTCGATAAGGATTTTGCGCTGCGTTTTGTCATGGTGCAGGGACGTATGATAAAAAATGTATTTTAAGGTAGTACTTTTTAATAATCAATAATAGGAGCTTAGTATGCGTGTTGTTGTTAAAAAAAATTACGATGAGTGTTCCGTATGGGCTGCGCATCATATTGCGCGGCGCATAGTCGATTATAATCCGACCGAATCGAACCCCTTTGTGCTCGGTCTTCCGACGGGCAGCACGCCGCTCGGAACGTATAAAACACTTATCGAATTGTGCAAGGCGGGAAAGGTTTCGTTTAAAAACGTCGTTACGTTCAATATGGACGAATATGTCGGTCTCGACGATAGGCACCCGCAAAGCTATCATTATTTTATGTTCGACAATTTTTTTAATCACATCGATATAAATAAAAACAATATCCATATATTGAACGGGCTTGCAAAGGATACGGAAGCCGAATGCGCCGCTTATGAAAAAGCGATCGAAGATGCGGGCGGCATACGTCTTTTTTTCGGCGGTATCGGAAGCGACGGACACATCGCGTTCAACGAACCCGGTTCCTCTCTCGCTTCTCGTACCCATGTTGCGATACTGACAAAAGAGACGATCGGAGCAAACGCCCGTTTTTTCGGCGGCGATCTTTCGAAAGTGCCGACGCAGGCGCTGACTGTCGGTGTCGGAACCATCTGCGATGCGGATGAAGTCGTTATCATGGCGACGGGCAGGGTGAAAGCGCGCGCGGTTGCCGAAGGCGTCGAAGGCTCCGTTTCTCACCAATGGGCGGTAACGGCGCTTCAACTGCACAAAGACGCGGTGATCGTCTGTGACGATGAAGCGGGCGAAGAGCTGAAAATGAAAACCGTGCGCTATTTTACCGAAATCGAATCGCATATCGAAGAGAAGGCGCTGTGACGGACCGGAAGATATTTTCGATGCGCTCCAAGCGAGGTACGGGAACCTTTTCTGCATTTTAATAATTTTTTTACAATTGACATTTTCCCGTTTACTTTCTATCATCTGCGTATGACTGATATACAAGCCGTATCGCTTTTTCATATGTATTGCGCTATTTCACTGATCGCGCTCGTTCTCTATATACCGCGCTTATTGTATTACGTCAGCGGTTTTAAAAAGCCGAAACGCCTGTTCAATCCCGTACAAAACCGCTTTGCCGTCATTGTCCCCGCGCGAAACGAAAGCGCCGGTATCGGGCTCCTGCTCGACAGTCTCGCACGCCAAACCTACGACCGTAAAAAATTCGACACCTTTGTCATAGTCGATTCGGAAGACGATCCGACCTGCACCATAGCGAAAAAATACAAGGGTACCTATGTGCAAGTTGTCGAAAATCAAAGGTGTAAAGGAATGGCGCTCAACGGTTCGCTCAAAGAGCTGCTTTCGGGTACATACGGAAGTTACGATGCATATATCATCATCGACGGAGACAATATCGCTTCGGACGATTTTATCGAAGAGATGAACAACGGCCTCGCCTCCGGCGCTCAGATCGTGCTCGGAAAACGGGAAGTCAAAAATTATCTCCTCGGCGGGAAAAAACTCCGCTCGCTTGCGACGAACTGCAGCGCGCTTACGTACACGTTTCTCGACAAAATGGGAAACGCGTTCAGAACGAAAGCGGGTATCCCGTGTACGATGTGCGGGACGGGCGTTATGATCAGGCGCGACGTCATCGAAAAGCTGGGCGGATGGCCGTACCGCAGTTTTACCGAAGACCTTGAAATGACGATCAATGCGATCCTGCACGGCTGGTCGTCGTGCTTTTACGAATACGCAGTTGTCTATACCGAAGAAGCGATTTCTCATAAAATGCTCGATCGCCGTCGCGCGAGATGGCTCATCGGCTATATGCAGATCTCATTTAAATATCGCAATAAAATCGCAAAGCAAACCTACGCATCGCTTCACGACCGATCGCTTTCGGTTGTACAAAAGATACGGGGGATCCGCATACGAAATTTCGATTTTTTGTACGGATTCGGGCCGCTCTTTTTATTTTTCGGCAATACCGCCGTTTGTTTTGTACTGTACATGATCGCTTCAGGCATCGATTATTGTAATCGAGGGTTTATTAATTTTTCCGCTTTAAAATACGGCCTCGTCATCATGCTCATACTTTACGGAGCGCTCGTCTTCTATACGTTCATCGCGCTCATAATCGATCCGAAAGCGCTCAAGATCACGTTCGGCGAAAAGCTCGCCGTGCTTTTGTACAATCCGTTTTTTATAGCCGAATACGCATATTTTTACGGCATGGCGTTTTTTACGCTGCTGCGCGATCCCCATTACGGTGAAGATGTATCGTGGCAGCAGATCGAGCGCATCGAAACGGTGATAAAGGAAGCCGAATGACGGATATCGGCGGCATCAAAGGCGATACGCAGCGCGAAATACAAAATCGCATCCGAGCGCTTGAAAAAAAAGGCGAGTTCGACGGAAACGTTCAGCCGATCGACTATGATGCGATGATCCGGGTAACCGACGATTATGTTTTTCTTCCGCGTACGCTTTCGTTTTTTTTATGGCGCGTTTTTATCCGCACGGCGGCGGCGGTACTCGGTCCCGTTTTGACAAAGTTCGTGCTCGGCGCGCGCGTCGAAGGGCGCAAAAATCTCCGCGGCGTAAAGGGCTTTGTCGCCGTATGCAATCACGTGCATTCGCTCGACAATATGATCGTGCGGCGGGCGGTTTTCGGTCATACGCTGTATATCACGGTTGCGGAATTTAACAATATGAAAGGACCTATCGGAACTATCATGCGCGGGGCGGGAACGCTGCCGTTCAGCGGAAATGTAAAAGCGATGAACGAGCTGCAAAAGACGCTTTCTCTTTTGCTCGAAAAGGGCTGCGCCGTACTCGGCTATCCGGAGCAGTCGCTGTGGCTGCGCTACGAAAAACCTCGCCCTTTGCACACCGGCATGTTCCACATCGCTTCGGCAAACAACGTACCCGTCGTTCCGATGTTTATCACCTTTTCCGCGCCATCGAAGCTGCGCTCGCTTTTCAGTAAAAAAAAGGTTGCGACGCTCCATATCCTTCCGCCGATCCGTCCCGATGAAAATCTTTCGCGAAAAGCGAATGCCGCGTTTTTGGCGGATAAAGCGGCGAAAGCGTGGCGCAGCTGCTATGCTTCGGTTTACGGTCGCGAAAGCGACATTCGCTCGAATCCCTGTTGATTGTATAATAATTAAGGACATGTATGAAAAAAATTCCGATACTGATTGATTTGTATGTTTCCCTTGCCAAAATAGGTTCGGTTACATTCGGCGGCGGCATGGCGATGATGCCGATTTTGCAGCGCGAACTTATCGAAAAAAAGAAGTGGATGACCGAAGATGAACTGCTCGATTATTATGCGATAGGGCAGTCGACTCCGGGCATCATTGCGGTAAATGTCGCAACCTTTGTCGGCTTTAAGCAGGCGGGGATAGCAGGCGGCATCGTCGCGACGCTCGGTATGATAACTCCGTCCGTCGTCATCATTTCGCTTATCGCACGCTTTATCAGTTCGGTCGATCACTTGCCGCTTGCGCAAAAAGCGCTTCGCGGCATCAACGTGTCGGTCGCGGCGCTGCTCACGTCGGTCGTATTTCAGTTTTCGAAAAAGACCGTAAAATCGATTTTGGGATTTTTGTGCCTCGCCGTTTCGTTTGCGGCGATATGGTTTTTCAAAGTGCCCTCGTATTGGATGATCATCGCGGGGGCTGCGACGGGAGTCATCGTTTCGGTATTTTCCCGAAAAACAAAAAAAAGTGAGGATAAGTGATGGAAACGACGTATTCGCTTTTTCAGCTTTTCTGGATTTTCTTTTATATCGGTGCGTTTACGATCGGGGGAGGGCTTGTCGCCGTAACGCTCATGCAGCAAACCCTCGTCGACAAGGGGGTCATCTCCGCCGAACAGTTTTACAATATGGTTGCGATTTCAGAGTCGACGCCCGGGCCGATCGGCGTGAATATGGCGACGTATATCGGCTATTCCCAGTACGGCGTTTTCGGCGGCATCGTTACGACGCTCGGACAAGTGCTCCCGTCCGTTATCTGTATTTTAATAATCGCGCATTTTTTTATGAAATTTCACGACACTCCGCTTGTCAAAGCCGCTTTTTCGACGCTTCGGCCGACGACGACGGGGATCATCCTCGTTGCGGCGATTCAAGTGTTTATAGTCGCGCTTATGAATACACCTTTTTCGTTCGCTTCGCTTTCGACGCTCGAAGGCTGGAAAAATCTTTTCGTGTGGCCGAGCTTTGCGTTTTATATCGCAGCGCTTATCGTTTTGATGAAGACGAAGATACACCCCGTATTTGTCATGCTGCTCGGAGCGGTGTTCGGCATCCTGTGCCTGTAAACCGATCCGTTTCGCCTTTTTTCATTTAATTATATGCTCCGTTTTTGCATATACATTTCCGGCGCGCCCGTCCTGAAAACAATAATCAGGGATTACGCATGAAAAATGTATACACAGAACAGAGACATAATATAAAATAAAAAAGGCGGAACGCGAGGCAGCGGCAATGCCGCCGAGCCGCTCAGACCGATGGCAAGCGAACTTTTTGGTAAAAAAGTTCGCGCAGTCCGATTCCAATCACGGTCTGCCGCGGCGAACGGCAGGGCTGCTGCCGGGAGTGCAGCCGATTTTTTACGGTAATGGTTATTTTTTGAGGAATATAGATTCTCATGCGTAAGCCCTGAAACAATAATTAATAAACGTTGTGAAAAGCGATGAAATATGTTATAATAATCATAGGATAGCGGAAGTGTTCGACATCGGAAGACGTGCATCCTGCAAAAGTCTTTATGGGAGGTTTATGATGACTGTAAACAAGATGAACCCTGTACATCCGTATAGGGGGGGGTATTCGGTAAAGCCCATTTAAAAAAGATACCGATTGCCGCGGGCGCTTTGCTTTTTGCCGCAGCGCTCGTTTTTACCGGCTGCTCGAACGGCAGCGATTCGGGAGGCGAAACACCGCCGCCGGTAACAAAGTACAAAGTAGAGCTCGACCGCAATATAGGCGGCAATGTAAAAGTAACACCCGCACTGAGCGATGACGGCATGGTAGCCGAAAACACTGTGCTTACCTTTACGGCAGAACCGCTTCAAGGCTACGAGCTTGAAAAGTGGGAGCTTGACGGCACAGAAGTAAACGGCACAGCACTTACCTACACGCTCAAAGTTACGGCAAACGCACAGGTTTTTGTATTCTTTAAACGGAACGGTGAGCCGCCTCCTGCCATGCACACGGTAACACTTACCGATCCGGAGCACGGCAGTGTAGATACTGTGCCGGTAATCCCGTTCGGCCATCACAAAGTGCCCGAAGGTACCGAACTTATCTTTAGGGCAGAACCGGATGCAGGCTATGCGGTTGATAAGTGGACGGTTTCGGCGGGCTCATTTTCAGCAGGCGGCACCGACGGAAGCACGAGCGCGACGCTTAAAATCACCGAAGCCGTTACTGTAACGGTTACCTTTAAGCAGGTTCAGTGTAAAATCGAGTTCGGCGTGGATGGCGGACACGGCACGCTCAAGGCGGAAGTTGACAGCGCCGAAATCGCCTCTCCTGCGCAAGTAGAGCTGAATAAAACGATTGTCTTTACCGCAACGCCTGATTCAGGCTACATGGTAGACACATGGACGATTACAGGCGGGCAGCTCCTTGCAGGCGGAAATCCTGAAAATACGACGGCTATGGTAAAAATAACCGAGCCGATAACGGTTGCCGTCTCCTTTAAGCTAAGACCGCCTACCACCTATGCCGTAATCTTCGGCGTTGCAGGTACACCGCCGAACGGAAGCATAAGCGCAACATACAAGACGGGCGGAGCAGCCTTTACTTCCGGCACTGCGGTTGCCGAAAACACCGTACTCGTCTTTACGGCTTCTCCTGCAACGGACTACAAGGTGGAAAAGTGGACGGTAAACGGTGCGGCCGTTCCGGGCAATACCTCAAACACCTACGAGCACACCGTAACAGAGGCGGCGGATATACGGGTATCCTTTATATCTTCAGTAACGGCTCCCGATACTTTTACGCTCTCAGACGGCGCAGAGTACGAGATAACCGACAAAGCGCAGAAACTGGTGATAATGACAAAGCCGGAAGACAGTTCTGGCGGCACTGTCTGTACCCTTAATGTAAAGCCCGAATATTCGGGTATTACGTACACCCTCACCGGTTTGAGCGAAGACTGTATAATCATCTACTTCACGAATTGGGTGATGTTAAAAGCTTTTGCGTTAAGCGGTCCGAGTAACTTTTTAAGCGTAGAAGACGGGGTTTTATTCGATAAGCATAAAACAAAGCTGATTCGCTATCCGTGCGAAAAAACCGGCTCTTATACGGTGCCTCCTTCCGTTAAAGTATTGGGAAATAACTCTTTTTACCGCAGTGACAATCTTACTTCCCTTATTTTGCCTGACGGTCTTACAACGGTAGAAGATTTGGCTTTGTACTTTTGCCGGAATTTAAAAACTGTCTACATTCCTTCATCGCTTACTTCTATAGGGAGATGCTTCCTTGGCAACAGCAAGGTTGAAGATGTTAAGATTCCCGAAGGCGTTACCGAATTAAGTTACGAGTTCCTTGAGAAATGTTCGGCGCTAAAAACGCTTGAACTGCCTGCAAGCCTTACTAGGGCGAAAGATGATTTCTGCAGGGACTGTACGGCACTGCAAAGCGTTACCTGTAAGGCGGCAACTCCTCCGACACTGGAAAGCAATGCTTTTAAGAACATAATCTTAGCCGGCGTAACATTAAAAGTGCCCGCCGCCTCGGTCAGCGACTACCAAAATGCCCCGATCTGGAAAGACTTCAAAAAGCCGTTCGTGGGGCTTTGATGAATTAGTAATGCGCTAATGGATAATTGGTAATTGTTTTGTACCCCGCCTCAGGATGGCGGTGGTACAAACTTGAAAGTTTTAGACGAAGACTAAAACTTTAAGCTGAAAAATGTACTCTGGATGTACATTTTTCAGCAGTTTTTTTGTGTGCGGTGAAGCGCTTTCTACTCTTAAATATTTACATCGCTCCCTTTTAAAGTCCTTTAAACTGTGGTATAATATGACAAGTGAGGGGGCAGTTTTTTTGTGTGCGGGATGAGCCAATGCCAAAACGCCTCGCTTCCGGTACCTCGCCCGCCGCCGGTTTTATACGCCAATTATGGGGAAAAATAATTGCAAAAATTTTTCCCTTTTGTTCCTGTTTTTGTACCGTCTGCGCCTATAATTAGGGGTGGAGGTATGTATGAGAAAAAGTTTTGATGAATTAACCATCGCTGACGATTTTATGTTCTGTTCCGTTATGCAAGACCCTCAACTATGCAAAAAACTTTTAACCCTCGTTCTTGCAGACACAATCGGCACTATTACGGAACTAAAATATCAAACGGCATTCGAAAAAGGCAGCAGTAAGGGTGTTCGCCTCGATGTGTGGGCAGGCGATGATAGCGGTAAACTCTATGACATTGAGGTACAAACCACCGACCAAAAGAATCTTGCAAAACGATTACGTTACTATCAATCTGCAATCGATGTAAGTACGCTGAGCAAAGGCGGCGACTATAACGACCTACCCGACACCTTTATTATCTTCTTTTGTCCGTTTGATTATGTGAAGGCGGGGCTGCCGATGTATACTTTTAGAACGGTTTGCACGCAAAACGCACATTTACAGTTGCCTGACGGCACAACAAAGGTTATACTTAACAGTAAAGCAGCCGGCAAAGAAAAAAATCCGGAACTTAAAGCGTTTTTGGAATACATGAACGGCAAAACGAGTGAGAACGCGTTTGTCAAAGAGTTGGAACAGAGAATAACTGAAATAAAACACAACGACCAAAGGAGGCACGATTATATGATAATGACAGCCTTTGAAGCCGATGCAAAACGAATGGGTAGATTGGAAGGCAGACAGGAAGGTATAGCGCAAGGCGAAGCAAGAGGCTTTGCCGACGGCGCATACCAAACAAAACTTGAAACGGCAAAGTTAATGAAAAATGCAAATTGTGAACTTGATTTTATTATGCAGATGACCGGCCTTTCCCAAGAAGAAGTGGAATCGATTAACTAATTGGTAATTCGGTTTGTCCACGGCTTCCGTGCCGGGAATTACACTAATCCGACCGCTCTCAAGCCTGACAAACATCCGGCTTCGGGGGCGGTTTTTTTGTGTGCGGGATGAGCCAATGCCAAAATGCTTCGTGTCCGGCGCCTCGCCCGCCGCCGGTTTTATACGCCAATTATGGGGAAAAATAATTGCAAAAACTTTTCCCTTTTGTTCCTGTTTTTGTACCGTCTGCGCCTATAATTAGGTACGGAGGTACGATAAAAGCGCCGTCTGAAATATCGCCGCCGCTTTTTATCTCGAGTTTGCTTTGCAAACTCGATTATTGAACGTGTGCGCGTACGCGCACGACTAAAAACTTTTTCGGAAGTTGCAACTTCCTGCAAAAGTTTTTATGGGAGGTATGTATGAGAAAAAGTTTTGACGACTTAACCATTGCCGATGACTTTATGTTCTGTAAGGTTATGCAGGATGAAAGTATTTGCAAGCAATTTCTTGAAATGATTTTGGCGGGGCAAATCGGAGAAATAATCTACCTGTCGCCGCAAAACAGTGTTGCAGCCGGCATTGAAGCAAAATCGGTACGTCTTGATGTGTTTGTAAAAGACGAAGCCGGTAAATCTTACGACATCGAAATGCAGGTAAGCAATGAGTATAATCTTCCGAAACGCATGCGCTATTATCAGGCGGCAATCGACATTGCATTTTTAGACAAGGGTGTGCATTACAAAGCATTAAACGACAGCTATATCATTTTCGTGTGCTTGTTTGACGCGATAGGAAAAGGCAAGCCTCTTTACACGTTTGAAAATATTTGTATCGAAGACCGACAAACGCCCTTACGCGACGGGACAAAAAAGGTTATAATAAATGCGGAAGCATTCAGTAAAGCCGAGAATAAGGAACTCAAAGGCTTTTTGGAATACGTTAAAACCGGAACGGTGAATACGGAGTATACCGGGAGGATAGAAACGATGATACAGGCAGTAAAACAGAACGAACAGGCGCGGCAGGAATACCGCTTTATGTCGGGGTTTGAAATGGATGCACGGGAAGAGGGCATACAACAGGGTATACAACAGGGTATACAACAGGGTATACAACAAGGTATACAACAAGGTATACAACAAGGTATACAACAAGGTATACAACAAGGTTTGCGGCAAGGAATACAACAAGGTAAATCGCTCGGTCTTGCGGAAGGTTCCCGTCAAAAAGCTCTTGAAACGGCACGGATTTTAAAACAGCTTGGCGATTCCGTAAAAAAGATAATGCAAGCTACCGGACTTTCCAAAGAAGAGGTGGAAGCGATTAATTAATCGGGAATTCGGTTTGTCCACGGCTTCCGTGCCGGGAATTACACTAATCCGGCCGCTCTCAAGCCGGAGAAAACTTCGGCTTCGGGGGCGGTTTTTTTTGTGCGATTTTTGTGCGCTTCTGCCCTTACAATAGTTACAGGAAAATCCGATTTACTTTTTCGGCCGTACGCTTTATAATCGATAAGTATGAGTACTCACATCAATGCGCCTGAAGGCGCGATCGCGGAATCGGTTTTACTTCCCGGCGATCCGCTTCGGGCAAAGTATATCGCCGAACATTTTTTGGAAAAACCCGAATGCTATAACGAAGTGCGCAATATGTTCGGCTATACCGGCACATATAAAGGAAAGCGCGTGTCGGTGCAGGGGACGGGCATGGGGCAGCCTTCGCTTTCGATTTACGTAAACGAACTTTTTCAATTTTACGGCGTACAAAAAGCGATCCGCGTCGGTACCTGCGGCGCGATTCAAGCGTCTTTGAAATTGCGCGATACGATCCTCGTAAACGCCGCTTCGTCCGATTCTTCTCTTATGACGCAGCGTTTCGGCAATCTGCATTTTTCCGCTTCCGCCGATTTTTCGCTTTTGCTGTCGGCTTATGAAAGCGCCGAAAAGCTCGGCATAAAAGTTGCCGTCGGCCCCTGCGCATCGAGCGATCTTTTTTACGATGAAAACGAAAATTGGAAAACGTGGGCGCGTTACGGCGTGCTCGGCATAGAGATGGAAGCGGCGGAACTGTATACGCTTGCGGCGAAGTTCGGACGTAAAGCGCTCGCGATCCTTACCGTGAGCGATCACATCGTTTCGGGCGGAGAGACGACGGCGGAAGAGAGACAGACGACCTTTGACAATATGATTAGGCTTGCGCTGGAAAGCCTTTTGTAAGCGGCGATTCGGGAGGTAAAGATGAAACCGACATTATTGGTTCTTGCGGCGGGAATGGGAAGCAGATACGGCGGCGTCAAACAGATCGACGCGGTAGGGCTGCACAACGAATGCCTGCTCGACTACGCGACGTACGATGCAAGGGATGCGGGCTTCGGAAACGTCGTCTATATTATCAGAAAAGATATCGAACACGATTTCCGCGAACGGCTGTTCGACCGCGTTGCGCGCAATTTCGATGCGAAATACGTTTTTCAAACGCACGACAGTCTGCTTACCGAAGAAGAAAAGCGATTGTCTGTAAACCGTAAAAAACCGTGGGGTACGGTGCACGCCGTGCTCTGCGCAGAAGATGCGATCGCCTCTCCCTTTGCCGTCGTCAATGCGGACGACTATTACGGGCGGTCCGCTTTTAAAACGATCGGCACCTATCTTTCAGGCCTGACAAACGACAGCACCGCCCACGCGATGGTCGGCTATGTGCTCGGCAACACGATGAGTAAAAGCGGTTCCGTTTCCCGCGGCGTCTGCACGGTAAAAGACGGCTGTCTCGATTCCATCGTCGAAAATCTGAAAATCTATTATGAAGGAGAGGGCATCGTAAGCGAAATCGGCGGCGAAAAAAAATCGATGACGGGAAAAGAATGGGTAAGCATGAATCTTTTCGGCTTTTCTCCCGCGGCATTCGATTCGTTTAATAAATTCTGGAAAGATTTTATCGCGCACAACGCCGAAAGCGAAAAAGCCGAAGCGCTTCTCCCCGTCGCCGCAGGCGAAATCGTCAAAAGCGGCAAAGGAAGCATTCGATTTTTTACGTCGGATGAAAATTGGTTCGGCATGACTTACCCCGAAGACAAAGCGATCGTCAAAGCGGAAATCGCAAAAAAGATCGAAGCGGGCTACTATCCCGAAAAACTGTGGGAAAAATAAAGGTCGGTCGGAGCTGAACGTCCGTATGACTTTTTCTTACCGTTTGCCGCTTCCCGAATATACGACGCTGTGCGTTTACAACGAAGATACGCTCATCTTTTCGAACGGCGGCAAATGGCTTATGCCGCTTTTTGCCCTTGAAGATTTTTTTAAAACCTACGACGGGGCGACCAACGATTTGCGTGCGCACGATACGGCTGTGGGAAAGGCCGCCTGCGTTTTGATGAGCCGCATGGGCATCAAAAAAATACATGCGGATATCGCAAGCGTTCTTGCAAAAGAGTATATTGACGAACTCAATGCTTTTCGCGGCGGACACGATCCGATTGAACTTTCGTACGATACCTGCGTGCGCCGTCTTTTGTGCGCGACCGAAGATCAGCTCGAAACGATGCACGACAGCGATGAAATGTATATGCACCTCCGTCGTCGTGCAAAACTCGTGCAGGGCGTCGACGTGCGCGTTCAAAACCTGTGTTCGCCGTACGGGTTTATTAAAAATATTTCTTTTTCCGTAAGCGCGGGCGGACGTTTTATCGTCGCAGGTGAAAACGGTGCCGGAAAGACGACGCTTTTAAAATTGCTCATGGGCATAAGCGTTCCGGAATCGGGGACGATTTTGATCGATACTGTCCCGCCTTCAAAACTTTCCAAACGGACAATCGGCTACATTCCGCAAACTGCGGAAAATTCGGAGTACGGTCTTTCGGTCGAAGAAGTCGTTTCTCTCGGTTTACCGCCATTCGTAAAAGAAAAAAAAGCGCGTATTCGAAAAGCGCTTTCGCGTGTCGATGCGCAGCATCTTACGGGCAGAAGTTTTTTGAGCCTTTCCGGAGGGGAAAAGCAAAAGGTGTCATTTGCGCGCTGCCTTGCGCAAAATGCAAAACTGCTTTTACTCGATGAGCCGACTGCAGCTTTGGATGCGGAAAGCCGGTCTTGCGTTGTTGAAATTCTTCATTCGCTTTCGGTTTCCGAAATTCCGACGATCATCCTTGTTACGCACGACGACTCTCTTTTGCGTATGCGGGGATGGGATGTTTTTCACATGAAATCGCACGGTGCCGAGTCGGGAATAAGAGGGGACACGGATGGATAGGCTCCGTATGCTTTTTATGCTTCCGCCCGTGCTTCGCGGAGGAGCGGCTCTCCTCATTTCGGGCGCTTCTTTTCCCCTGTGCGGAGTTATGCTGCTGCGCTTGCAGCTTGTGCCGCTTCGTTATATGCTCATGCACGGCGTTATCTTGGGAGGTGCGCTTGCCGTCGCGCTTTCGCTTCCGCTCGTTCCGCTGACCGTTGCGGTAAATCTCGCACTTGTTTTTGCGATGACATATTTTTCGAAAAACGAAAGCTTTTCTTTCGGAGGCGTAAGCGCCGCTTCTATGGTTTTCAGTATGGCGCTTGCTTCCCTTATCACGCGCATTGCGGACGTTCCCGCAAAAGACACTCTCAGTTTGCTGTGGGGGAGTCCCTTTGCGCTCGGTACGGCGGATATCGCGCTTCTTGCCGCACTCGCGATTTTTCTCGCCGCATATATTATTATTAATTTTAAAAATATTGCAGCGCTCTTTTTCAGCAGAGACATCGCATATTCACTCGGTATACGCGTACGTACTCACTATACGATCATGGTATCGATTATCGCACTCACCGTAGCGGCTGCGATGAAACTGCTCGGCGCATTTTTAATCGATGCGCTTCTCATATTGCCGGTGCTTTCGGCTTCTTCTTTTTTACGGCGGAGAAAAAGGGGGCAGGGAATCCGCTCGCTGTTTTTTTTAAGCGCCGCACTGGGATTCGTCTTTTCCGTTTCAGGATATGTGATTTCAGTCGCGTTCGATTTGCCGCCCGGAGCCGTAATCGCGCTTATTGCGGGAATTGCGTATGCCGCGTTTAATGTGATATAATAATTCCTGTTTTACAAACGGAATATCGACTATGACAAATGAACTGCTGCTTATCATTTCTCTTGCCGCTTCTTTCGGCGGTCTTCTTTTATTTTTTTCTTTTTTCGGAAAGGCGGGCTGCACCGCGTGGATCGTGCTGTGTACGGTTTTGGCAAATATCGAAGTCGCCGTTTTGATAAAAGCGTTCGGTATGGAACAGACGCTCGGCAATACGCTTTTTGCATCGAGCTTTCTTGCAACCGATTTTTTAAGCGAACTTTACGGCAAAAAAGAAGCCGACAAAGGAGTTAAAATCGGCATCGCGACAACCTGCGTTTTTATGCTGTTTTCGGCGCTGTGGCCGCACTATGCGCCCGCTTCCGGCGACCGTGCTATGTCTGCCGTTAAAGCGCTTTTTTCGAGCACGCCGCGCATCCTTACGGCAAGCCTCGCCGCGTATGCCGTAAGCGAACTGCTCGACGTACGTCTCTATCATGCGCTGTGGAATGTAACAAAAAAGAAAAGCGGCAGCGAAACAAAATACCTGTGGCTCCGCAACAATGCGGCGACACTCACATCTCAAGCGGTAAATATCGTCATCTTCAATTTCGGTGCGTTTTTCGGCGTCTACGATATGAAAACGCTTTCTGCGATAACGGCATCGTGCTATATGATCTATATCGTTACAAGTCTTGCCGATACGCCCTTTTTGTATATCGCGCGGAAAATACATGCACGGCGCGAGTTGTGCGGCACGGCGCGTTGACGATTTGCAAAAGGGAGCTTACGGATGCGCCGTATCGCTTTCTTTTTCCGGGACGGTGTCCTTTATTAAACCGTCTTCCTCTTCGTATGTCGTAAATTCGAGCCGCGTGTCCTGCGGTTTATTGCCGAGCAAAATCGCAACGGGATGTAAAAGCGGTATATTTTCGCAGATGATTTTTATGATGACGGTGAGCGGAACTGCGAGGATCATGCCGACAAAGCCCCACATCCAGCCCCACAGAGAGAGCATGACGAGGATGACGAAGGGCGAAATACCGAGGTTGTGCCCTTCGATGCGCGGCTCGATAAAATTGCCGAGCACCGTATTGACCGTCGTCGTCCCGGCAACGATAAAGATAATCGGCGCCGGATGCGGAAAAAATTGAAGGAGCGCAAATACGGACGTCGCCGCAACCGAAACGATCGAACCGAATGTCGGAATAAAGTTCAGCACGAATGCAAAAAATCCCCACACGACCGCAAAGTCGAGGCCGACGATTTTTGCCGTCGCATAGATAAGCAGTCCCGTTGCAAGCGAGATGAAGAATTTTATCGAAATGAAACGGACGACTTGAGTCATAATCCGTTTGACGATTTGGAAAAGCCGGTTTTTCATCCTCCCTTCAAAAGCTTCTCTGAGTTTTTCGCCCGTTATGTGCATTTCGACGAGCAAAAAGATAAACATCAATACGATGACGAGGATGTTGCGGGCGACGGACACCATATTCGCCGAAAGCGAAAAGAGCATGCGGCGCATCATAATGCCGATATTGAACTGCTCGCCGAGCGCGCTTTGTAAATTGTAAAAAAAACTTTTATCCGCGTCGAAACCCAAATTGAATCTGTTTGCAAAAAATTTGTAGATCGAAAGAAACTTCGATTCGTATTTCGAATATTCGGAAAGAATCGTGCGCAGACTTGCGAATACGAGAGTGCCGAGAACCGCTATGCCGACGACGAATAAAATCGTTACGACGACGATGTTGAATATCCACGGCAAGTGAATTTTATTCATGCCGCGGACGATCGGCAAGAGTACGAATGAAAACATGATCGCGAGGATGACGGGGATGATGACGCTCGCCGTTACTTTCAAAACGACAAAAAGCAAAATCGTCGCGATAAAGATCAATAAATACGCGATCTGCCGTGAAATCTGTTCTCTGCCGGTCATCGCTTAGGCTCCGTGCTTTGCGCTTATCGTATCGAAGCCGCATATCGCTCGCAGCACTTCGGGAACGGTAACGGAGCCGTCTTCATTTTGATAATTTTCGATGATCGCGAGCATTGCGCGGCCGGCCGCGATCGCCGTTCCGTTCAGCATGTGGACGTATTTGTTTTTGCCGTCGTCGTCTTTGTATTTGATGTTGAGCCGCCTTGCCTGGTAGTCGGTGCAATTCGACGTCGATGTCACTTCTCCGTAGTCGCCTGCGGGATGCGCTTCATCCGATCTGCCGGGCATCCACGCTTCCAAATCCCATTTGCGGTATGCGGGCGCTCCCAAATCTCCGGTGCACGTGTCGACGACGCGAAAGGGAATGCCGAGTCCCGTAAATATTTCTTCTTCGATCAGGCGGAGCTTTTCATGTATCGCATCAGATTCTTCGGGCAGGCAGTACACGAACATTTCGACTTTATCGAATTGGTGAACGCGGTACAAGCCTTTGCTGAAATGTCCCGCCGCTCCCGCTTCGCGTCTGAAACAGTGCGAAAGCCCGCAGTAAAAAAGCGGCAGCTTCGATTTGTCGAGTATTTCGCCCGAATGATATCCGCCGAGCGTGATTTCCGCCGTCGCGACGAGACAGGTACCTTCGTCTTCGATGCAGTAAACGTTCGATTCGTTTCCGCGAGGGTTGAAGCCGATGCCCTGAAGCACTTCCTGCTTTGCGATATCGGGCGTTACAAAGGGCGTAAACCCGTGCTTTCGCAAAATGCCGAGCGCGTACATGATGAGCGCCTGTTCGAGAAAAACCGCTTCGTTTTTGAGATAATAGAATTTGGGGCCGGAAACTTTCGTCCCTCGGTCGAAGTCTATGATATCGAGCGCTTCTCCGAGCGCCACGTGATCTTTCGGCGGGAACGAAAAAACGCGCGGCGTGCCGACTTTTTTTACTTCGAGGTTTTCCGTATCGACTTTGCCGATCGGAGCTTGAGGGTGCGCCATATTCGGGATTTTCCGCGCAGCTTCTTCGAGCTTCGCTTCTGTTTCCGTCAATGTTTTTTCCGCATCCGCGATGGCATCTTTGAGCTCTTTCCCTTTTTCGATGAGCTCCCGGCGCTTTGCCTCTTCGAGCTTTCCTTTCATCAACGCGGCGTTTTCATTGCGCTTTTCCCGGAGCTGCTGCAGACGCGTGACAAGAGATGTCCGCTCGTCGTAAAGGCGCACGACTTCATCGGCGTCGGCCGTCATATTGCGGTTTTCGATATTTTGTTTTACCGCTTCGAGATTGTCTTTGATAAATTTATAATCGAGCATATGTTATTCCTTGTTAATTAATAGATCGAATGTTGAGTTTCGAAAGTATTTCCAAATAAAGCGATACTTTCGGCGAGAACCCGTCCGCTTAGCCGCGGTCGAGCTTTTTAAGACAGGCTTCCGCAAGCTTAACGCTCGAAACGGCACGCAGCCGGAACCTCGCCGCAAGCACAATTTTATTTATTTTCGAAACTCGTCCTCCGTTATTGTAAAGTATAGGTGATCGTGACGGTCGAACTCACTTCGATTTTTCCGGACGATATCGTTGTTGTTGCCCCGCTGCTCATTGCCGCCGGCGCGTCGTAGTACCCCGTACTGACGTCGCCCGCATCGCTTTTTTCGATAATCGTAATCGCTTCTCCGATCTTACAGCCGGCAGCTCCTGCCAAAAGGGATGCCGTCTCCTGCGCTTGTCTCACGGCGAGCGTGCGCGCTTCACGAACGAGAGCCGTGTCGTCCGCGACGGTAAACGTGAGGGACGTCAGTTCGCTTGCTCCTGCCGAAATCGCCGTATCGATGACGTCGCTTAGAAGGGCGGTATTGTGCACGACGATCTTCATTTCGTTCCGCACACGATAGCGCCCGATCGACTGCCTCCCGCCTTCCCACGATTCCTGCCGATATATGCTGTAGTTCGTCGTCGTAATATCGTTTGCGTTCACTCCCGAAGCGACAAGCGCATTGCGTACGCGCGTCATGATTTCGGCATTCCTATCCGCAGCGGTTTTCGCGACCCACTCCTGCGTTACGACCGAAACGACGACGGAGGCTTTATCGGGTTCTGCTTCCACGACGCCGCGGCCTGTTACGGTGATCGTCCGAGAGGAGGATTCCGTTTTTTTTACGAGCGAACACGACAACGATGAAAACAGCACGACAGCCGCTATGGAAATTTTAATAAAGCATTTCATATATATTTCTCCAGTTCCTCCGTTCGATGTATCAACAATCGCCGCTTTCGATTTTTATTAAAATCAAAAGCCGTTCGTTGTTTCCGCTTACCGGATATCGATGTACATGCGTTTTAAATAAATGCTGCGCTTGCGTGCGGGCTGCCACTGTTTGCTCTCCGGCCACTTTTGCAAAAGCTCATCGTATGCCTCGATCGCGCCTTTAATGTTTTGCAGCGCGGATTTTGCTTCGAGCGTTTGCCCCTTGAGATAGAGCCCTTCGTCGATACGGCTTGTCGCACGCGCAAAAAACAGATCGAGGAGAGCGAGAGCTCTCGCGTAGTTTTTTTCATCGTATGCGCTTTTCGCTTTTTCAAGCAAATCCGATTCGCCGAGCGCATAATCGCCCGCGCTGAGAGCGGCTGCCGAAGCCGATCCCGTTTGCTTGTGTGCGCTTTGAGAAGATGCGGAATCGTTTTCATCCGCCGAAGCGCTTATGCCGCCGGCTCCGCTTTCGGAATCCGCCGTTCGTCCGGAAACCGAAGCGCTGCCTGTTTCCGCTTCCGAAAAACCTTCCGCTCCGTTTTTTGCAGTTTCGGAAAATCGATCCGTATCGTTTTCTCCGGCTTCGGAAAAATCGATTCCCTCGTTTTCTCCTCCCTCGTCGCCTGCCGAAGGAACGGGGCGGGGCGGAACTATGTCTGCATACGAAGGAGCTGTGATGCGTTCGGCCGCGCTTCCGGTTTTGTTTTCGACGATCACTTCGAGCCAGTCGTCGATGGCGGCTCCGGTAAGTATATCGTTTTTGTAAAAATGCAGCATCGATCTTCCCGCATTTTTTGCGCGGAGCGTAAAAATCGTGTCGGCTTCTCCGAACCTTTTGCCGAAAAACGAAAACAGTTTCGTACCGTCCGTCTCTCCGAGATATATCCATCCTCCTCCGGGATAGACGACGTCGAGGTATTGATTTTTTGCGATATGCACCGATCGCGACGGAAGTATTTTCGTGCCGATTTCGTCCGATCCGCTGTCTTCCGCCGCTTTTCGCAAAGCTTCCGAATTCTTTGCCGATTTATCGGCCCCTCCGACATCTTTGTCTTTTGCGCTCCGCGCATCGGCTGCGCTTTTTGCGGGATTTATCGTTTTTTCATTTGTACCGCCCTTCGTTTTTTGCGCTGCCTCCGCGCCGCGGGCATTTTCCGCCGAGCGTGAAGTTTCGTCTGAAGCGTTCGTTGTCTTTGCACCTTTTTGTGCCGCGTTCATACCGGCTCGTTTCGTATTTCCGCCTGCCGCGTTTACATTTGTTTGCGCCGAGCTTGTGCCTGCCTGCGCAGCATCGTTTACAGCTTTCGTCGTCGGATCTTTTTTGCCTTTCGGTGCGGCATCTTTTTGAGCCCGACTTGGAGACGCTTTGTTTCGCGCGGTAGAACCCGCGCCTGCGTTTTCCGAAAATCCTTCCCGTACGACAGGTTCGTCTATGGAGGAGCTTCCGCGCATTGCTTCTTCGCTTTTTTCGGGGAGATCGCCCCGAACGCGCTCGGAAAGATTTTTCGTATTCGAAGCCGTATCTTCGTTATTGCCCGACTTTTCATCCGGCGGCAAAGCACCGTTGTTTTCATGCGGCGATGCAGTGTTTGCGTTTTCCGCTGCGTTTTCTTTTTCCGCCGATTTCAAAGCGTCGTTGTTTTCGTGCGTCGTTGAAACGTTTTCTTTTTCCGCCGATTCCGAAGCGCCGTCAGGATTTTCCGATTGGCGGGAAGCTTTTTCGCTTTCGGTTTGCATAGGGTTGTTTCCCGCTCGTCCGCTTTTCGGAAGAGACGCGCAGGATACCGATACGAAAAAAATCGACAGACAGGCGATCGCCGAGAGAGAGACTTGTATCGGCTTCCATACAAAAGTTCGTTTTATTGATTTTTTCACGGAGCAGCCCCCAATATATCCGAAACGATTTTATCGTTTGCGCGGCGCAGATCTTCCATCTCTTTGCCCTCAGGCGGCGTAAACCACCGCTCCGTATCGGCATCGTTCCACGCATCTTTCGCTTCGCGCGAAGCGATGTAATCCTTTTGCTCCTGCGGACCGTCGGGCGCAAGGAGCTCCTGTGTCGGCGAAAAGGTGCGTTCGGCGACGGGCGCTTTGCGCGTCTTTTTCGATTTTTGTGCGATAAAAAGAGTAAGCGCGATGCACGTCATCAAAATGAGCGTACCCGAAATGAAGGCGACGTATTTTTTCCTTCCGGAAAAGAGAGAGCCGATACCGTCGAAAAAATCACTTTTCCCGATCATCGCTTTTTTTCTCCGCGGCTTTCGCTTTTTGCGCCGCTTCTTTTTCGAGGCGTTTTTCTTCTTTCACTGCGCGCTCGCGGTCGGGATCGGTTATCGTTCCGTCGGGGTTGTGAATGCGTTTTGCGGGCCTCGGCGGAACGGTCGCCTCTTCGGGCGGCACGTCCTCTTCGATAAAGTCGTCATTGCTTTCGGAAATGACCGCGCCGAGCTTTATGTCTTTGTCGAGGCGGAGCGAAAGTATTTTCGACACGCCGGATTCTTCCATCGTGATGCCGAGCATCGTCGTAGCTCCCATAACCGTTTTTTTGTTATGCGTGATGACGATGTATTGACTTACGTTTGCAAAAGAGCGCAGCGTCGTCACAAAACTTGAAACGTTTTTGTCGTCGAGCGCCGCATCGATTTCGTCGAGGAGACAAAACGGAGAAGGGCGCACTTGGTAAGTCGCAAACAAAAGCGCGACGGCCGTCATCGTTTTTTCTCCGCCCGAAAGAAGGGCGATATTTTCGAGCTTTTTTCCCGGCGGCTGCGCGTAGATATCGATGCCGCTCGTGAGCACGTTTTCCGGATCGATGAGACGGAGTTCGGCTCTTCCGCCGTTGAAAAGGCGGCGGAACATATTGTGAAAATTCTTTTTGATTTTATTGTACGTGTCGAGAAACATTTCGGACGATTTCGATTTGATTTCTCCCGAAACGCGCTGCAGATTTTCGAGGCTCTTTTTCGTGTCGTCGCAGTTCGTCTGCTGCCGCTCGTAGCGTTCTTTTTCTTCGGCGAATTCTTCGACCGCCATCAAGTTCACCTGTCCGAGCGCTTTCAGCCGTTCTTTCGCGTCGGAAAGTTTTTCCCGAATTTCCGAAGCGGGTTTTGTAATTTTATACATGCGCTCTTCGAATTCCATAAGATCGCGCGAATGCGTATCCTGAAAATTCTGTTTGACGTTTTTGATTTCCGTATCGGAGGAAACGAGCAAAAGCGAAACGCGCTCGTACTGCGCCTGCAGCTTATTTTGTTCCTCCTGCTTTTGACGGAGCGCGTTTTGTTTTCCCGACACGCTCGTATTGCACGCGGCTATCGCATCGTCGAGTTTTTTCAGTTCGTCCGCGAGAGAGAGACCGCGCTTTTCTATTTCCGAAAGCTCTTCTTCGGCGCCGGATATTTCCGCATTCAAATTTTCGGCGCGCTTGTTTTCCGAAGCGATCTCTCCGTCGGTATCGGAAAGCGTTTTTTGCTGGCTTATCAAAGTGCGGCGGAGCATCGATACCTGCTCTTCGGCCGCCGTAATCTGTTCGTGCATCTGCGCTTCGTTTACTTTGAGCTTTCCGAGCGTTTCTTTATATTCGTCGATTTTTTTCGAAAGGTTTTCGTTTTCCGCATGCAGTTCGGCTATGCGTTCGTTGATCCCGGCAACGCGGGAACGGTTGTCGGAAATCTTTTGATCGATGGCGCGCTTTTTCGTCATGATCCCTTCGGGCGCAAGGAATTCGGTGATAAAGGCGGGGGAGGCTTTCATATAATCGTCGAGCGCTTTTTCAAGTTCGGCGACAAGCTTTCCCGTTTCGGAAAACGCGTCGGATGCTTCCTTCACCGTTTTGACGCATTCGTCGGCGGAACGCGATGGAGAGGCTGCAAAATCGGCAAAGATGTTTTTGCGTCCCGCCGTAAAAATTTTCAGGCGGGCGATGACGTTGTCGAGCCGTTCTTTCGCGTTTTTCATCGCATTTTCGGAAAAGCCCGCGCCTTTTAATTTTGCGTCGAGCTTCGTGACGATGTCTTCGGTGATCGCCGTCAAATCTTTTTGCAAAAGCGTGCGCGCTTCTCTCAGCGCTTCGATTTGCGATTGCGATTCGGAGACGAGTGTATCGTTTTCCTCAATGCGGCTTCCCGCATCGGAAATATGTTTGTCGAATGATGCGATATTTTTTTTGATGTCGTCGAGCTGCTTTGTCTTTTCGTAAAGCTGAGCGTTTTTTTCGTCGATTTCATCGTTCAGCGCATCGATCTGAGCCCCGATCGCTTTTTTGTGCGCTTCGAGCTGTTCGAGTTTTTCTTTCGATTCGGAAAGGCGCACGTTGAACTGCTGAATCAAATCCTGTTTGCCGCTTTTTTCTTTTTGAATGCCGATTAAATCCGCCTGCTTGGCATACACTTCTTCCTGCATGGCTTTTACTTTGTCCATGTTTTCCGAAAGCGTATTGCTGATCGCTTCGATTTCGTTTCGGATATCGCTTCGTTTTTTTTCGACTTGTTTGAGCTGCTCTTCGTTTTGCGCTTTCGTCTGCACGAAGTTTTTTAATTTTAATAATGTTAAATCGAGTTCGTCGTTGAATATTTCGTCTTTGACCGCGCGGTATTTGACGGTCTTTTCGGACTGCACTTTGAGCGTGTCGTATCTCCGCTTGATTTCCGAAAGCGCGATTTCGATTTGCTGAAGATTGCTGCGCGTGCGCTCGAGTTCACGTTCCGCTTCCGCGCACTCGGCTTTGCTCCGGCTTATGCCCGCCGCTTCTTCGAAGAGATAGCGCCGGTCTTCGGGCTTCGACGAAAGCACTTGATCGATCTTTCCCTGTTCCATGACGGAATAGGCAGCTTTGCCGATACCCGTATCCATAAAAAGCGAGCGAATTTCCTTTGGGCCTGCCTGCCGGTTATTGATAAAATATTCGTTTTCGCCGGAACGGTAGAGCCGCCGTTTGATCGCGATTTCGGGCGCTTCGAAGGGGATGAGCCCGTTTTCGTTCATGATCGTGAGCGTCACTTCTGCGACGTTGAGGGGAGGGCGGCGTTCGGTACCGTTGAAGATGATGTCTTCCATCTTGTCGGCGCGCAGATTTTTCGAGCGGTTTTCGGCTAAAACCCATTTTATCGAATCGACGACGTTGCTTTTGCCGCAGCCGTTCGGTCCGAGCAGAGCCGTGATGCCGTCCGAAAAATCGATATGTGTTCTGTCGGCGAACGATTTGAAGCCGAATATGTCGAGACTTTTAAGAAACACCTGTCCCCTCGCAAAGTGAAAGCTGTTTTTCTATTATACACGATATGACAGCCTCAATCAACTGTTCGGAACGGCTGTGTAGAAACGGACTGTTGCGAAACGACTGTGAAACGACGTCATTCGGAAACGGCGTCCGGCGCGACGATTTCTCCTCGGTAGAGCATTTTCGGGTAGACGACGATTTTAAGTCTCTTTTCGAGTGCGCTGTAGCGCCGCATTTCGTACTCGTCTCCGATGACGATATTGATGCCGGTTTTGCCCGCGCGCCCCGTGCGCCCCGCTCTATGAACGAAAAAATCGTCGTCGTCGTTTAAATCCATTTGAACGACGTGCGAAACGTTTTGAAAATCGAGTCCGCGGGAAGCGACGTCGCTCGTAATCAAAATGCGGCAGCTTCCGCTTTTAAATCGGTCGATCGCGCGTTTGCGCCTTCGTTTGTCCTCTTTTGCATAGAGGGCTTCGCAGTCGATGTTTTTATATTTGAGTTTCGATGTGATGTTTTCGACTTGATCGCCGCGGCTTGTAAAGACAAGCGCTTTTTGCATGTCGAGGGCGGCAAAAAGCTTTTTCAGCGTATCGATTTTATCGCGGCTTTCGGCGTAGATCGCCCAGTGCGAAATGCGCTTCCGGAGCACGTCTTCTTCCGGCATCGAGAGCGATTCGCATTCGGCAAAAAAGGTTTTTACGGCTTTCGTCACCGTAGCCGAACATCCGATGATTTGCACGTTTTTCGGAAAAAGAGAAACGAGGGAAGCGAGGTCGTCTTTGATTTCTTTTTTGACGAGACGATCGACTTCATCGAACACCGCAGCGCGCAATCCGTTCAGTTTTAATTTTTTTAAACGTACAAGTTCCAAAAGGCGGGCGGGATTTCCGACGACGATAGCGGGATTCCCTTTTAAAAGCTCGGTTTGCCGCCGTATCGGTGCGCTTCCTGTAAGCAGTGCGCATTTTGCGCTTGAAATCGACATGGCGGCGTCTCTGATTTGGGAAGAAAGTTCGAGCGTCGGGGCGACGACGAGGACTTTTACGCCGTTTTTTTCGTCCTTTTCGATATTGTCGGCAAGCGGCAAAAGATAAGCGAAGGTTTTCCCGGTACCCGTTTCCGACTGAAAGAGAAGATTTTTCCCCTCGATAATGAGGGGGATCGTTTTTTGCTGTACGGGCGTCGGTTGTGTGATCGAAAGCGCCTGCAGTTTTGCGCGTATTTCGGGAGAGAGGAGCGAAAATGCGTTTTGCGTGTCCATGCGCAAACTATAGCGCAAAAACGGAATTGCTGCTATAATAATCGGCTATGAAGGCAGGCATAGATACATTCGGCTGTGATCACGGACGCTCCGGGATCGGCTCATACCTCCATTCTTTTGCGGCTAATCTTCCGCTTTCAAGCGATGTCGAATTCGAACTGTTCGGTTCCGAAATCGATCGGTATACGTACAATTCGGTGCGTGAAATTCCGTTTCAAGCGCTTTCCGTTCCCGACAGCCTTGCAGCCGAGCGTTTATGGCATTTTTTTCGCCTGCAAAAATTCGCACAAAACGCAAAATACGATGTCGTGCTCTATCCCGCCATCGAACGCGTGCTGCCGCTTTCGTTTAAAACGCCCGGCGTCGCCGTCGTCAATTCCATCGTTTCCGTCATGCTCAAAGAAAAGAGCGACCGCATGATGCGCATGCAGATAAAGCGGGGGCTTACAAAGGTGCAAAAGATCGTCGCCGCGAGCGAGTTTTTGCGAAACGATTTGATAGGGCTCGGCATCGACGAATCGAAAATCGAAATCATCCACAACGGCATCGACCACAGGCTTTTTTTCCCGCAGCTGCAAATCGATGCGGAAACGGTAACCATAAAGCCCTTTGCGATAAAGCGGCCCTATTTTATCTACGGATCGCGTCTTTCCGGGCCTGAAAAAAAGCACATCGAACTTATAAAAGCCTTTGCGCTTTTTAAAGAGCGCACGAAATCTCCGCACCGTCTCGTTATCGCGGGCGCCGAAGGACCCTCGTCCGAAGAAGTGCACCGAGCGGCATCCCTTTCTCCCGCCGCATCGGATATCTTTCTCACCGGCTTTTTTCCGCACGAAAGTTTTCCGCTTTTATACGCGGGAGCCGATGCGTGCATTTTCCCGTCGGTGAACGAAGGAGTAGGCCTTCCGATACTCGAAGCGATGGCGACGGGCATTCCCGTCGCGTGTGCAAAAGCCGGTGCGCTTCCCGAAATGGGCGGGGAGGCGGCGCTCTATTTCGATCCGAACGATATCGAAGAAGTCGCCTCTGCGATGGAAAAACTCGTTACGGATTCCGCTTTCCGCGAAACAATGGTCGCATCGGGTCTCCGTCGTGCACAGCGTTTCAGCTGGGAGACGACGGTGTCCGAAACGATCGAAGTTATGAAAAAAATCGTACGGTGAGAGAGCATACTGTATACTTTTATATACAGTATAAGAAAGTTTCGAAGATAAGAGTTTGAAAATACCGAGGAACCGCCTACTTTTGTAGACGACTTGAGAGGGATTCTATACCCGGTAATTGCCGACTAATTACAAATTGCCCGTTACCGATTATTAATTGATTTTCCCCGCGGAAATTAAAAGGCCGGATGTCGAGCTTCACAGCAAATACCGTTACAGTTTTTCGATTTCCGCTTCCGAGAGACCGGTCGCTTTCGCTATCGCTTCAAGACTCAGCTGCATACCCGATAAAATTTTTGCCGTTTCCCGTGCTTTTTGATACGCTCCTGCGGCAATACCGTCGCGTCGACCTCTACGTATTCCCGCGGCAACGCCCCGTTCAAAACCGATCTTTTCACCTGCCATGCGTAAGTCATCTTCCCGTATATTTAACGACATATATATGCTCCTGAACTTTTCGTTCCGTTTCGCTTTTTCGACAAGCTCATCGATGTGCTGTGTAAAACCGCTCGTCGCCCGCCTCTCGCAAAGATACTCCAACAAAGCGCTCAATTCAGCTTCTCTCTCTTTACCGTAGGCACCCACATTATAAAACACCTTAACGCTTTTGTCATCAAGGAAAATACTGCCGTCAGCGGTACATACGTTGCGGAACTCGTAGACGGGTAAGCCTTTGCCGAAGGGATCCTGGGTACAGATAAAGATGACATAGCTCTCTTTTAATTCCGCATAACTCTGTCCGCGCAAGAGATTGTCGACATCCATAAGGCTTTGGTAAAAGTTCAAATTTCGAGTTTGCTAGAACTCGAAATTTTCCAACCATTTCATGCATCAATGAATGGCGAGTTCGAAAATAAATAAAAGGATGCGAAGACGAGGTTCCGGCTGCGTGCCGTTTCGAGCGTTATGCTTACGGAAGCCTACCTCAAAAGCTCGACCGCGGCTAAGCGGACGGGTTCTCGGCGAAAGCATACATTTATTTTGAAATACTTTCGAACTCGCATTCAGGCTAATAGCGCGTACGTTTGGGAAGAGAAGGCGGGATCGACGTTTGTATTTCGATATCGAAAACGCGATCGGGATCGGAAACGTAGACATCGAGACGTATACCCTTGCTTTCGTAAAAGGGCGTTATCGTTTTTTGCAGGGAGGGATATTCTATTTTGCCGACTTTGATATGCAAAAGCCGTTCCAATACACCTTTACAAATTCCTTTATTTTTCATGATCGTACCGAACATAAAGTCATCGGTAAAGGAGAGTTCTTCGACGGGTTTATGGGTATATTCCATAGCTGCACCTTCGATTATTGAGATAGCACGGACAAAAAATCGCTTCACCTATATATCGCCCGTAAATTAACAAATTACGCGGTTTTTTATGAAAATAAACGGGAACATCGTTTCCTGCGCGGGGAACTTCGCACTCCGTGCTCGTTGCAAGGTTGCGCGGGGAACTTCGCACTCCGTGCTCGTTGCAAGTGGCGCGGGGAACTTCGCACTCCGTGCTCGTTGCAAGTGGCGCGGGGAACTTCGCACTCCGTGCTCGTTGCAAGGTTGCGCGGGGAACTTCGCACTCCGTGCTCGTTGCAAGGTTGCGCGGGGAACTTCGCACTTCGTGCTCGTTGCAAGTGGCGCGGGGAACTTCGCACTTCGCGCTCGTTGCAAGGTTGCGCGGGGAACTTCGCACTTCGTGCTCGTTGCAAGTGGCGCGGGGAACTTCGCTCGATATACGGCACATGCCAGGGCTTACGCATGAGAATCTATATTCCTCAAAAAATAACCATTACCGTAAAAAATCGGCTGCACTCCCGGCAGCAGCCCTGCCGTTCGCCGCGGCAGACCGTGATTGGAATCGGACTGCGCGAACTTTTTTACCAAAAAGTTCGCTTGCCATCGGTCTGAGCGGCTCGGCGGCATTGCCGCTGCCTCGCGTTCCGCCTTTTTTTTTATATTATGTCTCTTTTCTGTGTATACATTTTTCATGCGGAATCCCTGCGGCGCATGCCGCCTCGCGTTGAAATTCGCACAAAAACAGGTTATACTGTAACTGTGATGGCAGAGAAACGCATCGATAAAAACAGTACACGTTCTCACAAAAAACCGCACAAAAGTTTTGCAAAAGCACTTGACATAAGACGGCGTATCGGGCAAAATTCGCAGCCTCGCAGCCTCGCAGCCTCGCAGCCTCGCAGCCTCGCAGCCTCGCAGCCTCGCAGCTGAAGGCGAACTATACCCGAATAAATTTACATTCACACACAATTTTCCTCACCCCATAAACGCACAAAGGACGCACCGTTCCCGTGCGTTTTTTATTTTTTGAAGTTCTACGGATTCGAACGGATCAATGCAATGGATAATCGGTAATTGATAATTACCAATTAAAACGAGGAGGTGTTTATATGAAACACAAAACAAGAGGAGCGGCGCTCGCAACAGCCGCGTTGGTGGCGCTTATTGCGCTCTTTGGCATGACAGGCTGTCCGAATAACGCGGGCGGCGGCGGAACCCTGCAAGCATCCCTTGTTTCAGGCGGTGCATCGCTCATCTTAAGCGCCGACAAGCTCACCATCAAAGTTACGGTAAAAACCGCCGACAGCTCTTCTGTTACGGTGGAAGGCTGCACCGAAACAACGCTTACAAGCGATTCGGAAACGGAACTGCACGCAAAGGGTACAACCGTTATCTTAAAAGGCCGTATCATCAAGCTGGTCTGCAGCGACAATCGGCTCATCGCCCTTAACGTACAGGGTTTAAGTGCTTTGGAAGAGCTGGTCTGCAGCGACAATCGGCTCACTGCCCTTAACGTACAGGGCTTAAATGCTTTGGAAGTGCTGCTTTGCGGCAGCAATCGGCTTACCGAACTTAACGTGCAGGGGTTAAGTGCTTTGAAAAGTTTGGGTTGTCAGGGCAATCGGCTTGCCGAACTTAACGTGCAGGGTTTAAACGCCTTGAAATTACTGGACTGCTTCAGTAATCAGCTTACCGATCTTAAGGTGCATAACTTAAGTGCTTTGGAAAGTCTGAGCTGTCATAGCAATCAGCTTGCCGAACTTAACGTGCAGGGATTAAGCAATTTGAAAAAACTGGGCTGTCAAGGCAATAAGCTTACCGAACTTGATGCGCAAGGCTTAAACAAGTTGGAACGGCTGGACTGCTACAATAATCGGCTTACCGATCTTAAGGTGCATAACTTAAGTGCTTTGGAAAGTCTGAGCTGTCAGGGCAATCGGCTTACCTCTCTTAACGTGAGCGGCTGCACTGCTTTAAAGACGCTGAACCGCAGCAGCAATAAGATTGCAGGGAAGTTTGCGGTTCCCGCGTTTTTTAACTCTTTACCGGATCGCCTGCCGGCCGATGATGCACGGTGTTATCTGTATACCGAAAAGGCCGGCGTTCCCGAAGGCAACTTGACGAACTTTACCGGTTCCGGTGTGGCCACAGCTTTTCAAAACGCAAAAAACCGCAACTGGAAGATGTATAAATACGATGCAAACGGGGATCCCGTTGAGATTTAGTTTAATCGGCAACGGCTAATCGGTACTCACCGATTAAAATAACTGACCGGAAAGGTCAAACCGCCCTCAAGTCGAAAAAACCTTCGGCTTCGGGGGCGGTTTTTTTATGCGGGAGAGCGTCCTCGCTTCGCACTTACGCCGTCAAAAGAGATCCTACGTCGAGATGGGTTTTATTTTGCACGATATCTTTCGAAATGACGAGCTTTTTTTGCTCGCGGTCTTTGATCGACGGGAGTTCGTACATGATATCCTGCAGCATTTTTTCGACGATGCTGCGAAGTCCCCGCGCGCCGGTTTTTTGGCGGACGGCTTCGTCGGCGATTTCCCCGATCGCTTCATCGGTAAATTCGAGCTTGACGTTGTCGAGGGCGAAAGACGCTTGAAACTGCTTGGTGATCGCGTTTTTCGGTTCGGTAAGGATGCGCACCAAATCGTCCCGCGTGAGCTCTTTGAGCGCGACGGTGATGGGCATCCGTCCGATCAGTTCGGGGATGATGCCGAATTTGACGAGGTCGTCGGGCGTGCAGCGATTGAGCAGGTTCATGCGCTCTTCTTCGTTCATCATACCGACGTTGCTGCCGAAACCCATCGCGCGCTCCGCGGTGCGCTGTTCGATGATCTTTTCAAGGCCGACGAAAGCGCCGCCCAGGATAAAGAGGATGTTCGTCGTGTCGATATCGATCATCTCCTGATTCGGGTGCTTGCGTCCTCCCTGCGGCGGAACGCTCGCATGCGTACCTTCGATGATTTTTAAAAGCGCCTGCTGTACGCCTTCGCCCGACACGTCGCGCGTGATCGACGTATTTTCGCTTTTGCGCGAAATTTTGTCGATTTCGTCGATAAAGATGATACCGCGTTCGGCGGCTTTGATGTTGCCGTTTGCGGCGTTTATCAATTTTAAAAGCACGTTTTCGACGTCTTCTCCGACATAACCCGCTTCGGTGAGCGTCGTCGCATCGGCGATGGCAAAGGGTACTTTGAGTTTTTGCGCGAGCGTTTTTGCAAGCAGCGTCTTTCCGCTTCCGGTCGGCCCCATGAGCAGTATGTTCGATTTTTCGATGAGCACATCGTCGTCTTTGCGCATGCTTTTCGGAACCGACATGCGCTTATAGTGGTTGTACACGGCGACCGAAAGCGTCTTTTTCGCTTCGTCCTGTCCCACGACATATTGATCGAGATATGCTTTGAATTCTTTCGGAGTAGGGACGTCGTTCATCGTAATCGGCGCGACTTCTCCTTCTTCCTGATCGAGCATACTTTGGCAGACGGCGACGCACTGATTGCAGATGTGGATATTGCCCGAAGGCGCTCCTACGAGATGACGCGATGCGTCTGCGGGCTTTCCGCAAAACGAACAAAACTGCGCGTCGCTTCCGAATCGTTTCATTGCTTTTTTCTCCCCGGCATAACGTGATCGACGATGCCGTACGCGAGCGCGTCTTCGGCCGACATATAAAAATCGCGTTCCATATCGGATGCGACCTGTTCGGGCGTTTTTTTCGTGTGGTGCGCAAAATAATCGATCGTCAATTTTTTCAAGCGCACGATTTCTTTCGCCTGAATGGAAATGTCGCTTTCCTGTCCCTGCACGCCGCCCCAGGGCTGGTGAATCATAACGCGCGAAGAGGGAAGGGCGAATCTTTTTCCCGCAGTGCCGCCTGCGAGGAGGATTGCGCCCATGCTTGCAGCCTGTCCCATGCAGATCGTTTGGATGTGGCACTTGACGTACTGCATCGTATCGTAGATCGCAAGTCCCGCAGTGACCGATCCTCCGGGACTGTTTATGTACATACTGATATCTTTATCGGGATTTTCCGATTCGAGAAAGAGAATCTGCGCGACGACCAAGTCCGCCGTAACGTCGTTTATCTCCCCGTCGATAAAGATGATTCTGTCTTTGAGCAGCCGTGAAAAAATATCGTAGGAACGCTCGACGTTTCCGCTCCGCTCGATGACGGAGGGGACGAGCGTGTTCATCCGTTCATTCATAGTCACATCCTGTATTACTACAATATACTAAAAAAACGAGGCGGCGTGGGTTCAGTTGCTTTCCCCTTTAAACAAATCGGCGAACGACATCGCATCTCCCTTTACCGTTTTCACTTCTTTATACAGTTCGTCGTAGAGTTTTTGCTCTTTTGTGTCGTCGATGAGGTATTCTTTCGCTTTTGCGTCTGCGTAGTGCTTTTTCACTTCGTCGACGCTCATGCCGCCGCGATCGGCGATTTCTTTATAACGCGCTTCGACATCTTCGGGCGTAACGGAAATATTGCGCGCGCGGATCAAATTGTCTACGATGATTCTGCTTTTAAGCATTTTTTCGCTTGCGGGCGCCCACTCTTTGAGTATGTCGGCTTTCGTCTGTTTTGCCGACGAAAACATCTTTTCAAGCTGTTCCGGCGTCGTCTGAAACTGCTGCGCCATCGAATACCAGCGGTTTTCGAGTTCCGCGTTGAGCATGGAAGAAGGGATATCGAAGGGATTTTTTTCGACGAGTTGGGAAAGCAGTTCGTTGTTTTTGATTTCTCCGATACGCCGCTCCTTTGCGCTTTCCATATTTTTTACAATATCTTTTTTTAAGTCGTCGAGCGTTTTGTATTTTTCGCTCACATCCTGCGCAAGTTCGTCGTCGAGTGCGGGAAGATTGCGTATTTTAATTGCGGTAACCGTTACGCTTATCTTTTTCGTCGTACCCGCCAAACTTTCGTTTTTATCGTCTTTCGCGTAGGTTTTCGTAATCGTTTTCGTTTCGCCTTTTTTCATGCCGATGACGTCGTCGTCGATGCGGTAGAACGTACCGTCCGATCCCGCCGTAAAGACGAAATCTTCGCGCTTTGTCCCTGCGATTTCGTTTCCGTTTTCGTCGAGTTCGGCATAATTGATCGTAACGATATTGTCCTTTTCGACTTTTTCATCGTCTTTTTTGTCGATGACGACCGCATTGCGCTCCTGCACGGCTTTGAGCTCTTCATCGATCTCTTTGCTGCCGATCGTGACCTGCGGCTCTTTTATCGTAATGCCCGAAAAATTTTTAACGTCGACTTTCGGGTACACGTCGTAAGTGAGAGAAAAGCTTAAATCTTTTGCAGTGTCGAGTTCCGGTATTTTTTCCATGACGGGCTGCGCGTAGGGGAGCGGACGGTTTGCCTTTTCCGCATCGTCTTCAAAGATTTCGTTGAGCGCTTTGTCGATTATATCGCTTACCGTGTCGGCTTTGATGCCCTCTCCGAATTTGCGCTCGAGAATATTCGCAGGTACGTGGCCTTTTCTGAAGCCCGGAATCTGCGCCTGCTTTAGATATTTGCCGAGCGTTTCCGCGTATGCGGCCGCGACGTCTTTTTGTGAAACGGTGACGGTGAGTTTTACCGCCGATTTTTCAAGGTCGGTGAATTCTTTTTTGAGTTCCACGCTTCGCTCCTTACCAGTGATCTCCGTACGAATAAAAAAAGCGATTCAGATTGCTCCGAATCGCTTTGGCTTTTAAGCGGGAAACGGGAGTTGGACCCGCGACATCCACCTTGGCAAGGTGGCGCTCTACCACTGAGCTATTCCCGCAAATAATTCTTTGCGTTTTCCGGCGCTGTAAGCTTCGGTACTCGAGCGGGAAACGGGAGTTGGACCCGCGACATCCACCTTGGCAAGGTGGCGCTCTACCACTGAGCTATTCCCGCAAATCTGTATGTCGCAACACCTCAGGCATCGGAATTGCGAGAGAAGGGACTTGAACCCTTACGCCGTAAAGGCACCGGAACCTAAATCCGGCGTGTCTGCCGTTTCACCACTCTCGCATAAAGAGTGCGTGCCTTCTCGTCTCACACAAGGCTTGAGCCATGCCGGCTTCGAACCGACGACCCACAGATTAAGAGTCTGTTGCTCTACCAGCTGAGCTAATGGCCCGTACTCAATCCACGACAGTGGCTGAATGTTATAACTATAGCAAAAATAAAATAAAATGGCAAGTATGTTGAACGATTTTTTAGGGCTTACGCATGAGAATCTATATTTCCTAAAAAATAATCATTACCGTAAAAAAATCGGCTGCACTCCCGGCAACAGCCCTGCCGTTCGCCGCGGCAGACCGTGATTGGAATCGGACTGCGCAAAATTTCTTCGAAATTTTGCTTGCCATCGGTCAGAGCGGCTCGGCGGCATTGCCGCTGCCTCGCGTTCCGCCTTTTTTATATATTATACGCTTTTTTCCGTGTATACATTTTTCATGCGTAAGCCCTGACGATTTTTTTGTAGCACGGCAAGAATCGGCGAAGACGGTGCGGATGAGGGAAAATTGCGTTTAGCGTGACTCGAACACGCAACCTACGGATTCGAAGTCCGTTGCTCTATCCAGTTGAGCTATAAACGCTTTCGGAAGGATTCGAAGCCGCGAACATTCAGGCAATCGGCGGCGTCTTTTTTATTAATTTTTATAAAAGCGGGTGCCTGGTGGGGATTGAACCCACGACAACCAGATCCACAATCTGGCGCTCTACCGCTGAACTACAGGCACCGTAAGCGCATTTGCAATGCCCGAAAACTATAGCAAATTTTAAAGCGTTACGTCAAGAGCGTGCGATTGACAACCAGGGATTCCGCATGAAAAATGTATACACAGAAAAGAGACATAATATAAAATAAAAAAGGCGGAACGCGAGGCAGCGGCAATGCCGCCGAGCCGCTCAGACCGATGGCAAGCGAACTTTTTGGTAAAAAAGTTCGCGCAGTCCGATTCCAATCACGGTCTGCCGCGGCGAACGGCAGGGCTGCTGCCGGGAGTGCAGCCGATTTTTTACGGTAATGGTTATTTTTTGAGGAATATAGATTCTCATGCGTAAGCCCTGGATTGACAACAATGTAATTCGAAATTACAATCGAAATCGTTATACGATATGAAGCGGGGAGCGAAGCATAGGGGTTTTGGGGCGGCATCAATGACGGAAATTCTTATAAACGGAAATTTTTTATGCCGGAATCTCACCGGTATCGAGCGCTTTGCATGGGAAATATGCAAGCGAATCGATTCTCTGCTTAGCTCATCCGATCGCGTGTCGATACTGGTTCCCGCAAATGCGCCGAAAGTTCCGTCTTATGCCCGTATTGCCGTCATACGATCCGATAAAGAAGCGCGCTCGTTTCCTTTTTGGGATTTGGGCGTCTTTGCAAGAACATGCCGCAGACGAAATGCCTGTGCGCTTTCGTTTTCAAACACCGCACCTTTAGGCAAAACCTGCGGCATCGCATTTATCCACGACGTATACGCAAAGGATTTTCCGAACGATTTTACATCGTTTTACGACAAACTTATCGGCGCGTACAGCCGTTTAAATTATCGGAATATCTGCAAAAATGCGCGCTTTGTCTGTACCGTATCGAACTTCAGCAAAAAACAGATTATCGATTACTATCGCGTGCCCGAAAAAAAGATACGTGTCATTTATTCCGGATCGGCCCACATGAAAAAAATCCGTGCCGATGAAAACATTTTGAAAAAACTCGGTCTCAAATCCGGAGAATTTTATTTTACGCTCGGAAGTCTTTCTTTGCGGAAAAATCTCAAGTGGATTATGCAGCATGCGGAGCTTTACCCGAACGAACTTTTCGTCATTTCCGGTACGATGCTCAAAAACGTCGTTCCGAGCGAACTTGAAAAAATAAAATCATTGGAAAATATTATTCTCGCAGGCTATCTTTCCGACGAAGCAGTGAAAGCGCTCATGCAAAACTGCAAAGCTTTCGTATTTCCTTCGTACTTTGAAGGCTTCGGTCTTCCGCCGCTCGAAGCGCTTTCCTGCGGCGCGCCCGTCGTCGTTTCGAATGCCGCGAGCTTACCTGAAATATACGGAAGCTGCGCGCATTACATCGATCCATTTAAGCCCGACGTCGATTTGGATGCGCTCCTTGCCGAGCCCGTTTCATCGCCCGCACCTCTTTTCGAAAAATATTCGCTCGACGATTCCGCAAAAAAATTATACGCTTTGTTCAAAGCAGTGTAGTGCGTTTTACGGTATGAAAGCGTATAGGCGGAAATGCGTTACGATCGAATAAAACTGCTGCCGCTCCCGTAAAAAAACCGTAAAGTCGTCGTTTTTCCGCACCGATAATCAACATGAGGTAATCTGTATATGGCGGACATAAGCGAAATGGAGCGGCTTCTTTTGCGCGAAAACGAAATTCTCGACACTATGCTTACCCGGCAGGCGGAGCTGCGCGCTGCGGTGCTGCAAAAAAAATGGGACGGCGTGCTCGAATCGATTTCCGCGATCACGAAACTTACCGAAGCTTTCGAAAAAACCGAAAAGACGAGAAACGCGATTTCGGATGTGCAAAGCGACGAAGTGAAAAAGGCATCGTTGCCGCTTTTGACGCAAGTGCGCGGAAAGCTCGTCAAATCGAAGACGGCAAACAGAACGCTCGGCAATTACATAGCGGTTGCGAGGGATTTTATTCAAAGCGTGCTCGACGAAGCCTTTCCTCAAAGCGGGGCGACGGTGTATTCGAAGGCGGGAAAGATCATGCGTTCAAAGCCGTCGAGCGTCGTCGTCAATACATTATATTAAATCAATAAATAGTTTGTATCGTTTTTGTGAGGTGATATATGGGTTCGACATTTTCCGGAATAGAGCTCGGTAAGCGCAGCATTATGGCGCATACGACGGCGATTACGACCGCCGGTCACAATATTTCAAATGCGAATACGGAAGGCTATTCGCGCCAACGCGTCGCATTTAAGGAATTCGATCCGCTGTATCTGCCGGAACTCGAGCGTCCCGAAGAGCCGGGCATGATCGGGCAAGGCGTTATCGCGTCCAGCATACGGCGGATCCGCGACGAACTGCTCGATCGGCGCATCGTCGAACAGGCGAATCAGGAAGCGTATTGGGATACGCGCAGCAAATACTATACGATGCTCGAGCAGATTTACAACGAACCCGACGACGTTTCGATCCGCAGCACTATGGATAAATTCTGGGAAGCGTGGCAGGAACTGTCGATTCATCCGGAAAACATCGCATCCCGTCAGGCGATCGTCACGCGCGGCATTTCGCTCACCGATACGATAAACCAGCGCTACGAAAGTTTGCAGGGAGTGAACACGATCATAAACGGCGATATCGATGCGACGGTAAAGCAGATCAACAATTATGCCGAACAGATTGCCGCTCTCAACGGAGAGATCGTGCGTTCGCGCGGTATGGGAGACAATCCGAACGATTTGCTCGACCAGCGGGATCTCCTCGTCGATAAGCTTTCCGAGCTTGTCAATTGTACGGCGAGCGACCGCGACAAAGACGAATTCATGGTACACGTCGACGGGCGCGTGCTCGTTCAGGGCAGCATTCCGCGCAGTTTCGACCTCCGTACGGTTATCGACAATAACGGAAATCCCCGTCTCATCTGGGGCGATACGAAAAACGACGCTGTCGTAAAAGGCGGGAGACTCGGTTCCCTCATCGAACTGCGCGATGTCGATATCAGAAATGAAATGCAGTCGCTCAACACGATGACGATGAACTTTTCCGATTTGGTAAACGACGTGCACCGTAACGCAACCGGCATGAACGGTACGACGGGTCTCGACTTTTTTACGTCTCATCCCTTTGTCGAAAACGTGCGCGGTAATTACGATTACGATGCGGACGGCGTAATGGACAGGTCTTATATTTTCCGTTTTACCGGGCGACATACATTGAACTCGCAGGAGCAAATAGGACTTGCCGGTACGATGACCTTTTCCGCGCCCGAAGGTACGGTCGAAGTCGCATACAACGCTACCGACACGGTTGCCGATGTCATCGACCGGATCAACGATTCGAACGGAGAAGTAAAAGCTTATCTCGACAGAAACAACAATCTCGTGCTGAAAGCGACGACGGCTCTTTCGCAATCGAACCCCGATTTTGTCATACGCCATGTCGAAGACAGCGGAATGTTTTTGACCGGCTATGCGGGCATTTTGCGCGAAAGCGGAGAAGAAGGCGCATACGATTATCTTCGCGCGGACGCGGTCGACGGTCTTGCCGACGGCGCTCAATTTGCGGTGACGCCGCAGGTAAATCCGTCCGCGTATATCGCGGTAAATCCGCTCATCAGAGGAGACGTCAAAAGCGTCGCTGCGGGCTTTGCCGATACGCGCGGCGCTCTCGCGTCGGGCGACGGGCGGGCGGCGATCGAAATCGCTTCGATCAGAAACACTCAGGTGATGATAGGACACAAGCGCACTTTCGACGATTATTTTGCCGACAGCGTGACGAACGTCGGTTTGAAAGGAGAGCAGGCTGCAACTCAAACGACAAATCAAAATAAAATCATGGGAGATTTGCGCACGCTGCGGGAGTCCGTCAGCGGCGTAAACATAGACGAAGAGCTTGCGGATATTATTAAATTTCAGCACGGCTACAATGCCGCCGCTTCGTTTATCAGTACGTGGGACAATCTCGTCGATACGATTATCAACAGAATCAGAGCATAAAATCGGGGTAAAGCCGAATACGGAGGTGCGATATGCGCAGGGTGAGTTCACAAATGAATAATATGGATGTGCAGTCGAATCTACGGCTGCAGGAATCCCGTCTCAATAAAATCAACAATCAAATCGGCAGCCAGCGCCGTATTCAGGAACTGCGCGACGATCCGATCGCCGCGGGACATTTGGTGCGTTATCAGTCCTATGCGGCGCGTATCGAAAACTTCGAAAAAAACGCCAAAACGCTTTCCGAGCTTTTTATGCAGCGTGAAGGCTACATGACGAATTCGCTCGACGTGTTGCACCGCGTGAGAGAACTCGCCGTTACCGGTGCGAACGGCATCTACACGGGCGACGATATGAAAAACATGGCGGCGGAAGTCGACGAACTTTTAAAAGAGCTCGTGCAAAATGCGAATGCGATCGGCGAAGACGGAAACTCGCTCTTTGCCGGTACCGAAACGAAAGTGAGGGCCTTCGACGTCGAAATGGGAAATGTCGCAGGTTCGGGCGTGCCGCTTATCGAAGGCGTGCGCTATAACGGAAACATTTCGGAAACGCAGGTCGAAATCGACGAAAATAAATATTTGACGACGGACAACGCGGGCGTGCGCACTTTTTGGGCGGAGCCTCAGCAGATTTTCGGCGCAAGGGATGCAACCGGCTGGAGAGCGGGGGAAGATTCGGTTATCGCCGTAGACGGTGCGGAAATCAAAATCAACGCAGGCGACAACGTGTATTCGCTTATTGCAAAGATAAACGACAGCGAAGCTGCGGTAAAGGCGACGCTCGATCCCGTAACTCGCGCTTTGAACTTTACCGCAACGGACGCGCGGCAGCTGTGGCTCGAAGATATTTCGGGTTCCGCACTCGCCGATCTCGGCATTATCAAAGACGCAAGTCAAAAGCCGCCGTACAATCTCGCAGCCGGAGTGCGCGCTTCCGGCGGTTCCATGTTCGATGCGGTTATCTCTCTCCGCAATGCGCTTTTGGCGGGCGACCACGAAGCGATCGGAGGCCGCGTGCTCGGTTCGATCGATCAGGGACTTAACAATTTGACCACACGAATCGCGAAATCGGGTTCCGAATACGAGCGGGCGGAGCTCAACGTAAAGCGCAATTCGGGAACCGCGCTCAACGTAACGCAGCGCATCTCAAGCGAGGGCGATCTCGATTTGACGAAAGCCGCATCCGATATGAAGATGATGGATTTTACGCATCAGGCGACGCTGAGTACGGCCGCGCGTTTGTATTCGAGTACGCTGCTCGATTATTTGAGGTAAGCCTCGATGGACGTTAAGACAAAGGCGATGGGCGTAAAGAGCGTCGAAGAAAATCACATCGTTACTTTTCCCGAAGGGCTTTTCGGTTTTGAAGAATATAAAAAATACGCGACGATAGAATCGGAATGGGCGCCGCTTATCTGGCTGCAGTCCCTCGACGACGAGCGCCTTGCGTTTTTGCTCATCGATCCGTTTTTGATCTGCGACGATTACGAAGCGGACATCGACGACGAAAGTTTAAAAAAAATCGACGTGCGCTCTCCCGAAGACCTTATCGTTATGGCGGTCGTCACCGTTCCGTCCGACGGGAGCGCCGTTACCGCAAATTTGCAGGGGCCGCTCGTCATCAACAAAAAAAATAAGCTGTGCGTGCAGGTGATTTTGAGCGACGGCCGCTGGACGACAAAACACGCGATACTCGACGCGCTTAAAAAACGCGGAGGAAAGTGAAATGCTCATCCTTTCGCGTAAAATCGACGAACAGATTAAAATCGGCGACAATATAACGATTACGATCATCGAAGTCCGCGGCGATCAAGTCAAAGTCGGGATCGAAGCGCCGAAAAGCGTTAAAGTGTTCCGCGAAGAAGTGTTCAAAGCGATTCAAAAAGAAAACAAAGCGGCTTCTTCTCCCGATACGGGAGCACTCGCATCGATATCGGAACTTTTAAAAGGGCGGTGAGCGCTTCGGGCCGCGGCCAAAAAAATCGGCTGCTGCATTTACACAGCGAGTTTGCAGAGAAAACTCGCCGGTGAGGCGGAGCCGACCGAAGCATCGTAAGCACGGCTTTATCGGCACAACTTTTAAAAATCGCAATTCGTCCGTTTATTTTTTTTGCACCGATTCTGTGTCTTTCAAACAGCGTAAAAATATTTTGCGGCAGGTTTTCGCATCGTCCGATGCGCGGTGTGCGTTTTCCGCATCGATTCCCATAGCGGCTGCGAGGTACTGCAGCGAATGATGTTTTGCCGAAGGGTATGCCCATCGGCTCAAATTCAGCGTATCGATCGCTTTATTCGACATGGAAGGCATACCGCTCCGCTCCAATTCTTTATTGATAAAAAGCAAATCGAAAGGCGCGTTGTGTGCGACGAGGATCGCGCTTCCGATAAATTCGATAAAATCCGGAAGCACCGAAGATGCGGGCGGAGAGAGGGAAAGCATATCGTCGGTGATGTGCGTGAGTTCTTTCGTAAAAGCGGGCAGAGCGATTCCCGGATTTACGAGAGAGGCGAACGTGTCGAGTACGCCCGTTTTATCGAAGAGCACGGCGCCGATTTCGATGATGCGGCAAGTGTCGGGAGTAAGACCCGTCGTTTCGGTATCGATCGCCGCAAAAACCGCCCCGCCGTTTACGAGGCGGAGCAGTTTTTTGTAATCGCGGAAAAGCTTATTCGGCAGCCGCATCGAGTGTGGATTTTATTTCCGAAGCGATCGCATCGCGGAGGAGAGCAGCTTCTTTTTTTGCTTGTGCAAGGCCCGCGTCATTATGGCCTGAAACGGGAACCGTGCAGTTTATGTAGAATTTGATTTTCGGCTCCGTACCCGACGGCCGCGCGCTTACGATCGTTCCGTCGTCGAGGAAAAACTGCAGCACATTGCTTTTCGGAAGATCGAGCGGTTTTGTCGTCGCCGGATTTGCCGGATCGAACGAAACGCTCCGTTCGATGTCGCGAATTTCTTTTACGCGTTTCCCGCCGAGCGTCTTCAATCCTTCGTTTCTGAGCTTCGTCATGATGCCGCGCATCGCTTCTCCGCCCGTAGGACCCGGGAAATACTGTTCGATCGTTTTGTCTTCGAAGTAGCCGTATTCTTTATACATGTCGTCGAGGTGTTCGAGGAGGCTTTTGCCCTTGCTCCTCCAATAGAGCGTCATCTCCGCGCACATCGCGGAAGCGGAAATGCCGTCTTTGTCGAACACTTCTTTTTCGATTTTATAACCGTAGCTCTCTTCGAAGCCGAACACGTAGCTTGCCGAGTTGTCTTTTTCCATCGAAGCTTCGACGGCTGCAATCCATTTGAAACCGGTTAAACATTCGAAAACTTTGACGCCGTATTTTTTGCAGATGTAGTCGATAAACGGAGAGGTGACGATCGTTCTGACGGCAGCGGGTTTTTCGGGCATTTTGCCGAGTTCTTTCCGTGAAAGCAAAATATATTCGAGAAAAAGCGCGCCCATTTGATTGCCCGTTATCAAAACGAATTTTCCGTCTTTATCGGGGAAAGCCGAGCCGAAGCGATCGGCGTCGGGATCCGTTGCCATAATGCAGTCGGCTTTTTCTTTTTCGCCGAGCGCAATCGCGAGTTTCATCGCAGGCGCTTCTTCGGGATTCGGTTTTTCGACCGTCGGAAAGTTTCCGTCGGGGTCGCGCTGTTCGGGAACGGTGATCACTTTGAGTCCCAAATCGCCGAGCACTTTTTCGACGTGCATGCCGCCCGTTCCGTGAAGCGGAGTGTAGACGATTTTGACGTCTTTCGCGTGCGCTTTGATGAGATCGGGCCGGAAAAGCTGCGCTTTGCACATATTCCAGAATTTTTCGTCCATGTCTTTGTCGATGAGGACGATTTTGCCGGCTTTTATCGCTTCGTCTTTCGACATCGTTTTGATTTCTTTGACGGCGTTCACTTCGCCGATGATACCCTTGTCGTGCGGCGGAATCACTTGCGCGCCGTCGTTCCAATACACTTTGTAGCCGTTATAGATGCGCGGGTTGTGGGAAGCCGTTACGATAACGCCGGTGTCGGCACCGAGCGTGCGGACGGCGAACGAAAGTTCGGGCGTCGGCCTCAGCGACGAAAAGAGATAGGCTTTGATGCCGTTCGCCGCAAAAATGCACGCCGCTGCTTCCGCGAATACGTCGGAGTTTTTTCGGCTGTCGTAGGCGAGTACGGCAGAAAGCGTGCCCGCCTTTGCCTTTTCGGGAAAAGCTTTGATCACGTAAGAAGCGAGCCCCTGCGTTGCGCGGTTTATGACGAGCGGGTTCATGCGGTTCGTTCCGCCTCCCATGATGCCGCGAAGTCCGCCCGTGCCGAATTCGAGCGATTGATAAAATCTGTCTTCGAGTTCTTTGATATCGTCTTTTGCGATGAGCGCCTCGACTTCGCTCCGAAAGTTTTCGTCTTTTTCTTCGGCGATGTACGCATTCGCGCGTTTTAAGATTTCCGATCTTTCCATATCACACTCCCATAAAAAATTTTAAGGGGAGAGCCCCCTTAGATCCCGTTTTCTTTTGGAAGGGGGAGCGACACCCCGTTCAAGTATAGCAGGTTTTACGCAGCGCTTCAATTTCGCGTTTCAAGGAATGTCGCGTTTCAAGCGAAGTAAACCTTCCGCACTTCCGCCGCTTTAAAATACCGCCGCCGTGCTTTTTCCGCATTTACGCTTTGTCGGCCTCGTTAAGCATTTTCGTTTCCCATTCGATGAGCATCCGCTCTTCGTCGTGCGCGTCTCCTTTTACGTCGCAGAGTATGCGGAACACGGGCTCCGTACCCGAACCTCGCATCCACATAAACGATTTCGGATTTTTATCTTTATCGAAAAAGATGATGCGGAGCCCGCCTTTACCGCTTTTTGAAAAATCGGAAGCGTTCCGAGTCTCTTTCGTTCCGTTCGTCAAAACCGCTTCGTATGAAACGATGCCGTATTTTTTTTCGAGTTCCGCTTTTTTCGACTTCCATTCGCGCTCGAAAATACGCTGAAACTTTCCTTTGAGCGCCGCATTGTCTGTAGTTTTGAGGCGGAGTACGGCGCAGGGTTCGGAAACGCCGGTTGTCGTGTAGACGGGAAGCGTTTCGAGAACGTCGGTGAGCGTAAAGCGTTCTTTGTATATGTGATGCGATTTTTCGCACCACGCTTTATACAAACCGTCCATAGTCAATAATTTAATAATTGCGAACAGCGTAGAAAGCGGATCGCGGACGGCGGACGGGTACGTGATGTTCCCTCCGTTTCCGCCTTCGCCGCAGATGCGCACCGTAAAGCCCTTTTCACGAGCGATTCGTGCGGTATTGACGACGTTCGCTTCTCCGACTTCTCCGTGAAAAACTTTTGCGCCGAATGCCTTTGCGATGTCGTCGACGCGCATGGACGTGCAACAGTTGACCGCAACGGCGGGCTTATAGCCGCTCTTTGCAGCGTAGAGCTTGTCGGCGTATGCGAGTTCGGCGAGGACTGAAAGCGCAAACACTTCCTGTGCTTTCAGAGGCAGCGCTTTTTTTTGTTTTTCATTCCAATAGACGATATTGCCCCGATCTCCGTCGCAGTCGGGCATATAACCGAGTACGGCGTCTCTTTTGCCTTCCGCTTGCAGCCTTGCCATCTCTTGTGCGCACCACACGAGGTTTTCCGGTTCTGGGATGATTTCGTGCGCGATGGCGCCCGCTTTGTCGTTTATCGCATAAAAGCCGATGCCGTTTTCGGCAAAAAAATCTTTATCGATCGAAAGCGTTCGCGCCGAACCGTTCATATCGCACACGATGCCGATGTGCGCTTTTACGGCCGCGTTTTTGATGTTTGAAAAAATCGCATCCTGTTCGGCGCCTTCGGGAAGGGCGGTGACGACTTCTTTGATAAAGGCTTTATATGCGGCAAGCGAATCTTTTTTGCACCCGGGGGATTCCGCGTATACCCATTCCGCATCGCGGGTACTGCACGAATTGAGCAGCGCAGCCGCTTTTTGCATCGCGTCGTTATCGGCGCATTTTTCGGTAAAGGCTTTGACCATCTTTGCGTTTTCTTCCGCGTTTACGACTCCTCCGTCGTTCAAGCCGACTTTGAGCCCGTTGTGGCCTATGGGATTGTGGCTTGCGGAGATGTAAATAAAGCCGTCGAATTTCCGCGCATACGCCATGATTTCCGGAGCGGCGACGATGCCGGGATAACGCACGATAGCTTTCCGCGCGAGAAGCGTACGCACGATCGCCGATGCGACAGCCGCTCCCGTCGGGCGCGTGTCCGTACCGCATACGATGACGGGATTTTTCTGCCCCGTTGCGGCGCTGATATAATCGAAAAAAACGTCGGCTGCGATGACGGCGAGCGCCGTATTTTCAAAACCGATTTCGCTCGTCGTGTCCCGTTCGTCGCCCGATTTTGCGAAAACTTTGCGCCAGCCCGACGCGGAAAGAATCATATTGTGTTCCATAATTTTCATTTTATCACAAAGCGCTTTAAAATGAAATGCTTTATAAATATGCGCTGCCGCTCTGCAATGCAGTTACACAATATCCGTTTTGTAATATCCTTACAAGAGAGTCTTGATTTTTTTGAAATTTGTACAGTATCTTTGTAACACGGAGGTATAAGTATGAATGTATTTTTTGGTGAAGTTCCCTTGTGTTACACAAATTCGGTTGCTATGACATTAAGTTCATACGGATATGATTTTCATCCGGAATATTTGGAAGCGATAATGGCTATGGGGAATGGGGCGAATTTTGTTAATAATGACCGAGCGCATCCGATAGTTTTCTTTGATAATGGCGAACCTGATATTTCTATTAGTAATTGTTTACGAATTCTCGGTTTTGAGTATGAAGAGTTTTTCTTGACTGCTCCGGATGAAGTCAATGTAAATATGATTAAAGAAAAGCTGAAATTTTATTTAAAAAACGGTTCTATCATTGCAGGTCCGTTAGATATGGGGTATTTAACATACAACCCTAATCATGTGAATTTGAAAGGAGTTGATCATTTTGTTGCAATATATGATTTAGTTGAAAACGATATCTATTTACATGATCCGGCCGGATATCCTTGTATGAGGATGGATTTAAATGAATTTTTGCAAGCGTGGAAAGCTGAAAATATTTACTATAAAAGAGGCTCATTTTCAATGTGGGGAAATTTGGAGCGAACGAAAGTACCGGTGTCAACGCAAATTTATCATGATGTATCCGTCGTTATGAAGAAACGTTATGAGAATGGCGATGCGAGTGTTATTGAAAGCTATGCCATATCAATTAGAGATAACGGTTTAAATCAACAGCAAAAACAAATACATCAATATTTTTCTTTTCGACTAGCCGCTGCAAGAAATATTTATATGAGCAGGTTTCTTCAAGAACACGACCGTAAACGAGCAGAATTGAAAGAGCGGATTGCCGTATTATTCGGAAGAGCGCATTTGGATAGTTTAAAAGACGATTATATGGGTTTATCAAATACTCTTATGAGTATCTCTGAGCTGGATAAAGCCTTTAAAGAACTGTGTATCGGGTATGAAAGAAAATAATACGGGGCAGCGGTATTATAAATTTTAAAGAACATAAAAGATTCCCTTATATGTTTGCAGCGGATTTTTTTAGCCACTGTCGTCAATTCTCGTCGAAATATGCAGAATTGTATTTGCTTTGAGGATACCGTTCGAAAACAAGTTGCAAAGTGTGCTGTGGCCGCTGCCGTAAATGCCGTAAAAAATTATTTGTGTTTTCATATTTTAAAACGCTTACCGCGCGATGAATCGCTTGACAGAATTTAAAAAAAATCATACTATATCGATGTACATTTTAATTATCTTTTAAGATGGACTCGTGACACACGGGTCTTTTTTTTTGATACCGGGAGAAGATGGAGTATATTGCATTTGACGACATTCCGCATTATTCGGAATGCGCCCCGCTCGTGGAAGGGCTGGGCTATCATCTTATCGAATTGAAAATCGTTCCGGCAAAAACGATTACGAAAATTCTTGCGGTCATCGCGCCGAAAGAGCCGGATAAAAACATAAGCGTAAACGATTGTTCGCGCGTTCACCATGCGCTGCTTCCCCGCCTTGAAGCGCTGCTCGGCACCGACAATACATCGATGGAACTTACTTCGCCCGGCATCGACCGCAATGTAAAAAACGCTGCGGAATTTTCTCTGTTTGTCGGACGAGCCGTGCGCGTGTGGAGCAAAAAGATAAGCGATTGGATCGGAGGAAAAATCGTAAGCGCCGACGAAACGGTTCTTACGATGGAAACGGAAAAAGGAGAAATCGTTACAGTGCCGTACGGAGAGATGGCAAAAGCGAAATTTATACAGTAGACGGTTTATACCGTATTTTATTAATTATTAATTTGCGAGGACAGTATTAGGAGGTTTTCCATGTCGGAAATGGCAGAGGCAATCCGTCAGTTGATACAGGAAAAAGGATATTCGGAAGACTCGGTAAAAACGATCATCGAAAACGCGCTCAAAGCCGCATATAAACGCACGTACGGGACATCCGACAACGCTATCGTAAAGTTTAACGACGATATGTCGGACGTGTCCATCTATTCGCGGAAAACGGTCGTCGACGGAGTGTACGATCCGGTGACGGAAATCGAATTCGAAGATGCGAAAAAACTCAGCGACGAAGTGGAACTCGGCGACGAAATCGATATCCTCGAAGACCCGAAATCCTTCGACCGGTCGGCCGTCACGACGGGAAAACAAACCGCTCATCAGGAACTCAACGAAAGCTACCGCGACACATTGTACAACGAATATAAAAATAAAATCGGCGAAATCGTCGTGTGCTATTGTCAATATGAACGCAACGGAGACATCTACGTCGATCTCGGAAATGCGGGGAAGCTCGAAGGCGTGCTCCCGCTTAAATTTCAATCGCCGAGAGAACACTACGAAAAAGACGACCGCATCAAAGCGCTCATCGTCAATCTCAGGCGCATATCGACGGGACTGCAGGTTATCCTTTCAAGGAGCGATCCCGAACTCGTGCGTTCGATTATCGAAATGGAAGTGCCCGAAATCGCCGACGGCACGATCGAAATCGTTAAAATCGTACGCGACGCCGGGCACCGCACAAAGATTGCGGTTTCGTCAAACCGCGAAGACGTCGATCCCGTCGGTGCCTGTGTCGGCTTAAAAGGCGTGCGTATCCAAAACGTCATACGGGAACTGCTCGGCGAAAAAATCGATGTTTTAAAATTCGATCCCGATCCGGCGGTATTTATTAAAAATGCGCTTTCGCCGGCACAAGTCAATCGCGTGTTTATCCTCGATCAGGAAAAACGTCAAGCGCTCGCGATCGTCGAAGAAAGCCAGTTTTCGCTTGCAATCGGAAAGCAGGGACAAAACGTACGCCTCGCAAACAAACTGTGCGACTGGAGCATCGACGTCAAAACCGAAGAGCAGGCGGCCGAAATGGATCTGTCGGAATCGGTTACGATGCAGACGGCGCAAAATCTTTTCAACGACGATACGGGCGACGACGATTACGACGAAATCAAAACCGTCGCCGAACTGCCCGGTGTCGATATGCGTGTCGCCGAAATTCTTAAAAACGCCGGTATCGAGGATATCGAACAGTTTGTCGAAGCTTACGACAACGGCGGCTTAAAACACATCGAGGGGTTGACGGAAAGCGATCTCGACGGCGTCGATGCGATTATTAAAAATACCGTTGAGTTCGTAGAAGATGATAACGCTTCACGGGAGAGTGCGGAAGAAGCGGCCGACGATGAAGAAGTATATCACTGTCCGGAATGCGGCGCGGTGATTACACTCGATATGACACATTGTCCCAAGTGCGGTGTCGAGTTTGAATTTAAAGAGGACGAGGAATAGAAACATTTATGGCGGATGAAGTAGAGAAAAAGCCCGAATTCGTAATTCATCACAAAAGACAGGCGTCGACCGATAAAGCTCCCGCATCTCCTGCGGAAAAAAAGCAAAAGAGAGTCATCATCGTTAAGCGCGCTCCGAAAGCTGCCGACGGTGCAAAGACGGAAAAGGTGCGCGTCGTGGCAAAACAGGATAGGAAAACTGCGGCCGCGCAAAAAACGGTGTCCGAAACATCCGATATCGTCGAAAAAAAGACTCCTGCCGATTCGAAGACTTCCATACAGCAGACGCCGGAAGCGCCGGCTAAAGCGGCAAAAAGCACCGCCGCTCCGGTAAAAAAAGCGTACGATTTTAACGCCGTCCGCCCGAACGTAAAAGCGGGAAATCTTTCAGACAGAAGTCGTTCCGCCTACCGCGCGTCCTCTTCGCGTTCGCAAACGGGAGGATTCGGCTCCCGTCCGTATCGCGACAGCACGGGCTTTACCGGAGCGCAGGCACGTGCGGGATATCAAAACAGAGAACGCGAAAATCAGCAGGGCGGTTATACGCAGGGAAGGGGCGGTCGTACCGGATTTTCGGGTACGCGTACGGGCTTTCAGGGCAGAAGCGCTCGTCCCGGTTTTCAAAATCGTCCGGGATTCGGCGGAGCGAGACCGGGAGGATTCGGTTCTCCTGCAGCGGTTCCGCCTCCGAAGGGACCGGCAAAAAAATCGTTTAAAGGCAAAAAACAGGTTTACCGCAAAACCGACGAACAGCTCGAAGACGATAAATTTTTTGCGCAAAAGAAAAAAACCGAAACGCCTGCGAACGTCGTTCCGAAATCGATCGATATCATGGAATCGATTTCCGTTTCCGATCTCGCGCGTAAAATGAATTTAAAAGCGTCGGACATTATCCAAAAGCTCATGTCGCAAGGCATGATGGTCACGATCAATCAATCGATAGATTCCGATACGGCAACCCTCGTTGCAGCCGAATACGGCTGCGATGTGCATCTCGTCAGTTTGTACGACGAAACCGTTATCGAAAGCGAAAAAGACAATGCGGAAACGGTAAAGCCGCGCCCGCCCATCGTCACCGTCATGGGACACGTCGATCACGGCAAAACGAAAACGCTCGACGCGATCCGCCATTCACACGTCGCCGAAGGAGAGTTCGGAGGCATCACCCAGTCGATCGGCGCGTATTCGGTTTCGACGGAAAAGGGTACGATCACTTTCCTCGATACGCCGGGGCACGAAGCGTTTACGATGATGCGGGCACGCGGTGCGCAGGTAACCGATATCGTCATCCTCGTCGTTGCGGCAGACGACGGAGTGATGCCGCAGACGCTTGAAGCGATCAACCACGCAAAAGATGCAAAGGTTCCGATCATCGTCGCGGTCAACAAAATCGATAAGCCGGAAGCGAATCCCGACCGCGTGCGCACGCAGCTTTCCGAACACGGGCTTACGCCGGAGGATTGGGGCGGCGATACGCAGTATGTCAATATCAGTGCGCTTAAAGGCGAAGGTATAGACGATCTTCTCGACGCGGTTTTGCTGCAGGCGGAAATGCTCGAATTGAAAGCCGACTACAACTGTCGTGCCGAAGGAAAAATTCTCGAATCGAGGGTCGATCAGGGACGCGGTATCGTCGCGACGGTCATCGTTCAGCGCGGTACGCTTCGCCAAGGCGATCCCTTCGTCGCAGGCATCTATTCCGGTCACGTGCGGGCTATGTTCAACGATCGCGGAAAACGCATTCAGGAAGCGACTCCGTCGATGCCCGTCGAAGTGCTCGGCATTGAAAGTATGCCGAATGCGGGAGATCCCTTCCAAGTGACGGAAAGCGAAAAAGACGCGCGCGAAGTTTCGGTAAAGCGGCAGGAATTGAAGCGCTTCGAAGAAGCGCGTGCGGTCAAAAAAGTTACGCTCGAAAACCTCTATCAGACGATCGACGCGAGCAACGTCAAAGAATTCCGCGTCATCATCAAAGCGGATTTGCAGGGGTCGGCCGAAGCGCTCAAAACCGCGCTCGAAAAACTTTCGACAAAGGATATCCGTCTCGTCGTCATCCATTCGTCGGCGGGCGCCATCAACGAAAGCGACGTTACGCTTGCAAGCGCCGACCGCAATGCGATCATCATCGGATTCAATGTGCGTCCGACGGCAAAGGCAAAGCTGCTGGCCGATCAGGAACGCGTCGAAATCCGAAAGTATTCGATCATCTACAAAGCCGTCGAAGAAGTGCAGGCGGCGATGGAAGGCATGCTCACGCCCGATACGAAGGAAGAAGTTACCGGTACGCTTGAAGTGCGCAATACGTTCAAAGTTCCGCGCGTCGGCATTATCGCAGGCTGCTATGTTACCGACGGCTTTATCAAACGGAGCGGCAGCGTGCATCTCATCCGCGACGGAATCGTCAAATTTACCGGAAAGATTTCATCGCTCAAGCGCTTTAAAGACGATGCGAAAGAAGTCGCTGCGGGTTACGAGTGCGGCGTCGGCATCGAAGATTGGCAGGATATCCAAGTCGGCGATACGCTCGAAGCATTCGAACTCATCAAAGTGGCGAGAAAGCTCGGCGATTCGCTTTCCGAAGAAGCCGCTGCAAACAATGCAGCCGATGCGAGTGAGGGTGAAAAAGAGTGAAGCAGTACCGCATGCAGCGACTCGGCGATCAGCTGCGCGATGAAATCTCAAAGCTCATCATCACCGAGCAGGTAAAAGATCCGCGCGTGTCGACGTTTTTGACGGTAAACCGCGTCGACGTGTCGAACGATCTGTGCTACGGAAAAGTCTACGTGTCGAGCTTTCTTCCCGACGCGCAGGTAAAGACGGGCGTCGAAGGTTTAAACAGTGCCGCGGGCTTTATCCAATCGACGATCGCAAAAAAGCTCCGTATCCGTCAGTTTCCGCATTTGACCTTTTACGTCGATACGGCGATGAAAGAAGGTTTTGAAATGGTGCAAAAGCTGAACGAACTTGAAAGGGAAGGAAATGCCGGCGGAGAGGCGGAAAATGCCCGTACGGCAGGGGATCCGGCTCCTCACGAATCACAGTAGGCGCGGATGCGGGGCGGCATCGTTCTTTTTGCAAAGAGGCCGGGCGTAACGAGCTTTTCGTCTCTCTTTTCGATCAAGCGCGCGCTCGGTACGAAAAAAGTCGGACACACGGGAACGCTCGACAGCTTCGCCTCCGGTCTCCTCGTCGTGTGTACCGGCTCTCTCACGCGCATTGCATCATACATCACTTCTTTTAATAAAACTTACGACGCCGTTATCGAATTCGGTATCGAAACCGATACGCTCGAATATACCGGAAAAATCGTCAATACCGCGCCGCTTCCGACAAAAGACGATGTCCTTTCCGCAATCAAGCAGTATACGGGCGATATACTGCAGACGCCGCCGCTTTTTTCCGCACTGCACATAAACGGCGAGCGGGCAAGCGATATTGCGCGGAGCGGACGCGTCGCCGAAATGCCCTCTCGTCCCGTTACCGTATTCGCTTCCGAAGCGGAAGAGTTTTTATTCGAAGCGGGCGATCGCGTAAAAGCCGTCCGTGTCCGCTTTTCGGTTTCAAAAGGGACGTACATCAGAAGCCTTGCCCGCGATATCGGATCGTATTGCAAAAGCGCAGCCCATCTTGCAGGCTTGAGGCGGCTTTCGGTCGGAAGCTTTCGCCTCGAAGATGCTGCGGGCTTTTCATCGCTTGCGCCGTTTACGCTACGATCGGTGTATCAAACGATTTTCGATATGCAAAAAGCACAATCCGCTTCATGTAAGGCGGACGCGTCGGAACATACCCCGCATTCGGGAGAAGACGTCCAAAGCGAAGTGCGTGAAAAGATGCAGATGATGACCGAAAGCCTCGCAGCCGAATGCGGCTTCGGTACGGTGCACATCCTTTCCGAATACGAAGACGATTTCAAACACGGGCGTCCGCTTTTTTCTTCGATGTTTGAAAAAGGGGCTGACGGTGCATGTGCGGCAAGCGCTGTGTTTTCGGCGAACGGTACTTGCGCTTTCTGCGGTGACGGGGCGATTGCGGTTTTCGGAAAGCACGGTAATTTTTTGGGAATGATTTCGCGGAACGGCGAAGACGCGTATTCGTACGCCTTCGTGATTTCCGATTGACGGATAAAATATGCGGAAAATAATTTTTTTGATTTTAACTTTATCGGCTTTTCCAAGTTATTCTAAAAATATACTTCCCAATGTGCAAGGAACTGTTCGTATCGAAGATACTGAGTTAATATTTACGTTGGAAAGAGTGTTGTTTAGCTATCCATTTTATATTACAGGTTATGAAATAACTTTTGAAGAGTATGATAAATATACAAAGGTGTATATTTCTTTGTTATTTACAAATTTAAAAACAAAAAAAACTATCAATGTAAAAAATGAAAAAACAGGTAAATATGAAATAAGAATACCGCGAGAAGGAAAATTAAAGTCTTCGAATTTATTATTCTTTTACAAGGATGATAAAGGGATTACAGAATTAGCGGTAGAAAAAACAGTTCGATAAATTCTTTCAAAAATCGATAGTTTTTGCAAAAAAGTATAAATATCTTTTATACTTTTGCCTAGAAATACGTATCTTTTATCTGTGATTTCTTTGTTTTGACCTCCGGTGCTCTTACCGTGATCCGGCTTCGTGCGTGTTGTAAAAAAGCCGCTGTCGTGGTAAAATTAAACTTATGTTGCTGTCGGTAAAAGAACAACTGAAACTCTTCTTAGCGAACCCCGTGTTTTTGGCGTGCATTTGCAGCTGGTTTTGTTCGCAGTTTTTAAAAACGATCATCGCTTTACTGTCTCATAAAATCCGCAGTTTGTCCGTACTCTTTGAAATGATGGTGTGGCGGACGGGAAGCCTTCCGTCAAGTCATTCCGCGATCGTGGCGGCGCTGACGACGTCCATCGGTTTTCACTCGGGAATTCATTCCGACGTATTTATTTTGTCGCTGTGTTTTTTGCTCGTAACTGTCCGCGATGCGCTCGGCGTGAGACGGGCGAACGGTATTCAGGCGAAGCGATTGAACGAAATCGGAAAAGAGCTCGATCGGCAAAAGATCGTCGCGTATACTCCAATAAAAGAAGTGCAGGGGCACACGCCGCTCGAAGTGATCGTAGGACTTCTTATCGGCTTTTCGATCGGATTTGCATTTTCATTGCTGCAGTAGGAACTATGAGCGCAGTAAAAAAATTGTCGATTTTTTGCAGCATCGCCGTCCTCTCGATTTTCGTTCTTTTTATTTTTCGGACCGTACCGTCGGGAAATCTGTGGGAGCGCTACCGAATCGTGTATGTCGACAACGCTTCGGATGACGATTACGCTGCCGAAGTTTTAAAAAAAGCCGGATGTGAAAACGTCATCAGCCTCAGCTCCCAGCGGCTTCCCGTCATGTTGCCGGTGCATTCTCCCGAAGTATCCCTCGCGCTCGCTTTTTCCGATGCCGACGGCTACCTTGCAAAGCGAAGAGCATATTTTTTCGACAGAGGCGCACAGTATCGGCTGTATTATATCGAAGACCGATATGCGCCGCTTGCTGAAGACGCCGTCCGAGAATTCCGCACGTCGGGCATAGCGGCAGGCCTCGATACGCAGGGCGTCTATCCGTTTATCGTACCGCTCATCTGTACGGCCTTTGCGCTTCTCTTGTGTTTTTTATCTCCGCACCGCGCCCTCTTTTTTGCCGCTGCTGTTTTTCCGGTTTTGTTTGCCGCATGCGTGCCCTTCTATGCCGCTGCGGCATCGGCCTGCCTCTTTTTGTATGCGCTTTTTATCGCGTTGAGATTGTGGGGAAGGCGAGGTGCATTTTCGGTCGTCAAAACGAATCCCGTGTTTATCGCATTTTTTATCGTTTCGCTCATCACTGCATGCGTGTCTTCGCTTCGGAGCGCACTGCTTTTTGTGCCGGTTATCGTCGGTACCGTATCCGCGCTTGCAGCTTTTTCGACGGCGGAACGACTTTATGAAGCGCGCTATCGATTTACGCTTGTTCCGATCAGGCCTGCACGGGTGATCCCGTTTTTTACGAAAGCGACGTTTCGCGGAACGGCCGCCTGCGCTTCGAGCATTGCCGTTCTTTTCGCTGCTTCTCTTTTGTCTTCTTTTTCGGTCGGCTTCGCCGCTGCTCCTTTTTCGCGCGTACCGCAGCTCGAGTTTCCGTCTGCCCGTGCGCAGTCGCCGGCGGGGAGTTTTCCGACGCTCGACGAATACGTCGCGTGGTGCTGGAATACGAAAACCGCTCCGTACCGTTCGGTGAACGCGCAAAGCGCGCACGAAAGGCATCCGAAGACGGGTGACAGCATCGTCTTTCCCCGTTTTTCAGACGGAGATGCGGGGATTTCGGAGACGAGCGTTTCCATGGTATTCGATAAAAATTTTTACGATGCGACGCTGGGCGATATCGATGCGCTGCCGTATCCCGCAGTCGAAAAATTGATAAAAGCGCAAGGCTCTCGTGTGCATGCGGGGTACGCGTTTTCGGTGCCGGGAGGCGGAGGGCTTTTGCACACGCTGCTCGTAGCTTTTGCGCTGTGCATACCGTCGATTCTCTTAATACGGAGTAAACTGCGATGAAGATGATTCCCGTCATACATACAAACGAAGGAAATCTCGTTAAACGCGCCGTAAACGGTTTTTTGCAGCCGGTCGTGACGATTCCGCTCTCTCACGAAACGCAAGACTCTCTCGTTTGTCTCGTTCATCCCGGAGACCGCGTGCGCGAAGGGGAAACCATTGCCGTTCCTTCTTCGTCTTATCCCCTCCGCTCAGGTGCAAAGCTGCACGCAAGCGTACCGGGTATTGTCGAAGATATCGTTTCATGTATCAGTCCGAACGGACGTGAAGAGCGCGCTGTACGAATACGGCTTGCCGGAAGATTTTCATATCTCGGAAAAAAACGCTTTTCCGAAAACTGGCGCTCTCTTTCTCCTTCGGAAATCATTCGGCGAATTGCGGATTCGGGCGTCATAAACACTTTCGATACGACCGAGCCTGCTTCTCTTGCATCTCAAATTGAATATACGGAAATGAAAGCGCGAAACGTGCTCGTCGTGCGCCTCTATGACGACGATCCCAAGCGCATTACCGATTCCGTTTTATCGAAAGCGTTTTTCGACGATATCAAAACGGGAGCCTTTATCGTTTCCCGCGCTCTCGGAGGAGCGGGTATCGTTTTTGCATACGATGCCGAAAATATGCAAAAGGCTGCGAGTGCCGGAAAAAAGGGAAAGTCGGGTGAAAAATCTTCGGCACAATCGGACGGAAAACCCGCTTCGATTGAAAACGCGGATCGGAGTTTTATGAACGTCGAAGGTGCTCCGGCTCCGGTATGCTTCGTTCCCGTCGATATAACCGAATATCCGGCCGGTTTCCGCAATGAAATAATCGATGTCGTAAAAAAATCGGCAAAAGAAAAACCGTTCAATAAAATCTCAGCCGGATGCGTTTTTGTCGATGCCGTATCGATGATTGCGGTAAACAATGCGATTTGCTTCGGCGTGCCGTCGGTCGAACAGTATGTACATGTTTCCGGCGAATGCATACCGGCGGAGGCTCTTATGAAAGTACGCGTCGGAACGACGATGCGCTACCTTGCCGAACAATGCGGCGGATTAAAGCGCTCTTCCGCAGCCGTTATCGTAAACGGTCTCATGCTCGGAAGCTTTTGTGCAAGTCTTGACGCTCCGGTGACGAAATACGTAAAATCGATTTCATTCCTTTCCGCGCACCGTATTCCCGATCGGAATGAGCTGCCGTGCGTACGCTGCGGCGAATGCCGCCTCGTCTGTCCCCGTCATCTGTCGCCGGACATATTGTACCGGCACGCATCGGGCGGCGCGGAAGCGCAAAAAGAATATATCGACTCGGCGGTATTGTGTTCGGGGTGCGGGCTGTGCAATTCGGTGTGTCCCTCACGGCTTTCGATAAGCCAGGCGATAACACGAATGCGCCATGCGGGAGAATCGCTATGAATGATATGACTGACGCATTTTTCAAAAAGAAAAAACCGCTGCGGCCTTTTTTGTATCTTTCGCCGTCGGCTCAAAACATTTCACTTATTTCGCTGTGCCTGTTGTCGCTGCAAGTGCTCATGCTTGCACTCACGAAAAGCTGGGGCTCTCTTATCGTCATAGGCGCTTCTCTGTCGGGATTTATCGGAGCCGATTTGCTGCATGCAAAACTCGTATCGTCTTCCCGCTTTTCCCTCGTTTCCGCAATTTTTCAGGGAACCGTTACGGGTATGCTTCTGCCGTCGACTTTTCATCCCGTGACGGTTTTTTGCATCGCATTCTCTACGATGTTTTTAATAAAATATCTTTCCGGAAATTTTGCGGATCATTGGATAAACTCCGCCGTTCTCGCCGTCGCATTCGCATGGATTGTCGGTATGAGCGCATTTCCTGAAAACCCTTTGACGAAAGACATATTGCAGATTAAAAATCCGTCCCATATTTTAATTCAAAACGGCGTATTTCCGATTATGAACGGAGACAGATCGGTGACCGAAGCGCTCAACAATACGATATTCGGTTTCGCCAATATTTCTATTCCGGAGGGGTATATTTCGCTTTTGTGGGATACGCACTCGATAATCCCCGCATTCCGCTTCAATGCGCTTACGCTTTTGGCATCCGTCGTTTTATTTGCTTCGGGTATGCAGGGTCTTCTCATTCCGGCTTCGTTTGCAGCCGTTTATACCCTCCTTGTCCGCTTCGTTTCCCCCGTATTTACGGGAGCTATGGCGGGGCAGGGCGATATGATTTTATCGCTGTGTACCGGAGGCACGCTTTTTTGCGCCGTTTTCGTCGTGCAGCAATACGGCACGGTGCCGCTTTCGAAACGCGGAAAAATACTCTACGGTATTCTCGCAGGCATTTTCGCCTTTGCGATTGCCGGCTGCGGTACTTCTTCGGCGGGAATGATTTTTGCCGTTTTGTGCGCGAATATCGTTTCGCCGCTTATTCAGGCTGCCGAAGACAGGAGAGATGCATCCCGTCTTCGTGCAATGCTCTCGTCGCTTCGAAGAGAAAAGGATACAAGATGACCGAACGATTTTCAAAAGAAGCTCTGCAGGAATACGGTATTTTTGCGGGAAGTACGGTATTGCTTGTCCTTATACTTTCCCTAACGATAATTTTTACAAGGGGAATGTGGCGCGAAGGTCTCAAATCCGAAGTCTCCCGCGTGCTTGAAGAAAGCGGCGACGAAGCGTGGAGCGTAGGGGATTTTATCGATTTCGATTCTTCACTTTCTTTATCCGCCGCGTGTTTCAGAGCGACGAGTAAAAACGAAAGCGGTTATGTCTGCGTCGTGCGCATGCAAACGATATACGGTCCCGTTCCGGCCGTCTTTATTTTAAATGAACGTTACGCCGCACGTTTTGCCGGGATTGCGGGATTGCACGGAAGCATAGAGCGTGCGATCGAAAACGGAGCGGCGAAAAGTCAAATCCGCTATTGGGCGGAACGTATTTCCCGTATTGTACGCGAAAAGGAGGAAAACTCGTAATGCATAAAAGATTCGTTTCGATCTATTTTTCGGCCTCGCTTGCCTGTATGATTCCTTTTCCCGGCCGCTTTGCATACGGCCTTATCCTCGCCGTCGAACTTTTCGTTCTCGTCTTCGGTGCGACATTGTTTCGAGCAGCAATAGGAAAGCTCGAATTCGTGCACAGCGGAAATCTTTTTTTTATGGTCTTTGTCATATTTCTTACGATGCTCTTCCGGCAGATTCTCGCAGCTCTTCTTCCTGTCGCCGCCCTCAGTGCGGGCTTTGCCCTTTACGTGCCCGCAATTTCCGCATTTACCGCAGGCTTTTTTTCGGAAAGCGAAAAGGAAAGCGGAAAATCGATTTTAAAACGAAATGTCTTTTATACGGCGATTTTTTGCGCTTTCGTACTTGTATTTTTTTTACTGCGCGATCTCGTCGGTTTCGGAACGATTACCTATATCACGGCGCGCGGTATTGCGGAAAAAGTGCTTTTTGATTCGGAGCGCGTCGCTTTCGCTTCTTTTTTTGCGACGATTCCCGGAGTCCTTCTTTCGCTTGCGCTTATCGCCGTCGTCCGGGCGTTTATCGCGTCAAAATCGATGCGTAAAAAAAACGGAGATGAACCGTGATTGATATTCTGTTTTACTATGTGTTTTATTCTTCCGCAGTCTTATTTTACGGTATCGGTTTTCGTCGTGCGGCCGCTTTGAGCGCGTCTTTCGATAAAAGCGTTTTCCGTCCCGCCCTCCGATGCGGCTTTGCAGCTCTTGCTTCGACGTTTTTAACGGCGCTTATTACGGAAAAACTTTTTTCTCCGCTCGGCATTGCCGAACTCTTTCCGCTTCCGGCTCTTTTTATACTTGCCGCAGTTGCCGCCGGCACGGGAATATTTTTACCGGGTAAAGCGATATTGCAGACGAAGGAATTCGCCGTTTCATATCTTATCGTTCTCCTTGCGCTTTTCGAAAGCTCGCGGCTTTTCGACGCCGTTTTTACAGCTGCAAGCTGTATGCTTTCGTTCGTATTCGTGATCCCCGTTTTATCCGCCGTTCGATACAGAATCGATATAGCGCGCGCAAAAAACGAAAAAGCGGCACGGGGCATACTCATCATGATCGTTTCGGCAATTCTCATAATAGCCTGCAGCGCGTGGAACGTTTCCTGGCTCAACGATTATTTTATGCGCTGATGTTTCGGTACGGATTTTTTTTATATCGATAAATCCGAAGCTCGCGAAAAATCGAAAAAGTGATTCCGAAATTATTATTGAAAATGTTAAAAAAAGGACTTTAAAATATGGACAAGATGGTATAAAATAAGCGAAAGGAGTTTTAAAGCCAAAGTGAAGGCGATGTGTATCTGTTTCGGCCTCGAGTCAACACCGGCCGGCAAGGCGGTTTCCGTCTGTGAAAACGATTATGCGGATGTATATAAACCGGCTGCGAAATTTTTATACGCTCATCCGGATTTCCGCATGGCCTTTTCATTTACGGGAAACGAATTGCAGTTTTTCAAAAAAAAACATCCCGAATTTCTTGCGCTTTTGCAGGAGCTCATTTCGCGCAGGCAGATCGAAGTTTTCGGCGGCGGATTTTACAATCCCGTTTTTCCGCTTTTGTATCCCAAAGATCGTACCGATCAAATCGAATTGCTGTCAGCCGAAATCCGGCAGACGCTCGGCAAGCGGCCTCGGGGTATGACGCTGTGCGCTTCGAGCTGGGATGCGTCGCTTGTAACGAGCTTTCAAACCAGCGGCATGGAATATCTCGCGCTCGACAGCTCCCTTATTCCGCCCGCAAAGCAGTGCTATCTGCCGGTTATCATGTTCGACCGCGGAAAATCCGTGACGATAGTTCCCGTCTATAAAAAGCATAAACCCGTTTCCGATGTTTCGCCGGAAGAGTATTTGACTTCCTTATTTGCCGCCGTCAAAAAAACTTCACGAAGTGACGCATACGACGATTTCGTTTCGGAGCGTTTTGTCGACATTCATTTCACTCATGAGGAGTTCAAACAACTTTTACATTCGGGTTATCTGCAAAAACTTCTCGAATGCGCTTGTGCAAACTTTTCCGATACGCTGCGATTTTCATATCCGGGCGCATATTTGAAAACGGCGGACGCGAGGGTTCCCGCTTTTATCACGGCGGGCATTGACGCGGAAATCGCGCAGTGGGCGAAAACGCCGTATATTCAGGTTTCCAAAAACGACGGCTACCCCGTTACGATTTACGATTTTCTCCAAACCTATCCCGAAAGCCGCTCGCTTTCGAACAGAATGCTCTACGTCAGTATGCTCGTAAATCAATGCCACGGCGATAAAGCGCGCAAAAAAGTAGCTCGTGAAAAACTTTGGGAAGCTCAAAGCGGCGAAGGTTTCGTATATACGGGGGCGATGTTTCCCGTATGCGCTTCGTATCGTACGAACGCCTTTAAAAATCTTTCCGAAGCCGAAACGATCATACGCGAATGCAGCGATTTCGAAGAATCGGCTTCACGCTTTGACTATAACGCCGACGGTATCGACGAATATATGTTCCGTATGTCGGGTTTTACAGCATGCGTAACGAGGGAAGGAGGAGCGCTTTCCGAACTCGACGTCATGCAGCGCTCGGGGAATTATGCGGACAATTTAAAGCGCGTGGAAGCTTTTGACGGCTTGAACGACGCTTACACAAGGTCTTTTTTTATCGATTATGCGTTTTCCGACGCGGATGTAAAAGAGTACGTAAAGGGTAAATCTCTGCCGGAAACTTCGTTTGCAAATAATCGGTACGCGGAGCAAAAATTTTCTCCGCAGCATAAAGAAGTACAGCTTTTTTCTTCAATCGAAATCGGTGAAAAAAAGCAGGCGCTTTCCGTACGTAAAAAATACGGTGCGAACGCGAACGGCTTTACGCTGCAGTACATCGTCAAAAACGAAAGCAAAGATGCGCTTCAAACGAATTTTATCGTCGAATCGAATATCGCTCAAACGAATTACGATACGGAGGGCTTTACTCCGTATACGCTCGAAATCGCGTCGGGAGATAAAAAATTTGAAAGCGATTCGACAAAAGCGTCTTCATCTCTTTCTCCGTCGGGCGTTCTTTCGGACGTTTCAGCCGTTCAAATCTCCGATTCTGAAAATTCGCTTTCGTTTATGTTCGAACCGAACGAAAGCTGCGGCTTTTCGTTTATGCCGATCGTATTTCACCGCCCCGAAAAAGCCGGCGGAAAAGCCGTTCCCGCAGCGATGACGCTCTGTACGGCGATGCATTGGCCGGTCGATCTCGAGCCGGGTATGGAAACGGAAAAGACCGTAAACTTCAGCATTATCGCCATGAAGCGGAAGCGTACAAAAGCCGAAAAAAAAGGCAAGTGAGCGTCGTCTCTTTCGTGTATCTTATAAATCGCTTAATAATGCAGCCCGATGCCGACCGATACTTCGTACGGCGATACGTCGCTTCTCCAATTCATATTCAATTGATTTTTCAAAAGGTAACTTCCGACATCGAAACCCACGCTCGCCCGAACTTGTATGCTTTTCCAGCTTTCGGGAAATACGATCATCTCCAAACCCGCTGTATAAAAACCGTCTTTCGGTGAAAAACTCGTACCCGTCGCCTTATTGTTTGCAAGCGCAAAATCGATAAATGGTGAAAGCTGCATTTCAAAATTGAGCTTTCGAAGCACTCTGTTTTTTTCAAAGCAGGTCGAAAAAATTCTCACGGGAAAGTCGAGGTTCACAACAAGGGCGCCGGACGTTTTGGTCGCATAAGAGTCGGCGTGTCCCGACGACGTGCTGAAATACTGTTTATCCCGAATACCGCGCAAACGCGAACCTATGTTTTCCATACCGTTTGCCATGAGAAAAAAGTATAAGTCGCTTGCAATACCGATTCTTTTGAATCCTTTAAAAACCTGCAATTCGACGGAAAATTTCGGCTGCAATTTCGATTCCTGAGCAATGTATGTAAACGACTGCGTTGTCGAAATCGACAAGCCCGTGCGCAGATTGTTTTTCCAATTGATACGCGACGTGCCGAGCGTCTGTCCGATTGCAAGCTGAGGGCCTGCGAGATCCGAGTTCGAATCGCTTATACCGTTAAAATCCCAATAGTATTTTCCGCTCACATACGGTGTATAATTGACATTTCCCCAGTTTTCGATCCGCTGGAGAACGACGGGAAGCGATATCGTGCCTTTTTCCGTAAAATAAATATCGTCTCCGTATTTTTTATAATCGAAATTTCGTGTAAAGCCCTGCGCAAAAGAAAAGTCGAGCGATGTACGGGATCCGAACGGTACGGAAAAATTTAAGCCCGTCGACGCGTCCCATTCGGGCGACGAATGTCCGATCGTATACGAAATGCTGTAACTGTTTGTCCATGCAGCGTCGAGCTTAAAAAGCTTGAACGGAAGATCGAAAGAAAAATTGATGCCGGCCGTCAGTCCCATATCGTTGATGAGATGCTTCATTTCGTCGTCGTCTTCGTCGCGTTCGAGCAAAAAATTGATATCGGCCGACATATCTTTCATAGTGCCGAAAAAATTGGTATCTTTCAGTTTGAGCTTAAGCGTAAAGCCGGTGTTCGAATCATATTTCGGATACGGCATACCGATAAAGTGAAACGAATCGCGGAGGCGTACCGTCACATCCGCACCGTACAGATCGTTTTCTTCGTCGATGAGCTTTGTTTCATAATCGATTTCGACTTCGTCGAAAAGGCGCGTATTCAAAAGGCGCTGCCGGTAATCTCGGATATAGTTTGCAAATGCCGTTTCATCCGGAAAGACGGTCGCTTTGTCGATTTTTACTTCGCGCTCGACGCTCGCTTCTTTTGTTTTGCCGTCGATGATGTAGCGGACGGAGTTTATCCTGTACGATGAAGAAAAAGCCAAGCACGAAAGCAAAAGGTAAACGGCGGCACGGGCGATATATCGTTTCATATCAATAGGCGCCTTTTCTCTTGAATACGACCCACACGGTTTTAATGATGAGCCATATATCCAGCCATATCGACCAGTTTTGAATATAGTACGTGTCGAGCGTAATGCGCTCTTCGTATTCCGTATCGCTTCTGCCCGACGTCTGCCACATACCCGAAAGTCCGGGCGTTACCGAAAGGATATAGTCCGCCTGCTCTCCGTATTTGATAAGTTCGTCCTGGGTAACGGGACGCGGGCCGATAAAGCTCATCTCGCCTGTAAGGATATTCAAAAACTGAGGCAGTTCGTCGATACTCGTTTTTCTGATAAACTTTCCGACCGCCGTTACACGCGGATCGTCGACCAGTTTTCGATCCCGCTCCCATTGTTTTTGCATTTCGGGATTATGCGCGAGAATCTCGTCGAGCTTTTTATCCGCATCTCGGCACATGGAGCGGAATTTCCAGCATTTAATCGATTTGCCGTTTTTTCCGACACGCACGTGCCCGTAAAAGACGGGGCCGGGAGACGTAAGCTTGATTATAAGCGAAACGACGGCGCAGACGGGCAAAACGATCGGAAACGAAAGAACGATGAGCGAGAGGTCGATGACGCGCTTTGCAAAAAGATTCGTTTTTTTTGTGAGATTGTGCGTCGATGCGAAGCCGACGATACCGCCGATGTCTTTTATCTGAGGAGAACCCGATACGGATCTCGTTTGATGCTTGGAAACGGTGATCGTGTATCGATAGGTTTGCATAATATCCGATACGTCGGTTTCATCGTAATCGCATAAAATCGCAGCTTTTATTTTGAAAGTTTTGATGAGTCGAAGCAGTTCTTCGCTCGGAGGAAATACGGGAATACCGCTGTAAAGGTTTGCCGCTATGCTGCCGCTGTTTATGATGACGGCGGGTTTATACCCCAAATCCGTCCGCTCGATCATCCGGTTTATAACCGCATCTCCGCTTGAACCCGTACAATAGATGACGGCGGGCAATCCCCACCATCGATACCGGCCGAATGCAAAGCGGGCCGTTTGTCGCGCAATCGGTAAAAAAACGGTCGCAATCGGAACCGCAAGCATGAGCGCGACGGCGACCGCGATGCTTTGCGCATCCGTATCGACAAAAATGCTTATGGCGATGCCGATAAAGCTGAAAAAGGTACAGATACCGAATCGCTTTATTTCTTCGACGGGAGAAATCATAATGCCCGGATACAGACCCGCCGCATAAAACACGATGAGTATGAGCGGTAAATAGACGCTGTACGTGACAAAAGAACGGAAATTAATAAACGCATTGTTTATGGCATTGATGATAAAAAAACTCGTTCCGATGCTGAGCATAAGGGCTGCCGCATCGACGAGCATTAAAATAAAACCTGCGAAAAATGAGCTTGTACGGTGAAAATTTCGCTTGTAGTAATGCAGGAATTCGTCTATCGTCATAGCATTTTATTTTCTATTTTATATTAAAAATACGGTACTGTCTATAGTTACAAAACGGCTTTACCGTGTCTACAAAATCGGACGGCTACCGTATGAGTGCGAATAAAACGAGGGACAGCATATTGTATGCGAAATGAGAGACGGTATTTGTCCACAAGGTTTTGCTCTTTTTGCAGCAAATGCGCAGTACGATTCCCGCAAAAAACGCGTTTGCAACTGCGGGTAAGCCTAAATAGCGGTGAGAAAGCGCAAAAAGAGAAACGGCACTTATTTCAGAAATCAAAAAAATATTGCGAGATCCGTGTTCGTTTGCCGCATTTTTTTTCTGCAAGGTGTTTTCATTTTCCGATTTGTTTATTCGTTTCGGCAAAAGGTCTTCCAAAATCGCACGGATGCTTTCCGGAAGATAGAGACGGTAGAGCGCTTCTTCGTAAAACGATGCGCACGCAAAATTGACGATGCAAAAAAGCGTTTCGGCGATCGACGAAGGAAGGGCGGGTTCGAGGTTTCCTTTGCCTCCGGAAAGGCGGACGATAATTTCTATAACGGAAGCGATGACGCACAGGGCGCCGAAAGTTGCCAGCGTCCAGCCTATTCGAACGAAACGGAATGCATCGCCTTTTATAGGTGCGGAAGGCGGAAAGGAAAAACGGACGAGCACAAATGCAAAGAGTGCATAGAGCAGCGGTTTTACGGGAAATGTCCACGCCGAAAAGGCCCGGGCGGATGCCGCACCGGCAAAGAGCGGGGGAATGACAAAAAAACATAAAGATGCGGCAAAGATCAGGTTTCGCCGGAATTTTATCGATATGTCCATATCCGTGTACTATGAAAATCCGCAGATCTGTGATACAATCGAATAGTATATACTATTGAGGCCGGTGTGTATATCCTGAAAATTCTCACCGTTTTTGCGGTTTTTATCATCGCTGTAAAACTCGTACTGAAATATCAAAAAAAGATTAAATTCTTTGCGACCGGTTTCGATTCCCGTTTTTCGTTTTCCGAAATAAGTCTTTTGTGGCGGACGGCCGTCGTATGCGGTCTTGATGATCCTCTTTCGCTTTTTTGGTCTATGCCCTCGCTTTCGCGTTGCATATCCGAAATCAAATCGGGAGCGGATCGCGCGGGCAAAACGGGAGACGGCGGTATGCAGCGCCTTCTTTCAAAACTCTACTCATACCGCACGCATATCGAATCCGCAGCGTCGGAAAAACGGGGGCTTTCGTCCACGAGGGCGTTCGAAAGCGGACTTCGATTGCGGATCGTGCTTGCGGGAAAAGGCGTATTCGCATCGAAAATCGTCAATAACGCACGGGAACTTACGGTAAGCATTCCGATGCAAAACGGACAGGTGAGCGTCGAAGGCAAAGATTGGATCGGAAAATCGATAAGCGTGTACTTGTGGCGGACGGGCGATGCCCGTTATATTTTCGACACGACGGTGATCGGAAACGGCGTATTTTTCGGCAAAGCGGTGCTCTACCTCAAGCACACGGAAAAACTTTTACGCACGCAAAAACGGCGCGCAGTCCGTACAAAGTGCACTATATACGCGAGCCTTTTTATTATCAAAGATAAAGTTATCGACTACAACAGAGTTGAAACGCAGGCGGGATACCGCTGCCTCATCGAAGACATATCCGAATCCGGCGCGATGGTGAGGATCGGCGGAAAAGGAGTGCCGAATATTCAGCTGAAAATGCAGTTTACCATCGAAGGAAAATTGATAATCATGTTCGGCATCGTCCGTACGGTCGAATACAACAGCAGCATCGATCAGTCGCGTCTCCATTTCGAATGTGTGCATATCGAACCGCAGATGAAAAACCAAATTTTGAGTTTCGTATATAATATCATGTCGCCCGAAGAGCGCAAAGCGTACGAACTTTTTCCGGCGGATGAAGATTCCGAAACCGCTGTGAAATACGAAAACTTTGCGGACGGCGAGGACAAGACGGAAGCGGACGATATCGATGATGAAAAATCGGAAGCGGACGATACCGGTGAGGAAAAATCGGAAGCGGACGGCGAAAAGTTTGCGTTTGAACTTTCGGATACGGAAACGCCCGATATGACGGATGCGCGTATCGGAGATACGCTCGGTAACGAATAAGCGAACGAAGTTGTTTTATTCGTGCGGAGGATGGTATGAGGCACGTATGGAAATAAAGAAGTGGTTTATCGGAACAATTACCGCACTTTTGTGCGTTTCCTCTTTTGCTTCTTCGGTTCCGCTGCGCGTACGGTTCGTTAAAGGCAATATCGCCGATAAAACCGCTGCGGTAAAAGAAAGTTCGGGAGAAGACGCGGCTTTTCTTTCACTTGCGGCCATAGATTTTGCACTCGAATATAAAGCGCTGCTCGGAAACGACCGCGATTTGGACGCGCTTGCGCTTTCGGGCATCAGCGCGCTTTCCGCCGATTCGCTTGCCTCTCTCGATTACGCGGGGAGGGAAGCGGTTTCGGAAAAATTGGTAAAAATTTTTTCGCTTTTTTCAAGCGATACGGTACGCATTGCAGTCCTCAATAAAACGACAGCTCTCCGCGATTTGCTTCCGCCGGAACCCTGCATAACCCTTTTGCACGATTATCTTGCCGATACTCCGGGTTCCGGAGACGAAAACGCAGTCGTAAAAGCTGCCGTAAAGGCGCTCTCTGAAATAGGGGACAGCCGTTCCTTTGCGCTCCTTTTTTCATGCCGCAAAGAGCAAAAGTGGCCGAATTGTACCCAAGAGATCGATGATGCGCTCGCCCTTCTTGCCGATAAATCGTTTCCTCAGATTGTCGATATTATCCGCGAAGGAAACGTCAAAAGCGATATACGGCCGCTGTTCGATTTGTTTATTAAAAATAAAAAAACACCCGCTTCGTTTCAATCGGAAATTGCCGAAAATGTGCTTTCGGAGACGATATATATAGCGAACAACGCTTCGTCGATAACGAGGGAAACGGTTTCCCTGCAAGTCGATGCGCTCGACGTTATCGTGAAAAACAAGTGGACGCGTTCCGCTCCGGCAGTGCTTTCGTTTTTTGATCTTGCCGAACGCGAATACAAGGCGGGCGTTATGACCGACGGCGAATTCGCAAAAACGATATATGCGTTTGCCGAAATCGCACCGGTCGACGCTTCGTCGCGCCTTGCTTCCTATCTTGCGGCGTTGAACAGACAAACCGAAAGCGGGGCAAAAACGTCCGAAACGATTGCCCTCGCTTTAATCGGCGCGCTCGGCAGGATCGGCAATAAATCGTCGTTCGATACGCTTTTGTACGTGACCTATGTCAACTATTCCGAACCGGTGATTGCCGCCGCCCGCGATGCCCTCGCGAGGCTTAAATGGTGATCGGAAAAAGATTTTATCATCCTCTTTTTTGTGCAGCGATTATCGCATCCGTTTTGGTGTACGGCCGCATCGTCCCCGTCAAAGACCGTCACGCATTTGCTTCCCTCATTCCGCAGAACGATATCGTTTCGATGTACGGTACCGTCGTTTCAAATCCCGTAAAATCGCAAAAACGAGGCTCGTACTCGGCCGAATTTGCGCCCGACTTCGTCGTATCGAAGGGCGGCGTAAAAAGTTCATGCCGCGGACGCTTGACGGTATATATCGATGAAAAAACGGTCGAAGCGTATTTTCCGGGAAAACTCTATTCGGCTTCTAACGGAAAGGGTGCCGTCCTCTGCGAAAGCGGCGCGCGGCTTTTTTTTTCGGGACGGACGGGAAAAAACGGAGCTTTTTTCGTTTCGAAAACCGAAAGCGCAGGCTGGGAAAAATCCTTTGCCGGAAAGCTCTCGCATATCAGAGCGCTCTCCCGCCTTCAGTTCCGCCGTCTCATGTACGCGTGGGGCGGGGCGGGAGGGCTTTTGCTCGCCCTCCTTTCCGGTTCCCGCGAATACACCGACTCTGCGGTTTCGGACGCGTTTCGGAATGCCGGGCTTTCGCATATCCTTGCGCTTTCGGGTATGCACTTATCGCTCGTGTCGGGCATCGCGTTTTTTGCGGGTATGCGGCTTTTCGGAAAAACGAAATCGTATATTTTTCAATTCTGCGCCGTATCGCTTTTCGTATGGTTTGCAGGTTTTTCACCGTCTCTTTTGCGCGCGTTTTTATGCAGCGTGCTGCTCCTTTTGTGTTCCGTGTGCGGCATCGCAGGGGCGGATACGGTTTTGATTTTGTGTGCGGCTTTTTTTCTGCACGTCGTGATTGCACCCGCTCATATTTTGAGCGCGGCTTTTATGCTTTCGTACGGAGCGCTTTTAGGCATTTTGCTTTTTTCGGAAACGCTCGACGTTTTTTTGATCCGCGCTCTGGGGCAAAAAATATCCGCGCCTCTTGCCGCATCCCTCGGCGCACAGACGCTCACCGCTCCGGTGACGCTTTCGCTTTTCGGAACCTTTATGCCCGTCGGCATCGTCGCGACGCCGCTCGTTTCGCCTCTTGTAACCGTGTTCATCTATGCGGGCATCGTCTGCATTGCGCTTTCGCTCGCCCTGCCGTTTTTCGCGCCCCTCGCGGGAGCGGTGATGAACGCGATCTACGGACTTATAAAACTCCTCGTGCTTTTTTTCGCACGCGCCCCCTACGTGCACATCGCGTAACGGGGACGGATGTCGTGTCGGAACTTTGCAAAATACAGCTGCCGGGAGTGCAGCCGTTTTTTTTACAGTACGCGCTATTTTGAGAAAATATATTTCCGGTGCACTTGCTTGTTATGCTTGTTATGCAGGATTTACAAAAATCGCCGTTCGGGCTACTATGACTTTTGCTATGACCATTCCCGACTACAATTCACCGGCAGCTCTCAAAGCTCTCCTCGATGCGAACGGCTTTTCCATGCAAAAAAAATTCGGACAAAATTTTCTCGTAAACGCACAGGCTCGTGAGCGCATCGTCCGTGCTCTCGAAATAGAACGCGGTATGCGCGTATGGGAGATAGGGCCGGGGCTCGGCTCCATGACAAAGCTTTTGCTCGATGCGGGCGCCCGCGTTACGGCCTTCGAAATCGACAAGGGATTTATAAAACTGCTTTCGGATTTTTTTAAGGCGGAAATCGAAGAGGGTGCGCTGAGAATCGTTTCGGGCGATGCCGTAAAAACGTGGAAAAGCGCGTATGAGGATTCGGGACTGCCGGACAGATTTTTCGGTAATCTCCCGTATTCGATTGCGGCATCCCTCATCGCCGACACGATAGAGCGCGGCGCAAGATTCGACAAAGCGGTCGTTACGGTACAAAAGGAAGTCGCCGATCGGATGACGGCAAAAGAAGGAGGGGACGAGCGCTCGTCGTTTTCGGTACTGTGCCAGTGGGCGTACGACGTCAAAGGGCTTTTTGATTTGGCTTCCGGAAATTTTTGGCCGAAGCCGCACGTCGCCTCGCGCGCCGTTGTTATGACGAAAAAAAACGATTTTCCCGCGTGTGAAAATCCTTCGCTTTTTATAAAAATGCAGCGCGCTCTTTTTTCATCGCGCAGAAAAAATATCCGCAATAATTTAACGGCCTTTACCGGAAGCGCCGAAAGAGCCGAGCGTGCGCTTACACTCGCGGCTCTCGATCCGTCGCTCAGGGCTGAGATGCTGTCTCTTGCAGAACTTTTGCGGTTGTCCGATGCGCTCAATAGCGCTATACTTGCGTGAAGTACGATAAAAAGAAGGCGGTTATGGATACGGAACGGATAGCGGAAAATCTCAAGCGAGTCGTCGAATCGGTGCGGAACGCCGAACGGAAAGCCGGAAGAAAAGAGGGAAGCGTAAAGCTCCTCGCCGTAAGCAAATTTCATCCGGCCGAAGCCGTCATTGCGGCGATCGGAGCGGGCCAGAGCGCATTCGGCGAAAACCGCGTTCAGGAAGCATACGAAAAATTTAATAAAATTTATGAAGACTTTCCGTCGACCGAACTGCACATCATCGGAACGCTGCAAAAAAACAAAGCCGCACGCGCGGTGCGGATCGCCTCTTGCATAGAATCGATCGACAGGATCGGCATTATCGAAGAACTCGAAAAACAGTGCGCGAAGATTGATAAATCGATCGATATGTTATTGGAATACCACACGGGCGAAGCGTCGAAAGCGGGCTTTCTTTCATACGAACTCATGTACGAAGCGCTTCGCTATTGTGCCGAAGGAAATGCGCCGCACGTCGTACCGAAGGGTTTTATGACGATGGCGCCTTTTACCGACGACGAAATTGCCGTGAGGAAGTCTTTCGTTTCGCTCCGCGATGCTGCGGAAAAGCTGCAAAAAGAATTTCCCGCCTTCGATCTTACAACGCTTTCGATGGGAATGTCGGCGGATTATAAAATCGCGATCGAAGAGGGTTCGACCGAAGTGCGCATCGGGACGGCGATTTTCGGAGAGCGGGAGACGGCGGCGTTATGAAGCTTTGCGTGAAAAAATGTGCAGTCCTGCTTTTATTGTGCGTCATCGTTTTTCCGTGCCGTGCGAAAGAAGCGAAAGATACGACGCCCGCTCCGTATACGGACGATGAGTTTCCTCAATTTATGAAAGACTTGCGGAGGGCGGAAATCGTTTCGTTCGGCGCGCTCCCCTTTGTGACGCTTACGTCGACGATCGTGTATTCGTCGGCACGCTATGCGCAGCACGGCTTCGATTCCGCGTATTTTCCGAATCCCTTTGCAAAAGCGTCTGCGAGCAACGGCTATTCGACGGCCGAACAGGCGGGCATTTTACTCACATCGGCGGGTATCAGCGTCGGCATCGGGCTTACCGACCTCCTCGTTTCGGTGATCAGGCGGAAAGCCGCAAAGAAAAAACTCGAGCGAAAAGAAAAAGCGCCCATCGTCGTCACGCCGATAGCCGAAGATAAAGATGCCGTCCGCATCGATATGCCGCCGAGAGAGACACCGCCCGGCGGAACTCGGAGCGACGCCGAGAATCCCGATGAAGAGGCGCAAAAAGCGTCGCAGGAAGGTGCGGATAAGGAAAACGATGCGAGCGGAGAATCTGAAAAATCGGATGCGGCACAATTGAATCCGCTGTCCGATGAAAAATCTGTAAGCGAGGCGGAAGGGCGAGCGGCATCTTCTGAGCTTGCGCTCGAAAGGCAAAGCGGAGACTAGCGGTGCCGTCTTTCAGCGTACAAGTTCCCGCCGATTTCCAGGGCAGCCTCCGGCTCGACAAATACATCGCTTCTCTTCCCGGCGGCATGAACCGCTCGAAATTGAAATCCTGCGCGATCGAAATCCTCGTAAACGGAAAAGAGCACAAGCTTTCGGCCGCCGTAAAAGCGCTCGATATCATCGACGTGCAATGGGACGATAATGTTCCCGACGACATAACACCGGAAAACATCGCGCTCAGCGTGCTGTATGAAGACGAAAACGTCGCCGTCGTCGATAAAGCGCAGGGTATGGTAACGCACCCTGCGGCGGGCAATTGGACGGGTACGCTCGTAAACGCGCTTTTATACCGCTGGGGAAGATCTTCGATTTCCCGCATAAAAGATACGCCCCCGTCTCTCGCCGCGTCTTCGAGGAGGCCCGGCATCGTACATCGGCTCGACAAAGATACGTCGGGACTCATCATTACGGCAAAAAACAGGGACGCCGAAGAGTGGCTCGGACAGCAGTTCGCCCGCCGCTTCGTACAAAAAGAATACATCGCGATCGTAAAGGGAAGGCCGCCCGCTCTTGCAGGCGACATCAAAACGCAGATCATCCGCGATCCGAAAAACAGAAAGCGTTTTAAAGCCGCAACGCAGATGGAAGACGGAAAGAGTGCGCGGACGATTTACCGCTGCATCGCCTCTTACGGAAACTATTCGCTTATGCGCCTTCGTCTCAAAACGGGGCGCACGCATCAAATACGAGTGCACATGAAATACATCGGCTGTCCGATTTTGGGAGATACGGTTTACGGAAAAAAAGACGATGTTTTTCCCGAAGCTCGCCTCATGCTCCACGCGAAAAAATTGACGATACGCTTGCCGGGTAAAAAAAAGTTTTCGACGTTTCGATCGGCCGTTCCCGATCGCTTTCAAACGACGCTTTCTTTTCTTAAAAAAAACTATCCGAAAGAAGTGCCCGTGTGGGGAAAAAATCATGCAAAGAAAAAGCGCTGACATGCCGATTGCACGGATCGACGTGATCCGCGAAGCGTCTGCCGATTCGCCTTTTTTAATAATCAAAAAACCGCGCGGCACGGCATCCGCTCCGCTTTTCGAAGGAGAAAAAAACTGCGCCGTAACGCTTGCGGTATCCCTCTTTCCCGAACTGCAAAAGGTCAAAGGCAAAAAGCCGTGCGAATACGGTTTGATTCATCGGCTCGACACGCAGACATCGGGACTTTTGCTCATCGCGGCGACGGACGAAGCGTATGCGTTTTTTTCCGAAGCGCAAAAAAAGGGCGATTTTATAAAGACATACCGCGCGCTTTGCAGCGACGACGAGGGGAATGCGGTAAAGCTCGGCGGATTTCCGAAACCCGTTTCGATGCGTCCGTTGAAAGCGGGAGATGAGTTTTCCGCATCGTCTTATTTTCGCGCATACGGAAGGGGAAGAAAAAGCGTAAGACCCGTTACCGAAGATTCGAACGCGGCGGCATTGAAAAAAAAGGGAAGCGCGCTTTATACGACGCATATAAAAATCGCCGAGCGGACGGCGGAGGGCATCATCGCGCAGTGTTCGATCGCAAAGGGCTTTCGCCATCAAGTGCGCTGCCATCTTGCGTGGAACGGACTTCCCGTCGTCGGAGACGAACTGTATAACGCAGGCTTCGGAGGCGAAGCGCTCGAATTCGAATGCGTCGCCCTTGACTTTACAAATCCCGTGACGGGAGAGCGGGTGAGGGTAGGTACGGATTTTTTTAGGCCGAATGTCGAGAGTTGCGAATAAAACTGCAAGATGTATCACTCATCGATATCTCCGAGTAGCCGATACCGACTTATAAAAACGGAATCGCATCTTTTATTCCGCCTCTTCATAGTAATATGAATAGTCGATGCCTTTCATAAATATTTCCCTGTCAGCGATTTTGTCGGTCAGAGCGTTTTGCAATAAAGACTTTATTTTGCTTGAATCGGTTATACTTTCAGCCATAGCTTCCAGATAGTCTTTTTTGTTGATTTTACTCCAGTCAACACATCTTTTTAGAGCGCGTTTTAACATCAAGTCGAGCCATATCCTCGTCGTCCTTCCGTTGCCTTCGCGAAACGGGTGTGCGATATTCATTTCGATATATTTGTCGCTAATCTGTTCGAATGTTGAATCGCTCATTTTTTCTATACCGTGCAAAGTTTGCGGGAGAAATTCCGCAGCGGCAAATTTAAATCCGCCTTTTGAAATATCCACTGTCCGTATTTTTCCTGCAAATTCGTAAAGACCGCCGAACAGGTATGCGTGAATCTGCTTGAGTCCGTTTACCGTTCCGAATTCTATACTGTCGAAAAGCGAGCTTTCAAAAAGGGCATAGGCTTTCGTTTTGCTTTTGCCGTCGATCGTTTCATCGCTGTAGGTAAACCACTGAATGAAGGGGGCGGATTTGTTATTGGGAAAACTTTGTGCAAGCTCTATTACTTGATTATAGTCCATAACATCCGATTTATATTTTTTCCCATCGGCAGCGGTCAATTTCAGTTGGGTAGCAGCACTAACCAACTCAGGGTTTTCTTTTTTCAGCTTTGCTTTGAGGTATTTCCAGTAGTTACGGTTCTTTTCATATTCGCTCTGTTCATTTAAAACTCCGACAATATCAAGTACGCTGAACCACCATTTGGAATTCTCTTCATCCCAGACGGCACGCACTTCCTGATCATTGAAAAAGCGAATCGATATTTTATTTGTGCTCACGAAACCATGATAGCATGATTTTTGAAAACAAGCTATGAAATGTCTGGATTTTATTATTTTTTAGGTTATTCAAGATAAATACGCCCGCTTATTTTTTGTCTTTACGAAAAAAACTTTTCTTCCGCTTTGTAACTTCAGGTTTCTTTTCTTTAATAACATCCGCGGTTGCATGCAGTTCACTTATACAAGTATCATTATATTTTTCTCCGGGATAGACTTCTAGAATCGTTAGTTTTAGGAATAAACATACATGACCGTCATTAATAAAGTTGCCGGATAATTCTATCGGTATATCAAATAATTGTTCTTCTGAATTGTCCGCAAATATAAACTCATTTTTACTAATATTTATTGGGCTATCTATCGCTTGCGTACCACGTTGATCTTCAAATTCTAAAATCGATACTTCATAAATATCTATTCTACTTTTTTTTATTCGATTATTTGAAAAATAAGTTTTATCATTTTTACAAAACCCATTGTTTATTTTTAACGAGATATTCAATTTCTTTTTTTGATTACCATCTGAATATGAAAAATAATAACCGTTCAAATCTATTGGGATAATAACCCATTCGTTTATTCCTGAGCCGTCCACACCTTCAACCCATGCCGTAGATAAATCATTATCCTGTATATTATGGTATTCATAAAGTGTCTTATTATTATTCTCAATTAAAACAGAACTTCTACCTTGTAACCACTCTTGTTCTATTGTTCTTTGAAAAGATCGAAAATATCCATTGACAATATCTTTAGACATGTCCGGGTTCTGAGAATATGAAAAGGAACATGTAAAAATAAAAGCAATTAAAAAATATTTGATTTTCATTCTTCGACCTCCAAGTATCTTATCCAATGCCGTCCCAATTCATACTTTTCATACGAATATTCAACATAAGCACCGTTTTTATCGGTTCCATATAACTATAACAGGAGGTCTAAAGCTTAATTTGACAGTGTCGCATATGCAGCAAATTCACTTATGCAGGTATCAGAATATTTTTCACCTTTATATACTTCAAGAATTTCAAATTTTAAAAAAAGACCGACATGTCCTTCTTTCGAAGTATTCTTTAAAGTAACTTTATGAAAAAATGTTTGCAGTGTCATTGTATCTTCAAGGTTTATTTCATAAACACCGATTTCTAAAGGAACTGTATCGTCTTTTACATAAGTACCTATTTGAGCATCTATTAATGGTATGTCATATACATATATGCGTGCTTTTTTGACTCTGTTATTATTGTTATATGTTGTTTTGGATTTACAAAATCCGTTATTAATATTTATTTCCAATTCGATTTCTTGATTCTTAATTTTCCTATTATAAAAATAATTCGTTTCAAATCCATAAAGTTTTACAGGAGCAAAAAAATACTCTCCAACGCCGTCATTGGAAGCTCCTTCAACCCATGCTGTCGTTATATCGTCATCAAAGATATTGAAAATTTCATAATGTGTTTTGTCATAACCGGTTTCAATTAAAACGGAACTGCGCCCGCTTTTCCAAACTTCATTAGAATACTGTGACAGCGTCTCATAATAAGAATTAGCAATCTGTTTGAGTTCTTTTTGACTTTGTGCATAAAAAAATAATGAGCATAACTGCAGATAGATAATAATACAAGCTTTTTTTTTCATTAGTTTTCTCCCTTTTTTTCCAGAATTCGTATCCATTTCTTTCCAATATCATATTTATTTTTAGGATATTCGATAAAAGCACCGTTTTTATCGGTTCCGTAATTAGAATTTGTCCCTTTCTCAAGATTCCCATACGGGTCATGAATTATTAATACGTCTTTTGTATAACCGATACAAACGACAACATGTCCACAAAAAAAGAATTCTACTTATTCCTTGTCCTTACGAAAAGGACTTTTCTTCCGCTTTGTAACTTCAGGTTTCTTTTCTTTTACAACATCCGCGGTTGCGTGCAGTTCACTTATGCAAGTATCATTATATTTTTCTCCGGGATAGACTTCTAGAATTGTTAACTGAATAAACAAACATAAAAAACCATCTGAATAAGAGGCTTTAGGATAAAAGTTAAAATAAAATTTCTGTTCTGTATTAGAATCAACTAATTCTATATATGTCTCAAAAGTTATATAAGGTTCTTCAAGAGCAACGGTTTCATGTTGTCCTAATCATAGGGGAACTTCATATAATGTTATTTTTGCTTTTTTTACACGATTATTATTCTTGAATGTACTTGTATTTTTACAAAAACCATTAAATATATTTAATCGTAAAGAGATTTTCTTCGTTGCTATTTCATTATCATAGTATAGACTTTGATAATTCCCATTTACAGGAGTCATTACCCATTCGCCTATACCTTCACCTTTTACACCTTCAACCCAAGCGGTTGATAAATCATTATCCCAAATTTTAACTTGCTCATAATGTAACCCATCATAGCCATTTTCTATTAATGCTGTACTTCGACCTTCCGACCAGTACTGATCAGGCCAGTCCAATAATGTTGTGAAATAATTATTTACGGATTGTTTTGTTAATAAATCATTAGAAAATAAATCTTTATAAGTAGCAAGCACTAACATTAAAACAATAATTCTTTTCATTTCATAATCTCCCATAAAAAGTCAACGAACAAGGTGACTTTCTAAGCTATTTAATTCATGGCAGCAAGGGCTTGTTCGGTAAGAGTCAGAGGCTTATATGTGCCCATCATCTTTTTTGAATCAAAGTCCTGTCCTTCTGTGAGCAACGCCCACACGATTTCCGCCATCTTCCTTGCAGCTGCAACAATCGATTTGCCGCTGCCTTTATTCTTTTTCATATAATCCAGTCGTTGCATGATTCTCCATCCCCAAGTATCTTTGCATCGCCGAATTCCCAACACCAACTGAACATATGCCGTCCTCAATTCCTGTGGTCCTCGCTTCGTAATCTTTCCGTGACGAACACTCTCGTTTGAATCCTGTACCCACGGAACAAGTCCACAAAAGGCCGCATATTTCTTTGCATTCGCGAACCTGCCTATATCTTCGGTGTACGCCCTGATTATCCATGCCGTGATTTTTCCGCAGCCTCGGATTGTCATAAGACGATTGACCATTGCATCATCTTCTGTTAATTCGCTTAAATGCTTTTCAATTATCTTGACTGATTCTATCATCTGCTCTATGATTTGAAATATCAGTTTTACTGATTGTGCTTCGAGCACGAGGTCGCTATGCGACAACAGGGTGTCCGGAACTTTCTGGCGCCCTTTTTTACTTTGTAAGCTTCTCAGCTCATCATCAAGCCCCATGCTTACCAGAAGCGCATGAACCTCATTCTTTTGTCCCACAATTGAACGAACAAGTCTTTCCCGCGATTTGAATAACCTTCTCAGGTTCTCCGTTTCCTTGCTGCAGATATGGCTTTCCGGAAGCATATCCTTTGAAAGAAACCATGAAATTGTCGAAGCGTCATGCTTGTCGGTTTTCTTCGTCGATTCGTTGATTACCTTAAACTTCAATGTATTGATTACCGTCACTTCCGCTCCGGCTTTCTCAACCTGATTCTTAAAGAATCTTGTGTTTCCGGTTGATTCAACTCCGATTTTCACTGTAAAGTCCACCGCTTTGTACCCGGCAATCCTTTTAAGAAACTTCGTATAACCGGCTGCTGTAGTCGGGTACTGCTTGATTTCAGACAAACTTTCAATTCTGTCCCCAACTCTCACATGCACGGTAAACTGTGTCTTGTGTAAATCAACGCCAATGTAAACTGTCATGATGACCTCCGTTTTGCTTCAGCGGAAAGTCTGATCGGTACTGTGTTCCATTCCGCTGGAAACTTCGTTGCGAGGTTCCCATTCAGTCTCTTACGACTATCGTATGATACGGCAAAAGCTCTTCATTCTCCTTTCCAGAGGTCATGCCTCTACAAGATATGACGAACTATTGTCTGGGTTCCGCTGAATCACTTCAGCTTATCACATTACCGCTTGTTCGTTTTCCTTTTTATCATACCTCCTTTTATGTAATTGTTTTTACCCAACGTTTTCCTATATCATATTTATTTTTAGGATATTCGATAAAAGCACCGTTTTTATCGGTTCCGTAATTAGAATTTGTCCCTTTCTCAAGATTCCCATATGGGTCATGAATTATTAATGCTTTTTCTGTATAATCAATACATACAACTACATGTCCACTGAAAAAGAATTCTACTTATTCCTTGTCCTTACGAAAAAAACTTTTCTTCCGCTTTGTAACTTCAGGTTTCTTTTCTTTAACAACATCCGCGGTTGCATGCAGTTCACTTATACAAGTATCATCATATTTTTCTCCGGGGTAGACTTCTAAAATCGTTAGTTTTAGGAATAAACATACATTGCCTGTTGTATAAGTTCCCACTAAATTAAATTTTTTTTCTAAATATTGTGTCTTCATTGAATCATTAATAAAAATATCAATTTCAGCACTCTTTATTGGTTCTTCTATAGCCTCTGTTCTATGTTGTCCAACTTGTAAAGGTACTTCATATATAGCTAGATTTGCTCTTTTTACTCTATTATTATTTTTAAATAATGTTTCCGTCCTGCAAAATCCATTATTTATTTTCAAGGTAAGATTCATTGGTAAATTCTCTATATGGTCTTCATAATTTAAATATTGATAATCACCATCTATGAAAACGATTACCCACTCTCCAATACCATCTCCATTCACCCCTTCAGCCCAAGCTGTCGAAAGGTCATCATCATCCAACATTTCCCATTCATATTCTTTTTCATTTTTCGTTTCTTCAATTAAAACAGAACTTCTCCCTTGCTTCCAATGTATGATATCCGTCCAATAGTTTGTAATAGTATTTTTCGAAATATCATTTCTTTGAGAAAAAAGATTACACTCCATTAAAACAATAAAAATTATAAATAATACTTTTTTCATATATCTTTTTCCTCCAAATATCTAATCCAATGATTCCCAATATCATATTTGTTTTTAGGATATTCAACATAAGCACCGTTTTTATCCGAACCATATTGATTATTTTTACCCTTTTCTAGATTTCCATATGGGTCATGAATTATTAATGCTTTTTCTGTATATCCAATAACCACTACAATATGACCACGGGTTTTAAGATTTCTATCTTTATAATTCAATGATAAAATAACAGGATTTCCAGAATCAATTTGATCAATAATATTCGTTAAGTTTACATCATTATTTAATGTTTTTCTTTCTAAATTATTAGTATCATTTTTCTTTGGTAGAATATCATCATACATTTCAATTGGATTATCCCACAGGGCTTTTTTCTGTCCATATCCGTAACCTTCTTTCTTAGCAATCTCGTACAGTTCATCTTCCAACTGTTTTGTAGGATCCGTAGGCTTTACACCTTTAGAGGCTAATACCATTGCAAGAGATGTCAGTTGACACATTACATCCCCGTACACTCTGTTCTTTCCCGTTCCTTCATCGGTTCTATTATCCCTTTGATGAAAATACGGCACGTTCCCAAGAACTTTGCCTGTTCCGTCATCCAGCTCGATTATAGTTCCGTTTATTCCGCTGATATTAACAATATCGTCGAATTTCCTTTCCTTATCTCCTATGAGCAGCTCCATTACAAGCTGTTCTCTTTCGAGGACACATTCGTAATAAATAAAGCAGCTGTCTTCTTCCTTTTCACGGTACGGCTTTTCCGGTGCGTCCGAAAGTAAATGCCTATCTCCGCTCCGTATGCATTCCCATAGGCATACCGTCCGTACCAAAATTCTACGCGGTATTCTTTGTCTTTATAAGGGAATACTATATAAAATAATCTTTTCCATGCGCTTTATTCTTTTACCAGCCCTTTTTCAACTAAGTAATTGTATATAGTGGGGTCTTCAAAGAAATCTCGTGTTTCTTCCGCAAGCACAAGACAAGACATACCGGATTTATTCTTCCAGTAAATATCGGGATTGTACTCCAAAAGCAGTTTAAAAATATCAAAGCCCGGCCCGTTTGAGTGCGCAGTAGCTTTTATGAGCGGTGTGCTTTGCTGCTTATTACGTTCATTAACATCAGCACCTTTATCAAGCAGTATTTTAATCAACTTGAAGACCTCGTCGTAATCAGTTGAATTATCATCGCACAAATAATGCAGCGCGGTATTGCCGCCGCTGTCTTTTAGATTGATATCTATCCCCTCATTTATCAAGAACTCCGCGATATCCCATTTATGACCGGATAGCGCTTCATGCAATAAAGAAAATCCGTACCGATTTTGTTCGTTCAGTTTCGACTTATCGTATTTTTCCAAAAACGCTTCAAACGGACCATACATTGCAAGGGTATAGAGACCGGCTTTTTCGTAATTAACGCCTTCTACATAATCAATTTTCTTTGTCATTTGACTGCTCCTTACCATTACTTGTTTTTATGACTAATATATCCCAACTTCTTCTATTCCCCTTTGTGTCCCCTATTAAAAGGTATGGTTTGCGGTTCATAGTTCCCAGCCTCTTTGTACCACTCTAAAAACTTCTCTTCTGAAATATCACCTCTGATAAAGAAATCGTATATATCAGAATATTTTTGATCTTCCAAATGCCCCATATCCCATTGCCCGTTACGAGGTATATCTTTGTTCCATGATACTGTACCATGCTCTGTACGTATATATTCCGTATTATTTTTACTAAAACAAAAATTCTTTGGGTTTTCCTGCGCATTTTTCCATACCGTTTCTACTTGCCCTTCTTTATAAGACGGACGACCTTTCCAGTATTTGGGCGGGTAACCGTGTCGTTTTATCAGGCTTGCAGCTTCATCTCCGTAGCGGTTTAAAAAGCGTTTTAGGTTTTTAGGATCATGCGCAAGTTCGCTCATCAGTTTTGTCTGCTGCGGAGAGGGCAGGCGAGTATCCTGCTGTGCGTTGCGCGTTTTTGCCATTTGTGAATGTTTGGGAAACTGCCGTCTCTGAGGCGCTTTCGACCGTGCCGGCTGCGCCTACTGTGCCAAGCGTACGTGTCCGTGTCTCAGCATCGCCGTGTGCCGGCCGTGCAGTGTTGCGTGTTGCTTTCATAATTACCGCTTGTTCGGCATTTGCAGCATTGGCGCTCTGTACGAACGGCACAAGAACCTCTGCGCCGTAAAAAAAATTACTGTTTTTTCTTATCGATTAGTGCTCGGTACGCAGGGTCCTTATTCCTAAAATTCCGCCAGCCGGAATTCTTTTTGGCCATCTTAAAATATTGTTTTGCCTTTTCCAAATCCCCCTTTGCAAAGGCGACTACCCCTACTTGAAAAGCTCCTTCACCGCCGAGATTGTGTATTCCTTCATACTGCATCCCGATCTCAGCCCATTTTTCCGCTACGTCCAGCAAGTTCGCCTTAAGGGCTTCTTTCACAATATCATGAACAATTAAATAAGAATTATTTACTTCTACCGGATTTTCTTTTATTGTTTCCCATAGTTTTAACATCTCGGCAATGTATTCCTTCGGCGCCGGGCGTGGCGTTTTCATTGCCACTTCAAAATATTTATCCGCAATATCTTCCATTATGTAACCTCCTATTGTTTTTCAGCGATAATGTACCAAATCGTACGGATAATATTTCACCCCTTTCAGCTCCGTGTCGTCCAACCGTAAAATCTTCACTACCGCACCTGCTTCAAAACTCCAATAGCCGTAATAAACATTGACAGAACTCTTGTGCGCCGCATAACATCCGCAGTCTGCATTATACCAATGTTTATTTAAATATTCTTTTAGTATCTCCGTACTTTTATGCTTTACTGCATCTCGCAGTATACTAAGATGTTTGGGAAACAAAAGCCGTTCTTGTATATCCGTTTCTTTATCGAAAAATGAATTAAGAAAATAACTGAACAGCCAATCACGGATATTCGCCTTTTCAAAATATTTTTTTATATGTTTTATCCGTTTAGAATCAACAGCAAATAAGACAGCTAACGAAAGCATTTTTAAATTCTTATTATAAAAGTCCGGTTCAAAAATCTCACCCCAATCATCCATTAATTCAACAAAATCACTCTTCATAGCAGATACTTCATCTCCTTTAGAATATTTTGCCGTCAGTATTCCGAGTTTTAAATCGTGGATATATGCCTTTACTGGCAATATCCTATCCGATCGTATTTGTCCGCTCTGTAAGTCTAATAAGAATCTTTTAACCCGTTCAGAATCTTTATTAATAAAATCATTAAAATATGCTTCCGTTTTTATGCCGTCCCGCATCATATTTTCCCTATTCTTAAAATATGGATTTTTCCCTTGTTTTTTAGAGATACCCTCTAATTAGTTCGGATAGCTTACAGTTTTCATGAATCGCCTCGACCATTTGCGCTATTTCAAGTGCGGTTTTTCCGGCTTTATTTTTGAGCGTAAAATCAGGATGCTGCTGACATAAAAACTCAACGAACGAACAATTCTCATGCCCTTGCACCCGCAAGATTGCCAGTATTAAAACCGTACTGCCTTTTTGATTTTGAATATTGATGTCCGCTCCGTGCGCCAATAACAGTTTTGCCGTTGTGATTGCTTGAGTAATATCATTATCATCGCACAAATAATGCAGCGCGGTATTGCCGCTGCTGTCTTTTAGATTGACATCTATCCCCTCATTTATCAAAAACTCCGCGATATCCCATTTATGACCGTATAGCGCGGCATGGAGTAAAGAAAATCCGTATTTATCTTGTTCATTGAGTTTCGACCTATCGTATTTTTCTAAAAACGCTTCAAACGGACCGTATTCCGCCAACGTATTAAGGCCGGCTACATCGTAGTTTACACCGGCAACATACTGTATTTCTTTTTTCATTTTTTCTCCTTCAATCCTCTATTGTATCTGGGAAGCTGCGGTTCGTAATTTTTAGCGTTTCTATACCACTCTAAAAAGGTGTCCTCTGTTATTTCGCCGCTCAGATATTTATCGTATTCCCTCGCATAAATATTCGGTTTGTTTATATCCTCAACTATATGCCCCATATCCCATTGCCCGTTACGAGGTATATCTTTGTTCCACGTTATCAGTTCTGAATTTTCATTTATAAAATAATCTTTTCCATGCGCTTTATTTTTCCATACCGTTTCTACTTGCCCTTCTTTATAAGACGGGCGGCCTTTCCAGTATTTGGGCGGGTAACCGTTTCTAAAAACACAGTACTCACGGCAAGCAGAAGAAATCTATAACCTCTGCTGCAAAAAATATCAACAGTATTCAAAAATGCATTTTATATATTTATTATGGTTCTCCACATATTTATCCAAATAGTATTTCATTATTTTTGCATCTTCCGGTAGTTTTTTGATCATATCATTCCAACCGATACAAATTAATTTTTCAGGTAACTCAACCAAGCCTGTTATGGCATTCCAAAATGCGTTCCAATTCATGCCATAAAAATCGGGAAAACCAAGTTTTTTCTTTAACAAGTCGTGAAGTTCCTCAGAATTTTGCACAGAATTTAAATCGATTTCTACTGTTCCTTTTCTTTCATTATTTTCCATTTGTTGTCTCCTACGATTATTGTCAAATTACTTCCACGCTTTAACATCTCAGCAATGTATTCTTTCGGTGCCGGGTGCGGCTTTTTCATTGCCGCCTCGAAATATTTATCCGCAATATCTTCCATGTATGTAACTTCCTATTTTTTTTCAGCGATAATGCACCAAATCATACGGATAATATTTTAACCCTTTCAGCTCCGTGTCATCCAACCGTAAAATCTTCACAACCGCACCTGCTTCAAAACTCCAATAGCCGACGTACGTCTCCGTATTGTGCGTATCATACCATGAACAATCTTTATGCAGTTTGTACCATTTACTTTTAAGATACACCTCTATTTTTTGCAGTTGTTTAATTGGATTTTTTTCATCGATTATTATTTTTAAATCGTTATAAATTCCGCCAAATACAAAATTATTGCCGCTACTTGTCCAACTTGTATCAAGATACTTTAATAAGAAGCCAACCAAAAAATCATTAACGTTTTCTGCAAGAATTTTCTCTTCCAACTGTTTAATCTTCATACTGTCGATAGCAAGAAGCGCACCTAATGATAAAATTTTAATCAATTTCATATATCCGGAATTGATATTCCATGTCTTGCAAAAATACGGCAATAACGAATTATATTCGTGCGATATTTCATTTAAATCCGATCCTAAAGAATACATTATATTAATAATCTTTTGATATGTATCCGCAATAATACTATACCCGTTTTGTACACCCTTATCTTTTTCTCCTCTCGATGCAATAACATCCTTTAAAGCTTGTTCGAACGTGACTAAACTTGCCCGTTCTTCTGCAAGTTTTAATTTAAAATATTTCTGATCTTTTACAGTATCTCGCATCATACGTTACCTTCTTGCTATATTATCTCTATTTTAATTTTTATCTATTGTGATAAGTTGTCTACCAACATTATCAGGATTAATAATCATTTCTAATTTAATCTTATCAGCTACATCTTTACCAACTGCGCTTTCCAATCGTTCACTAATCCAGTCATTGCTCATCTGTTTTGTCCCATCAGATAATACTGAAAGTACCGATCTGCCGTATTTGGCTTCACCGATAATATACGACGGTTGTCCGTCCTGATTATAATACACGCCATCCAATCCCTTGTGTATAGGCGCATTCAAATCCGTCACTTTATCAATGCTGATACGTTTATATCCTTGTTCTTCAAAATAAATATCCATTTTCATCTCTCCGTAATTTCCTCTTTGGATATTATTTTCCAGCTTTATCTTTCCCCGTTCAACCGAGTCTATGATTTCTCTTTGAGTAACCTGCTTCCTGTTTCTAAATCGCTCCTTTGTCATTTTTGACAGCCTGCCTAAAAAAGCAAACAGTATTGTTATCCCTACGGCAGCTGCTGCTTCGGCAAAAATACTTCCCGCTTCCGCCAACGCTCCTTCCGACTGCGCATTTCGTACCCGGTCTACAAAATCCACTTCTATGATATAGTTTCCGCTCTCTCATTACATTGGGGCTTTCCGAATCTATCTGTAATTTTAAATAATTCTTTCTGTTGTGCGGTTAAACTCGTTCAGTATTACTCTATCAAGGATGTGTTTTCTATTATATTTCCAGCTTCTGTATACTATCCGATCAGGTGTTTGATATTCCATAATCTCGGATTCTTTTTTTACATTCTTATGTCTTTTCTACCAAAATATTGATACATACATCGCTATACGTAGTGCCCTCATATACGTCCATGATCGTTATGACAATATCTCCACCTCGTGCTTGATTTTTATAATCTTCGTCCGTATACATGACTATCGTTTGTAAATCGGGCGTATCTTTTAAATCGACATATTTTACAATACCGGTTTTTTTATACTGAATTTTAAGTTTTTTCGGCCGTGCATTTTTTGTCCACAAAGCTCTGTTTTTTACCGAAACATAACCCGAACCGAGTATCAAAAACTCGCCGTACATATCGTGTATGGTCAAAGTTGCGCCGATGCCGTTTTTCCCGCCTGCAGGTACCCACGGCAACAGGATTTCGGTCGAAAGGTTTTCAACCGAATACACAGTCTTTCCTTCGCGCAGCTCCGAACTTGCGCGTATTTTATCTCTTTTATAAATAACAAACGGCTCTATTGCAGCTTTTGTGTGCTCCGCCGAAATTACCAGTTCTCCCGTCTTTGTATCGTAAAAATAGCAAGCTTGTTCATTCGAAAGCAGTAGAAAATATCGCTTTACACCGTTACCGCTGATGAAAATATACGGCAATCCCTCTTCATAGCTCAATTCATAATGATATGTGCCGTCTTTTAACAGTTTATTCTGGTATAACCAATTACGAACATCCAGTTTATTTTCAGAAATAAATCTAAAACATTCAAACTCTTGTGTTTGATATAAAATTCCGATTTCAGGAGTAGCAAATATGTACAACTGCCCAATGATAAAATATAAAAGTATGTAAACATATTTTTTCATTGTATTACCACCTTTATTGTATCTCCGTTTGTCTATCTTAACGGTAGTATAAAAATATCGTTAATACAAGTGTCTTGATATTTTTCTCCCGGATATACGTCTTTTATGACAAGTTTGATCGTATCGCTTGCTGCAAGTGTCCTGCCTTTAAGCAAATCCTGATAGTCGCTCGTATCTTCGAGGCGGACATCTTTATAAAAGGTATTATTTATATAGACGGAAAGTATTTTCGGCCGTGAGTTGGCATTGTATAAATCGGGACGGGAATAATCGACATAGCCGATTGAAATAAATATTTTTTGTTTGCCAAATACTTCGGCATATGAATTGTTTTTTTTCAATGAAAACTCAAGCCGTTCTCCGATACCCTGTCCTTGTACGCCCTCGCACCATGGAGCGGCCCATACCGTACGTTTTTCGGGAAAATTACAGCCCATATCGTTTATCGAATAGCTTTTTGTTTTTTCTTTTAAAAATGAACTTTGTTTTACTTCGGTATCGTGCACATGATATTCCCACGTATCGTATGCATTTTTTGCGCCGTACAAACACGTACCGTCTTTATTAAGCAAAACGAAAAAATATTCGTTCTTAAAAAATACGGCTTCCCGCTCCATGCCGTCGTTTTTTTTTACTTCGAATTTTTTACTGTCAGATGAAACATACTGTCGGTCGGATTCCGTATATCGTATATACGGTACACCGTTCTTTTCGACGGTTGAAAATGTGATTGTCTGATCATAGCTGTTATAACGGCTTCCGAGTGAGCGCTCTTGTATATGCAGCGTATTTTCATTGAGATAATACGTTGCATTCTTATCGCCCGCGGAAAACGTATATACATCGAATCCGCCAAATGAATTATCGCTCGCCGACAGGTTTTCTCCCGCATAGGCGGTCATTATAAGAAGAACTGAAATCGAAAAAAGTATTGACAGCAATTTTTTTGGATTCATATTATAATAATTCGCACGGCGGCCTGTCCGTGCGAATTTAAAAATGCATTAGGTTCAATTTCGAGTTTTCTAAAACTCGCAGGGTTGTCGAAAAGATAACCGCCTTTTGAGATAGTCCCTTTTCCATCCGTTTCGTTCACCAATTGAAGGACGAGTTTGGAAAGTAAGTACAATTGGGCATCTCGAAAAACTCACCTTTAGCGATTTTTTCGAGATGCTGACGAGTTGTAACTCGCTGTATTATCGCGAGTTATAACATCGCCTTTTCAAAGTTACCTCTAAAAACTGCAGTTTTTAGAGGTTCCCTAGTATGTGCATACGGCGAGGTTCCGACCGTATGCCGAAACATCTTGACGTGTGCGCGATGCGGCGTAGCAGCGGGAGACACGCGTGCGACTTTGTGCGTTCCGCTTGCGTAAGCGGCGCTTAAAAGCACAACCGTTCCCTAAATACTGCGAGTTTGCAACGCAAACTCGGTAGTGAGGCGAAGCCGAACGCAGCGCCCGCTGCGAGAGCCGCGTTCGCATATGTCTACAAAGATTGTACGTTGGTCATCCTCGCCGTAAACACAACGTTATTAGCTGATACCTTCCAAACTCGACTTTCGACCTATCAATATTTTTTATCCGCGTAGCCGATCCACCCGTCGCTTTCGACGAGTGTCTTTGCAAAACCGTCGAGCGTAAACGGATAGCTTTTCGAAAGGCTTCCCGCAATCAGCTTTACTTTTGCGCTGCCGTCGTCGTTTTGCACGATTTTGCATTCGGCGTCTTTATCCGAAAACGTGCGGAATATATCGTCTATCGATTTTTTATCGAGTTCGATAGCCATCATGCCGCAGTTGAACA